>NZ_CP031728.1:3937500-4562500 GCF_008806975.1 Cellvibrio sp. KY-GH-1
ATTACGGCTTGAGTATAGTCCAGCAAAAAGCCAGTATTTGTGAAATCGATGCCATTTTTAATTTCAATTTCTAATAAAAAAATAGCAATTAGACTTTAATCAAAGTGTTAAACAAAAACAATTCGTCAGGGCTGTTTTGATAGGATCTTAATGGCAGGTGTAAAAAAAACGGGCAATATTTTTGCCCGTTTTTTTATTATAAATATTTTTATATTATTTTTTTAAACATCAAGGTTTGCCACCGCAAGCGCGTTCGTCTCAATAAAATCGCGACGAGGTTCCACAGCGTCGCCCATCAAGCAGGTGAAAATTTGATCAGCAGCAATAGCGTCCTGGATAGTCACGCGCAGCATACGGCGAGTTTCCGGGTTCATGGTGGTGTCCCAAAGCTGCTCGGGGTTCATCTCACCCAAACCTTTATAGCGCTGGATGTTGTAGCCTTTGCGTGACTCTTTCATCAACCATTCAAGGCCCTCGGTGAAGCTCGCCACAGGCTGCTTGCGCTCACCACGCTGGATATAAGCACCCTCTTCAATGAGGCTTTCCAGCTTTTCACCCAAGGATACGATGGAAGCGTATTCACCTGAGGCAAAGAAATCGTGGTTAAACGGATAAGGCGTGCTGATACCGTGGGCGATAATTTCCACTTTCGGCAAGAACAAGTGTCGCTCAGCATCTTCACGAACTTCAATAATATACTTCTGGCTACCAGCGCGAGCATCCAGGCTAAAACGCGCGAGCATCTGATCACACCATTGCTGCATGTGACCCTGATCTGCCAAATGGTCAGCGCGGATAGCCGGCAAGTAAATCATTTGTTCCAATACTTCGGCAGGATACAAGCGTGACAAACGCTCGATAGTCGCCATTACCTTGCGGTATTCCTGCACCAATTTTTCCAAGGCTTCGCCAGAAATGGCGGGCGCGCCTGGATTTACGTAGAGACTTGCATCTTCCAACGCTGCTTGGGTAAGGAACTCCGTCATGGCTGATTCATCTTTCAGATACTGTTCCTGCTTACCCTTGGCAATTTTGTACAGCGGTGGCTGGGCTATATAGATATGGCCGCGTTCAATCAGCTCACGCATTTGGCGGAAGAAAAAGGTCAACAACAGAGTGCGGATGTGCGAACCATCAACGTCGGCGTCGGTCATAATGATGATGCTGTGGTAACGCAGTTTTTCCGGATTGTAATCTTCCTTACCAATACCACAACCCAAGGCTGTAATCAGAGTTCCCACTTCTGCCGACGAAAGCATCTTGTCGAAACGGGCTTTCTCTACGTTGAGGATCTTACCTTTGAGCGGGAGGATCGCTTGTGTCTTGCGTGCGCGGCCTTGTTTAGCTGAGCCACCCGCAGAGTCACCCTCTACCAGATAGAGTTCCGATAATGCCGGGTCTTTCTCCTGACAATCCGCCAGCTTTCCAGGTAAGCCTGCAATATCCAGTGCACCTTTGCGACGAGTCATCTCACGTGCTTTACGCGCTGCTTCACGGGCACGGGCAGCGTCAATCATCTTACCCACGATAGACTTCGCTTCTTGTGGATTTTCCAGCAGATAGTTACCAAAGTGCTCATTCATCTCCTGCTCTACAGCAGTTTTCACTTCAGATGATACGAGTTTGTCTTTCGTCTGACTGGAGAATTTTGGATCAGGCACTTTTACCGAAATGATTGCAGTCAAACCTTCACGTGCGTCATCTCCAGTAGTCGCGACTTTGGCGTTCTTTGCGATGCCTTCTTTCTCAATATAGGTATTCAGGCCACGAGTTAGTGCTGCACGGAAACCCGCTAGGTGAGTACCACCATCGCGCTGGGGAATATTGTTGGTGTAGCAAAACAGGTTTTCCTGGAAGGAGTCATTCCACTGGAGGGCAACTTCAACACCAATTCCGTCATCGCGCTTAAGCGAAACAAAGTGAACCATCTTATTGATAGGGTTCTTATTGGTGTTCAAATGCTCAACGAACGCCCGTAAACCACCTTCGTATTGGTATACCTCCTCCTTACCAGTACGTTCATCCTTCAAGACGATACGTACTCCTGAGTTCAGGAAGGAGAGTTCGCGCAAGCGTTTAGCCAATAATTCAAAATGAAATTCGATATTAGTAAAGGTTTCTGCAGAAGGTTTGAAGTGAACCTCAGTCCCGGTGGTCGTTGAATCACCGACGACTTTGAGTGGCTCATCAGGTACACCATGACGATAGATCTGTTCATGGATCTTGCCCGCGCGGCGAATCGTTAGCTTCAGGTATTCGGAGAGGGCATTTACTACCGATACACCTACACCGTGCAGACCACCGGAAACCTTATAGGTATTGTCATCAAACTTCCCACCGGCGTGGAGTACAGTCATGATAACTTCAGCGGCGGATACACCTTCTTCGTGCATATCGGTAGGAATACCGCGGCCATTGTCAGATACGGAGATAGTTTCATCCGGATGGATAGTTACCCGTACTTCAGTGCAGTAACCAGCAAGGGCTTCGTCGATAGAGTTATCTACCACCTCAAACACCATATGGTGTAGGCCTGAGCCGTCGTCGGTGTCGCCAATGTACATCCCTGGGCGCTTACGCACCGCATCCAGCCCCTTAAGGACCTTAATACTGGACGAGTCGTAAGTATTCTCTTCTGACATAGCAATTCTCCGCTTTATTGTTTACAGCCATCAGCTAAAGAGCTGAAGCTAGAATTCTTTGTTCAATCGGAAGCAAATGCACTTCCTAATAAGGTGCTTCAACTACCCTACCATGTTCCACGTGAAACAATTTAGGTGTTATCTCTGGTTTATCAAGCCAACTGGCAAGAAGCACATCACGGTCAACACCGGTAATAAAAACCTGGGTTCCCATAGTCGCCAACCATTTAACTAATAGTGCGCGATGCTTTTCATCCAATTCTGCTGGTAAGTCATCCACTAAATAAACAGACTTTCGCCCTGTGATACGGCTGAATACGCAGCCCTGGGCAATTTTCAGCGCGCAGACTAAGAGCTTCTGCTGACCGCGAGACAGTGTCTCCGCAGCATATTGACCGTTGATGGTGATGCGTAAATCTGCCCTGTGACTGCCGGACTGTGTATAACCGATACGTTGATCCCGCTCTAGAGAGGCTGACAACACCTCAGCGTAGTTCTTATCCTTATCCCAACCACGGTAGTAACTCAGTTTAACTCCATCCAGTTTAGTAAACTCCTTACAGAGTTCATCAAATACTTCATGAAACTGGCGAAATGATTCCAAACGAAATTCGTGAATCTGCTCTGTGAGTAGCACCAATTCCTTATCCCAAGGAGCAAGCTCAAAGGGGTCTATTCTATCATGGCGCAAGAGGCTGTTGCGGTGTTTGAGGCAACGCTGAATTGCCTTCCATGCAGGGAAAAATCCATGTTCCACGTGAAACACTAACCAATCGATAAACTGCCTTCTAACCTGAGGACTTCCTTCCAACAGCAAAAAAGTTTCAGAATTAATTACCTGAACCGGAAGATAAGCGGCTAAATCTGCCGCCGATGGAACCATAGAACCGTTAACTTTGAAATTAGCCAGGCCTTCCGACGTTCGATTAATTCCGATAGGAACATCGGAACCATCTTCAACACGTACTTTGCCAAATACCGTGAAAGAATTTTGGTGATGTCTGATAAGAGGTTTATGCTTATGACTGCGGAAAGATCTTCCCAAGGCCAACAAGTTTACCGCTTCCAAAACGCTGGTTTTTCCGGAACCATTTTCGCCAAAGATAAGGTTTACCTGCGCTGAAGGAGTGATATCCACCCCCTCGAGGTTGCGCAAGTTTTGAATAAATAATCGATTTAAGGTCATAAGACCAGGGTGACGCAAACGCGGCCAATTAGAGCCGCATTGGCATAACTACATAAAGGGAATCACTATTTTCAGGTTCTTCCAACAGAGCACTGGAATTAGCATCAGACAAGGTAATCTTAATATTCTCGTTACTTATCACGTTGGCCACGTCCTGTAAGTAACTTACATTAAAACCTACTTCAAGAGACTCGCCAGCATAATCTACGGTTACCTGCTCCTCGGCCTCTTCCTGTTCAGGGTTATTTGCCACTATGGTGAGCGTACCGTCAGATAGGAGCAAACGAACCCCGCGATACTTTTCGTTAGACAAAATCGCTGTACGTGCGAACGCCTGCTTTAACTCCAAACGTGAACCAATAACAATCTTATTACCACCACGCGGCAATACGCGTTCGTATTCGGGGAACTTGCCATCCACCAACTTGGAAGTAAAGGTGTAATCAACTGAGGTAACGCGGATATGATTGGAACTCAATACTATTTCTACCTGCGCGGTCGAATCGTCCAGCAAGCGCGACAACTCCAACACACCTTTGCGCGGCAAAATTGCCTGGATAACATCGCCGGAATTTACCGCTACAGCGCGGGTGCACATCGCCATGCGGTGCCCATCAGTTGCCACCACGCGCAATTGATCCTGCCGCACTTCCCACAACATGCCATTCAAATAATAACGGACATCCTGCTGGGCCATAGCAAAGGCGGTGCGCTCGATAAGCCGTTTTACTTCCTGCTGGGCACAGCTAAAACGCAAATTGCCCGGAGTATCCTCCACATTGGGAAAATCAGACGCCGGTAAAGTCGATAAGGTAAAACGACTGCGACCAGACTTAACCAGAATGCGGTTTTCTTCCAAAGTGAACTCGATTGTGCTGCTATCTGGCAGGGATCTGCAGATATCTACCAACTTACGTGCGGGGACTGTAATTTCCCCGGATTGCCCTGGCTGCTCCAGAGTCAAGCGACCAACGATCTCTACCTCCAGATCAGTACCAGTCAAGGATAACTGATCACCCTGTAATTGAATCAACACATTGGAAAGCACCGGCAAGGTCTGGCGACGTTCAACCACACCAGCTACCAATTGTAAGGGCTTGATCAAGGCTTCGCGGGATACGGCAAATTTCATGTGATGGTCTCTTAGGTAATCTTCCGGGACTTATTGGTTGGCTTTCTCAGGGTAACGAATTACTTATTTCAGGTCAGTCTTTCTGGTTACTTTCACCGCACAAAACTCAAACCGCGTTTATAAATCAAGTTGTTAGCGAACGCAGCAAATTTTTCATATCTTCGCGGATATCCGCGGTTTCTTCCTGCAATTCTTTTATCTTGCGACAGGCGTGCAATACCGTCGTATGGTCGCGACCGCCAAAGGCTTCACCAATTTCCGGCAAGCTGTGATTAGTTAGTTCCTTGGCGAGGGCCATTGCCACTTGCCGCGGCCTTGCAACTGAACGACTACGACGTTTGGAAATCATGTCGTTCATTTTAATTTTGTAGTATTCACAGACAACACGCTGGATATTGTCGATACCAACTTGTTTATCCTGCAATGCCAATAAGTCCTTCAAGGCTTCACGCACAAGTTCGACGTCGATTGGACGACCCGTAAAATTGGAGCTTGCAATGACACGCTTCAACGCACCTTCCAGGTCGCGAACATTTGCTCGAATTCGTTGAGCAATAAAGAACGCAGCATCGTGAGGTAAGTCTACGTTTACCTGCTCGGCCTTCTTCATAAGAATCGCAACACGTGTTTCCAACTCTGGGGGTTCCACTGCTACCGTCAGCCCCCAGCCGAAACGAGATTTCAACCGCTCTTCCAATCCATTAATTTCTTTGGGAAACCTGTCACAGGTAAGGATTATCTGACGCCCACCCTCGAGCAGTGAGTTGAAGGTATGAAAGAACTCTTCCTGAGAACGCTCTTTGCCTGCAAAGAACTGAATATCGTCAATTAACAAGGCATCCATCGAACGGTAATAGCGCTTAAAATCGTTAATAGCATTGAGTTGCAGCGCTTTGACCATATCAGCCACAAAACGCTCGGAATGTAGGTACACCACTTTAGCATTCGGGTTGCGAGCAACCATGGCATTACCAACCGCCTGCATCAAATGGGTCTTACCCAGCCCCACTCCACCGTATATAAAAAGCGGGTTATAAGCTCCGCCGGGATTCTCTGCGACCTGACGTGCTGCCGCCAAACCGAGTTGGTTGGACTTACCCTCAACAAAGGTAGCGAACGTCGATGACAAATTAAGATAATTACTGTGTTTAAGCCCACCCTCTACATCCAGTTCGGGTGTTGGTCTGTTAGTAGCCTCCAGTAACAACTCCTCAGAGTTATTCAGCGACTTATCTTCATAATCGACGGAGTTGTTTGCGAAATCACCCGATATCGAAGCACTTAGCTCCAATTTAGGTGTGTAAATTGGAATAGCAGGCTGTGAAACGGGCACAGGTGTACTAATAACTTCAGGAATTGCCCGAGCCTGAAAACCCGTGACTGGCCGCGAGACAACCCCCACTGCAACATTTAAGTTCTTATCCTGATGATATTGAACTGCAAGTTCGCGGATACGATTAAGGAACTTGTCATTTACCCAATCGCAAATAAAGCGGTTTGGCGCTAACAACCTTAATTCCAGCGGCGCGGCAGACTCATCAATTTGTAACGGCCGGATCCAGGTATTGAACTGCTGGGAAGGCAATTCATCCTGTAAACTCGCGGCACATAATTTCCAAATTGATTGCAACAAAACTAAAACTCCCGCAACGCACCCGCGTCTCATTGTTAACAAGGGGGGAGCAAGTCTACTCTCGCGTCGCAAAGTTATCCACAGTAAACAAGAAAAATTAATTTAATGGATTAAAACTTAGCCATTAAAATTCAATGTGTTACGAACCACCTCTACGAACATGTACGCCAGTTCTAAGAGTGATTTAAACGCCCAAACTGTGGATAAACCTGTGAATATTTTTTGGATTAACTGGGGGAAAACTGACAAAAACTGTGATTAATGAGTTTTTAGCGTTTTTGTAGATAATTTGCACAAAATAATTTGCTTTAGTGCAAGCCCTTCATTAGAATTCGCCCTCTTTTCGCACACCGTGTGAATTAACTCAGGATTTTTAACAGGTTTATCATGAAAAGAACATTCCAACCCAGCAATCTTAAGCGCGTTCGCAACCACGGTTTCCGTGCACGCATGGCTACCAAAGGTGGTCGTTTGGTTTTGGCTCGTCGTCGTGCCAAAGGCCGTAAAGCGTTGACCCAGGTTTAATTGGTCTACGCTTCCTGGTTCACTAGCAGTTTGTTGACCTTCGTTATTTGATCAGGTGAATAAAAGTAGTCAATGAGGGTTTAACCGGGCTACTTTTTTGCACTTATGTCAGCCACAATAGAATCTCAGCAGCCTGCTAGTTTGAATCAACTTTCTGATTCCCGCACAGCATTACCCCTTACATTTTCAAAATCCCTGCGCTTACTCGAAGCGACTGATTTTCAAAAAATCTTCGACGATGCACCGTTTCGCGCATCTCATCAGCATTTTCTAATTCTATCTCGCAGTAACCAACTCAATATTGGTCGATTAGGTTTGGTTATTGCCAAGAAACATTTGCGCCTCGCGGTGGAACGCAATCGCTTCAAACGTTTGATTCGGGAAAGTTTTCGCACTCGCCAACACGCTTTTGCCGGACTGGATGTCATAGTCCTGTCACGCAAAGGGCTGGAAAATCTGACCAATGCCGAATTTAGCCAGCAACTTGACCAACAATGGCAGCGAATTTTTAAAAAAGCTCGCCAGCATAGGTTAAGATCGCAACCCCAACCACAGGGGGAATAATCCGGTTATGTCACTGGTAAAAACCTTGATCAGCAAACTGCACCAGTTATTGGTTTTGGCCGCTGTAAAGCTAATCCATATTTACCGTTATTTATTGAGCCCCTGGATTGGCAACCAATGTCGTTTTTACCCAACCTGTTCCCATTATTCGGAAGAGGCACTTAAGCGCTATGGATTTTTTAGCGGGTCTTATCTAACCCTACGTCGCCTTATAAAATGCCATCCCTGGCACCAAGGCGGGTTGGATCCAGTCCCGGAATTGAAAAAAACCTGTTGTTCACACTTTCACTCACACCCTACAGATGGCAGTCATTAAGATGGATTGGCAAAAAAACCTGTTAATTGCGGGCATTCTCGCAACCCTGTTACTTCTGGTTATTCGTTGGCATGAATACCAGGAAAAACTTCCAGCGCCAGCCGCTGCAGTGGCTAGCCAAACCAGTAGTTCTGTAGCTGAAGATGCAAGTATTCCCCCTGCATCCAGTGAAATTCCCGCTGCAGCTGGACAAGAGCTTTCGGAAGCTGACAAAGCCAAACAGGCGCAACAGCATCTCATCAGCATCAAAACTGACAGCTTGAATGTAACCATCAATCCATTGGGTGGTGATATTGTCGAAGTGGCTCTGCCCCGTCATTATGCCCAGCTAAATACGCCCGATCAGCCCTATGTGTTGTTGGACAACCGCGATAACCATACCTATATCGCGCAAAGTGGCTTGATTGGTATCAATGGCACCGACACAGCTGCCGGCCGCCCATTGTTTACCAGCGAACAACAAAGCTATTCACTGACCGATGGTAAAGAGCAGCTGCAAGTGGATTTGGCGCTGCAACAAGGTGAAGTAAAGATCACCAAACGTTTCACCTTTACTCGCGGTGAGTATCTGATCAAGGTGGAATACCTGATCGATAACAAAAGCAGCAATATCTGGTCGGCTCAACTCTATGGCCAAATCAAACGCGACAGCCAAAACTTTGTGAAAGTGAGCGCGCTGGAAATGAACCCCTTCCTCGGTGCCGCGATTACGACTACTGAAGAAAACTATAAAAAATTCACGTTCGCCAAAATTGCTGAAGGCGAGTACAAAACCAGTCGCCAGGGTGGATGGGTTGCCATGGTGCAACACTACTTCATCAGCGCCTGGATTCCCGATGCCAATAGTGACAACAGTTTTAGTTTGCGTAAGTTAGGTACTAATGACCTATATTTGCTGGGCTTTACCAGCAAAATTAATGAAGTTGCTCCGGGTACCCAAGCCAGTATCAGTGCTGATTTCTACGCTGGCCCGAAAGATACCAAACGTCTGGAAGAAATCTCCCCGCACCTGGATCTTACCGTGGATTACGGCTGGTTGTGGTGGTTGTCCAAACCCTTGTTCGCGTTTATGAAATTTATCCATGAGTTTGTTGGCAACTGGGGTCTGGCGATTATCAGTCTGATTATTTTAATCAAAGCGTTATTCTTCAAACTTTCTGCCGCCAGCTATAAATCCATGGCGAAAATGCGCAAACTTGCGCCGAAAATGGCAGAAATGAAAGAACGCTATGGCGATGATCGCCAGAAGTTCTCGCAGGAAATGATGAAGCTCTACAAAACCGAGCAGGTAAACCCCTTCGGCGGCTGCTTGCCTCTGCTGATTCAAATGCCGGTATTCCTCTCCTTCTATTATGTATTGATGGAATCAGTCGAACTGCGCCATGCACCTTTCTTTGGCTGGATCATGGACCTCTCGGTAAAAGATCCCTATTTCGTGTTGCCGATTATCTACGGAATCACTATGTGGTTTATGCAAAAGCTAAACCCGCAACCAACAGATCCAATGCAAGCGCGCATAATGCAAATGCTGCCGATCGTATTTACTATCATGTTCCTCTGGTTCCCGGCCGGTATGGTGTTGTACTGGGTAACCAACAACATTTTGTCGATCGCCCAGCAGTATGTAATTACTCGCCGAATCGACGCTGAACCTGCTACCAAGTAATTGCCATGATCAATACCGATACCATCGCAGCCATAGCCACCGCCACTGGCCGCGGAGGTGTCGGTATAGTCCGCGTCTCCGGCCCGAAGGCCAAATTGGTTGCTGAAAGTCTTCTTTCTATTAATCTGCAACCGCGCCATGCCCACTATTGCAACTTCTCGGCAGCTTCAGGCGAGGTTCTCGATCAAGGCATAGCGCTATTTTTCCCCAGCCCCAATTCCTTTACCGGTGAAGATGTCCTTGAACTTCAGGGCCATGGCGGTCCTATTATTCTGGATTTACTCCTGCGTGAAATCACCCGTTTGGGTGTGCGTCTGGCACGACCTGGTGAATTCTCCGAGCGCGCCTTCCTCAACGACAAACTGGACCTGGCCCAAGCTGAAGCTATCGCCGATTTGATTGATGCCACCAGTGAACAGGCCGCACGCAATGCGCTCCACTCCTTACAGGGCGCTTTCTCCAAACGCATTCACGACCTGGTAGAAGCACTGATTCACCTGCGCATCTATGTCGAAGCCTCTATTGATTTCCCGGAGGAAGAAATTGATTTTCTCAGCGACGGCAAGGTCGCACGCGATCTGCAAAACATTGTGGGCAAACTGGAACAGGTGTTTAAGGAAGCACGACAGGGCGCTCTGGTACGCGATGGCATGCGCGTAGTAATCGCGGGCCGGCCCAACGCGGGCAAATCCAGCCTGTTAAATGCGCTCAGTGGTCGCGAATCCGCCATTGTCACCAGTATTGAAGGCACAACCCGCGATGTTTTGCGCGAACATATCCATATTGATGGTATGCCTCTGCATATTATCGATACCGCTGGTTTACGCGAGAGCCCGGACGAAGTAGAACAAATAGGTATTCAACGTGCCTGGCAGGAAATCCAGCAAGCTGATCGCGTGCTGTTATTAGTGGATAGCCGCCAAACTCCGCAAACTGATCCAATAGCCATTTGGCCGGATTTTATTGCCCAGCTGGACAATCCTGCCAAGGTCACCCTGATCCGCAACAAAATTGACCTGACTGGAGAAGCGGCCGGCCTGTTTGAGCAGGTGCCCAATCCCTACATCAGCATCAGCGCTGCCACTGGCGCCGGTGTGGATGCACTAAAGCAGCACCTCAAATCCATTATGGGCTTTAGCGAAACTGGCGAAAGCGGTTTTACTGCCCGCCGCCGTCATTTAGATGCGCTGGAGCGGGCTCAGGGCTTCCTCTATTCCGGTCAGGCCCAGCTCCAGGGTTATGCCGCCGGTGAACTCCTCGCAGAAGATTTACGTCAGTCGCAAAAAGCCCTGGGGGAAATTACCGGGGAATTCACCCCGGATGATCTTTTAGGAAGAATTTTCAGTAGCTTCTGTATCGGTAAATAGACCGCTTCTACACGGCGGAGGCGACTCCGCCGTGTAAAACAAACCTTCGTACCATCTTCTCTGCTTAAATCCTATTTAACCGGTGAAACCCCACAAACCTTACCCTAAGGGAAATCTTAATACCGGCTTATCTTCAACTTTTTCCACACAGTTACACAGGTTATCCACAGAAATGTTTAGGTTTACCTTGTAAATACCTGTTTTAACGATAATTTTTATTATTGATGACTATTGGGTGTGTACAAACCTGTGGGTGCAAGCGACAAAAACTGGGCAGGGTTTTGGGGATAAATTCGAATTTCCAGTTTTTCTGTATAACTTAGCCTTTTACAACCAGCTTTCAATCAGCATAAACCCAGCTTACCGAGCCTTTATCCCGCTGGTTATTATTGACTTAACTTTATGATTTAGATTACTTTTTTATACTTATCCACAGAAATTTTGCTCACTATATATAACAACATCATTAAAAACCCTAAATAACAAAATATTTATTCATCTATTTAAAAAATTCTCCTTTGTTGTAACGCGAGCACTTTTTTTGAATAAGTTTGTTATTTGAGTCTGAGTAGCATAGGGGGATTAGTTGTTGAGACCCTTGTAGACAGGGCTTGTCGACGACAAGCCCCTATGGATGGATTCACGGCGTGTCTCAGTAACTAATTACCTAATTCGATTGCGCGGAAAAAAAATCTATTGATTAATCCCTGTACAAGTTTTGTGCAAATGCGCGAGTCGCTCTATAATGTCGCCCCTTTTGACCCACAGGTCATTTTTCGGCTATGTACGCAGCCAAGCTGCAAGGTGTAAGCGATGATTTTCCCGGATCGTTTTGATGTGATTGTGATTGGTGGTGGCCACGCTGGAACCGAGGCCTGTTTGGCCGCGGCGCGTATGGGATGTAAAACACTCCTGCTCTCCCACAACATAGAAACCTTGGGGCAAATGTCCTGTAACCCGGCCATCGGCGGTATTGGTAAAAGCCATCTGGTGAAAGAAATTGATGCTCTGGGCGGCGCTATGGCCCTGGCCACCGACAAAGGTGGAATCCAATTTCGGGTATTAAATGCCCGCAAAGGCCCGGCAGTGCGCGCCACCCGCGCCCAGGCCGACCGCATCCTCTACAAAGCGGCAATTCGCGAAACCCTGGAAAATCAGCAAAATCTGTGGATCTTCCAACAGGCGGCCGATGATCTGATTGTGGAAAACGATCAGGTGCGCGGTGTAATTACGCAGATGGGCCTGAAATTTATGGCGAACCAGGTGGTGCTCACTGCGGGTACCTTTCTGGGTGGCTTAATTCATATAGGTTTACAAAATTACTCCGGCGGTCGCGCGGGTGATCCGCCATCCATTGCACTTTCAAAACGCCTGCGCGAATTGCCGCTGCGTGTTGATCGTTTGAAAACCGGAACTCCACCCCGGATCGATGCTCGTACGGTTAACTTTAATGTACTGGAAAAACAATGGGGCGATGACCCGCGCCCGGTGATGTCGGTACGCGGCAACCGCGCGATGCAACCGCGCCAGATTTGCTGTTACATCACCCATACCAATGAGAAAACTCATGATGTAATTCGTCGCAACCTCGATCGGTCGCCAATGTACTCAGGTGTGATCGAAGGTATTGGCCCGCGCTACTGTCCATCCATCGAAGATAAAATTCACCGCTTCGCGGATAAAGACTCGCACCAGATTTTTATCGAGCCCGAAGGTCTGACTACCCACGAACTTTACCCGAATGGCATTTCCACCAGTTTGCCATTTGATGTGCAGTTGGAAATTGTGCGTTCCATGAAAGGATTTGAAAACGCGCATATCCTGCGTCCCGGTTACGCGATCGAATACGATTTTTTCAATCCGCAGGATTTGCAACACAGTTTGGAAACTAAAGTAATCGGTGGATTATTTTTTGCCGGTCAAATCAATGGCACTACCGGTTACGAGGAAGCCGGCGCGCAAGGTATGCTCGCGGGAATTAACGCCGCTCTGCGCGCACAAGATAAAGCAGCTTGGTGTCCGACCCGTGACCAAGCCTATTTGGGCGTATTGGTCGATGATTTGATTACGCTCGGCACTAAAGAACCCTACCGTATGTTTACCAGTCGCGCAGAGTATCGCTTGCTGTTGCGCGAAGACAACGCCGATTTACGTTTGACGGAAAAAGGCCGTGAATTGGGTTTGATTAGCGATGAGCAATGGAAAATATTTTGCGACAAGCGGGAGCAAATCGAATTAGAACAACAGCGTCTACGCTCCACCTGGATTCAAGCGGGTTCTGCTGAGGCAGATGTTATCGAGCAGAAAATCCAGACCAAACTTGCGCGTGAATATAGTCTGATGGATTTGTTAAAACGCCCGGAATTAACCTACGCTGATATTGCCCATTTGAAAGGTGAAGCTATCGCCAATGAAGCGGCGGCAGAGCAAGTCGAGATCGAAGCAAAATATTCCGGTTATATTGAACGTCAGCAAGAAGACGTGAATCGGTTGCGTGCTTACGAAAATACCATTATTCCGGATGACTTCGATTATTCGCAGGTAGAAGGCTTGTCGAATGAAGTTAAACAAAAATTGATCGCGGCGCGCCCGCAAACATTAGCACGAGCGTCGCGTATTTCCGGAATTACACCAGCAGCGATATCACTGGTGTTGGTGTATTTGAAAAAGCGCGGTGTACTTCACCGACTAAAAGATGATGCACCGGAACAACGAGCCAGCTAATCTGCTTTTATCGATAAGCTAAAAATTTTTTCCGCTACGCGCATACTTTTTTCCGTTGCACGGATACTGTGAGTAACAAGAGTGATTGATGTAGATCTACAAGATCGTTTGCAGCAACAGTTGATAAGTGGCGCGGCTGAGATGTTCGTGTCGCTCACCGGCGAGCAAACGGAAAAATTATTGGCCTATATTCGTGAATTTGAAAAGTGGAATAAAGCCTACAATCTTTCCGCCGTGCGCGACATTCAGCAAATGGTCGCGCGCCACCTACTGGACAGTTTAAGTGTGGTCCCTTGGTTTAACGCACATAAAGACTCTACAGCAAAACAGAGTGGTGAAAAAAATTTTCCGCTAACGCGGATAATTGATGTAGGAACCGGTGGTGGTTTGCCAGGAATACCACTGGCGATTATGTTTCCTGAAAAACAATTTACCTTGTTAGATAGCAACGGTAAAAAAACCCGATTTTTATTTCACGTTAAAACCTTGCTAGGGCTAACTAATGTGACTGTAGAAAACCGCCGGGTGGAAGAATTTGCGCCGCAAGAAAAATTCGACGGAATTATCAGCCGCGCTTTTGCCAGTTTGCAAGATATGACAGAAGGTTGCGCCAACCTGATCAAACCAGATGGAATTTTCCTGGCCATGAAAGGCCTTTATCCAGAAGATGAATTGGCACCGATTAACGATAAAATTGAATTACTCGAAACCATTAAATTAGCTGTTGCAGAAACTGATGGTGAACGCCATTTGTTAATACTGCGGGCCAAACAATAAAATTTTTCAACCACGCGGTGGTTATAGGATTGTCACTTGACCAAGATCTATGCGATTGCAAATCAAAAAGGCGGTGTGGGCAAAACAACAACCTGCGTAAATCTGGCGGCATCCTTGGTCGCTACCAAAAAGCGTGTGCTGCTGGTTGATCTGGATCCGCAAGGCAACGCCACCATGGGCAGTGGTGTTAATAAAAACGAAGTGGAAGAGAGTATTTACGAAGTCCTAACCGAGCGCGCCGCCATCAAAGACTGTATCCAGGTATCGGAAAGCGGTAAGTATCACGTGCTGCCGGCAAACGGTGACCTCACTGCCGCTGAAGTGGAAATGCTCGCTCTGGATAACAAAGAACGCCGTTTGCAAAATGCGCTGAATTTAGTACGCGACAGCTACGATTATATTTTAATTGACTGCCCTCCTTCACTGAACATGCTTACCTTGAATGCGTTAACCGCCTGCGATGGAGTGATTATCGCCATGCAATGTGAGTATTACGCGTTGGAAGGTTTGTCGGCGCTGGTAAATACTATTAACCAAATTCAAAAAGTACTGAACCCGAATTTAAAAATCGAAGGTTTGCTACGCACCATGTATGATCCGCGCAACAGTTTGACGAACGATGTGTCGGCCCAGTTGCAACAACACTTCGGCGACCGTTTGTATCGCACCTGTATTCCGCGCAATGTACGTCTTGCTGAGGCCCCAAGTTTCGGGATGCCGGTATTGGCGTTTGATCGACAATCCAAAGGCGCCATCGCCTACCTGGCATTGGCCGGAGAAATTTTACGTCGCAATGAACCGAGCAATAAATCCACTGCTGAAACTGCAGCAGCCAACTAAGTAGTCGTTTTTTGAATTGAAATAAGGCCAACAAGAATGTCGAGTAAACGCAAAGGTTTGGGTAAAGGCTTGGATGCACTTTTGAGTGCTGGTTTGGGAGTGACTGCGCCAGCACCGGAAATGTCAGTAAACCCGAGCGAGGCCGATCAAAAAATTGAATACAAAGATGGCAAGTTGGCGCATTTGCCGGTGGAGTTAATCCAACGTGGCAAATATCAACCGCGCCGCGATATGCACCCTGAAGCACTGGAAGAATTGGCCGAGTCGATTAAAGTCCAGGGAGTAATGCAGCCGATTGTGGTGCGTGGCATTGGTGAAGGTCGCTATGAAATTATCGCCGGTGAACGCCGCTGGCGCGCGACCCAATTAGCTGGTCTGGATAAAATCCCTGCGGTTATTCGCGATGTTCCCGACGAAGCGGCCATCGCCATGGCGCTGATTGAAAATATCCAGCGCGAAAATTTAAATCCGATTGAAGAAGCCGTTGCCCTAAAGCGCTTACAAGACGAGTTTGAGTTAACTCACGCTGAAGTGGCGCAAGCGGTGGGCAAGTCCCGCACTACTATCACCAACTTGCTGCGTCTGATTGCGCTGAGCGATGAAGTTAAAACCCTGTTGGAACACGGCGACTTGGAAATGGGTCATGCGCGTGCGCTGTTAACCTTGGAACCGCAGCAACAAAAGGAAATCGCGCGCCAAATCGTGGCCAAAGGATTATCGGTTCGCCAAACTGAAGCCTTGGTTCGTCATTACCAGGAAAGCCAGAATCAAGAAAAAGTAAAACCGGAAGTTCAGGTTTCAGCTGATATTCGCCGTTTGCAGGACCAACTTTCTGAAACACTTGGCGCCGGCGTGGAAATCCAGCATGGTGCTAAAGGGAAGGGAAAACTGGTGATTAGCTACAATTCCCTCGACGAACTTGATGGCATCCTCGGTCATATTAAATAATTTTTCATGTTTCTTCCTACCAAGGCATCTGTTCGCTAGATGCCTTTTCTCTACATCTAGTTGTATTCACAAGACCAAACCACAAGCGGCAGTAAGGCGTTAAAAAACGCCTAAATTTACAGCAAATTTACTAGTCAGTTTTTGCGTTTGGTGTTAGCCCGATGGTTGCCGCTAGGGGGCTTAATCTCTATAATGCGCCACATTTGAGCGTACTGAGCATAAGAATGTTACCAATGGTAATAAGCTGCCTTTTGTGACAGAATGCCGCCGCAAAAAATTGGGGGTCTCAAGCACATGTCTCGTTATCTCAAGGGGCGTGGTTTAGCTCTCCGAACAGTAGCCGCCCAGTTGGTATTGACCCTGGTTGCCGCCGCTACTGGTCTGGCGATCAGCTATCCGATCGCAGTTTCAATATTCATCGGTGGAATTATTGGTGTGACAGCCAACTTATGGCTGGCGCTGGTGGTGTTTCGTCCCCAATTGGGCGCACCGCCCCAAAAAATGCTCGCGGCTTTTTACACTGGCGAGCTTGGAAAATTTGTAATCACAGCCTTGATGTTTTTGTTGGCCTTTAAGCTGATTGGGTTTCTCAAAGAAGCCGCTTACGCCGCAACCATGATCCTGGCTTATGTGATGATTCAGGTACTTGCCTGGATTTACCCGCTGGTGCGTCGCCACTAGTTATCTGCCCATTTACAGGGTTTAGAGATAACCGCAACCCGGCCGGAAGCTTTTTCAACTTTAATTTTGGAACTTAACGATGTCAGCCGCCGAGCATGAAGCAATAACATCCTCCGAGTATATTAAACACCACCTTACTAACCTTACTTACGGCCAATTTCCCGACGGTACTTGGGGGTTTGCGCATGATTCAGCGGAAGCAGCGCAAATGGGTTTCTGGGCTTTCCATGTGGATACCTTGGGCTGGTCAGTAGTTCTGGCAACGGTGTTTTTCCTGATTTTCCGCAGCGTCGCTAAGAAAGTGACCAGTGATGTTCCAACGGGTATGCAAAATGCCGTTGAAGCAGCAGTAGAGTTTGTCGAAGGCAACGTGAGAAGCATGTTCCCCTACAAAAACTCTATGATCGCGCCTATGGCCCTGACTGTTTTTGTGTGGGTATTCTTCATGAACGCGATGGACTTGATTGCCATCGACCTGTTACCGGAAATCGCCAAACTGGTTGGCGTTTCCCTCGGCGCTGACCCTCACGCGGTATTCTTCAAAGTCGTACCTTCTACCGATCCAAACATCACCCTGGGTATGGCGTTCTGTGTATTTATTTTGATCCTTTGGTTCAGCATTACCCAAAAAGGCCTGTTGGGCTTCCTCAAAGAATTGACTCTGCACCCATTCAGCAGCAGCAACCCAATTGTGCAAACCTTGTTTATTCCGGTAAACCTGATTCTTGAATTGCCCGGTTTGATTGCCAAGCCGGTATCTCTCGGCCTGCGTCTCTTCGGGAACCTCTACGCCGGCGAAATTATCTTTATCCTGGTGGCCATCCTCTACGGTGCAGGCATTGTGTTTGCCGGTGTTGCTGGTGTGATCCAGGTGATCTGGGCGTTGTTCCACATCCTGATTATTTTCTTGCAAGCACTGATCTTCATGTCGCTGACCATTGTGTACATGAGCATGGCTTATCAGACGGATGAGCAGCACTAAGCGCTTATCCAACCCGTTTTGTAATTTGTTCTTTGTAATTTGTTTTATTTTTTTCATTTATCAACTTAGTAGGAGAAAACACTGTGACTGAAGCTCAAGCTTTGATTTATCTGGCAGGTGCACTGGTAATTGGTCTGGGCGCTGTAGGCGCTGCGATTGGTGTAGGTATTCTTGGTGGCAAGTTCCTGGAAGGCGGCGCTCGTCAACCAGAACTGATCCCGATGCTGCGTACTCAATTCTTCGTTGTTATGGGTCTGGTTGACGCGGTACCAATGATCGGTGTTGGTATCGGTATGTACATCCTGTTCGCAACTGGCGCTTAATTTTTTTAGCGGTCTTGTTGCGATTTACATCCCTTTAACAAAAGGCATTTAATCGTGAATCTTAATGCAACTCTTATCGGTCAGATGGTGGCGTTTGTCATCTTCATTTATCTGACACATCGCTTTGTATGGCCACCCATTGTTGCGGCAATGGCTGAGCGTACCAAGCGTATAGCTGATGGTCTTCAGGCTGCCGATAAAGCTGAAAAAGATCTCGAACTGGCTAAGCAAAAAGTGGTTGAGCAACTGACTTCTGCCAAGAAAGAAGCTGCTGCAATCATCGATCAAGCTAACAAACGCGCTATCGAAATTGTTGAAGAAGCAAAAGAGAAAGCACGTGTTGAGGCGGATCGTGTGAAAGCCTCTGCCCAAGCAGAAATTGATCAGGCAACTGCCCGCGCGCGTGAAGAATTACGTGCGAAAGTAGTTACCCTGGCATTGGCGGGCGCAGAAAAGATTCTGGAATCTTCTATCGATCAAAACGCTCACAACGAGTTGGTTAACAAACTCGCTGCGCAGCTGTAAGAGAGGTAGATATGGCTGAACTCACTACCCTGGCTAGACCCTATGCCAAAGCAGCATTCGAGTTCGCCCTGGCTGCTAACAAATTGCAGTCATGGTTTGAAGCTCTGGAAGTTTCAGCCGCCGTTGCCGAACAAGATCAGGTGAAAAAAGCGTTAAGCACATCTGGTTTGTCGGCACAGCAGAAAGCTTCCGTGTTTGTGCAGGTTTGTGGTGAACAACTGGATGAGAGTCAACAGAATTTCATTCACACCCTTGCAAGCAACAAACGTTTGGCACTTCTTCCCTATGTGAAAGAGCTGTTTGCCAAGCTGAAAGCACAGCAAGAAAAAACTATTGATGTCGAGGTAACCGCGGCCTTTGAGTTGCCGGTTGACTTGATTAACAAATTGGCTCAGGCCCTGAGCGCCAAACTGGATCGTAAAGTCAGTGTGCAAGGTTCGGTAGATAAGAACCTGTTAGGTGGTGTTGTTATCTCCACTGGCGATATGGTTATCGACGGTTCAGTCCGTGGTCGCTTGGCGAAGCTCGCCGAAGCAATGAAATCCTAATTTTAGGGTTGAGGAACAGAGCATGCAGCAACTGAATCCTTCTGAAATCAGTGAAATCATCAAGCAGCGCATCGCTGGCCTTGAGTTTTCCACAGAAGCACAAAACGAAGGTACTGTAGTTTCCGTAACCGACGGTATTATTCGTATTCACGGTCTCGCCGATGTTATGTACGGTGAGATGATTGAATTTGAAGGCGGTATCTACGGTATGGCACTGAACCTGGAGCGCGACTCCGTTGGTGCTGTAATCCTGGGTGATTACCGCGGTGTGGCCGAAGGCCAAAAATGTAAGTGTACTGGCCGCATTCTTGAAGTGCCTGTTGGTCCGGAATTGCTCGGTCGCGTTGTTGACGCCCTGGGTAACCCAATCGACGGTAAAGGTCCACTGAACACCAAAATGACCGACGCCGTAGAAAAAATTGCGCCGGGCGTAATTTGGCGTAAGTCGGTAGACCAACCAGTACAAATCGGTTTGAAAGCAATCGATGCGATGGTTCCTATCGGCCGTGGCCAGCGCGAGCTGATCATCGGTGACCGTCAAATCGGTAAAACCGCTATCGCTGTGGATGCCATTATCAACCAAAAAGGTTCTGGCATTAAGTGTATTTATGTAGCGATTGGCCAGAAAGCATCTTCTGTTGCTAGCGTTGTGCGCAAACTGGAAGAAAACGGTGCTATGGATCACACCATTGTGATCGCAGCGACTGCGTCTGATCCTGCATCTATGCAATTCCTGGCAGCATTCACCGGTTGTACCATGGGTGAATACTTCCGCGATCGCGGTCAAGATGCCCTGATCATTTATGACGACCTGACCAAGCAAGCGTGGGCATACCGTCAAATCTCCCTGTTGCTGCGTCGTCCACCAGGCCGCGAAGCATATCCAGGGGACGTATTCTATCTGCACTCTCGCCTGCTCGAGCGCGCGTCTCGCGTCAGCGAAGACTACGTAGAAAAATTCACCAAGGGTGAAGTAACTGGCAAAACCGGTTCCCTGACCGCACTGCCAATTATTGAAACCCAGGCGGGTGACGTTTCTGCGTTCGTTCCAACCAACGTGATCTCTATTACCGACGGACAGATCTTCCTTGAATCGTCCATGTTCAACGCCGGTATTCGCCCGTCAATGAACGCCGGTATTTCGGTATCGCGTGTAGGTGGTGCTGCGCAGACCAAAGTTATCAAGAAACTCTCCGGTGGTATCCGTACCGCATTGGCGCAATACCGTGAGTTGGCGGCTTTCTCCCAGTTCGCATCCGATCTGGACGAAGCAACCAAATCGCAATTGGAACACGGTCAACGTGTTACCGAGCTGATGAAGCAAAAACAATTTGCTCCATTGAGCGTTGCGCAAATGGCATTGGTACTGTTCGCTGCGAACGAAGGTCACCTGAAAGATATCGAAGTTGCCAAAGTATTGGACTTCGAAGCTGCCCTGCTCTCTTTTGCCAAATCTGAATACGCTGACACCATGGCGCACATCGATGCGACCGGTGACTGGAACGGCGAATTGGAAGGCAAGTTCAAAGAGCTGGTGACCAAGCTGAAAGCGAGCCGCACCTGGTAATCCGGCGATCGCTGCCACTGCGCAGCGATCTCTAACCTTTTAGGCTGAAAAGCCTTAACCGGGGTTCGAGAGAATGGCAAGCACAAAAGAAATTCGGACGCAGATATCGAGCGTCAAAAGCACGCAGAAAATTACCAGCGCGATGGAAATGGTCGCCGCGAGTAAAATGCGTCGTGCGCAAGATCGCATGCAACTGGGCAAGCCTTACGCCAGTCGCATTCGCGAGGTAATCGGGCATCTGGCCAACTCCAGCCCCGAGTACAAACACCGTTTTATGAAAGAGCGTGACGTCAAACGCGTTGGTTACATTCTGGTATCGAGTGATCGCGGCCTGTGTGGTGGCTTGAACGTGAACATGTTCAAAACTGCACTGCGCGATATGAAAAGCTGGAATGACAAAAACATCGCGATTGATTTGTGTCTGGTAGGTGCCAAAGCTGGTCAATTTTTCAAAAGCTTTGGCGGTAATGTAGTTGCTTCTACTCGCGATATCGGCGAAGCCCCGCAAGTGGCTGACCTGATTGGCAGTGTGAAGGTAATGTTGGATTCGTTTGAAGCCGGCACTATCGACAAACTGTTCCTGGTAAGCAACGACTTCGTCAACACCATGACCCAGTCACCTAAAGTTCGCCAATTGCTGCCGCTGGTGGCCGAAGAAAATACCAAGTTGAAACATCACTGGGATTATATCTACGAGCCGGATGCGGAGTTCCTGTTGAAAGGGTTGCTGACTCGCTTTATCGAATCACAAGTCTATCAAGCGGTAGTTGAAAACGCGGCCTGTGAGCAGGCAGCACGTATGATTGCGATGAAAAATGCAACTGACAACGCCGGTGAATTGATTGATAGCTTGAAGCTGATTTACAACAAAGCGCGTCAAGCGGCAATTACCCAGGAACTGTCTGAAATTGTAGGTGGTGCGGCAGCGGTTCAATAAGCTGCCTTGTACCCTGAATAAGCAGGCTAACGATTTTTTATATTTAATCCTTCAGCCCCTTGATTGTTGATAAAGGGTTCTGAAATTTCTGGAACAAAGAGGAACCGGAAATGAGTAGCGGACGTATCGTTCAGATTATCGGCGCCGTAATCGATGTGGAATTCCCACGCGATTCAGTGCCTAAAGTGTATGACGCGCTGGTTATTACCGACGGCAACCTGACTCTCGAAGTTCAGCAGCAATTAGGCGACGGCGTAGTTCGCACTATTGCTCTGGGCTCCTCCGAAGGCCTGCGTCGCGGTTTGGTTGTAACCAACACCAATGAGCCAATCAAAGTGCCTGTTGGTACTGAAACCCTCGGCCGTATTATGGACGTTTTGGGTAATCCGATTGATGAAGCTGGCCCAATCGGTGAAAAAGAGCGTATGCAAATTCACCGCGCAGCACCAAAGTATGAAGAGTTGGCTGCTTCTGAAGAATTGCTCGAAACGGGTATCAAGGTAATCGACCTGGTTTGCCCATTCGCCAAAGGCGGTAAAGTAGGCCTGTTCGGTGGTGCTGGTGTAGGTAAAACCGTAAACATGATGGAACTCATCAACAACATCGCAAAAGAGCACAGCGGTCTGTCTGTATTCGCCGGTGTAGGTGAGCGTACTCGTGAAGGTAACGACTTCTACCACGAGATGAAAGAATCTAACGTAGTAGACAAAGTAGCGATGGTTTACGGCCAGATGAATGAGCCGCCGGGGAACCGTCTGCGCGTTGCGTTGACTGGCTTGACCATGGCTGAAAAATTCCGTGACGAAGGTAAAGACGTTCTGTTGTTCGTTGACAACATTTACCGTTACACCCTGGCCGGTACCGAAGTATCTGCACTCTTGGGTCGTATGCCTTCAGCGGTAGGTTATCAGCCAACTCTGGCGGAAGAGATGGGCGTTCTGCAAGAGCGTATTACTTCTACCAAGATCGGTTCTATTACCTCGGTACAAGCGGTTTACGTACCAGCGGACGACTTGACTGACCCGTCTCCTGCTACCACCTTTGCCCACTTGGACTCAACCGTAGTATTGAGCCGTGACATCGCCGCCAAGGGTATTTACCCGGCGATTGATCCACTGGATTCCACTTCACGTCAGTTGGATCCAATGATCATCGGTAACGATCACTACTCAGTAGCGCGCGGTGTTCAGTCAGTTCTGCAACGTTACAAAGAATTGAAAGACATCATCGCGATCCTCGGTATGGATGAATTGTCTGAAGAAGATAAGCAAACCGTAAACCGTGCCCGTAAGATCGAGCGTTTCCTGTCTCAGCCCTTCCACGTAGCGGAAGTATTCACCGGTTCTCCAGGCAAATACGTTCCATTGAAAGAAACCATTCGTGGTTTCAAAGGCTTGTTAGCTGGTGATTACGATCATCTGCCAGAACAAGCATTCTACATGGTAGGTTCAATCGACGAAGCTATCGAAAAAGCCAGCAAGCTCAAGTAATTGGGCTGGCCCCCGCGGGGGCCGCTGCTTGACTCTGGATTAACGCGAGATAACAGAGACTGAAACATGGCCATGACTCTTCAATGCGATATCGTCAGTGCTGAGCGTGAAATATTCTCCGGCCTGGTAGAGATGGTAATCACTACCGGTAGCCTGGGTGAAGTAGGTATTGCCTACGGTCACGCCCCGCTCTTGACCGGTATCAAGCCAGGTCCTGTGCGTCTGATTAAACAAGGTGGTGCTGAGGAAATTTTCTTCGTTTCCGGTGGCTATCTTGAAGTTCAGCCCTACCATGTCACCGTGCTGGCGGATACCGCTTTGCGCGCCGACGATATGGATGAAGCTGCAGCTTTGGAAGCACAGCAATTAGCGCAACAACAACTGGCAGATCAATCGAGCGAGATCGACTTCCAGCGCGCCGCCGCCCAATTGGCAGAAGCTGCTGCCCAATTGCGTACTTTGCAAGCTATCAAAAGAAAAGCTGGCAAATAAGCGGAACAACGCAGTGTTGATGTGATAAAAAAGGCGACTTTCGAGTCGCCTTTTTTTTGCGACCGTTTATAGAGAAGGAATCATGATAGCGAACACCCCTGTCCCTCCTTATTACGCGGTTATCTTTACCACCCTTAGGCGCGAAGGAGACTTTGGCTACGCTGAAATGGCGGCGAAAATATTGGATCTCGCTAAACGCCAACCTGGGTTCTTAGGGGTAGAAGCCGCACGCAATGAGCTGGGAGTTAGTGTTTCTTATTGGTCAGATTTGGACTCTATCCGCCAATGGAAAAACCAGTTCGATCATCAATTAGCGCAACAATTGGGGCGAGAGCGGTGGTACAGCGCTTATAAAACCCGTATCGCCAAAGTAGAGCGCGACTACAGTTTTGAATTCAACGATTAATAAATTCAGGGAATTTTTTATGCTCGACATTCTTGTTCTCGCCGCCGGTAAAGGCACACGCATGCGCTCGGACTTGCCCAAGGTGTTACACCCGGTAGGCGGCAAAGCGCTGGTGCAGCATGTGGTGGATACCGCACGTCAGGTAGGTGGTGACCAGATTTTGATTATCGTCGGCCATGGTGCGGAAAAAGTGCAGCAACAAATGGCCGCGCCCGATGTGCAATTTGTATTGCAAGCGCAACAGCTGGGTACCGGTCATGCGGTACAGCAGGCGTTACCACAGCTGCGCAATGATGCGACTGTGTTAATTCTCTACGGCGACGTCCCGCTCACCCGCGCTGAAACCCTGCAGAAATTGATTGCCGGTGTTAACGACCAACAAATGGGTCTACTCACCGTCAATATGAATGATCCGGCCGGCTATGGTCGCATAGTGCGGGATCAAAACAACGCAGTAATCGCCATTGTTGAACACAAGGACGCGAGCGACGAGCAGAAAAAAATTCGCGAAATTAACACCGGAATCATGGCGGTGAGAGCCAGCCACTTACAAAAATGGTTACCGCAATTGCAAAACAATAATGCCCAGGGCGAATATTACCTCACCGATATTATCGCCATGGCTAAAGCCGATGGCATAGCCATTCATGTTGAACAACCTGCTGCGGTTGAAGAAGTGGAAGGCATCAACAATCGCCAACAACAGGCGGCGCTGGAGCGCTTCTACCAAAAACAAAAAGCCAATGAATTGATGGTCGCCGGCGTTACCCTGTTGGATCCCGCGCGCCTGGATATTCGCGGTAACCTAACCGTTGGCCGCGATGTCGTTATCGACGTGAATTGTGTGTTTGAAGGTGAAGTGGTGTTGGGTGATGGCGTAGTGATTGAACCCAACTGCGTGATTATCAATAGCAAGATTGGCAACAACACTCACATCAAAGCCTTTAGCCATATTGAAGAATCAGTCATGGCGGCAGACTGCGATATAGGCCCTTACGCGCGCTTGCGTCCGGGTACCGATTTGGCCGATAAAGTCAAAATCGGCAACTTTGTCGAAACGAAAAAAGCCGTGATCGCCAAAGGCAGTAAAGTGAATCACCTCAGCTATATCGGCGATGCCAAAGTCGGGAGTAAAGTGAATGTTGGTGCCGGCACCATCACCTGCAATTACGACGGGGTAAATAAATTCAAAACCGAAATTGGCGATAACGCCTTTATCGGCTCCAACTCGGCGTTAGTGGCACCGGTAAAAATCGGCGCTGGTGCAACAGTGGGTGCCGGTTCAATTATCACTAAGGATGTTGAAGCCACTGAACTAGCCATCGCGCGCGCGAAACAGCGCAATATCCAAGGTTGGGAACGGCCCACCAAGAAAAGCTAATTGACGGGGCCAAGTGCCCCGTTTGCTTTTTGAGGGCCATCAAAAGGGAAAATGAGTAAAGTTATAAAAAGGCCCTGGTAAATTGGTGTAGATGACGATTGGAACCGTTATTATTCGGCAATTAAATCAGATAATTAATAAGAGCGATTTATGAGCCAGACCAAATTCCCGTTATCCAAACTATTTATCGGCCTGACCCTGACCGGATTAATCACTGCCTGCGGCGGCGGCGGTGGCGGTGGTGGTTCAGGGAATGTAAAACCGAGTTCCACACCGTTGGCCAGTTCGAGCAAAGCGCCGGCAACTTCGTCAACGGCAATGACTTCCTCCGCAACGCCTGCTTCTTCGTCCGTGGCTCCGGCAACCAGTTCCTCGGTTGTTGCCTCGTCGGCAGGTGGATTGAACATCTCTAAATTTATTACGGTAGATCAGTTTGGTTATCTACCGAATGCAAAAAAAATTGCCGTTTTGCGTGACCCTCAAACCGGTTACGACGCGGCGCAAAGTTTTACTCCCAGTGCGAGCCTAAGCCTGGTGGACGTTACTTCCGGAACAGTGGTTCTGACTGGTACAGCACAAAGCTGGAACTCGGGTGCGACCCATACAACCTCGGGTGATAAAGTCTGGTGGTTTGATTTTTCCTCGGTCACTACGCCCGGAACCTACGCCGTAGTCGATAGCGCACAAAACCTGCGTTCACCCAGCTTCACGATCGGCAGCAATATCTACAAACCGGTATTGCGCCACGCCTTCCGTACTTTCTTTTACCAGCGCGCCGGCTTCGCCAAAAATCAGCCTTTTGCCGATGCTGGTTGGACCGACAGCGCCAGCCATTTAAAGCCCGGTCAGGACGCCGAAACGCGCCTTTATGATGTGAACAATAAAACCACCGGTGTCGCGGGTACTGAAAAAGACCTATCAGGCGGCTGGTTCGATGCCGGTGACTTCAACAAGTACACCAACTGGCACGCTGATTATCTAATCAATCTCCTCCACGCCTATCTGGAAAACCCCGCTGCTTGGGGTGATGACTTTGGCCTGCCGGAGTCGGCCAATGGCGTGCCGGACATTATCGACGAGATCAAATGGGGCATGGATTGGCTGAAGAAAATGCAGCAAAGCGATGGTTCTGTTCTGTCGATCCAAGGATTGAGTCACGCCAGCCCACCCTCCGCTGCCACCGGTCGCAGCTTCTACGGACCGGCAAGTACCTCAGCAACCCTGAGCAGCTCAGCGGCATTTGCGCTGGGCGCAAAAGTGTTGGGTGATCTGGGAATTAGCGACTACCCCGCTTACGCCGCCGATTTAAAAACCCGCGCTGAAACCGCCTGGACCTGGGCCGATGCTAACCCGTCGGTCATTGTGAATAACAATTCCGGGATCTACGCCGGCTTGGGTGCAGGTGATCAGGAAGTGGATAACAATGGCCGCGCCACCAAGAAAACCCGAGCGGCTATCTACTTGTTTGCAGCTACCGGTGGCGCTGCCTATCAAACTCAGGTCACCGGCAACTATGGCGATAAAGCCAATTGGGTGGATATCTGGAATGAAAATGAACTCATGTCATGGCTTTACTACGCCAATCTGAGCAACGCCGATGCGACCCTCGCCAACAAAATTAAAACCCAGTACGCCGGTGCCATGAATGGCGCCGCGAACTTACCTGCGGTGACCAATAACACTGACGCTTATCGTGTCTATTTAGGTGGAGATGGCAACTTCACCTGGGGCAGCAACCGCTCCATGTCGCGCAAGGGTACCAGTTTCACCAATCTCATCAGCTACAAAGCCGGCAGCGCAGACGCCACTCAGGTAAACAACGCGGCCCTCGCTTATTTGAATTATCTGCACGGCACTAACCCGCAGGGCATGGTGTACCTGTCCAACATGTACAGTCTGGGTGTGCACAGCTCGGTCAACGAGTTCTACCACACCTGGTTTACCAACGGCAGTTCGCAGTGGGACAGAGTCGGTACATCCACTTTTGGTCCGGCGCCCGGGTTCCTGGTGGGTGGCCCCAACCCAACCTACGACTGGGACAGCAACTGTACTTCGGCCAACCCTAACTCCGGTTGCGGCAGTGCAGCGCCCAATCCACCCAAAGGCCAACCGGCGATGAAAGCCTACCTGGATTTCAACACCAGCTGGCCACTCAACTCCTGGCAGATCACTGAAAACCACAACGACTATCAGGTCGCCTATCTGCGCCTGTTGTCCAAGTTTGTAAATACAGCAAATTAGTTGTTTGCGGAGGGCATACCAATGCCCTCCATCTCCCCTCATAATCCCACCCCGGTATTTTGATTTTCCAGTCAGGGCTGATGTGATAGAAACCAGCGTTATCTCCCATATTGATTTTTTTATCCGCTACGCCTGTATCGGGCAATTGCTGCTATTGGTCGCGTATCTGTTTTATAGCCCCTATCGCTCGCAATCTACTTTTCGCGCGCAAATTATTCCGTTGATCCTGGCACTGGGTGTTGCTGCTTATTTACTATTGACCGCGCCTTACTCGCCGCGCCCACAGGGGTTCATCCGCAATATTCTGTTGATGTTTACCCACACCATGCCGGTATTTTTATGGCTACACGGCCAACAATTATTCGATGACGAATTCAAATTACAGTGCTGGCCAATTCTTGGAAAAGCAGCTGTGGTGCTATTAGCGGGTTTTTATAGTTATGTTTTCTTGATTCGTGGCGGTGGTGGTTATCTACAAATGACAAGCCATGTTATTGCGTTGGTGTTTATCGTGCATCTTCTGGCGAGAGTGATTATGACCTGGCGCAATGATTTGGTAGAGCAGCGGCGTGTCGTTCGTTTTTGGTTTGTGTTGCTAGTGGGTTTATTTTTTCTGATGCTGGATCTGGTCGAACTCAGTAATACGCGCTTGAATCGTCACCAAATTTTTATGTTGATGAATTCTTCCATATGTTTAATCGGAACCAGTATTACCGCCGCGTTGCTATTTAGCCGCGCCCTATCAGCAAATCCAGCATTTCTACCAGATACGCCACCAGAGACTCGGCGCTACTCACGTTTGACTGCGCAAGAAAATGAACTCGCCAAAAAACTACGCCGCTTTATTGAGGATGGCGGTTACTTACAATCAGGTCTCACTATCAGCAAACTGGCTGAGCAATTGAAATGCGCGGATCATCATTTGCGTAAACAGATTAACCAATCCCTGGGTTACACCAATTTCAATGCGTTCCTCAATCACTACCGAGTCGACGCGGCGCGCAAGCGCTTGGTGGAAACATCATTACCCGTACTCACGATTGCGTTGGATGTGGGGTATGGCTCCATCGCTTCTTTTAATCGGGCATTTAAAGAGATAGCAGGAGTCACGCCGACGGCATACCGAACGCAAGAGCAAAACACGCTTCAGCCTGAAAATAAATGAATACTATTGCGCATTTTTAAAATTGATTAGATTTGTTTGAGTTTGATAAGCCATTTTTCACATCTTCTACCAGAGTGTGTTTTTTAAAACAAACGAGGGTGAAAAATAATGCGCAATGTCTCTTACCAAAAAATTGCCTTGCTTGCCTTTACCCTGGCATTTATATGGCTGGCCTGGCCGATTTACCAATTCCTCGCCTACGAAGGCAAAGTGCCTATGTGGTTCCCAACCGATATAGCGGCACCGGATACTTATCCCCAAACCACCGCGTTTTCCACGCATCCGCAATCCTCAGCCGCGTTGCAATTACTGGCTCAACACCGCGAAAAAATTCATGCTCCGGCAATCTCTGCTGCCGTGGCGGTGGATGGAAAAATCGTTTGGGCGGGTGCGGTCGGTTGGCAAAATATAGAGCACCAAAAACCCGCGACTGCCAGAACGCAATTCCGCATTGGCAGCAGTTCCAAACCAGTGACCGCAACCTTGCTGGCCAAATTATTTCAGGAGAGAAAAATAGACTTGGATAAACCCATATCCTTTTACGTACCAAATTTACCCAATGCACAGTGGAACACTATTACCCCGCGCCAGCTAGCCTCTCATTCAAGCGGTCTACCCGATTATTTGGATAACTATGGTGATCTTTGGGGCATGTACTTTCTCTTTAAACTCGATAAACGCTACACCTCGGTCCGCGAGTCACTCGAGGTGTTTGACGATACCGCGCTGCTATTTGAACCGGGCAGTCAATTTCACTACACCAGTTTTAATACGGTATTACAAAGCCTGGTGCTTGAAGCGGTCGCGGGTGAACCGTTTCTCAAGGCGATGCGGCGCAGAATCTTTAAACCCCTGGAAATGAATTCAACAGGTGTTGAATACGAATTTTCCCAACCTGATTCGCTGGCGACATTTTATTGGAACGACGGCGGAAAATATCCGGCGTTCCGTCTGGGGCAAACGGTGGACCTAAGCCATAGACTCGCCGGGGGCGGATTCATATCCACCCCCTCGGATATGGTGAAATTGGGGTCAGCCTGGTTGGATGAAAAATTTATCGCCGCTCAAACCCGCCAAGTCTTTTGGCAACCGCAGAAATTAACGGATGGCTCGGTCAACCCACAAAAATACGCACTCGGCTGGCGCTGGGCTGAATATGACGATGGCAAAGGCATCATCAAAAATGCCAACCACGGTGGTGTTTCGCGCGGATCACAAAGTTGGTTGATGGTCATTCCTGAACAAAAAATGGTGGTCTCCATCATGATCAACGCCAATGTGGAAGAATTCTGGAATTTTGGGCAGGTAAGCATGCCGCTCGCCCGGTTGTTCTTCGAGCATTAATTTCTACCCGACCGAATCCAAATCCCCTATTCCCCACGTCTAGAGAGTCAGTGGGTGAGTACATTGATCAAACGGGGATGAAACCTATGAACACCACTGGCAATCACATTTTGGGTAAGGGTCTGGGAATGCTGGCGATTTTGCTGAGTCTTCCAGCGTTGGCCACCGAGGGCGAACGGCACATAAGCCTGCAGCAGGATGTCGCCGCCGCCGAGCGTGTTCGGATTGAAGTGCCGGCGGGTCAGCTGGAGATTGTCGGTATCTCTGGAACAGACGTGATCGCGGAGGTGACCGCGGTTTGTCATGAGCAAGACGATCGAGCCTGTTTGAAATTGCTAGCGGATCTCGCTTGGCAGAAAAAAACGGGAAGTACCGCTGAATTCATGCTGATGCCTGCCAGCATTACCGAATTTAACCAGGTGATGCTCAAAGTGAAAATCGGTGTACCGCGCGATAAAGTCTTGGCTGCGCATTTGAGTGCAGGCGAGCTTTCGATTTCCGATACTAGCGGTTGCCTGAACGCCGACCTCAACGCTGGCCAAATCAATATTACACTTGCGGAAGACCAGCTGGCATCGGCGCAGCTAAGTGCCACGGTGGGTGATGTGAAGCTCGCAACACCGAAGAATAAACCCGTCTCCGGTCATCGCTCGCTCTTGGTGGGCGCGCAGATAGACTGGAACAAAGGCACCGGCAGCTGCCACGCCAAGGCCAGTGTGCTCGCAGGGGAAGCCAAACTGACGGTTAATTAGTCAATTAAAACTTGCCAATAACTTTCGAACCGCTACAATATCTTTCAAATCGAAACTTATTGGCAAGTTATCATGACCAAACGCAACACCCAGCAGCGCCGCCGCGCGATCATTGAACTGCTTAATACCAGTGGTGAAGTGAGTGTAGAAGCCCTGGCGGAGCAGTTTTCCACCTCGGAAGTCACCATTCGCAAGGACTTGGCCGCGCTTGAGTCCAATGGTTTACTGCTGCGCCGCTACGGTGGAGCAGTGCCAGTGCCGCAGGAATTGATGACCGATCCGGTCGAAAAAGTTTCAGTTCGTAAGCAAACCATCGCCAAAGCCGCCGCCGCACTTATCCGTGACCACAACCGCATTATCCTCGACAGCGGCAGCTCCACTACCGCCGCGCTCCTACCCGAATTGTCTGGCAAGCAGGGTCTGGTGGTAATGACCAACTCCCTCAGCATCGCCAACGCATTGCGCGAACTGGAAAACGAACCCACGATTCTGATGACCGGCGGCACCTGGGACCCAAAGTCCGAAGGCTTTCAGGGTCAGCTCGCCGAGCAAATCCTGAGCTCCTACAATTTCGATCAGTTTTTTATCGGCGCTGATGGTTTGGATCTGGAGCGCGGCACAACTACATTTAATGAACTCTATAGCTTGAGTCGGGTGATGGCGGAAGTCGCGCGCGAAGTCATCGTCATGGCCGAGTCCGATAAGATTGGCCGCAAAATCCACAACCTGGAATTGCCTTGGAGTGCCATCAAAGTGCTAGTCACAGACGCCGGTATTGATCCGAAAGACAAACAAACATTAGAACAACAGGGTGTGCAAGTGATTTGCGCAACTCATTAAAAGCCCAAGACCAGATTCAAATTCGTAAAAAATTATTTACAACTACTAAACAGCTCAAGGAGTAAATCATGTGTGGAATTGTTGGCGCCGTAGCGCAACGCGATGTAGTGGATATTCTGGTGGAAGGATTGCGCCGCCTGGAATATCGCGGATATGACTCAGCCGGTGTGGCAGTCGTTAGCAATGGTGCACTTCAGCGTGTGCGTCGGTTGGGAAAAGTAAAAGAATTATCCGATGCGGTAAACGCGGAACCTATTCCTGGTGGCACCGGTATAGCGCACACGCGCTGGGCAACTCACGGTGAGCCAAGTGAGCGCAATGCACATCCACATATTTCCAAAGATCACATCGCCGTAGTGCACAACGGTATTATCGAAAACCACGCGCGCTTGCGTAACCAACTGCAAGAAGAAGGCTATGTATTCACTTCAGATACCGACACCGAAGTGATCGCGCATCTGGTACAAAAAGAATTAAACGCTACCGATAGTTTGTTGGCTGCCGTACAAAAATCGGTAAAACAATTACACGGCGCCTATGGCACTGTGTTGATGGACAAAAACGATCCCAGCCGTTTGGTGGTTGCGCGCTCAGGCTCACCGCTGGTAATTGGCTTGGGTATTGGCGAAAACTTTATCGCCTCTGATCAGCTAGCCTTGTTGCCGGTAACTCGTCGCTTTATCTTTTTGGAAGAAGGCGATGTGGCAGAAATTACCCGTCACAGCATTAAGATTGTTGATAAAGACGGTGTCGCCGTGGAGCGTCAAGTACACGAATCCAACGCCAGCTACGACGCCGGTGACAAAGGCCAATTCCGTCACTTTATGCTCAAAGAAATTTATGAGCAGCCCAATGCGGTATTGAATACGCTCGAAGGTCGTTTGAGCAGCGAATCGGTAATGGATGAAACCTTTGGCAATGGCGCCGCCGAATTATTTAAAAAAGTGAAACACATTCAAATCGTCGCCTGCGGCACCAGCTACCACTCAGGCATGGTCGCGCGCTACTGGATCGAATCCCTCGCCGGTATTTCCTGCAATGTAGAAATCGCCAGCGAATTCCGCTACCGCAAATCTTTTGTACAGCCCAACAGTTTATTGGTTTCTATCAGTCAATCGGGCGAAACCGCCGATACGCTCGCGGCTTTGCGCTTGGCGAAAGAAATGGGTTACCTCGGCAGCCTCACTATTTGCAACGTTGCGGGATCTTCCTTGGTGCGCGAATCGGATCTCGCATTTATGACCCGCGCCGGTGCTGAAATTGGCGTGGCCTCCACCAAAGCCTTCACTACGCAATTAGTCGGTTTGGCGATGTTGGTATTGGCAGTTGGCAAATACAACGGCCTGACTGCAGCGCAACAAAAAGAAATGGTCGCTGCGCTGAAAAATCTTCCGGCGAAATTGGAAGAGTCTTTGGCCTTGGCTCCAAAAATTGAAGCACTCGCCGAAGAATTTGCGGATAAACATCACTCACTGTTTTTAGGTCGCGGCGATCAATACCCCATCGCAATGGAAGGCGCGCTCAAATTAAAAGAAATTTCCTACATACACGCGGAAGCCTATGCCGCCGGTGAATTGAAACACGGCCCACTGGCATTGATCGACGCGCACATGCCAATTATTGTGGTTGCGCCTAATAATGATCTGTTAGAAAAATTAAAATCCAACGTCGAAGAAGTGCGCGCACGCGGCGGTATTCTTTATGTGTTCGCCGACGAAGACGCCAGCTTCGAATCCGATGCCACCATGCATGTGATCAATGTACCTCACATCCACAGCTGGCTTGCGCCGATTCTCTACACGTTACCGCTACAGTTGTTGAGCTATTACGTGGCGATTATTAAAGGCACAGATGTCGATCAACCACGCAATTTGGCGAAGAGCGTTACAGTAGAATAATTTTCTACAAAAGCCGACAGTGCTTTGTCTTTTTAAAATAATTAGTGATACTTTAAAATAAATGGCGATACTTTAAAATAATTGGTGATACTAACCCAGTAGTGACCTATATTTGATCAAAATAGGTTGCTACTGGGTTTTTTAATGTCCAAGAATCCCGAAAAAACTAAGGAAATCAAAGCTAAAGCAGAAAAGCAGATAGCTTCGCGTTTAGCTAAAGGCGCTGGTTCAGGCGCTGGAAGAGCCTATAAACCCTATTTGACCGTCAGGGATGTGAACTCCAGGGGAAGGTATAATCGCTCGCCTAGCGTTACGGTGGGTCGCGTTCACCAGTTGCTGTCCGACCTTGAATACCATGTATTGTTAATGCTGGACTGGGATTCACAGGTGGTCGATATCCGCGAACAATTTCCGGTGCCTCTTGAGGAATCACAAGCTATTGCACGTGAGATGGGGATAGCTCACCTGAGCTATCAAGGTACAGACGAAGTCCTTACCACAGACTTTCTTGTTGATCTGAATATCCAGGGTAAAACTATTCGCAGGGCAATATCTGCGAAATATGCCGAAGAACTTGATGATCCGCGTGTACTTGAAAAAATGGAATTGGAACGCCGCTACTGGGTCTCCAAGGGCGTACAGTTTAACTTGGTAACAGAGCTGGAAATTCCGGCATTACTTCAAAAGAACGTAAAGTGGTTTCATCCCTACATGAATCACTTTGATTTGAGTACCCCTGAGCAACAACAAGAATATTTTAAAATATTGCTCGCAGCTATTAATCAGTCCCCTTCACAAAAAGTTACCGCTATAACCACCCGATTAGATGACGAATATAACATCGAGCCAGGTACCCACCTGTCTTTACTAAGACAGTTCCTTGCCCAGCGAGCTTTCTACTTTGATCTTGAAGCTTTGACGATTGTGAACCTGAGAGCAAAAGATCTTACTCCTTCACATTTTTGGCTCGAACAGGATTATGAATATGCTGTTGGTGAATGATGTCTATGAATTATCGGGTCACCGCTATCGCATTTTATGGAGCGAACCAAAGACAATCTATTGGATAGATATAGACGCTGAAAATGCGTTGCCTCAACAAGTAGAGCGTGCGGTTCTAGTTGAACACCTTGCTAATGAAGAGATGCGCTGGATCGACGACCCTTTTGAATTATTTATCTTGAACCCAACCAAGCAATCTCAATGGGCGAAAAATATTCAGAAAAAAGCGTGGGAAATGGTGGAGCCGTATGTTACTGACGAGCCTGCTATTTATGAACGTGGTTCGCGCGGCAAGATGATCCAAGCGATGGTTGCAAAGCATGAGACCACTAAAGCATTGGTATACAGAAAACTCAGAGAATATTGGCAACGTGGCAAGAATCCCAATGCGTTGTATCCAGATACAACCAATAAAGGAAGTCCGAACAAACCTAAAGCTATCACCGATAAAAAACGCGGACGTCCTCGCAAAGTAGCACTAGGCATTGGTACCAACATCACAATAGAAATAGAAAGAATATTTCGTACCGTTATTAAGGTCTATTACTTAACAAAAGATGGAAATACTGTTCAGTTCGTGTACCGCAGAGCATTGTTTCTGCTTGGATTTGATAGCACTAAGAAAAACAACGAAGAGCAGCTCGCCGAGGCTCCAACCTATGAACAATTCTATTACTTTCTCCAAAAAGAAGTGACAGAAACTGAAAAAATTAAAAAACGACTCGGCGAGATTATTTATCAGAAAGACTACCGTCCTGTCTTGGGGTCATCGACGGCAAGTGCAATGGGTCCTGGCAGCCTATACCAGATCGATGCAACGATTGGTGACCTTTATTTAATTGATGAAGAGACTCGCAGCGTTATTGTTGGTCGTCCGGTAATTTATATTGTGATCGATGTATTCAGCCGAATGATTACTGGTGTGCACGTAGGATTGGAAGGGCCATCATGGGTAAGTGCAATGTTTGCATTAGCAAACACCATGTTTGACAAGGTGCGATATTGCGCAAGTTACGGTATTACTATCAATCAAGACGAATGGCCAGTCATTGGTAAGCCTGAAGCTATTCTTGGGGATAAAGGTGAGCTAATAGGAAAAGCTGTAGAAGTGCTTTCCGAGGCATTATTTATTAACGTCCAAAACACTCCATCGTTCAGAGCAGATTGGAAAGGCATTGTAGAACAACAATTTAGAACACTGCAGGCTGACTTTAAACCTTACGTTGAAGGTTACGTCACTAACAACATCGTTAAAAAACGTGGTGGTTCGGATTATCGACTGGACGCCGAACTTACACTAAGAGATATCACTCGCATCATTATTAATTGCGTCATTATTTATAACACCACACATGCAATGGAATATTACGATCCTGATCGCGATATACCAACAAATCTGCCGCTTATCCCGTTAGCGTTATGGAACTGGGGAATACAAAATCGTACGGGCAAACTTAGGGGAGTCAACGAAGAACTGGCTGCTGTCAACTTAATGCCCCATAAAGAAGTATCTGTCTCCGAATTAGGCTTGAATCTGTTTGGTTGCTATTACAGCGCCGCTATCGCGGTTAAGGAAGGATGGTTTGAAAGGATTAAAGGAAAATCAATGAAGGTCTTAGTCGCTTACGATCCACATTGCACGGACACTATTTACTTTCGTCCGGATGGCAAGTACGACAAGTTCATTCCCTTTGAACTAACCGAACGAAGTCGAGCTTTTCGAGGCTTAACATTTTGGGACGTATGGAGAATTCAGGAAGAGCAAGCCAAAACAGGGGCGAGGTCGAAACTCACGAAGTTGAAGGGTGAATTAACGCGCGATAAAAAAATCGAAGAGATCGTTGAGGAAGCTCGGTCAAAAAACAAAGACATGTCTCACCTGCCAAAGTCTCAACGAACAGCCAACATCCGGGAAAACAAGAAAAATGAAATTGATGTTAATCGTGCCCGAAACGGCGTGATGCCGCCACAATCGAAACGAGAAAAGCTTCCAGTTAAAAAAGATAATGTGGTTTATCTGTCAGGCGAAAAACTACAAGATTATAGCGTCCCTAATATGCTGGATATCATTTACGGTGACGATGATGGAAACTGATGTAAATGAAATAGAAATCGCTAAATACAAAGATCACGGATTACCCGAATACACCGATAACCCTTTCATCAGCGCATTACCGCTATTGAAGGATTTGCAATCAGTTCTTAAGGGCATGGTAGTACCACCATCATTTGATGAGAGGGAACTTAACCTGGATTGGCATCAGAGAATTCATGCGCTGCAAAGATTAACCCACCAGTTTTTCCAGCCGAGAGTACAGCATGGTGTGTTAGAGCAGAAACTTAGCGTGCTGATTCGTCAAGGGTATATTGGCCGGAACCCTGCTACAGCAGCTTTCAAGAAACATTTAAACAATGGCTATGACCGGATTGTTAACAAAGATATTAACTTAACAGTAAGAAGAGAAGTTGAATCTACTGCAGTCGGTTTTTCCATCATAGGTTTGTCTGGCTGTGGCAAAACTAAAGCAGTGCAAAAATGTCTTGAGACGTATCCCAAAGCAATTTTTCATCCTGACCTCCATGTAATTCAGATTCCTTGGTTGAAACTCGAATGTCCACGTAATGGATCATTGACCGAACTTTGCTATAACTTTTTTCGTGCTGTAGATAGTCGTATAGGCACCCAATACTTTAATACTTACTGTAAACCCAGAGTAAGTGTAGATAGTTTGATCGCTGAAATGGCCCAAATCGCGAACCTTCACGCAATAGGTGTGTTGGTTATAGATGAGATCCAGCATCTAAGTAAGAAGCGATCCGGAGGCGAGGAGGCAATGTTGGATTTCTTCGTAACCTTAACTAACTCTATAGGAGTGCCTGTAGTATTTGTAGGTACACCTAAGGCGCGAAATCTTTTTGCAACAGATTTTAAAATCGCGAAACGCACTACAGGATTAGGTAATGTCTTATGGGATCGCATTCCACAAGATGACGAATGGAATAGATTAGTGAGTTATATTTGGAAGTACCAATGGTTGCGCAGTAAGGGAAATTTAACGCAACAAATAACGGACACTCTTTATGAATTGAGTCAGGGAGTGATCGACATCTTGGTGAAGCTTTACGTTTTATCGCAGTGGCGCGCAATGATCCTCGGCAAGGAAACATTGACTGTTGAGCTAATTAAAAAAGTTTATGAGGACGATCTGCAACCGGTTCATAAAATGCTCCAAGCACTTCGCAGTGGAAATCCCGAAGAAATAGTTAAGTATGGTGATTTGGTAATGCCTGAGGTGGAGGCCAAGCTTCTTCAGGCACTGCAACAGCAAAAATATTTTGCCAATGATATTGAGCAATCAATGTTGCCGCTGGATAACGACAAAATCAATACCATTATGGCTGCTGCTGAATTACTTGGAATTAATAGGGATATCGCTGTCCCGCTTATAGAGGCAGCTCTAAAAGAAGATCCAAATCTGGACACTATGCAAGTTGTTCACAGAATGCTGAATCTTTTGCATTCGACCCCAACGCCACCTAAAGTAAAAAATCCCTCAAAAAAACCGCAAGTTTCCCTATGGGATCAATTACAAGAAAACGATATCCGTTATATTTATAGCCAACGGAGAAATTCGACAATGCATGAAGCACTAAAAACAGCAGGCATAATTGCTGCTGTCAGCGATTGCCTAAAGGTAAGCTAAGTGCTGGGGTATTTCCCGGTACCCTACCCAGACGAATTGCTTTACAGCGTTATAGCCAGATATAAACTACACCAAGGTATTGTATCGGACAGGCAGATCGTTAACGATTTGTTTGGCTCCCGAAACGTGGCCGCCGTCGTCGATTTTCCGGGACATTTATTGGATCTGGAACAGAAAACATATCACCTGACACACATAGCAGCAGACCAATGGTTAACGAAGCATAGTCTCTATCCTGCGTACAAATATTTCCTGCAAGCAGACCGAAACGAAAAGGTTGTCCAGTCAGTACTAATGGGCAAGGCTTGGGATGTTCACACCAGAACAGGGGTTTCTGCATCAAACATCAAAGTCCCGAAATTTTTAAGACTCTGTAAACATTGTTATCGTGATGAGTTGGAGTTGTTCGGTGAACCTTATTGGCACCGGCTACACCAGTTATCCGGTGTAATGGTATGTCCAATTCACAAAGAGTATTTGTATGAAACGGATGCCTTGTTTCGACCACAGGGTAAGTATGAATTTTTTCCTGCAATCAATGCCAGCCTAGTCAGAAAGATTCCGCTAGATTTGACTGCGAAGCAAAAACAGAAACTGATGCAGTTAAGCCAGCATATTAATGAGTTGATAAACCTGGATGAAAGCTATTCAATCTCGCATGAACAATGGTCAATGTACTATCGGCAGCTAGCGGAATCGAAAAATTTTACAGTTGGCAAGCGAGTCGACCATGATGAAATTTCAATTTACATGGAAAATTACTGGTCGTCCTGCTTACTGAATATTTTGGGCTTGGCGACTGATAATTTCTATTGGGTAAAGAATTTATTTCGTAAGCATAGGAAGAGTTTTCATTACCTTTACCATCTAGCAGTTTGGCAAGCGATGGGGGAAATCTCGCCACAAGATGCTGTAGTGTGTGCTTGCCATCTTGTTCCGAAACTCCAGAAGCAAGAAACAAGTAAATTTAAAAGCAATCATCCAGCTCTCGCGATGAAACGTAAAGAATGGAAATTGGCTATCGCAGCGAATCCATTGCAAGGGATAAAATGGTTGAGGACTTGTGGCGGCTTTTGTGCGTTATATGCTTGGCTTTACAGAAACGATCGCTACTGGCTGCAACGAAATAAACCTGATTCTGTATATAGGTATGAGAAGCGGCAGCTTATTGACTGGAAAAGGCGTGATAACGAAATGGTGAACCACTTGAAGCACCTAAAAGAGGTAGGTAGCTTGAATAACAAGAGTGGGAGATGCAGTATGTCGTGGCTGATTCAGCAATCTGGGCGACGGTCGCTACTTGAGAAAAACCAAGATAAGCTTCCATGCTCAATCAAATTTATTAGTCGGCTGGCTGAATCACCAGAAAGTTATCGTAAAAGACGAATCGACCAGGCTATCGAAGAGTTATTCGCTAACCATCAATCACTAGAGACTTGGGTAATTCTACGTAAGGCTGGTATAAGAAAAGAATACCAAACACCATCAATCATTAAATATATTAATAAATTAAAAAGGAAATTATCTCTTGGCGTTACATACATCATTCCGCAAAGTACCTGACCAAGCAAAATTGATAAATATTGGAAACTGCTTTCGCTATCCTAAGGGCAATTGGAACATAGCTTGTGAGTTTTTACTGCCTGATGAGAATAAGTCTAAAATTGCTCTTGCTATAGAAGCATTACCAGCACTGGCAGTTGGTCGTATTTACTCAAAAGAGAGAATTACCAGACCGGGCTCCAGTCTCGTATCAATTGATCTTCCCCCCTTTGCTGAATGGTCTATTCAAACCCTCGCAGACTACGAAAGTTTTACGACCAGAAATTATTTACCTAAAGAATATGGAAGCCAACTGCTTTTCAGGTTTTCATATAATCGGTACTACGTTTGGATACCTTGTATCGAGTTGGCAAGAGTTTTGTTTTTTAAGACAACCTTAATTACAAGGGCCGCCTTTTATGAATCGAATTTAAATCGCTTAATTGATGTGGATATAGATAATTCCCATGCACATGTTCGTTTACACGAGGAATATCCGCACAATCTTCTTGATATCAAGGCGCACCAAAGTTATCTCGCGTGGCTTACTTTAAATCCTGGGGTTATGAATAGTTACTTGTCAATTTATAAAAATCTTCTGGAAAAATCTGTAGAGCAACCGAGCGCAAGGATGTGGCTTTTCCAGTTCGAGCCATTCGAAATGGATGGCGTCTTCATTCGGGCGCATACACGAACTTACGGTAAAAATATCTTGGTAGATGAGATTTCAAGTGTCGCCAAATTGCCTATGACTGATCGATTTCACACGGTCAGTTTCCATCATCCATTAGATGTTAAATATGAAAAAGAGACCAAATCAAAAGATAACAAAAGGTCCGGTAACACGAGGACGAGAGAGGCGTTTGACCCTGAAATTAGAGATAGCGAAAGTCCATCGAATTTAACTAGAGCGAAAATACTGGATGTTCCTAAAGGCGCTTTATATTTCAATGAGATATTGAATACACAGCGTGTCTTCAATATCCAAGTGGTCGAATTAGGGAAAAACGATGAGCAGGCCAAAAAAGAAAAGGAAATAAAGAATAAAACATTGAGTATATTAGGAGGAACAGGACAAGGTCGTCATAAATCAGCAGATTTCAAGACACAAGATGACGCGGCAACATCGAATATTGGATTCTTTAATTATATAAGAATGATCCCTACCGCCAACTTCGGACAGTTAACTAACATACATTTTTTGCCTCAAAGCGCTCGGGGCTAACAAAGCCAATAGCGCTGTGACGGCGGTAGCGATTGTAATCCACTTCGATATATTCAAAAATAGATTCGCGCGTGTGCTTTCCATCTAGCAATGGCTCGCCGTGAACCAGCTCAACCTTAAGTGAATGAAAGAAGCTTTCCGCACACGCATTGTCCCAGCAATCACCCTTGCGACTCATACTCTGTATTAGCGAATATTTTTCCAGTAAATCCCTAAACGCATGCGATACATATTGGCTGCCACGGTCACTGTGAACAATAACGCTTTTTGGGAATTTTCGTCGCCACAACGCCATCATCAATGAATCACAAACCAATTGCGCATCAATATGTTTGCTCATCGACCAACCAACAACTTTTCGAGAATATAAATCAATCATCACGGCCAGATACAACCAACCTTCTGTAGTTTGAATATAAGTAATATCGGTCACCCATTTTTCATTAGGTTGTTGCGCAGAAAAATCTCTAGCCAACAGGTTGGGCGCAACAGGTAGTGTATGATTGCTGTCCGTAGTCACCTTGAACAGCTTGGCCGCTTTTGCAATTAACCCCTGCCGTTTCAGGCTTTTCCGAATGGTTTTTATGTCGAGCGGATTATCTTGCTCCGCCAAATCATAAAAAATCCGATCCGCGCCATACCGGCCTTTTCCAGCCTCAAATGCTGCCTTTACCAACGCATCAATCGCTTCTCTTTGCTGCATGCGCCAACTAACCATTTCACGATTATCAAGCCAGCTGTAATACCCACTTCGCGAAACCAACAGAACGCGCGCCATCATCGCGATTGAATATAGCGCGCTATTTGTCAGCATAAATTCGTAGCGTTTTATTTTTGATGCTTCGCGAAGTAGGTAGCCGCCTTTTTTAGGATTTCAAGCTCCTCTGCTTGCTCGGCGAGCTGACGCTTGAGGCGTGCATTTTCAGCGGCGAGGAGCGATTCTCTTTCAACATCAGTACGGCTATTGTTGAGTGCGCTACGCCAACTGTAAATTTGACTGGCATATATGCCCAGTTTTTCGGCGGCTTCCGCTACGCTCAATCGTTCGGCCAGTTTAATGGCCTCACTTTTGAACTCGGCTGTATACTTCTTATTCTCTTTTGGGGTTGGTTTCTTGCTCATGGATCACCTCTGGAGTAAGTTTACTCAGTTTCTAAGGTGTCCGATATTCGCGGAGGGGATCAGAAAGGCATTAAGCTTAATAAAAAACGTTGAGCACTTGAGTGTTTCAGAGGTTCACGAAGAAACAGGCCTGATAGATGTCAAGCACGTCAGAAAGTTTATGTATATTAAACATCCTATTAAACGAGCATTTCTCTATGCGCAGTTAGAGATCGCAGGTGGTGACTGCATCCACTTGATCGAGATTGACCTCAGCGACAACCATCGGCTAACAACCTTGGCGTTTCGGCTGCAGGATGAAAGCTCTGTGGTAACTACAATCCAAACAATACTAGATGATTTGGTAAAAAAGTCAGGCCACTGGGATAGGGGAGACTGTAAATAAATCTGTGTAACTGTTTATCATTAACCTCATATAGGCAGGATAAACAGTATGAACAAAAAAGACCTTGAAGCCTTTGCGCGCGAAGCAGCAAAGCACATGAAGACTGAGAAAGACCTGAGCGACTTCAGTCAAATGCTCACCAAAATCACCGTTGAGGCAGCTCTCAACGGTGAACTTGATGCCCATCTTGGCTACGAGAAACACCAAAAATCAGGTGCTGCCAATAGCCGCAACGGCTACACCACCAAAACCCTGAAAACGGAAGACGGTGAGATGGAGCTCAAAACGCCGCGTGATCGCGAAGGCAGCTTTGAGCCGCAGTTGGTGAAGAAACACCAAACCCGCTTTACGTCGATGGATGACAAAATACTAAGCCTCTACGCCAAGGGCATGACCACCCGCGAAATCGTAGCCACTTTCAAGGACATGTATGGTGCAGACGTCTCTGCTACTCTTATTTCCAAAGTGACAGATGCTGTTATTGAGCAGGTCGTCGAATGGCAATCGCGCCCGCTGGATTCGGTTTATCCTATTGTTTATCTCGACTGCATCGTGGTAAAGATTCGCCAGGATAAGCAGGTTATCAACAAATCCATTTACCTTGCATTGGGCGTTACCATGGAGGGCCAGAAAGAATTATTAGGCATGTGGCTCTCGGAAAATGAAGGCTCAAAATTTTGGCTGGGCGTGCTGACGGAGCTACAGAATCGCGGTGTTCGAGACATTTTGATCGCATGCGTTGACGGGCTAAAAGGGTTTCCGGAGGCGATTAACGCGGCCTTTCCCGAAACGCAGATTCAACTGTGCATCGTACACATGGTACGCAACTCAGTGAAATACGTGCCGTGGAGGGACTACAAAGCCGTTACGGCAGACCTGAAGCGAATTTACCAATCCATCACTGAAGAAGAGGCACTGCTGGCGCTCGCGCAGCTCGGTGCGCGCTGGGATGAAAAGTACCCGCAAATTAGTCGCTGCTGGCATACCCATTGGGAAAATATACGCACCTTGTTTGCTTACCCTGAAGACATTCGTCGCGCAATTTACACCACCAACGCGATTGAATCGCTGAATAGCGTAATCCGTCAGGCAATCAAAAAGCGCAAATTATTTCCAACGGATGAATCAGCCAAGAAAGTGATTTTCTTGGCAATCCAGGATGCCTCCAAAAAATGGACTATGCCCATTCGCAATTGGAGAGCAGCGCTCAATCATTTTATGATTGTGTTTGATGAGCGATTGATGGATTATCGTTGAGCTGGCAGTTACACAGAATTTTTTACAGGCTCGCTTAGGGACAGCTTGCAACGCATGACGCTAATGCATACATGCATTCATCACCCGAGGGAACTTAATGATGAAACACCCGACTCTGCATTTCAGAGTTGGGCGAATCGTATTGCATCGGAGTTTTAATATAGATTCTGCTTGTGAAGAACTCTTGAGCCTTGCAGGATTATCTATCCAGAAAATATCTACTAAACTTTTGGAAAAAAATAGCATCCCTGAGTATCAACACGTAAGCTCTGCATAAAACTTATTAATCCTTCCTTAACACTTTCGAAATCATTCTTTGTTGATTTCCCAAAAACAATACTAATTGCTGTATCCACACTTGGTTGGCTACAGATTTTATCTGAAATATTTTTAAATGTATTAGATATTGCAATTATGAATATAGCTTCTTCTAACGAGAGTATTCTTGCCCAGAGATTTTCTATTGGCAGATCCCCAATTTTTGATATGGCTACCAATGCTCTCTTATCTCCGCTAATCAATTTATCATCTACTTGCGTCGCGAGAGCAGCTAATAAGGTCTTTTCTCCGCTGTCTAAGTTAGGATGATTTAAACTTAATATAGGATTAGCAGCATTAGATGTAATTACTACCTCAGTAGCATTAGTCACCAATCGAACTGCTGCTGATACTGCTTGTGATGTGCCCAGTTTTCTTAATGCCTTCGACTTGTCGACAAGATGTAACCCCAACTGATACTTAAGTTGAGGAAGGATAGCTAAATCGGATTCCTTACAGCCTAATCCATGTATTAACTCTGCTATCAAATTATATTGAACGAGCTTTTTGGCTACGTCGCTGTCTAATAAATAAAGCAATCCATCACCTTGAAATTACTATATTTTGCATTGATAGAAGATATGATTGGTTCTCTTCACTCAATTGTGTTAAGTCAACATTTGATAAAAATTCAGATTTGACAATATTCAATGCATCATTAGTTTTAGGTATAAAAGCAATCGCTTGAGTGGCAATGACCCACTCATGTGTTTCATAAGCATATGACAGAATAATGTGTCCAGGATCAACGTTGATGGATTTGCTAAGTTTTATTGCATTGACAGCTAATGTTGCAGGTGAATCCGGTCGGCCCAATAAGCCATATGGGATTTTATTAGCTCCTCTAAGAACTTCTAGCGCAAATTCGTCTGCTTCTCTTTCTTCAATATCCTGACGAGCTTTTTTATCTCCACTAATTTTCTCGGCAATAGAATCAAGATCTTCATCAATCAATGTTTCGTTTTCTTTGACATGTTTTTTCTGTAGATGCCCCAACTCGTGGGATAAAATAAATAGCTGTTTAGCATGTTGATCATTTTTGTAGCCTAATATGATTACCGGCCTATCTTTTATGCGAGTGACCATTCCTGCCATTCGTTTCGCTTTCAAAGGCACGAAATCTAGTTGTAGAACCGGTATACCCGATTTCCAACAAAAATTAACCAATCCTGGAAAGTCCACATAGGGCTTTCCACTTGTTGCAATGATTTTTTCTCTTAATTGCGATGCGTTTTCTGGCAAAGGAATATATTGATGATTGATGCAATGTATTGCAATTGAGCCCAGTGCTCGCCCGAAGTTTGCTGATATTGTAAGCTCGGAAGAATCGGTGTCTTGTCGATGTTTAAATCGTGACTGTGGATTATTAGCACTGACAACTAATTCTCCGTTTGTTTCAAAGTGAACTAACAACCCTAATTTATTTTGCAGAATATTTGCGAATTGAAATAATCCCGCACTGGTTTTTAAGAGGGCGTCGTCCCACCAGTCAGGTAAAAACTTTCCAATTAATACCTTGGAGTAACCTGCTTTTTTTAGGGATTCATATGGTTGTTTAGCTGATAAAGGAGTCATTTTTTCTTTCATCTTTGCCTCCTCCATTAAGTTGCTTATATATTTTCACATATCTGCCCGCTTTAGAGCAAAAAGAAATCGGGATATTCGCCGTGCTTGAGATTCAGAGCCATCCCAAACTTCTGACAATGCTTTCATCAAAATTGCCGATGATGATGGGTCTGGTGATTCCAACTCGAAATCAATTGAAATATTTGCATATTTGCATAATGATTTTAACGTCTTCGTCACACGCTTTGGTTTCTCAAACAGGTTTCGATACACCTGACTTTGACCAATTTTGCTCATTTCCGCAATTTTTGTGCTGCTTTCAACCCCTTTTTGTGCAAAAAAGTGGCGCAGCTCCTCGACTATAACGTTTGGTGGTTTAGGCTTTTTCATGTTATTAATATTGCATATTTGCATATTAAGTTCCAGAAAAATATGCTATCTTGTTACACAAGGATTTTGATTGGGTAGAAACGAAATGCGAGAAGCGGAAATAAAAAGAGCTTTATCCAACCATTTGTCACCTCCGGGTGTTCCTTATTTTTTAGAGGAGGTTGAATTAAATGGAGGGCAGTATCGTGCCGATTTGGTTGATGTATCTGATATGCATTGTTACGAGATAAAGAGTGCAGGCGATAATCTTGCTAGGCTGATGCAGCAAGGTAATGGCTACAGCCGAGTATTCGACAAGATTACTCTTGTAGCAGCTGAACGCCACCTGAAAAAAGCGCTGCCCATTCTTCCATCATGGTGGGGAGTTATTGCAGTGCTTGAAAACGAAAATGAGCCATTTAAAATAGTTCGCTCGGCAAAAGCAAACAAATACCACGAACCGTTCTATTTGGTAACGCTATTGAAAAAGGACGAATGCCTTTCAATTTTGGAGAAAATTGGCAGCTCTAAAGGCTGGAAGAGTAAAAGTCTTTATCTGCTACATGAGCATTTAGCTAATGCGCTACCATTAAAAACGCTAAAAATTTTCGTTCAAGAATGTTTACTTCAAAGAGTTTCTTTTATTAACCTAAACTCTTGAGTATGAGAGCCTCAAGATAGCTCTCATACTCAACTAAATTATAGATTTACTGAAAAGTCTATGGAGTCTTTTTTATCAATTCTTTTATCACAAATGTAATGTGATGATTCCAAGCCTCTGCGAAATGATATCCTCCTGATTTTTTATCCTTGTCCTTCAGTTCCTGATTAGCTCGATCTGCGATTATCTTATCGCCCCATGAATAGTCTGCGCCTTTAAAAACATCCTCATAAACATTTAACAACAATTCGCTGAGTGCTATCGATTCTGATTTCTTCGCATTTGCACCCCGCAAGATAAACCAAGATCCTTCACAGGTATACCGAATTGCGACTCTCGATCCTCTTCTCTGTAAAGTCTCTTCTGTCCAACCTGGGGATAATATGCCGTAGTCTCCATATCCCAAAGGCCCCCTAGAGTGACGAGATTGTATGTTTTTCCAAAATTCTAAATCATACCGAATAAAATTTTTCGGACCATTTTTCACGCTCGATAGATCACTTGGAAAAGCACCTGATATGATGTGGATATTTTTGAATCCTTCAGATCTTAATTTTTTTAGATTTAAATCCAAATCATTCAAATTAACAGCGTCTTTTTCTTGAGGCGAATTTCCAAAATCAACAATTAGACGTTTATTTTTTCCAGCAAATAATTCATCTGCTTTTTTACAGTTCGCAATGTTCGCATCAGTTATTTTAAAATCACTTACTCTAAGTCTCAAAGCAATTTCTTCGTGTTTTGAAATGGCTTTTATTAAATTTGTATTTGAATAAACTAATGCATCCATTGGGTTAAGTGCTGGTACTATTGGATGTTCGTTATCTCTAGCATATTTAAGAAACTCTCGGAGCTCTCGTATACGCTCAACAGTAAGTACGCCTTGAGGATTTGCGTAATCGATGATGGCAGGTGCATCCCAAACTTCTTCAAAGCATTCCAACAATTTGGTGTGTTGGTCATGATTTCTTATTTCTAAACATGGTAAAACACACTGTTTAATATCTTCCTCTAAAAAACTTAAAGCGAGTCGTTCATTCTTCTGCCATTTTATTATTGGAATATACTTTCTAAGTTCAACGCCTTTGATCCCCATATACCATCCTTCATACCCAAAAATATAAGTTTTATTACGCGCCGCCCTCAAAGGGTAGCAATATCTGCTGAAAACATAGATTACGCGATATTTCGTGCCTCTTGGTTTATTTAAATGCCTCATCATTATTTTTCATAATTAAATACCTAGTTGATAATAACTATCTGAGAATATCAGCCAATTAATTGATTTTATGCCCGGTGGATGGAGCGCTATGCATGAAGATGGAAGGTAGGCATTCCAAGCTAATGGACCCCAATATGGCCTGCTAATAAAGCAGTACCTACGGAAAGATATTCCTCAGGTGAAATTTGTACTTGGCTGATTACAGCACGGTATATCTCACGTTCTGGCTTGATAGGCCTGCCTACCAAATTATGGTCTTTCCATGAGGGCTATCCCCTAAGACTTATTGCCCATGAAAATTATGTTGTTCCGGAACATCTGCTTTAACATCCCGAATCCACGATGATTTTTATGTAACACAGCTCTTGAAATGTGGAAAATAGCGCCTATCTATTGATCAACTTATTGTTGGGCTTAGGCAAAGATCCCTATTAATCACTCTAAGAGAGCGAATCTCGTTGTGCGTAGGAACAGCGCCTAATTAAAAAGAATTAAGCGAGATTACGAATGGCAAACTTCCTAATGCTGGCATCCAGTCACATTCTCCTTGCTGGCAGCATTTCAAACACCACAGAAAACTCTCTCATTGATCGTGCACATGAGTTTGTTTACTCATTTGTTGAAGAAGTGCTTAACGCTGGTGGCGGTTTTGTTATTTATGTAGCCGCAGAACCAGTCAACGCAGATAACAAGCCGTTGCTATTCGACTGGACTGTGGCTAAGGCTGTTGACAAGCTGATCTCTGGCAATAGTTCAAAGGTGCGCTTAAAAATTGTCACTTCCCAAGAGCGTCTCCAATCTAAGGCCAACGCCGAGCAGCGTAAGCTTCTAACGGGGATGACTGCGCGTGGCGTCGCCGAATTCATCCATATCGAAGAGGAAGTGTTAACAGGTGGCAATGTTGGCGACGAGCAGATTGAGCATGCAACCGCAATGGTGGCGTTGGGCGGTGGGAAGGGTGTTTTGGATCGGGCTCGCAAGATGGCGAAGAAATTGTTGCCCGTACTTCCACTCGATTTGCAATTGGGCGCAAATAGTGAAGATGGTGCCGGTGCACTTGGCGTGCTGAAGAATTTTCAAACCAATCCCCTGACCTATATGCCGAATAGCGGTAATAAAGTTGTTAAGGTTCTGCCTGCCCTGTCCCTGCAAGAACCTGTGATTTCCTTGTCTGATATCAGCGAACGCATTGTCAAAATCTTTTATGAGGAAGAAAAGGCCAGGATTGAGGCTTTGCCCCCGGATGTACTTGTACTCACTGCTTTAGATGTAGAGTTGGCAGCTGCTAAGCAAGCATTCGGAATCGCGGAAGATGCCGAGCACTTCACAACAAAGAACGGTTTGCATGTATGGAGAGCGCCTGTCTCTAAACATGGAGGTAAGACGGTCAGCTGTGTAGTGGCATGCTTTGCGGGGGCTGGCAATGTAGACGCGGCTTCTGTGACCTCTATGCTCTTGGGAGAGCTGAATCCAGCTAACGTAATGATGATGGGCATAGCGGCTGGTCTTCGAGACAAATGCGCGCTGGGAGAGGTCGTCCTTGCGGAGCGAGTCGTCGCCTATGAAGGTGCCGCTCTTGTTGAGGGAGGCAAGATCGAAGCTCGACCAGAAATAACCAGATTGAAAATGCGGGTTCGCCAGGACGTCAGTTCCTATCTCTCTAACCGAGCGACCCTCGAATCTCGCCTCACGGACAGCTACAAGACGTTGAGCATTGAATTCCCCGACCATGTTGAAGCCGGCTCAGTTGTTCAGGGAGTGATGCCGAAGACTGCCACTGTTGCTAGTGGCGAAAAACTCCTCCGCGATCCGGAGAAGTTTCTTGGTATGCGTGAGCTTCACGGCAAAATTGAGATCGCTGAAATGGAAGGTGCGGGCCTTTTTGCTGCATGCGCTAACTTCGGTAAACCCGTGCTAATGGTTCGTGGTATCAGCGATTTCGGTGATTCGAAGAAAGACAACAGGTTTCACCTTTTGGCTGCGAAAGCTGCCGCCGCCGTAACCGTCGACTACATAGCGAATGGTATGTCGTTGCAAGATTAATTATTAAATCGTTCATTTTTGATGTATTGAAACATGGAGAAACAATGCCTCTATCAAATGCAGAGCTTGAATATTTCGACCATAACGTGTTGCGTCTTCCAGGTGAGAAGCGCAAGGAATACCACGCGCAGGTTGACAACCTCGTAAGTGAGCTAAAAAAGCGTATTACTGACAAATCAAAGCTAAAAGTCACAAAGGTAGTGAAGGCTGGTTCGTTTGCTAAATACACTATTTTGCGCAAGATCGATGACTATCCGACGGATGTTGATGTTGTTTTCTACATTACCGGTGTAGAGGAAAACAGTAAGTCCTACGAGGAACTGTGCAATAAGATTTACGATTTGTTGATAGAGATCTACCCAACCAAAAAAGTTGAGGATTTCGAAATTCAGCGTCGCGCAGCTAAGGTAACTTTTGTCAAAAGCGGCCTTGAAGTAGACGTCGTCCCGGTCCTGCAGCACAGCACGGATCCAGATCACGGTTGGCAGTATGACATTCAGACCGGAGTTAAGAACCTTACCTGCGCGCCGTGTCACATTCAGTTCATCCGCACGCGAAAAGATAAAGACAAGCACTTCCGTACATTGGTGCGCTTAGCAAAGCGCTGGAGGCACTTTCACGACATCGCTGGCCTGAAATCCTTTCATATCGAACTTATTTTTGCTCATCTTGTTGATACGGATGGTCCCGCAGAGAGCATTGAGAAGCGTCTCAGAGAATTTTTGGTTTATATCGCCCGTACGAAATTGAGTGAACGCATCGATTTTCCGGAAAATGCTGGCAAGCCGGTAGTTAGCTTCAGTGATCCGGTTGTAATTATTGACCCGGCAAGTCCGGAGAACAATGTGGCATCCCGTATTACTGCGGAAGAACAGGAGCTGATCGCGAAAGCTGCGGAAGTAGCTTGGGAAACAGCGACCTACGCATCCGTTGAAAACAATGAAGAAATCTGGAAAGAAATTTTCGGTAGTCGCTTTAAGACCAAAGGTTAATGATTATGAGCACATATTCAAGTACTAGTACCTATACAGTTGCAGATGTTGAAAATGTCATGCGCAGTGTCAAGGCTGACTTAATTATGATTGCCAACACAACCAAAGCAATGACCGAAGTCGATGCGGCGGAATATGCCCATGACATTGAAGTGCTGGCTAAGAAAAACCATCTCAAATTCGCCGATGTGACGCTCATGAATGGTTCCACCGAGTTACGGGCAATCAAATATGAGTTTCAGACCGAAGGCGCGACAGGGACCGCTCGACCCGGCGGCGTCTTATGGCCCTTGACACCGAAAGACAACGGCGGACGGATTCGCATACATTTGCGGTATTCCGATTCGTCATCGACAGAGGCGCGCGCGAAGCTCCCATTAAAGGTTTCTTGGGTGCCATCATCAGCTGATACGAGCCATAAGGGACTTACTTCTGCGGCTGGCCGTGATTACAGTAGCAACGGCTTTGGGACTAACAGAGAGGATTTTTCGTGAGTAACCCTTCGGTATTTGAATTAAAAACTAACCTTCCAACGGCCCAGCTGGATCTTCAAGCACAGAAATTATTAGGCTTCGAGGCACGCTACCTACGCGTGAAAAAGCGGCTTCAGCTCATTCTGCAGGCGAATGAATTGGAGCGTTGGAGTCAAACGCATCACAAAAAGCAACTTTCGGTCATTGGACTATTGAATGACCAGTATCCCCTAGCCATTTTCTATGGCGATGTTGGAACTGGCAAAACCGCAACTGCCGAGGCAATCGCGAACCGCTTGGCGCGTGATGCAAAAATCGAAGATGCTATTCTGTTCAAACTGAGTAATAAAGTCCGTGGAACAGGTAAGGTCGGTGAAATGGGGACTCTGATTACCCAAGCCTTCGAAGACATTACCAGATCCATCGGTCCAGGCAAGGGTCGTGGTTTCTTGATCATTGATGAGGGTGACTCTCTGGGAGCGTCGCGCAGTCAGGACCATAGTCATCACGAAGATAAAGTAGGCGTGAACACGTTGATTCAATCTATCGACAATATACGCAAGCATGGCGGCCGTATTTTTGCGATCCTTTGTACAAACCGTCTAGCTGCTCTGGACGCCGCAATCATTCGCCGCGCGTCGATTGTTGAGGAGTTTGTACGACCAACGGACGAAGAACGGAAGGAGCTTTTCACAAAGGATTTGGGTGATATGGGATTCTCGGCGACTGAAATCAATAGACTGATTCAGTCGACGGCAGCAACAGAAACTAAACCGGCTTGGACATACTCTGATATTCGGACGCGCTTGTACCCGGCCGCTGTGTCTTTGGCGTTTCCTGATTCGCCGCTGACGATTGAGCACTTCCACCAAGCTCTTGCGGAACTGGAGCCATCACCTGTGATGGCAGGATGATTCAACCGCGATAACCGGAGTAAGCTAATGAAAAAACGTGAAGTTTTTATCTCGGTCGATATCGAAACTGCCGGGCCCATTGTCGGTGAACACAGCATGCTAACGGTGGGTGCGTGTTTGGCGTATCAACCAGAGATATCCTTCTCGGTAATGTTAAAGCCGATTAGCGAGAAATCGGTCGCTGAAGCTCTGGCGGTTACAGGGCTGACATTGGCAAAAGCTGAGAAAGACGGTCTTACACCAAGTGAGGCAATGTCACAATTTGCTACCTGGGTCGCCGAGAACGTATCCCAAGATAGTACGCCGGTATTTGTGGGATTGAATGCTTCGTTTGATTGGGGATTCGTGAACCACTATTTCCTGAAATACTTTGGCGACAATCCGTTTGGCTTTACAGCACTGGATATTAAGGCTCTTTTCATGGGTGCAACGGGATGCACCTGGTATGACACTAAGTCAAGCGCCATTGATAAGGTAGTGAATCCAAGTCAGAAGGGAAATCACGACGCTCTTGACGATGCAAGGTACCAGGCAGAATTGTTTAGGCTGGTCTACGCATTGAGTCAAAAGAACAAATCTGAGATTTCAGCCTGACAGAAGATAATTTTTGTTACGCGCTCCATTTTTGGCTGGCAATAGCTACTGCATTACTAAATTCCAATCAATGTGGTGGCCGGCAGCTTTCAGTTCGCGAGCCAACGCTTGCCTCCAGCCTCCGCTACTATCCATCGGCTCCCACACAACACCAGCAAAATCGCTCGGTATTTCAAGTTCGCCGCGTTTTAGTGCGCAGACATGATCACGACCAAGTCGCCCTATAAAGTAACCGAGTTCAAGCAAAACATTTTGTCGGGCGCGCGGTTCGGTGCTCCCACCTTTTGCGCAGCCTTCATCATCAGGGGTTAATAATACAACTGCGAAGCCAACATCTCCGTGTGCCTCGACCTTTTCGATGACAGTGCGCCCTCGGTTTGCTTGTTCGTGCAAAATAATCGGCTCAAATCCAATTCTTTCTAAAAATCTTGCAACCGACTCTCGGGCACCTTCATCATGGCCATGGACGATAAATATTTTTTTAGAGGTTGTTGGTCTCACAAGTCTAATATCTCCTTTAGATTGGACGTAGTTCTTATAATCTCTTACGAATGGAATTATTAGCTGACCAGTTAAAGAATGGATACCAGAAATTATTTTATTCCCGGAATAAAAATACTCATGTGCAAATGACGTTGCGTAACCAGGATCTTCGGCCAGCTTTTGCAACAATAAGATAGTTAATCCTAGGCATTGACTTGAATTATCTGGCCATTCAAGTTTGGAACTGCCTACCATACTGCCACCTGTAGCTTCACTCGCTATCAAAAAAGCCTCAAGATCTACATTAGAGGTGAGTTCTTGATTAAAGCTAGATAACTCTTCGTGGTTCAATAATTGAGCTATTTTTCTTAGTGGGCGCTCATAGGTCTGCAATTGTGAAGCTTGCAGATCCAGGACGGCATGGTTTAATTCAGAAAATATATCCAACGGCATCAATCGTTACCTTTTAATCTGGCTTCAGCAGCCTTTTGAATGATGTTTTCGCGATAATTTTCCTTCATCTCCTCTGCAAGAGGGCCTATGATCGGATTTGATGAGTAACCGCCAACCTTCTCATCAATAATATGTGATATTTGCTGTATTGCAGCTTCAATGCTGCTTGGGTCGTGAGGATCAAATCGAACCGTTCCTAGCTCGCCGTCAAGTGCCTCTAGCGCCCTACTAGCTTCCTTGAGTTGGCGCTGAAGCGAATCCAAACCGTTGATCTTAACCATAGTGTCCTCTCTCAATGCTTTGAGCCTGAATGATAGGTCAAATTTCAATTTAATAGCATCAATTTAACAACTTGCAAAATATGAAAAGCCCTGACAAATCAGAGCCTCTAGAGCTAAGTATTCTTTACATTCATTAGCTGTGATTCGAATCGCTCGGAAGAACGCTTAGTGGAAGTTCTCTGGCCTACTTATACGTTCAGCATTCCACCAATGCGACGAAACCACCCCTCGACTTCGCCGTTAGGGTCGCGCTCGCGAATTAATGCTGCTGTCATTTTTGGAAAAGCTTGCTCAGCAAGTTTAGCTTTTGCCCTATTCTCCCCTAATGGGGCACCATGACCCCGTGCTTGAGAGAAGGCTTCTCCAAACAACTTTGGAACGGATTTACCATCAGCACCTGGTTGGTCTTCAATTGGAATGGTCACGCCAAACGCCGCCTGGATTGCTGAAGGATGGAGGTAGTTTTCGATCTCATGTTTAGTCGTTAACGCCCCCCACGAACCTTTACCATCTGCCCGTTGGTTAATGGCATCAATGGCTGCGCCATAAGTATTTACGTCACTGTCATAAATATGGACTTCCGGGCACCCCAATCCCTTGAGGTAGTGTTCGGACACCCAGTGTTTCAATGTCCCGCCACCCAATACGACGAACGCAATCCGTTCATCTGTATCTAGATTGGGAATGGTAGGATCTTCTTGATGCAAGGCACGACTGAGATATCGAAATGCGGGGACATCCGTTGGACCCTCGACGCAAATCAATACTTTGACCCGGCTATCTGGGGTTAACCCCAGGGTATCCGCCACAGCGCCAAACACGTCTACTCCTGCATCAACCACTGGATTATCTGCCGCATCCCGGGTGACAAACCGGATCCCATCCAAGGGAAGGTCGGCGGCAAAACCAGGGCTATGAGTAGTGAGGATCACTTGGCATCCAGGCTCAGAAACCAAGGTTTTGAAGGAATTGATAAGGATGCGCTGGTTATTGGGATGCTGTGCGGTCTCCGGTTCCTCGATAGCGTAGATAATGCTGCGTTTAGCGCTGGTTGCAAGCCTACGTTCCGCTTCGGCTTTGAAAAAGCTCACTAGGATCATGCGGCGGATGCCGCTGCCACGCTTATTTAGCGGAATGCCCTGATCAGTTTCCATGCTAATCGAAAATAACCCATTCCACTTTGCGGCTGTGGGTGGAGTGAACTGAGGTGTGAGATCGTTGGCGAGATTGGGGTCGATTGTCTTTAATGCTTCGTGAGTGCGCTGTACGATCTCTTCGGCTTTTTCTTGGACACGTTGTTGGATGCGAGTAATCTCAGGTTGCACTTCCGCAATTGCAGCAGCGATAGCAGCTTTCAGGGGATCCTGAACCTCTCCATCCGAATCACGACTATTACGGTCGCTCTGGAATAAGGCGAACATGGGCAAGTGAGTTTCCAATTGTTCCCAAATGCGCTTGCAATCTTCTTTTGGTTTTGAGACTGGAATTTCTACGTTTGCCAGCTGCAAATTAGTGGTGGATTGCCAAATCGCTGCTCGCATTCCGGGGTTTCCCTTTAGGGCGACATTAAGCCCTCGAGCCTTTACAAGTTGCTGTAGCTCCTTTTCCTTTAATTCAAGCAAATTACCCACTTCCGGCGCTGTGGGGTGATTAGCCAAAATGAACACTTCCACAGTTGGCGTTTTTTTGCTGCAATCAAAGACCTTTTTGATTTTTAGGGTGTGGTCTGTAGTGAGGAGATACTCTCCAGACAAGCTGGTTTCTGCTCCAGCATCCACACTCAGGGACGGTGGAAGATCGGTAAACTCGCAGGTAATGGAGATATTGGTATCAGCGCCACGGATATGGACATCCTGGGGTTCAATCTTTACGGTAGCGTTGTTAAAAAAGATTTCAAGGGCTTCGAGGATAGTGGATTTACCAATATCATTTTTCCCGATGAAGGTCGTTAGATTGTCAAATCGGGTGGTAATCGGATCTTTATAGCAGCGAAAATTCTGAAGGGTTATGGCGACAAGCTTCATACAAATCCTTGGGTTATCGATAAAATTCCGTATTGATGTCTATTGGCGCATCATATGGCTACAGTTAAGTGCCTAAATAGCCAAGAGTCAATGACACTGCATTACGCAAATTTGCCTTCAATCGCGTAAACCAGAAGATGGATAAGGGATACAACGGTGACGGTTACGTTTATACAGAGATTGCCGTTTTTGTCGTTGAACCCTACGGGACGCTATGCAAATCAGAAAGATGCGATTTTCTGACCAATATGAGGGAATTCGAGACTTTTTATGGAAATAAGCCTTAACTGGGCACTTTCATTTCCAACTGGATGTGCTCGCTAAAGTCTCTTGGCCTCTTTATCCATAGCAAATATGGCACTACCAGCAGCGTATCTTCAGGTAGTGAAGAACCCAAATATCAGGCATATGGATAATTAGTTCACATAAATGAGCGCATTGTCGCTTAAAGCTGTTTAAAGTGTGTTCTGTCTTTGATATTTTGCCGCCACTTTTTCTACGTCCAAAATTTAGACTCCAGATTATTCGAAAGGGATACAACATGGGATCGTTATTCGGCTTGCGCAAGCTCACTGGGCTTGTCGTTTTCGCTTGTGCATTTCTTTTTACTGTTCAAGCCCATGCATCGGCCTACCATGATTGGCTGGTTTCCCAGCAAGGCGAAGATGGTTCAATCCTAACTGAATCCAGTCTATCTATCCCCATACAAAGTACACATGAAACGTTAAAGGCGTTATCGTTTGATCAAATCAGCAAGCCAACTCAAGTTGCTTTAGCACAAAATTTTCTCGCTTCTTCCGACCTTACAAATACCGAGATATTAGTCCGTGTCATTAGCGCACAATCGTTAGTGGGAAGCGTTGACGGCGCATTAATATCTGAGTTGTCGATTCGACAAAATAATGATGGTGGTTTTGGTAGCTATAAAAACTACGAAAGCGATCCGTTGAGCACTGCGTATGCGCTACAAGCGCTCGCTACTAGCCATACTACATCGGCTCAGATTGCAAAAACGGTTGGTTATTTACTCTCTAAACGCCAGTCCGATGGTGGATGGAAATTGGATGGCACTTCCAGCATAGCATTGACTTCTGAAGTAATTCTTGCGCTCGCTAACCAAACCAAATTCTCTGGTGTGTCTGCCGCATTAGCGGGGGCACGCGCTTATCTCATTAATAAGAAGAAAAACGATAATACCTGGGGTCAAACATTTGAATCGGCATTAGCCTTATCCGCCCTTGCAACAGGAGCTAATACATCAGCGGAATTATCGGCAAGTGTTGAGGCAATTTCGAATCGCGCTAGTGCTAATAATTGGCATAGTGATGTCTACACCACTGCGTTGGTATTGCAGGCGATTAAACGTGTTAATTCAATCGGCAATACAACATCAGGCAAAGGATCAATAAAAGGGCAAGTATTAGTTGTTGGATCTACTCAGCCTGTAATAGGTGCAACGGTTTCTGTTGCCAATACCAATTTGCAAGTGACTACCGATACCCAAGGCCAATTTAATTTGGTTAATGTGCCGGAAGGAAGCCAAACATTATCGATTAGCAAAACCGGTTTCTCCTCAACCAGTGCAGTGGCCGTTGTTAAAAATGCAGTGGTGACGGATGTAGGTCAGCTTGTTCTTGGCCAAACATCATCAGGTAGTATTGTTGCTGGTAAGGTTTTCAACAGTGGGTCTTTGGTTGCAATCTCCGGCGCAAGTATTGAGTTGAAAGGAGCCAAGCAAGTAACGGTTACCTCAAGCTCCAGTGGTGTATTTGAAATTGCCGGATTGCCTAACGGAAATTACAACTTTGTTATCGATGCGACTGGCTACCACAAAATATCAGGCAGCTTTTCATTAACGTCTGGCACAAATGTGCAAATCAATCAGGGCTTGGTAAGTGTTGATACTCCGTTAGTCAGTGATCCTGCCGCGTTGTTTGGAAAGGTTGTGGATGGTTCAACGGGTTTGCCAGTTGCCAATGCACAACTTGTGATTAATGGTTCCAGCATCACAACAAATAATTCCGGTGAGTTTACTTCTCAGCCCTTAAATCGTGGTGCCCATGTTATTCAGGTTAGTGCTGCGGATTACATCAGTGCAAGTTACAACATTAATTTTCCGGCGGGTGCAGCAGGTAATCTGGGAAGCCTGGCAATTTATAAAGCAACTGCCACTGAACTGCCAACAAAGGTAGAGTTGTTAGCAACAACGATTAATAGCGTCAGCGGTGTTCCAATTTCTGGTGCAACTATTACAGTGCTGGGTGAAGGCGTCACCGTAACAACGGGTGCTGCTGGTAGTGCAAGCCTGACGGGTATTGATAGCTTGTCATTCACTCTCGAGATTGCCGCAACGGGTTATGTTACCCAACAAGTCGTTGTAACAGCCTCTTCATTTGGTGCCGTTGCCGGTACATTCAAATTAGTTCCTACCACTCCGGAAGAAAGTGCCTGGTCGCTGTCAGGCATCGTGCGCGATGAAATTTCAAAAGCACCCATCCCTGGAGCTTCTCTAAGTATTAATGCGGGAGCCTTTTCTGCAATCACTGATGCTGATGGTCGTTATCAGTTTACAAACTTGTCAAATGCAAGCATGACTCTGGATATTTCGGCGGACAATTACTTACCGTCAAAACAAGCAATTACGTTGGGTGCTGTGAAAGGTGCCTATGTTGTTGATCTGAATTTGTCGGCACTTGATATCAATTCCAATCTCAGCGTTATCTCAGTATCTGCCCCGTCATCTGTACAACCGGATTCAACCGTGACATTGAGTGTTGAAGTAGAAAATACGGGTTCTGTATCTGAAAGTGCACTCGTATTGGTGAAGCTGGTTAATCAAAGCGGTGAAGAGGTTGACTCTCTAATGCCGTATTTTCCAGGCACTACCACGCTAACGCCCCATATTGATTTCGGACCTGGCGAACGAATTACGTTGGAAGTTCCGTGGCAAGTCAAACAAACCGCCGCTGGTGATTACACAGTGCGCGCCGAAATTATTGAAGCTGGAACCATGACCAGAGATTTGCCGCGCGGCAAGGTGCTGGCGGTTTCATTTGACGAAACTACAGTTGAGGGTGTTGCAGTATTTGGTGGTGCACTTGATATAAATCCTCCTCTCACCCAGGCCGGTGCATCTACACCCATCAAGTTGGACGCGTTGTTACGCAATAATGGCAATCAGCGTCTCGATGCTGGCCAATATGAATTAAAAATCACACAAAAAGAAAATGGCAGCCTTTTGCATAGCGCAATCACGAATGCAAATGCGCTTGAGCAAAATGAAGTTGCAAGCTTGAGCTTTGGCAGTTGGACTCCGGCCGTGACGCAGCTTGGCGAAATGAATGTCGCTATTACGCGTATTGATGCAACAGCGGGAAAAATTTCTGGATCTATTTATGTTGGTGATGTAGCAAAAGCAGAATTTTCTATCGATAGATCTGTTCTTCCTGAAGGCGATTCGGCAATCAAAGGAAAAATTCGATTAACAGGTGTTGACACCAAATTGGGTTCGAGCGTTGACCCGTTATTTGTATTGGTGAAAAACGCTGTTGAAAAAGGTGCTGGGTTTACTGGTCCAGGCGCAATCAGTTGGGATAAGACAAATCGTTGTCTGGGCTGCCATATTCAAGCCCAGAGTTTGGCGAGTTTGGGGTCTGCTCTAAACAAAGCGACGGTTGATCCAATTGCAGCAAAATATTTGCTCAATACTCTAACCACAGGTCAAAAGTCCAACGGAAGTCTTGAAACTGACCATCCTGAATACACGAAAACTTCAACACTGTTTGGCGCTTGGGCATTGTCCGCGTGGCCTGAACAGCAACAAGTATATCGCACACAGATTAAGGCACTTGAGCAACTATGGAATACTCGCTCAACCGGTACGGGTACAGTTTATTGGGCTCAAGACCATAATACGGGTTGGTTGAATAATAATTTAACAGCAACATCGATTGCGGCGTTAATTGCTGCTAGAGCGCTTGATTCAGAAAAAGAAATATCAAACTTCCCATCGGATTATGCATGGGGATCATCAATTCCGTTTGTTACTGGTGCAGCTGGAGATCATGTTTTTAAATCCACCGGCCATGCACTATTTTTGGCTAAATCAGGTGGGCGTCTTGAGCGAGTGGATTTGGCTGCGTCAGCCACTCAAATAGTTTTCACGTCTGTATCTGGAGTGAGTGGTCGAATAAACGGGCTTGATGTTGATCCTGATGGTGGTTTCTGGATGACTACGGAACAAGGCCGGTTATTGAAAACAACACCAACAGGTGTAGTGGTTAAAAACTTTGGAGTTTGCTCATCGAGAACGGGCGGTGCATTGCTAGATGCATTGGCTCTACATATCTATGTTGTTTGCCATGATGAAAACACTCTTAAGCGAGTTGATACTACAACAGGGATAATCGAAATAGTTGCAAGTGGCAGTTTGTTTAACAGACCCTATGGTTTAGCTTGGTCTAAAGATGAGGTCTTGTTGGTTGCTAACTATGCATCCGCAAATATTCTAAAATTTGATACCAAAACGTCAGAACTTTCTGTTTTTGCGGAGGGATTAAAGGGATATCCAATTCACATCGCTGTAGATACTGATGACGCTTTGTTTGTTACTGCAAATGCGATGGGAGGTTCTGTTGCTGGTGTTCATAAGGTTAGACCTGATGGTACAGCGGAACGCATTCTTTGGGGTAATACGCCTTTCGGTGTGATAAATCACGCAGATAAGATTTACATCGGTAGTGGGCCTGGGAATAAGTTGTTTGCTCTGGAACAGTTGCCATTAAACAGAAGTATTCTCCAGAATTACCAAACAGCAATGCCGTCGATAGCACAGTATCTATTGAACAATTTCAATATCGCGACTACTGATAATAATTTACAAGCAACAGCATTGATAGGATTTGCCGAAGCTAAGAAGTATTTATCGGAAGGTGCATTGCGAGATCAGTTGGATACAAAAATAATCGCGATTGCTGATCTATTAAAATCGCGTCAAGCACCTAATGGAGGTTGGGGAAAAACTGGTGTCGCTACAGATGCTAATCGTGATCCTTTGATGACCGCATTAGTAGGTATCGCTCTTGAGTACACATCTCCCTCTTCTCAAGATCCAATGGTTAGAAGTGCTATTACCTATTTGCTTAACACGCAAAAAGCAAATGGATCATGGCACAGCAATACTGGCCTGTTTACAACGGATTTAGGCACAACCAGCTTGGTTATGGTTTACATGCCTAAAGCGCTCGATCGTATCGGTGGCCTGGACGTGAAACTCACTCTGGATCAACCAGCCAATGTGCTTTTGTCCAATCCATCAATTGCGCCTGATGTAACTAATGCATCAGCAACTGGTGGTACTCAATACGTCTGGGATTTAAAAGGTGTAACGGGTAATGGGCGTGATTTGGTCTTTGATTTGGCGGTGAAAGATCTTGGATTAAAAGAGGTTCGTCCGGTGGGCAGTGCAGCGCAATTTGCGTTTGCCAATTCATTTACCGATGAAACCATTACCAAAGCTATTGAGATCCCATCGGTAACGGCTGCAACAGAACAAACTCTGGATCTGCAAACGGATAAATCGGTATACGCTGCCAATGAGGCGGTGCAGATTTCCAATCTGGTTAAAAATCTGGGACCAGCGTTCAACGGCGGTAAAGTGAAGCTTGCTATTCATGCGGCGGATAACCATGGGCTGATTAGTGAATTGTCTCCATTAACCGTAAATGCGTTGGCGATGCAAGAAAGCCAATTAATTACTACCCAATGGAATACCGGCACTACTTCAGCGGGTGCTTATAAAATCCATGCGCAACTGATTGATTCCCGTGATCGAGTTGTAGCGGAAGACTCCGCTGTAATCACGATTACCGCTACACCTACTGATGGCACCAGTTTGGTTGGTGCAACACTTTCTACCGATAAACAACAATACCGCTTAATGGAAACGGTGAAGCTGGATACCACAGCGCTTAACCTTGCACAGAATGCCATTCAGTCTGCCTCACTCGGTAAACTGCGTGTTGTAAATGCTCAGGCACAGGTAGTTTTTGAACGCGATGTTGCTGTTCCGCAATTGGCAATCAATGGTCAATTTGCATTGCAGTCTGCTTTCGCATTACTCAATGTTGATGCAGGTAATTATCAAGCATCCTGGCAAATCTATAACGCAGCAGGAACAACCTTGCTTGCTTCTGCCAATGCAGCTTTCGCTGTAGTGGAAGATCCCCTTCAAGCCTTATTGGGAACTGTCACTGTTCAACATCCCGAAGTGGATCGTGGTGCGATGCAGCAGTGTGATTTCGCAATAACCAATCGCGGTAACAAAACGCTGGATGCAATTGCGTTAAAAAAATCTGTTGTAGCCGTCGACGTTGAGTTAGTGAAGGACGAAAACCTTAGCCAGCTTTCACTCATTGCATCCGGTTCTGAATCCTATCAGCAAGTGTTTGGTACCACGTCGTTTGAAAAAGGTGATTATGCGTGCGTACTGGAAGCAACGGTAAATGGTCAGTCTGCGGTATTGGCTACAGCACTATTCAGTGTAAAAGAATCGCCGATTAAATTAAGTGGCGACTTGCGCCTGGGTGAGAAAGCTCGCTTATTGGTATTGATTGATGCTTCTTCCACTGAGCGTACTTATCTGGAAAGTTTGCTCACCAATGCCGGTTGGTTCTACACCATTGTTGATAGCGCGGCAGCATTTGCCATAGAAATAAATCAAGGTGGTTATGGTGTGTATGCTTTGCTCAGTGAAAAAATTACCCTGGATCAAGCTACGCAAACTTCATTGAATGCCAAGGTTGCAGCAGGTGATGGATTAATTGTCGCGGGTGCAACGGATCGCCGTCATCAAACAATTGAGCACGTCTTGGGTATTAAAGCGCGGGCAAATGAGTCCTATGCAAAAGGTGTTGTAGTCAAAGACAGTGCATTAGGTCTGGGATGGCAGCGTGCATTTAATAAATCATCACAAGTGCTTAACTTCACTGCGAATGGCGCAACCATTATTGGCGAATACAAAAATGACTTGCCGGGCGCAGATGCACAAACGGTCCTCGGCGCATTAGGTGCAGCAGGTCGTTACGGTAATTTTGTGTGGGATAACTTCACTTCATTATCATCGACAGTTGAAGGTCGTCTGGCAGTGGGTGGCAATCTGAGTCTGCAAAATTTCAGTGTGGGCGATAAGCTCGATCCGAACAAACTGCATGACGTAGTGACGGTGGGTGGTAATGTGACTTTCCCATCAGGTCGAATTTACTACGGCAACTTAATTGCTGGTGGCAGTGTGTCGGGTGTGGGTGATGCTGTACGTTTTGGCATGGCAACGGGTGCGGTGATTAAAGGTAATGCACCGATGCCAGTTAATTTCAACGGCGAGCGTGAATACCTGCAAGAACTTTCCGCAAATCTCTCCGCGCTGCCTGCAAATGGCACGGTGAAAATGCAATGGGGTGGCTTGGAATTAAAAGGCGATTGCACCAGCAGTTCGCAAGTCTTCAATGTGAACGGTGTAGATCTTGGCGTAGCGCATACTTTTGCGGTGAGTTGTATTCCTGCGAATGCTACTGTGGTATTCAACGTGTCAGGCCAGAGTGTTGCGATCAAGAGCATGGGTATGCAATCGCTCACCGCAATTCGCGATAAAGTGCTGTTCAACTTCCCGCAAGCGACTTCGCTGTCTATGACCTCAGTAGGCATTGAAGGCAGCATACTGGCTCCATTTGCCCAGGTGAATCAACCAGCGGGCCGCGTCGATGGGCAGGTAATTGTAAAAACCTGGTACTCAACCACCAACGGTTACATGTCTATTCACAATCGTTTCTTTGGTGGCGATTTGTTAGGTGCGATGGGGGCTGCAAGTAAAAATGCCTTATCAATCTATCAATACCAACAAGGTAAATCGGTATTTGCTGGCTTTGATCTGCTAGCGCAAGCGACCATCCTGGGGGGTAGCAATGAAAATCCATTTGCCAGCTTGTTGCTCGCTGCGTTGGAACAAGTGAACCCTGCTCCAATCATGGCAAGGGCGGGCAAAACCCTGCCGATTCTTGTTTCTTATGAAAACACCGGTGCGCAAACAGCGACCGGTCAGGTGAAACTGGTAATGCCGGCTAATGTCAGTGTTATCAGTGCAGCTAACTTTACGAAAGTCACTAACAGCAATGATTGGACTGCTCCGCTTGCATTGGAAGCCGGTGCTACGCGCACGCAATTACTCTATGTGAAATTACCGCAAACCGGTGGAGAGTTGCTCCAGTTGCAACTGCAAACAGGGACCAGTCCGGATTGGGAAACTCGTGCAGAAAAATTCCTGAATTTACAACCCTGATTGTTAAGACAAACCGGTTCTGTGACAGAGCCGGTTATCCCCCTTTTTCAATTTAAATGTGTATTGAGTAAGACCAAAGGTAAAACATTATGAAACAAGGACATCCCATAAACTCGGGAACCAACAGCATCACCATGGACAGCTTTCGTGGCGGTTTATTTACACGAGCAATCGCTGCGTTAACATTATTCTTTTTTACCTTTGTGTTTTACGCCAACCCGGCAGCGGCGGCAGTTGCCAACGAAATCAACAAAGAAGACCAGCGCGAAGCCGCGTTGGAAGCTGCCATAGAAACCACACCCGAGAAAAAACTCAGCAATCGTCTGGCAAAACTGCGCGATAAAATTGTACTGGAATTACCGCAAGCGATTGAGCAGCGCGAAGCCGATCAAAACTGGTTCCAAAGTGCCTTCGCCAGTGTATTTGGCGATGGGCCAATCACCAGTGAAGAGCTAACTGAATTGCAAACGTTGAGTAGTAGCATTGATGCCGCCTACCAGGAAGCGATTACCGAATTTGAAACCGAAGCAACTCAATTTGAGCAAGAAGCCGCAGCAGCTGGCAACGCGCTCAGCGACGATGTTAAAAAATTAATTAAAGAACGTCATGCACAAGCGCTGGAACACATCAAAACCCGTTATGCACAAACCAAGCAGCAACTTGCTGCATTAGTGAGTGCCCAATCGGCCAGTGCACAAGAACAAGCGCTTGAGCAATTAAACGAAACACTCGAACAGGAACAATTTAAACCCACGCATACTCCTGCAACACCGGAAAGCCTGCCATGGAAAGCGCCAGATGAAACGGTACGTGAACCCGTGGATAACCCACAGGATTTACAAGCAACGCTGGGTTTAAACCCTTACGCTAAATACGCACAACTCGCACAAGCGGGTGATACCGATCCAGCCCTGGTCGCACAGGCCATGGCCAATGCCGCTAACGCAGAACTGCAAGCCGCATTAACTGAAAATATTGAAATCCAGTTAACGCCAGAAATCAAAGCGCTCGCAGCCGAGCTTAACAACAACACTATTGAAATTTATACCTGGGTTCACAACAACATCCGCTTTATTCCCAGCTATGGTTCTATCCAGGGCGCTCAGCACACACTGGAAACCAAACAAGGTAACGCCATTGATACCGCGAGTTTATTAATTGCCTTGTTGCGTGCTGCCAACATTCCTGCGCGTTACGCTTACGGTACGGTAGAAATTCCCGCAACCAAAGTTATGAACTGGGTTGGCGATGCGAAAACCCCGGAAGCGGCCCAAGCCATCCTCGGTATGGGTGGTGTTCCAACGATTGGCCGTGTTGAAGGTGGAAAGATCACTACCTTCAAACTGGAGCACGTTTGGGTTGAAGCTTATGTGGATTATTTCCCCAGTCGCGGTGTAGTCGAAAAGGCAGGCGATAGCTGGATCCCCATGGATGCGAGCTTCAAACAGTATGAATTTGTTGATGTGGTAAATCTAAAAAATGATGTGCAGTTTGATGGAGAATCATTAGCTAATGCAATTCGTACTAAATCGATTGCAAACAAAGAGCAAGGATGGATTCAAAATCTACCGAAAGCTGATATAGAGGCACAAGTCGTTAACTTTGAAAATCAAATAAGTAATTACATTCAGAATCAGAGCGCGACGAAATCTGTAGGGGAAGTACTTGGCTTACAAGAGGTCAAATTCTTACCCGCTCGACCATTAGCCGCTGGGTTGCCATATAATCGCATTATAACTAGTCAGACTTTTAATGAAGTCCCGAATAATCTGCGCCACAAATTTAAATACACGCTAGCGACGGAAAGCTACGGTTATCCTGGTGATGAATTTATTTCTATTGAGGAGCCGACCGCAAAACTAGCTGGAAAAACATTTGCATTAAGTTTCAAGCCCGCAACAAATGCAGACGAAGATATTATCGCTAGTCGTTTACCTGCTTTGGAAGCAAATGGTTCGATTGATCCAGCAAAAATTCCCAAAACGTTACCAGGTTATTTAATTAATCTCACCGCCGAATTCACTATCAATGGTACAACTATTAAATCTGGCAGCGCTGGAAAAATGGGTGGTGAACTTTATGAAGAAATGGGCTTATGGAGTCCAAAAGAAGGTTGGGAGACGAGTGTTAACCATCCAGTAGCAGGTTCTTATCGTGCTATTGGTCTTGATCTTCAAGGAGTGAGTATCGAGCAAGCAATGCGCTTAAAGCAGCGGCTAAATTCGACAAAAGAAAAACTTGAAAATCCCAATCAAGTACAACTGGGGTCGCTTACTAGACATGATTTAGTTGGTGATCTTTTATCGGCCACACTATTCAATTACTTCGCACTAAATGATCTGCAGGACAAGATTGTTGCACAAAGCTCCGATGTAATCAGCTATCGTTTGCCAAGTTACGGCACTTTTAGTACTAGCTTGCAAACACAATATTGGTTTGGCCTGCCCAGAAATGTAGCATTTGTTGGTTTAACTATGGATATAGACCATATGAAACAACATCGTGTTGCAAAAAATAATAATAAACAGGATGCAATAGAATTTAGTGAGGCAATCGGTGCCAGGATGAGTGCTATGGAGCATCAGGTTCCAGAGGAAATGTTTAGTAGTTCAGCGGGAAAAGCCGAAGGAATAAGTGCTGTAAAAGCGTTGGCTTTAGCCTCACAACAAGGTCAGAAAATCTGGATAATTAATCATTCTAATCTTAATCTGGCGTTAGGACAGATCAATCTTGGAATTGAAGCAGAGAACGATATTCGTAATGCCGTAAATGCGGGAAAGATTGCTACCGCACATGAATCAAGAATTAATTTCAATGGTTGGATTGGAGAAGGCTATACATTAATCGATCCATCTACTGGGGCAGGAGCTTACATGATTTCTGGTGGTGGAAACGGAGATGAAACAAAATTGCCAGAAAACGATCCATCAGGAGTAAATTTAGTAACAGCGACCGCTCCAGCACTAGTTTTAACATCTTTGCCTGGTACTACTAAAACAGAATCTGCAACATTTTTCGGTGTTGTTAAATGTAATTTAAGTGAGGTTGCTGTAACTATATTAGTTGTTGTTGCTCTGGCGGCGACAGCATTTATGTTTGCGCGCTACATTCGAGCTGCGGCTCTAATTCCTGAAATTGGAATTGAGGTAGCAACAATGATTAAGACTGCTATTATTTCAGCTCTTGCTTTATCTGGAGTTGCTAATGCGCAAGATTCTTATCAAAGAAATTGTGAATGTGCCAGCGGAATTACAGGTCGAGTAATAGATGGCGTAGTTCAGTGTTGGATTTGTAGTCCAGCATCAGAGCCTGTCATTAGAGGGCGTGTACAAGAATTAAAAGGAGTAGTCGAAAGCCTAGGTGGCTGTACGGGTCCGAGAGCGGCAGGTTATACGCGCTCGCAGCTGATTTTAAGAGCTGGGGCATACAGTGATTTAGCTGAAGCAAGAGATGAGGAGAATGCTTGTTGGGCGCCACCTGATCCAGCTCATATTGCTGAAGCAAACGAAAATCGAGTTTCGGCTGGCGTCTGTGCAGCTAGGGCGGGTTTATGAGTGAATTAAAAAATTTAATAAATCAACAAAGAGAAAAGGTACTTTCTGATCTCTACACAAATTTTCAATCCGTTGCTTATCTAGGTAAGCACTACACTTTGGCTGACAGCGACTATTGCGATAACAATAGTCGATTTCCTGATGCTGGTACTGATGGTTCCGGACGGACAGTTGAGCAATTAATACCAGTGCATTGGAATGAAAAAGAAAAGGAAAAAATCAGGGACCAGATAATCAGTTTGGATGTGCTGGATAAAAAAGAACATTGGGATACAGTTACAAGTGAGTATATGAAGAGTTTTCAATGCGGATTTCATTATCTGGATAGTTACTCATTCAAATATTACTTATCTGCATTCATTAATTTATATATTGCCAACCCTGTATCTACTAATGACTTTTCTCAAAGGTTTTTTAATTGGTTTTTGAATCCGCATACGGTGGTGAACGATTGGTATAGCAGTCTTGGCTTTCCTCAGCTGAAGGTTGTGGTTGACTTTTTGATTTATGTGGTTATGTTAAATTCAGATGATTCTTTTGCCGCAAAGCAAGCATTAGAAATTGAATGGTTAAAACATGAGAATTATGGAAAATCCATGTTGGGAAAGTATCTTGAAGAGAAAATGATTGATGATTTTATTGAAAAATAATAATTCGCAAAAACATACATATTTATCGATATAGACACATATTTAGTATTTAGCAATATGGTGCAAATGAGTGCGCCAAGCAGATTGCAGCTGAAAGGTGGAAATAACATGCCTAACTTAGTTTGTTGCTATTTGCAGGTTTTCGGTAGCAACTTTGATGTAGAAAAATTTTCATCTCAAGTTGGATTACCAGAGGGAGATGTATTTTTTCCTAAATCGAAAGATCCTAAACTACGCTCTCCCATTAAAGCAATTCAACAAGGAAATGTTGCTTATTGGCAAACAAAGAAAAAATTTTTCTCAAAAGATTCGATCATAAATTACGAAATATTTCATGAGGTAAATTATGAGAATGAATTTTTAATTCAATATGTCAGAGATAACGGTTGCCTGAACAAATTTCTTGTTGATTTCGTGAGTGATTCACTCGAAATGTGGTTGATCGTAATATACGAGGCCAGATCTGATACAAGCCCTACGGGCTCCTTTATTTGTAGAGATTTAATTAAAGAGCTTTCTGTACTGAACTGCTCAATTTCAACCGATTATGTATTCGATGGAGATAGTACAGCAGGGTTAATTTTATTAAAAATTCGTAATTTGACTGGAAAACGATTTCTAATTACCCCAAACTGGATATGGTTACGGATGGCACCAGGGATCGTCTTTCTGAGGTTAATACATGAGGCCACACTTCATAAATGTAGATTTCGAATTGAGTTCTTTAAAAGATTTTTCCTTTCTAATAAATGAACTAGCTGAAAAAATCGAAGTTTTGTTCAATGAAAAGGTAGAAAATCATCATCATTTGAATTTTGAGTACTCTATTTCGGATTCGGATGCAGAACCTCATAAAATTATCAATATATTTTTTGATGACTTAGAGAGTTTATCAAATGATAGTAAAAAAATTATTGAAGAGTGCAACAAAAAAGTTATTGATATTGGTTACAACAGTGGAACTGAAGGATGGCAATATAATATGTTGCCAAGTGTAGTCTTAAAAAAAATATCCGATAACGGATTCCAATTAAACATCTCAATTTATGGGATTGAACCACATGCAGGAAAAAGTGATTCTGGTTGTGAAAAAGACTGACAAATGGTTTTCGAATTACAAAATTAACTCCATTTCAGGCGTTACTTTTGATGCTGATATAACAATTAAGGATCAGAATAACTCACCGAATCCTGTGAGTGTAAAAATTGTCGAAGAATACATTAAAGCCAGGAGTCAATGACACTGCATTACGCAAATTTGCCTTCAATAGCGTAAACCAAGCGGTGGATATGTCGGTTTTTGTGTTCCCTAGAAGCTGGTACTTCGCACCAATGTCTCAGATGATGCTAACCAATTAAATTGCTTCTGAATAATACTTAGAAGATAATTGTGGCGCGGGGCGACTGACCAGATGAGATTGAGCGCTCCCCAGCCTGTGCCAACAGGTAGCTGCGCAAGGCGGCTCTAAGCTCTTCAGCTAGTGGTGTCTGGATACTTTTATAAAGGCCCAATCAGGGCCTTTTTATTGAGTAAAAAACGAGAAGGTGTTGCAGTTTAAGTAGTCTGGCAAGGAGGGTGTGGTTCAAGACAAGTGCACACATGAAGGAGCCATAAGTTAGCCAACATAAAAGGCCAACAAATGTCGACCTTTTTAATAGGTTGGTCGGAGCCGCCTGTGGGACTATGCTCCAAACCAAGCGGACGACCATCTTTCGTTGTGGGCAAAGACGCCCGAGTTCGATAGTCAGAGAAAAAAGTCCGGCCTACTCTTTATCGGATTCCTCCGAATATCCTGCTCACTGGCTAAGGGGTTTTACAACCCGACATTGATGCCCCCTTTCGGGTTCCGGTCCGCACCAACATGATCAGTATACTAATTAATCAAATCTAAACCAACAATTGATATTGGCAGGCCGGCGCTCTTTACCTCTAAACTGAGATGTGGGATACCCGAAAACTGCCTTTCAATGCCTATCGAAGATCAAGTGTCCGTGAATTAACATAGCTGACACCTCGACCTGAGCAGAATCCGGGTTTTATGCGGCACCGCTATCTGTAAATTGACGGTAATTATCATGTGGATCAAATGCAACGACAAAATGCCGGAAGATATGATTCCTGTTATCGCGTTGTATCTAGGATGCTGGCCGGGACGTGGAAATAGCGGAATAACCGAGGCTAACGCAGTGGATGGTGAATGGGAAAATCTTCCTGACAACGTCGTTATTGTTGGATGGATGCCGATCCCTGACACAAAACATTTACCGATCGCAGAGTGTTATGCAAGTTTAAATCTCAATGCAACACCTAGCCGCTTTCTTGGAAGCATCCAAACTGGCGACCTTCCCGACATATCCGAGTGCATTTTTGAAGGTGATTATTCTGAGATAAAGTGATCGCGGTTGTATTTCGTGAGAATCTAACCTGTCCGCTTCGCCTATCCCGAGATCGACACATATGGAGTTTTCTGTAACGCATGATCTGCGGAGGCGGCGCGCCTTCCATGTTAGACCAGGAAAGCTGGAGGCGTAGCTGAATCGGAAAAGCCCAGATTTACGCTGGGCTTTCAAGTCCTCAGGGGAAAGGGGGGAAGCAATAAGGCCTCTTGGGCAACGACTTTATGTTAGGTTTTTGCGATTAACCTGTCAATTACGAACCTCACTCAAAAAATGTAGAGGTGGGGCAATTAATCAACATAACCTCAAGTGATTCTTGATACCCTAAAGACACCTTTTTATCAGGGATTCAATCTCCGGATGGGCTGGGGGATAAGGTAGCGTTGATCAGTCTGCTATCGCGTAATAGATGTGTATCCATACGCTTCAAGTTATTTCAATTAAGCTTCTTTCAAGGCGGGGCCGTTTTTAACCTTTGGCTATTAACGTTTGCATTTAATAGGTGGGGGTCCTTTTTTTGATATACTCATCTTAAGCCTAGAATCTAGGCATTGTGCCTACAATGAAAAAATGATGGCCTTGTGCTTTGGGGCATAGTCCCGCAGTCTGTTCCGGCCAACCTAGTTAAAAGCCGTTATTTTGGGGCTCTACGGTTGGAAAAGGTAAGTTTGAGGGAGGTACCGCAGTTCGGTTAGTAAATAATGGGATTTCTGCATTAGATTAAATAGTATCGCCAATTATTTTAATGATTATTTTTGTTTATTAACGATCAATAAAATTAGTATCACTATTTATTTTAATGCACAAAAGTAGTCAGCTATATAAATCAATATCTTAGCTTTCTAAAAGTATCACTAATTATTTAACACCGACATGCTTTTGGTTCGATAAATAGTTTTAAATTAAAAGTCCAGTTATGCTGATAACAACGCGTACTGGACTTTTTCTTTGTGAAATTCGCTGTAGTCCAACTGGGGAACTAAAACAACATGCCAGCTAAAGGACGACTGCTTTGAGCGCTGATTCGCCAAGTTAATTCTTCGCCAAAGTGCATTTTTTTTTGAACTAGCGTTTATCAACGTGGCGGCATTTCTTCGAAATTTGGCAAGTTGGGATCAACTCGATCCCAAGCGAGCGCGCGCGACGTATAAGTTCTCACATTTGGTTTGTAGCGGCTCGGATCATCCAAGGTGCCTGCGCGCACACTAATCGCAGCAGGGTTTGCTGCGAAAGTCATATATACCGGTATTCCACAGCTAGGGCAAAACGCGCGCGTTTTTACATTTCCGCTATCGGCAGTCATGCTCCACTCGCCCGCAATACCTTCGATACGAGCTGCCGCGCGTGGAAAAACCCAATGCGACGCATGGCCGTTTCCACTTTCCTTTCTACAATCAGTACAATGGCATTCAACGCCAATAAACGGCTCTGCATTGATTTCATAACGAATCGCACCACACGCGCAGCCGCCTGTATAAGAACTTGTCATGGCATTTCCTCTTTGAGTTAACTTTCAATTTTTCCATCGAGTGATACTTTGAATCCTGCAATAAGTTTTCGCATTTTGAGAATCCTTTAAGGTAAGTTCCACGCTATAGTAGTCATCGACCTTAATCGTGCGGGAGTAACAAATATGACGGGATCAGGATGGACTCCCTAATTACCAGCGCTGCCTTGGCACTCGCGCGCGGCGATTTTTTTGGCGCATTGAATAGAGTCGCGCTACGCGAGGATGCACCCGCGTTGGCGCTCCGTGGAATTGCTATGGCACAGCTTGGCGATTTAGAGCGGGCAAAATTTTTGTTGCGGAAAGCCGCGCGGAAATTTGGTAGCAAGCAACCCCTATCAAAAGCACGCTGCTTGGTGGCGGAAATGGATATTGCGTTGGCACTACGCGATTTGGATGGTTCAGCAAGCCAGTTGGAATCGGCGCAACAACTACTGCGCGCACACGGCGACTTTATTAACGCTGCTTACGCTCAACACTTACAGGCGCGCTTACTACTGCTTTTTGGAAAATTGGATGAGGCAGAAGCCTTGGTCAATAAAATAGACACCGAACACGCATCTCCGGCATTTAAATCTGCACACCAACTGGTAGTGGCCAGCATTGCGATACGTCAATTGGATATTGGCGCTGCACGCAGAGCACTCGCCCACGCCCAAGCGTCTGCACAACTTGCGCTGATTCCAAGTCTCTTCGCAGAAATTCACAAGGCCGCGCAACTTCTTCAAACGCCTGCCGCGCGATTAATCTCGGCAAGTACAAATACTTTATTGAAGTTGGATGATGTTGAAGCCCTTTACAAATCAAATCACATTATTGTTGATGCTTGCCGCTTTGCCTTTCGCCATCAAAAAAACCTGATCTCGCTTGCGAGCCGCCCAATACTTTTCAATTTATTACAGGCTCTCGGTAAGGCATGGCCGCAGGATGTTGCGCGTGATCAACTCATTAAAATCGCGTTTCATCACAAGCTAGTCGATGAAACCTTGCGAGTGCGTCTTAGAGTAGAGATCGGCCGTCTTCGCGCAGAAATTGCCTCACTCGCTGATGTAAAAGCCACAGCGCAGGGATTTGTGCTTGTGCCTCAGATCAACGCAAGTGTTGTAGTGCTTGAACAACCCATTGCAGAAAAATATTCTGCAATCATTGCCATTCTTGCTGATGGTGAAGCCTGGTCAAGCTCTGCACTTGCGCTTGTTTTAGGTCTCAGCCAACGCACGGTTCAACGCGCGCTTGAAGCTCTCGCCACGTCCGGAAAAGTAGAATCTTTTGGTAAAGGGCAATCGCGTCGTTGGGTGGCAGCTCCACCTCCCGGTGTCACGACAATATTGTTACTCCCCGGCCCATTACCCGGCAGCTAAACTGGTTGAACACATTGATTGAGGAGACTTTTTGCGATGAAAAAATCGACGGCAGAAATAGTGTGCGAATATGGCCCCTTTCCAGGAATAGACGCTGTACACGGCGTGAGTTTTGACGGAGAAAAAGTTTGGTTCGCGTCGGGCAACAAACTCAACATGCTGAATCCGGAAAGTGGATCAATAGATAGATCACTTGATATTCCAGCGCATGCAGGTACGGCATTCGATGGAAAATTTCTTTATCAAATCGTTGACGATAAGATTCACAAAATCGACCCGAATACTGGCGCGGTCTTATCCGCGATTCCAACGCCGCCAGGTGGTGCTGCCGGTATGGCGTGGGCCGAAGGTGCACTTTGGGTTGGCCAACATAGAGCCCGAAAAATCCATAAGGTTAATCCGGAGACAGGTGAAATACTTTCCACAATAGAATCAAACCGCTTCGTAACGGGCGTAACCTGGGTGGATGGTGAACTGTGGCACGCCACATGGCAGGATGACCAATCCGATTTACGACAAGTTGATCCTGCAAACGGAGAAGTTCTACAAACCCTGACGATGCCGCAGGGCACGTTCATATCCGGTCTGGAATCCGATGGTGCCAACCGCTTTTTCTGCGGCGGCGGCTCCAGCGGCAAGGTACGCGCAGTACGCAAACCTGTTTGAAATCAGGGGGCGAGAGCCCCCTAATAAATTTCAAATCCCAGCAAATCAGCACAGCGATTTATTCTATTTTTTGTGACTCATAATCCATTACCAAAGTTTTCCATCCATTAAAAAACTATTGCATTGTTTGGTCTTTCACTGGCGAGCAATTTCGCCCTCGCCGATTTTACTAACTTTCCCTCCAGCAATTGCGCCGTCTATAGCGGAACCTCTACCCTCTGTAATAGATTCCAGCAACATCCATAAATATTCGAGTGTGATGAGCGATCAACTGCATCGCAAATTAAGCATCAATCAAGCGCTGCTCAGTTCAAAATGCGCGGGCGTGCTGGTTACCAATATCACCTTGTATATTCTTGTCTGGCGCAAGGTGTACAAATCCAATTTACTTAAAGATCCTATCGCTGGCTTCGCCAAGCTCAGCGACACCTACATTCACCACAAACTGATCAATGGCGAATACAAAAACAACCCACCGAGCAAAGTGTTATCAAAGGTTGGTTAGAAGCCAAAAACCTAACCTGGCAAAAAGGTTATCCCTCCAAAAGTGAATGCCCAGGACAAGAAGGCAAGTTGATTCCGGAAATGCACGATCCGCTGCTGAATGATCCGGATATGTTGAAGTAGGTATTAACCGGGTTTTAGGGCGATCCTAGCGGTTTGACATTGGTAACTACCCAGTGTGGCCCAACGCACATTTTTCGGGGTGGCTGTCACCCTTCCGCTGTTACCCAAATCCCCACTTCCAGCAAGTAAAACGTTATAGATTTTCAATTAAATAGTTTAAATGACAATAAGCTTATGGTTTCTTTGACAATATATAAGTCTAGCGGTATACAAGTATCTATCGATGGCGCCGAAATGATTTAACTATAACAGCAACCCCTTTTTGGCCTTCGGTATAAACCTGCCCGCAATGGGCGGAATCAACCTTCAACAGTCCACCTCCTCTCTAGGCAAATGCAGTCGGGTCTAGGCGGTATTGGTTGAGTGGCTATACCCTGGAGTCTAATAATGAGAGTCACCTTTAATAAAAATAACGTTGTAGCTTCATTGGTTTGTGCATTGGCAGTGGGTGTATCGGGAGCAAGCGCGCAAACTCTCACCAGTAATTCCACTGGTACTAATAACGGCTTTTACTACAGCTTTTGGAAAGATTCCGGCAGTGCATCCATGACCTTGGGCGCCGCTGGACGTTACACCTCACAATGGACCAGCAACACCAACAATTGGGTGGGTGGCAAAGGCTGGAACCCGGGTTCCAGTTCACGGGTACTGAACTATTCCGGTAACTATGGCGCCAGCAACAGTCAAAACTCTTACCTTGCCTTCTATGGCTGGACCCGCAACCCGCTGATCGAGTATTACATTATTGAAAGCTACGGCTCCTACAATCCGGCGTCTTGCTCGGGCGGTACTGACTACGGTAGTTTCACCAGCGATGGCGCTACATACAATGTGCGTCGTTGTCTGCGCACCCAGCAGCCTTCTATCGATGGCACCCAGACCTTCTATCAATACTTCAGTGTGCGTAATCCCAAGAAAGGTTTTGGCAATATCTCCGGCACTATTACTTTTGCCAATCACGCCAGCTTTTGGGCGAGCAAGGGTTTGAATCTGGGAACTCACGATTATCAAGTGATGGCGACCGAGGGCTACCAAAGTACCGGTAGTTCCGACATTACTGTGGCGGCCGGGACCGGCTCTGGCGGCGGCAGCTCGAGCTCTGCAGGTTCAGGTAGTAAATCAGTTGTGGTGCGCGCGAAAGGTGTAGCCGGTGGTGAGGTGGTGACCCTGAAAGTGAACGGTACTGCTGTGCAATCCTGGACCTTGACTACCACTATGACCAATTACACGGCGTCTACCAGCCTTGCAGGTGGTGCTACCGTGGAGTACGCAAACGATGCAACCGGCCGCGATGTGCAAGTGGATTACATTAGTGTGAACGGTACCGTTCGTCAGTCGGAAGCGCAAAGCTACAATACCGGTGTATACCAAAACGGTGCTTGTGGCGGTGGTAATGGCATGAGTGAGTGGCTGCATTGCAACGGTGCAATTGGCTACGGCAACCTGTAATTCTGGGTCTGTCAGTTGTTACCAGGAGCAGACACTTGTGTGTCTGCTTTTTTATTATCCGTCTTCATCGATATCTCAATAACAATAACGAGAACTACCAAGATGAACACTATCCGAAATTTTTCTATTCCGGCGTTGGCCGGGGCTTTGATTACTTACACGGCCGTCGCACTGTTGGATGATAATGGGCACCAGCAGGCGCAGCTGCGCCAACAAGTTACAACGCTGGAAAACCGGATTCTGGCGCTGGAGTCGTCACTGGCGCAAAAAGATGAAGCCTTAAATCGCGCGCGCGCTTTTGCTCGCTTTGAGCAGCAGCTGCCGGGTGTGCTTGAAAGCCTTGAGCAGGCACCAACGACGCCAAATAATGGTCCTATCAGCCTTGACGAAGCGGCGATACAGGCCGCCACGTCTGAGCAGACTGCCGAGCAAAAAGTGCGGGATTTAAGCACCAATTCCGACCGAGACCCGCGCCCCTTTTCGCAGAAAGTGCAGGACTTGCTGGCGGCCGATGCGAGCAAGGCAAATATCGCCATCGCCAGCAAAGGCATTTTTGATATGGCGGACAACCGTGAAAGTTTGCCCAACCAGGAATTGGAGGCCGTCTATTACGGCCAGACTGATCCAGAACTGAAACGCGTTGCGGCTCAAACATTGTCTCTACGCGGTGACAACAGCTTGCTGGATAAGCAAATCAATGATGCCCAGCCAGGGCTGCGCAGTGATGACCCGGCGCAGCGCCAGCGGACGCTGGTCGATCTGGCCAAAACCCGTTACGCCGGGGCGGCCGATCTGATTGCTCCGTTGTTGGAAGATAAGGATACCGGGGTAAAACTGGATGCATTGCTGGCGCTGCGAGCGACAGGCAACCAACGTCATATTCATCTTGTGGAAGCCTTGGCCAATCACCCTGACCCTGCCGTTAGCTGGCTGGCACAGGATGTGATCGCAAACTTACAAAACCTGAGCGAAAAGGCGCGCACTCGGATCGCCACGAGTGATATTGGTGCGGAATTACCGTTTTTGGGTGTGCAGTAAGCGCAACAGAAAAAATGGGTAAAAACTAGCGTTTATTTATGAAAACTCGGCGCATTTTTCATTGTTTTGCGCCCGGTTAAAGCTGCTGAAATGGCTCGCCTTAGTCATTATCGCGGTAAAAAATGTGATCTTGATAACGATATATTGTGAAATTGACTATAAGTCTTTCTGGTGGGTGTCACCTAATATATGGTTTATTTGACAATAAGATAATATAACGATTAAACAGGCGCCTATCGCGAATGTCATGCCGTTTTAACAATAACAGCAACGCTGTTGGCTCGCGATGAACGCCTGCTCGCAAGGAGCAGGATTTATCTCAACACCTCCCCCTCTATAGGCGGTATTGGTTGGGAGCAATTTCCTGGAGTCTAATAATGAAATCATTCATCAACAAAAAGTACCTGCTCTGCCCTCTTTCACTCGCTCTGGCTGTTTGTGCTTCCTCGGCTGGCGCTCAAACCCTTACCAGCAACTCGACCGGAACCAACAATGGCTACTACTACAGTTTCTGGAAAGATTCAGGCAGCGCCTCTATGACCTTGGGTGCTGGCGGCCGCTACACCTCGTCCTGGAATACCAGCACCAATAACTGGGTGGGCGGTAAAGGCTGGAACCCCGGCAGCAGCTCACGCGTAGTGAATTATTCCGGTAATTTTGGTGTGAGCAACAGCCAGAACTCCTACCTCGCTTTCTATGGCTGGACCCGCAGTCCCCTGGTCGAGTACTACGTTATTGAGAGCTATGGTTCGTACAATCCGGCGAACTGTTCTGGTGGTACAGATTTAGGCAGTTTCACCAGCGATGGAGCGACTTACAACGTCCGTCGCTGCCAGCGTGTGAATCAACCTTCGATTGACGGCAACCAAACCTTCTATCAATACTTCAGCGTGCGTAATCCCAAAAAGGGTTTCGGCAACATTTCCGGTACCATCACCTTTGCTAACCACGTGAACTTTTGGGCCAGCAAAGGCTTGAATCTGGGTAGCCACAACTATCAGGTAATGGCAACCGAGGGTTACCAAAGTACGGGTTCGTCTGATATTACTCTGGGCACTGGTGGCTCTAGCGGTGGTGGTAGTTCAAGTTCAACGCCTTCTACCGGTGGCAGCAAAACGATTGTGGTGCGCGCGCGTGGAACTACGGGTCAAGAACAGATTCGCCTGAAGGTTAACAACACCGTGGTGCAAACCTGGACCTTGTCTACCAGCATGAATAACTACACGGCTACTACCAGCCTGTCTGGTGGTTCCCTGGTCGAGTATTTCAATGACTCCGGCAGCCGCGATGTGCAAGTGGATTACATTAGTGTGAACGGCAGTGTTCGCCAATCGGAAGCTCAAAGCTATAACACTGGCGTATACCAAAACGGCGCTTGCGGTGGCGGTAACGGGATGAGTGAATGGCTTCACTGTAATGGCGCCATAGGATATGGCAATCTGTAAGGCGTACTAAGCGTCACAAGCATAAGGGGCAGCTTGACTGCCCCTTTTTACAATAATAACGAGCTAGGCATTTATCATGAGTATCGCCAAAAAGTATCTGCTGTTAACCGCATTTGTCAGCGCAATCATCATTTTTGCCTTGGGCGGCTTACTCATAGTTTCTTATCAGCAAAATCGAGCCTTAGCGACCAACATCATCGAGCTGGAAGCGAAACTCGCACAGCAGGAACAGGCGCGTGCCAATGCCATTCGAATGGCTGGGCCGGGCGCGGCAAGCTCACCGGTTGATCGTCAAATTAAGGATTTAAGCACCAAATTCGTCGGTGATAGCCGCAATTTAGCTGAAAAACTGCGTGATTTCACCGCTGAACACACCAGCGCACAAGACCTCGCGATAGCCTGCAAAGTGGTGGCTGACCTAGCTGAGAACCCGGAAGCTTTGGGTGATGCCCAGCTTGTCTGGCTTTATGACACCCAAACGGATGCCAATCTCAAGCGGGTGATTGCCCAGGCCCTCTCCCAGCGTGGCAATAACCAATTGCTCGATACCTTTGTTGCACAGTGGAAACCCAGTCTATCTGACTCCAATCCGGCCGAACGTCGCAAGGCGCTTGGTGAGCTGGCCAAAACCCGCTATGCGGCGAGCGCGGATTTAATCGTCCCGTTACTGGCTGATACCGACACCAGCGTGCTGCTGGATGCGCTACTTGCCTTGCGTGTAACCGGAAATGAACGCCATCTTCCTCCCTTGGAAAAACTGCTGCAAAGCAGCGATGAATCGGTACGTTGGTTGGCGAGTGATGCGCGTAATAACCTGGAGTTATTGAGTAAAAAGGCGAGGATGAGTGTAAATTCCGCAGATATTGCCGCTGAGTTGCCAACAATAGCCCTCCAATAGTGAATCCGGCATTTCCTGTAAAAGCGCTGCTTTATGGATAAAAAATATCGTTAAAAACTGTAAACGCCCACTCCTCAAAGGTGAAACTTTGCACGCCATTTCCGGTAGTAGCTCACACCATGAGTGCTAAAAACGCCATTTTTTTATACCCATATTGTTAACGCAACCATAAGCATATGGTAAAAGTGACCACATAAATATGGTTTATTTGACAATAAGGTTATTCAAAAAGTATACAGGCGCCCATCGAAGCCACCGTGCCGTTTTTTAACAATAACAGCAGCGCTGTCGGTACTCGATCGAACGCCTGTTCGCAAGGAACAGGGTAAGTCCTCAAGTACCCTCCTCCTCTACAGGCGGTATTGGTTGAGAGGTTAATTCCTGGAGATCTAATAATGAAATTCCCAACAATCGGCAAACGCGCTCTGACCGCGCTGGTTTGCACGGCTGCATTCGGCGTGACCACCGCCAGTGCACAGACACTTAGCAGCAACTCAACTGGCACCAACAACGGTTTTTACTACAGCTTTTGGAAGGATTCCGGCGATGCGTCCATGACCCTGGGTTCCGGCGGTCGCTACACTTCCCAATGGACTAACGGCACCAACAACTGGGTAGGCGGAAAAGGCTGGAATCCGGGCAATAGTTCACGGGTAGTCAGCTACTCAGGTAACTTCGGTGTGGATAATTCACAAAACTCCTATCTGGCTTTTTATGGTTGGACCCGCAGCCCGCTGATCGAATATTACGTGATTGAAAGCTACGGCTCATACAACCCGGCGTCCTGCTCCGGTGGTACCGACATGGGCAGCTTCCAAAGCGATGGCGCTACCTATAACGTGCGCCGCTGCCAACGCGTTAATCAGCCCTCTATCGATGGCAACCAGACTTTCTATCAATACTTCAGTGTGCGTAACCCGAAGAAAGGTTTCGGCAACATCACCGGGACTATTACCTTTGCTAACCACGCGGCTTTTTGGGCCAGCAAGGGCATGAATCTGGGTACTCACAACTACCAAATCATGGCGACTGAAGGCTATCAAAGCCGCGGCAGCTCTGACATCACCGTCAGCGAAGGCACCAGCGGCGGCGGTACCAGCACTCCAGCCAGCTCTACTCCAGCGGCGACCAGCAGCTCACGCAGCTCAACCGCCACTACCGGCGGCAGCGGTGTAGTAGTGCGCGCTCGCGGTGTAGTGGGTGGCGAGCACATCAATTTGCTTATCGGCGGCACCACTGTGGCCAGCTGGAACCTGACCACGACCTTCCAGGATCTGAGCTACACCGGCAATGCGTCGGGCGATATCCAGGTTCAGTATGATAACGATAGCGGCAACCTGGACGTGGTCGTGGACTATATCCGCGTCAACGGCGAAACCCGTCAAGCGGAAGACATGGACTACAACACTGGTCTCTACGCCAATGGTTCCTGTGGTGGTGGCGGTAACTCCGAGTTGATGCACTGCAATGGTGTGATCGGCTTTGGCTTTACCTACGACTGCTTCAGCGGTAACTGCTCCGGCGGCAGTACTGGCGGTGGCACTACCAGCAGCAGCGCGGCCAGTACCGGTGGCAACACCAACAATTGTGCGGGTTATGTGGGTATCACCTTTGACGACGGCCCAACCTCCAATACGCCAAACCTGGTCAATCTGTTGAAGCAAAATAACCTGACGCCAGTCACCTGGTTCAATCAGGGCAACAACGTAGTGGCCAATGCCAACTACATGGCGGCACAGTTGAGTGTGGGCGAAGTGCACAACCACAGCTATACCCATCCACAAATGGGCAGCATGAGTTACCAACAGGTGTATGACGAATTGAACCGCGCTAATCAGGCGATTCAAACTGCTGGCGCACCCAAGCCAGCCCTGTTCCGTCCACCTTATGGCACTGTTAACTCAACTATCCAACAAGCAGCTCAAGCTTTGGGTCTGCGCGTGATCACCTGGGATGTGGATTCACAGGATTGGAACGGTGCTTCTGCAACTGCCATCGTTAACGCGGTAAACCAACTGCAAAACGGCCAAGTAATCCTGATGCATGACGGCAGCTACACCAACACCAACAGCGCTATCGCCCAGATCGCTTCTACCCTGCGCAACAAGCGTCTGTGCCCTGGCCGTATTGATCCAGCGACCGGTCGCGCCGTCGCGCCAGCTGGCGGAACCACTAGCAGCACCCCGGCAACCAGCAGCAGCCGTAGCAGCACTCCGGTAGTGGTAAGCAGCTCTAGCCGCAGCAGCACGCCAGTAGTGGTAAGCAGCTCCAGCCGCAGCAGCACTCCCGTAGTAGTTAGCAGCTCAAGCCGCAGCAGCACCCCAAGCACCGGCTCCAATTGCCAGTGCAACTGGTGGGGTACGCTCTACCCAACTTGCGTCAACCAAACCAGCGGTTGGGGTTGGGAGAACAACAAAAACTGTATCGGCAGCACCACCTGTAGCAGCCAGGGTCAATACGGCGGCGGCTTAGTGTGTAACTAATCCTTTCGCGATTTACCCGCTGTAGAAAAAAGGGGCGGAGTTTTCTGCCCCTTTTTTATTTCAGCAAGATTGTCCTCTATGATGCTCGTCTCAATGAGTTAGTGGGCAAGTGATGATGAGTGATTTAACCCTCACCCAACTGGTGTTGGTGTGTTTGATTTTTGTGTGGAGCGGTTTTGTGCGCACCGGGCTGGGCTTTGGGGGTGCGATGATGTCGCTGCCGCTGTTGCTGCTGGTGGACAATGGCCCGCTGGTGTATTTGCCGATTGTCGCGGTGCATTTGTTAGTTTTTTCTACGCTCACTGTGTGGCAAAACAATCGCAAGCGCGATTCAAGCGATGTCAAACCATCGACAGTGGATTGGGCTTACATTAAAAAATCCATGAAGATCATGATTGTTCCGAAGTTAATCGGAGTGGCAGGTTTGCTTACGATTCCGGCTCACATCATGAGCGCAATTATTTTTGTCATCATTTCGATTTATTCCGTCACTTATATTTTAAATAAGCCCTTTAAAAGTTCGCATCCAGTCAGTGATGGAATTTTTTTATCGCTCGGTGCTTATATTAGCGGTACTTCCCTAATTGGTGCTCCGCTAATTATGACCGTGTACATGGTTCACGTTGCACGTGAAAAATTGCGCGATACTTTGTTTGTGCTCTGGTTTATTTTGGTCAGTATCAAAATGGTGGCATTTTTAATTGCTGGTGTGGATTTGCAACTGCAAGCGCATTTGTGGTTGTTGCCAGCGACGGCGTTGGGGCACTATTTTGGTTTGAAATTCCACGCGCGTTTAATTAAAGCCGACCCGGTCGTGTTTTATAGGGTGATTGGCAGTGCGCTGCTATTGGTTAGCGGATTTGGCTTGGTATCACTTTACTGGTAGCCATTTATCGATAGCCAGCTCGGTGAGTTGGCTATCAATAAGTAAATGTATCAGCGGAATTCAATAATAAAATCGGTTTCTGCCGGACAAGCAAAATCACCAATTGCGTCATCGTACGCAAAACGATAGACACGCGACGACACAGGCGGATTCAAATTAGTCACATACGTTGAATTGTTAGCGCCAAGTTGGCCTGAGGGCTGGTCGCAGGTGGCGGGTGTGTTGAAGCTGCCAGCACAACAAAACATGTCCTGCGCTGAATTGCCATAGACCTTGGCATAGGTACAAGGGCTCATACAACCCTGGAAGTTGTTGGAATTTTTCACTGCCAAATTCCAAGCGCCTGTCGATGAGCTTTGCTGACTGTTGCTCGCGGTTGGGGGAAGTTGCGAACTTTGCAAACAAAGGTTTTCGGAAATAGTTAACTCACCCAGTGAACTGCCATTACTGTATAAACCCGCCCCTAAAATATTGGAATTTTCCGGCGGCACCGTATAAGTACAGTAAGTCGGTTTTGCGGGGTAAGCTTTTACACTAATGTTGTAGCCGTCAACAGCCGAGACATCAAAATTGGTTGCCCCTTGCGGATATTGAGCCCCTTGTTGGGTGCTGACAGGTGCACTGGTTAATTCGATTTTTGTGGCGTACGGCGTTCCACCGGCTTGATAGCCGCCGGTATTAACCCATGCCGCAGAGGATGTGGTTTGATAAGCGGTTACGGTAAACGCGTAGGAATTTAATCCCGCGGGAAAATTCTGTCCTTCTTGTGTTTTGCTATCTACGAAAAAATCTGCGCTGTTTCCATTAGAAATTTGCAGCAAGTTTTGCGTGTTTTGGCAATTTGGATTATTGGGGTTTACGCTTTGTGTACACACCATTCCTATCTGAATGTTGGCGTAAGCACTATTATTTTTGAAGGTTATTTTACGATTTCCATAATCTTGGTTGATGGGGGATACCGGCACTGCGTTTCCCGGCCAGGGCGAAGCGCCAAATGCTACCGTGTAAACGTTGGAACCCGTCACCGGATTATTGATAACAACTCCGGGGCAAGTGGTAGCGCTGCTATCGACAGCCCCTTTTTTTAACGCCAACACACAACTCACCCAATTATTTGCGAGACTGGAGCTCGAAGCGCTGCTGAAACTGGCGCTTGGTCCGCTATTGGCGGATTGATAAAAAAGCGTGTAGGTTCCATCAGACCCACTTGGGTAACTGCCTAGAAACGCTTGTTGTGTTTGGCCATATATATAATCCGTCTGAGCGCCACTTTTGTACACATACACGGGAAAATTAACGGTATTGGGTAATTGCCACATTAGAAAATTTGAGGCGTTTGCACTCGTTTCAGCGGCTTGAGTGTTGTAAATAAAACCTGTTGCGAGTGCTAAAGAAAAAAACAAACGCATTATTTTTGTAGGCATAGGTTATTCCTTTGGTTAGGTATATTGAGTGGAACGACAACCTGTGCAAGTGAAGCTGGTATCCGGGCTTATGTCCAATAGCAGATATTTCAGCGCATTACACGGTCAGTAGTTTTTCGTTCTTCTGAAAATTTAAGCGACGCCGGGCTTGGTGCGCAGGTATCATGTGCGCCTGTGATCCGATGAAAAATCGAATTCTAAAAATGGATTGAATTATGGCATACCCCTACCTTACCGATGTTGTTAATGAACTCACCGGGACTAGCATTCATTTACCCATTGCCACCTTCGGGGCGTTAGTAGCAATTGCGATTTTTGTGGCGATTCGTTTTACTCGTGTTGAAGTTGAGCGGTTGGCATTCACAAACAAACGTCTGCAATTACATAATCACCAACCGAAGTCGCTGGTAACTGATCTGGCTTTTGTGGTTACGTTGAGTGGTATTGCCGGTGCAAAATTATTTGATGCCATCGAACAGCCTCGGCAATTATTGACCGACCCGATTGGTGTGATTTTTTCAACCGGCGGCTTTTCAATTTACGGTGGTTTGATTCTGGGCTGTATCGCGGGAATTATTTTTGTAAAACGCAAAGCTATTGCGGTGGTGCCCATGCTGGATGCAGTGGCACCGGCCCTAGCGCTAGGTTACGGCATTGGCCGTTTGGGTTGCCAATTTTCAGGCGATGGTGATTGGGGTAAACCAGCAGCAATGGAAATAAAACCAAATTGGTTGCCGGATTGGTTCTGGGCGCAAACATATCCAAACAACGTATTGCAAGTTGGTATTCCGGTGCCCGGCGTTTATCCAACGCCGCTATATGAAGCGGTGGTTGCGTTCATCACCTTTGCGCTACTGTGGGCACTGCGCAAAAAGTTCAGCGTCACCGGGCAATTGTTTTGTTGTTATTTACTCTTAAGTAGCTTGGCGCGGTTTTTGGTGGAGTTTATTCGTATCAACTATCAGTATGAATTCTTTGGAATATTTCTGAGCCAAGCGCAGATCATCGCGCTGGTATTGGCGATGATGAGTGTCGTTGGTTTTGTAATTTTAAAAGGAAGCAATAAATAGTAGTTACAACAAACACGTGAAACTCCTGTGACTATGCTGGAACTAAAACGGGATAATTACTCAACGTAATTATCCCGTTTTTATTGGCAGTGCTATTAACGTTGGAAAGGGCGTAAACACAAGGTGCTCAAGCCAAAGAGCACTAGAAGAATCGATGAAGGTTCAGGCACGCTGACTGAGGGAGTAACTTTTATTGACCAATCACCACGGGTTGCTTCGCTGAAATACAGGGTATTAGTGCGGAACAAGCGAGTGCCAAAATGCACAAACTTGCTACGAGTTGCTTAACCATTATTTACTGTTTCCTTTTTAATTGGTTGTCACTACAGCAGGGTTACTACTGCCAGTGGTTAGGCAAAAATCACACCATATCAATCCCAGAAAAATAACCCATGTAAATCAATAAATTAACAGCCAATTTGAGAATTGCCTTGGCGTTCGTGTCAACAGATTCGCCAATGCTACGACGCGATAGCTGACCTGCCGTTGCCGCGGGTTTTGTAATTTACTGCTCAAACCCTGATCTCGGCTGGCAGTTTGCTATAGTGATCACTAACCTATCTAAATTCTGTCGCCGGACTCCTTGTTGCTATGCCCGAATCTCTGCCCTTATTGTTCCGACGCCCCCGGGTGTTGGCGGCCCTTGTACTGGGGTTGAGCCTGCTCGTCGGTGCTTTGGTGATTTGGAATCTGGAGCAGAGCCGGCGCGAGGCCAAACGTGCGGCGGTTTTACATGTAGCCACCAACCATGCGCTGCTGATCCGCAATAGCCTGGACCAAGCGCTTACCATCAACTATTCCATGGCCGCACTGGTGCGTTTAAGCCAAGGAGCACCGCGCCGGTTTGACGAGGCGGCGCGCGAACTGCTTCCATATTTTGGTGCTGTGTCTCATATCGCCTTGTCCCCCGGCGGCGTTATTACCTATGTCTATCCTCTGGCCGGCAATGAGAAATCTGTTGGCTTTAACCCACTCAATGATCCTGTGCAGGGGCCGGATGCGCGCCGCGCTGTAGAAACCGGGCAACTGACTCTCGCGGGCCCGGTGCAATTGGTACAAGGTGGATTGGGCGCGGTTGCGCGGTTGCCGATATTTTTAGAAGATCAGGCCGGCCGCCATTTTTGGGGTTTTAGCAGCGTCATCATCCGGATTAATAAATTGTTGGATCAGGCCAATTTTCATCAGCTTGATAAAGGCGTGATGGCCTATGAACTCTGGAGCAATCACCCTGATACTGGCGCACATGACATGATCGCGGTCAATGCGAGCGAGCACCTGTCAGATCCGGTTGAAAAAGAAATACCGGTTCCTAATGGCCGATGGACGTTGAGCGTCCAACCCATCGACGGCTGGACAAATCCCTGGCAGATTGCGAGTGAAATATTTATCGCCGGATTGCTCAGCGTAATGTTTGCCTGGTTGAGTTTTTTATTGGTCAATTTGCAACGTCGCCGCATCAGTTTGCAATCGGCGGTGGCAGATCAAACGCGCGAACTATTAAACGCGCGCGCTGAACTACAAGCGACCCTGGATGCCATTCCCGACTTGCTATTTGATTTGGACGGTGCTGGCATCATTCATGGTTACCACACTAATCAGTCCGATTTACTCACAGTGCCGCCGGCCCGTTTTCTCGGCCAGGATTTTCGCCATTTTTTACCTCCGCATGCCATTACCGTCGTGGAAGCCGCCATGCGAGAAGCGGACGAAAAAGGCCTTTCGACCGGCAAATACTATTCGGTGGTTGTCGATGGTCGTCAAATAGTGATGGAGTTATCTGTCTCGCGCAAAGCCGCAGAATTAACACAGCGTTACGTCGTACTCGCACGTGACATTACCGAGCGTCGCCGTGCTGAAGCAGAATTGCGCGTTGCTGCTACGGCGTTCGAGGCCAGCGAAGGCATGATGATTACCGACCCTGACGGCAACATAGTAAGGGTCAACAAAGCCTTTACCGAAATCACTCAATACACCGCTGAAGAGGTGCTGGGTAAAAATCCGAAGCTATTGCGTTCCGGGCGTCATGACCAACATTTCTATCAGCAGATGTGGCGCACGATTTTAAGCGAGGGCAGTTGGCGTGGAGAAATCTGGAATCGACGCAAAAGCGGTGAAATCTTTCCGGAATGGCTCACCATTACTGCCGTGCGCAATAAGTACAATGAAATTACCCATTTTGTGTCGACGCTGACGGACATTAGCGAATTAAAACAAAACGAAGAGCGCATTCATCATCTCGCGTTTTTTGACCCGCTCACGCAATTACCCAATCGCCGCTTGCTGCGCGATCGTCTCGAACATGCTTTTGCCACCAGTTTGCGCCAAAAAAGTCACGGCGCTTTGCTATTTATCGACCTCGACGATTTTAAAACGCTGAATGACAATCGCGGTCACCATATCGGTGATTTGCTCTTGATCGCCGTTGCTGAACGTTTGCGTCAATCGGTGCGCGAGCAGGATACAGTGGCGCGCCTTGGTGGCGATGAATTTGTGGTGGTGCTGGAGGGCCTGGGTGAAAACCGCGATGACGCAGCCACCTATGCGCAGCGTGTGGCCGAAAAAATTCTCGCGCATTTAAATGGGGTTTATCGTCTTGAGCAGCGTGAATATTTCAACACGCCCAGCATTGGCATTTGTCTGTTTGGTGATAATCAGCTGGGAATTGATGAGCTGCTAAAACAGGCTGACCAAGCCATGTATCACGCCAAAGCGGCAGGCAGAAATACCTTGCGCTTTTTTGATCCGGAAATGCAAACCATTACCGCGCAGCGTTTTGCACTGCAACATGACATTCGTGAGGCGTTACAACGTGAAGAGTTCCAGCTGTATTTGCAGCCGCAGTTAAATGACTTGGGCCAGATCAAAGGCGCAGAGGCATTAATTCGATGGTTGCACCCACAACGGGGGATGGTGTCACCATTGGAGTTTATTCCGATCGCAGAAGACTCCGGATTAATTATTCCACTGGGGAACTGGATCGTAGAGGAAGCTTGTAAGCGTCTGGTGAGCTGGTCGACGGATTCAGCGACGGAACATTTGTCGCTCGCGATCAATGTAAGTGCGCGACAAATCCAGCAATATAATTTTGTTGAACAATTGCTGGAGATCATTCACAGAACCGGAGCCGATCCACGGCAGTTGAAACTGGAGCTGACCGAATCCATGTTGGTTGATAACCCGCAAGATATCATCACTAAAATGGATGCATTAAAACCGCATGGGATTAAATTTTCTCTGGACGATTTTGGCACTGGCTATTCATCGCTCTCCTATTTAAAGCGGCTGCCGATTAACGAATTAAAAATCGATAAGTCCTTCGTTAACGATATCCTCACCGACCCCAACGACGCCGCCATTGCTCGCATGATCATTCGCCTCGCCCAAAGTATGGAGTTGTCAGTTATTGCGGAGGGTGTAGAAACCAAGGCCCAACGCGACTGGTTGGAGCAAGAAGGTTGCCTTAAATACCAGGGCTATTATTTTGCTCGCCCAATGCCAGCAGATAAATTTGCGGAATTTATTGCGGGAACCAATCAGGAACTTACTTCGCATTAATGTCTCTATTCTTCATAGATAAAAATCGACGGCTCCTTCGATAACCCTATTTGAACATCGGCTGGCTGCGCGCAAAAAATTGCGCTAGGATGCGGCTCCAACCTATCCCCTCCCCAGTTCCCAATTCATATCAATATGGATATTTCATGCATCTGACCGTCGGCAAAAAACTGTGGCTGGCATTTGTGGGCACAATTACCTTGTGTGTACTTGCGCTTTATTTATTGCTGCATAACAGCCTCAAGCAAGGATTTCTGGATTACACCTCACAACAGTCAGTGCAGCGGTTGGAGATTTTACGCAGTGCCCTGGCGAGCATTTATCGCGAAGAAGGTTCGTTCGACGCGTTGAAAGCAGATGCGGATCGTTGGCTCAAACTGAAAGACATTATATTTGCAGAAAGTGATGCACTATTTTCCGGTTTGCCCGAAGTTGCCGATGCGGATAGGTCTGCTCACACGGTTTACCGTGAATTTGTTAGCAGTATTAGCCTTGCAGATGTTAACAGGCAGGTAATTCTTGGCGTGGTGAAGCCGGAGCAAGAATTAACCTGGGTTCCGGTTACTGATTTGAATAAGATTATTGGCTTTATCAGTTTTGAAAAACCCAAAGTCGTTACTAATACTCAAGACCAAAATTTTATTGAGCACCAATTTAAAGTGTTCAGTGTTATCAGCCTATTGGTACTGGTGATCGCCACGCTGGTCGCTACATTATTTGCACGCCGTATCAGCCGCCCATTAATGACACTTGCACAAAAAGCCCATGCGCTCGCCTCGGGTGATTACTCCCAGAAAATTCCGGTGACAAGTCGCGACGAAATTGGTCAGGTGTGCAACAGTTTTAATCAACTCAGTGAGGCGCTCGCGGCCAACCAGCAATCGCGCGCGCTCTGGGTGGCCGATATTTCCCACGAAATGCGTACGCCCTTGTCTGTGCTGAAGGTACAAATAGAAGCCATGCAAGATGGCATCAGGCCGGCGAACGCGGAAAATCTGGCGCTGCTTTATGATAAAGCGCTGGGGTTGAGCAAACTGATCGACGATTTGTTTGAGCTTTCATTGTCGGATGTGGGAGCACTTAGCTATCACAAACAAACGATCAATCTGGTGCCGCTACTAAAAACCTGTATCGAACATTTTCAGGCAAAAGCACAGCAAGCAGGCTTGCGCTTGCAGGATCAGCTTGATCACCAACACTCGATATGGATCAGTGCAGACAGGGATCGCCTGCAACAGCTATTTAGCAACCTGTTGGAAAATTCGTTCCGCTATACCCATAGCCCGGGTGCAGTTTCCGTGGCCCTGACCACCAGGGCCACTCATGTCGAAATAACTATCGATGACAGTCCACCGGGTATTGCGCCGGATCAATATGAAAAAGTTTTTGAACGGCTTTACCGCGTGGAAAATTCGCGCAGTCGCCAAACGGGAGGCGCGGGTTTAGGGTTGGCGATTTGCAAAAATATTGTTGAAGCCCATCAGGGCACTATTTCAGCCAATGAATCTGCACTGGGCGGTTTGCAAATTCGTATCAATTTGCCGCTCGTTAAATAACGATTTATTCATCAGGGATATTTGTCGATGTCAGCATTCATTTGCGTAATTGAAGATGAGCCGGATCTAGCCACATTGATGGTGGATTACCTCAAGGCCAACGATTTTCAAACGATCGTGTTTAATCGCGGCGATGAGGCTGATCTGTGGTTGCAGAGTAACAACCCGGATCTGATTTTATTGGATCTCATGCTACCGGGCATGGATGGATTGCAGGTTTGTAAAAACCAACGTCAACGCTCGGCGGTCCCCATCATTATGATGACCGCCAAAACCGAAGAAATAGACCGCTTACTGGGCTTGGAATTAGGTGCGGACGATTATATTTGCAAACCTTATAGTGCTCGCGAAGTAGTCGCGCGGGTCAAGGCTGTGTTGCGTCGCATGTGTGTCAGTGCGCCGGTACCAGCGGGCGCAAAACCCTCGGTGACGCTCGATGAGCAGCGTATGAGTGTCCGCATTTTTGATCAGCCGGTGGAATTGACGAGTGTGGAATTCCAGTTATTTTCCCTGCTTTATTCCCAGCCGGGGAGGATTTTCTCGCGCCAATATATTCTCGACAACATCTATCAGGACTACCGCGTGGTGGGCGATAGAACCGTCGATGGCCACATCAAAAAACTGCGCAAAAAGCTCAATGAAGCCAATGAACAGGTGGAGCTGATCCGCTCCGTCTATGGTTGTGGTTATAAATACGAAGCCCCTTAGGGGCTGAATCCCGCCCGCTCAAAGACACATTTCTTTCACATTTCAAACATTTTCCTTCCCCAATTGTGGCGCAAATTAGCAACTGTAGACCCCACAACCACAGAGGAAAATGCAATGAAAAAGTTAATTATCGCCAGCTTGATCGTAGGTAGTGTTGCTTGTGTAGCCGTAGCATCAAATGCGGATTACACGTCTATGCACGGCAACTGGAGTCAGCATTCAGATGGGAATGACAAGGCGGATTGGAAAAGCGGCCAAAATCGTTTTGTTGAGCAGCTGAACCTTGACCCTGAGCGCGCCGCGAAAATGAATGAGATCCTCAGCTCCTATCGCGAAATCCCGAAACTCTACTTCACTAACCAAACCGATAAAATTCCGGAGTTCCTGGCGCAAAAAGAGGCAGAGCTGGAAGCCCTGTTAACCCCGGAAGAACTGGCGCAATTCAAGCAAGCGTTTGCCGACTGGGCGAAAAAGAAAAATTTCAAATTTATGAATTTCTCGGCTTATCAAGCCCAGCCACAGCTCAATCCCGCGCATGAAATAAAATTGAATGACGACTTGCGTGAAGAAATTCAACAAACCCTGAACCGAGAAATACTGGAACTGCGCAAGCAACTCCATCCGCACACTGTAAATGCTTAATTTTCCGATTGCCATAACTCTGCGCCATATTTGCTAGCCCTGGTAGCAACAGAGTTATGGCACTAATTCCGCGAGCAGATTATGAATATCCGAATTATTTCCAGCATTGTATTGTCAGTTGCCTTTGTCGTCCTGCTGATTACTGGTGTGTTGCTTTATCTCACGCCCTATAATTATTTTGTCGGCTCACTGCATATATGGGGCGCCATTTTATTTCTAGCTTGTATTATTTTTCATTTTAAAAATAACGCCAAGACCTACAAGAATCACATCCAAAAACGTGTTGGCAAATGGGCGATGGCGATTGCTGTACTCGGGCTTGTGCCCATGATAATCGGACTTATGTTTAACATAGCCCCCATCTCATCGGTAGTTCACTTTGGTTACGACCTTAAAAAATCCCAGCAACCCGAAAAACATGAGTATGAAGTGGTAGACCTAACCGCGGATAACACAACACCAGAAACGGGTTCGCCAAACATTGCAACTAGCAAACGCCATACACCTAAACTCAAGGTGTTTTTTAAAGCGGGCCAAGAATACCAATCTGCGCCACAATCGCTATTTTTAAATATTACCTACACCAGCGTGCCGCAAATTGTTGTTTGGATGGAGACACTGGAAGGAAAATATATAGACACACTTTATATAACCGGGAAAACGTCTGACTCCAGTTATCGCTCGAAAGATCCGAAGGTTGACATTGTGCGTCGGCCAGAAGCGTTGCCCTATTGGAGCCACAAACGCGGAATTAAAGCGAACGATGGGCTTTATACTCCCGAGGGCAAAAGTTCAGATCTGGACGGCATCACTGCAGCAACGCCCAAGATGGATTACCAGGTCGCCATGTCAGCGCCGCAAATGGGTCGCTACAAATTAATGGTAGAAGTTAATCGCACCTATGATTTTAACGAGTTCTACAGCAAAACCCGTTTTCCCGATGATGCGATTTACAGCGGCTCAGGTTCATCCGGCCAACCATCGCTAATTTACGAATCCATTATGGACTCACAACAACCAGGACAACATCTATTTACCTTAGTCGGCCATGGTCATCACTCAGGTAAAGACGGCTCGCTCTACTCCGACCTGCACAATATCACTACCGCCAAACAAATCCTGGAATTTATTGTGGCGAGTGTGGAATAGGAAGAAAAACTAATGGTGATAGTATCAGTGGAAAAGACATAGGCAGTGAGTTTGTTTATGATCCCAATACACACTCAAGCTGACCTCATGGTAACTAAACTCCAGGTAACTATGTCTATCACCACCAAAACCTGCCATCACCCCATCCACACCCAAACCAATCCGCTCGCGGAAAAAAATACCCTGCGTGCGGTTGTGCTTACGGCGGTGATGATGGTGTTGGAAATTGTCGGGGGTTGGTATTACCACTCCATGGCACTGCTGGCCGATGGCTGGCATATGAGTTCCCATGTGGTGGCATTGGGTTTGGCGTTGGGTGCTTATGTATTAGCGCGGCGTTACGCGCAGGACGGCCGTTTTAGTTTCGGCACCTGGAAAATGGAAGTGCTGGGCGGTTATACCAGCGCGATTTTATTGGTACTGGTCGCGGTCACTATGATGTACCACTCGGTGGCGCGCTTGCTGGTACCCATGGCGATAGTGTACGACCAGGCAATTATGTTGGCGGCAATCGGATTGGTGGTGAATTTGGTTTGTGCCTGGTGGTTAAAAGACGGGCATCACCATCATCACGGTCATGCACAGCATCACCATGAACACGCACATCATGGCCACGATCACGATCACGATCACGATCACGATCACGATCACGATCACGATCACGATCACGAACATGAGCACCATCACGAAGATTTAAATTTGCGCGCAGCCTATACCCATGTGTTGGCTGACGCGCTGACTTCACTGCTGGCGATTTTTGCATTGTTGGGCGGTAAATTTTTTGGTGCCGATTGGCTCGACCCGGTGATGGGAATTGTGGGTTCCGTTCTGGTGGCGGTCTGGGCGTTTGGTTTATTGCGCGATACCGGCCGGGCCTTGCTCGATGCCGAAATGGATGCGCCGGTAGTGGATGAAATTCGTGCAGTGATTGCGCAGTTGCCGGTTGCGGCAGAATTAAAAGATTTGCATGTCTGGCGCGTTGGTGCGGGGCAATACGCTTGTGCATTGGCGGTGAGAATTCCGTCGGACACGATCGGTATTGATGCAGGGTTTCTTAAACAGCAGCTCGCCATTCACGAAGAGCTGGTCCATATCACCGTTGAATTAACGACGCATTAAGCGCAAAAAACATTCAATCATGTCGGTGCTGTAATAGGCTGTAATCCAGTTTGTCGTCTGAATCAACGCAAATATTTTTGTGACGCTGTTTGTATTAAAAAAAGAACAAGACCGCAAAAATTTTTGTGCTACCATCCAAGCAATTCGCAATTGTTAGACCAAAACGACATAACACAGGTCAGGTGCACAGGTGATTCAGGCGGCGATTAACCATTTGGCAGTTCAGCTGAATGCGTACCTCAAACGCACTAACAATCTCACAGAAGATATTGTGGTGGTGTCCAGCCTGGTGGAAAGCGATGGTAACGTCGCGGCCAACACCAACAATAAATTGGTGTTATTCCTCACCAACATTGAGAAAGATCCTGTGCCGCAAGCCAATGCCGTGCGCGCCACCGGTTTTGATGGCCGCGCCCTGGTTGGCAGTCGTTCGCTGTATTTAAATTTGTATGTGATGCTCGCGGCAAATTTCAGTGGCAGTAATTATCCGGAAGCGCTGAAGTTTATTTCCAAAGCCATCGCATTTTTTCAGATGCAACCGGTGTTCGATAAACAATCGACACCGGATCTGGATTCCCGCATCGATAAACTCGTATTGGATATCGAGAACCTGAATATTCAGGATTTAAGTAATCTCTGGGGTTTATTGGGCGGGAAATACCTTCCCTCCGTTTACTATCGCGTGCGCATGGTAAGCATCAACCCAGACAATGTAATTGCACAGTTGCCTTATGCGACTCGTCCGCAAAGCGATGTGCGCGGTTAATTGAAGAATTTGGCCTTTTCCATTTTATTGTTGCGGACACGCCGTGAATACCCTTCGGGCCTACCCGCAATAAATTGCGGTCGTTTCGTGCGCGCAAAACATGTTTTGCTTTATGCGCACTACACCCCTGTAGGCTAATCGTTGGCGTCCCGCCTCCGATTGCCTGCAACAATAAAATGGAATAAGCCAAATTAGCGGTTAATGATTCGATCCTAATTTCGCAAAGGACATTGTTGTGGCGCAGTTTAAACCTGTATTCACATTGGAAGTCGCCCATGCATTTTTTGCTGATGGGCGCTGCTCGCAATTGCAGTTTGTACCCAGTGCGGCAACTGAGCGCTTGTTGCGTCGCTATCAATTATTGGTGCGCCATAACGAGGTTGGCTTTTCTATTATTGCGGATTTGGAAAAAGCGATAGCGCCGGACGAGGATGAATCGGTACTGCGTTTTAACGCCTATGCCCAGGATAACTATTTTAGTTTTTACACCGCAGAAACCGAAGGCTTATATACGCCGCTCTACGCGAGCACCCGGCATATTACAGCGGATAACAGCAGCCTTGAATTGCAGCGCGAAGCACCGCCACAATTGCAAAGCGAATATTCGGCGCGGGTAAAGCCGGGGACACGCACTCCGGTTTTAGTGGTCGATATAGATTTAAACGACAGCGCAATTGAAGCTGCCAAAACCGGCGCTGCGGCGCTGCGTTACTTGCGCTTTGGAACGCGCGAACTTTATTGGAAATATTATTTTTTTGGCGAGCTGGCGAAACTGGAGTTGGACATCCATGATGTAGGTTCGCCGCAGGCAATCGTGTTTGATGAAAGCGATGAACCTGTCGCTAAAAATGGTAAAGCATTTATATCGCAAGTTCCTATTGCGATGAATAGCGAACCCAAACAACGTTTCCAATTAAAGGATAAAAATAATTCAGGCAAGATTTTGATCAAGCGTTTACCCAACGCAGGAATTAATTTGATCAGCAAGAGCAGGAACCTCAAGGGGCAGCAAATTCTTGTTGCAGAAATTTATGTCAATCAATAGCACTGAAAGGAACCCATATGGCTGGCGCGTATAAAACACCCGGCGTCTACATTGTCGAAAAAGACGCTTTCCCCAATTCTGTTGTTGAAGTTGCAACAGCTGTTCCGGCGTTTATCGGTTACACCGAATTTGCCGACAACAAAGGCAAGAGCTTGCATGAAAAGCCTTGGCGTATTTCGTCCATGGCGGAATTCATCAGCTATTTCGGTGGCCCACCGCCCGCGAAATTTGACATAAAACGCAAACAAAAAGAGTTGCCTGCCGGCACTACCGCAACTGCCCCAACCGCACCGACGGCGCCCACTGCTCCAGCTAGCGATGCAACTGTTGCTGAAAAGCAGGCGTATGCCGCGGCCAAAGAAAAATATGACATCGATAAAGCGAAATATGATGCGGCTACCAGTATCGACGGCGTGAGCTTGAACCAGGACGTATTTAGCGCGAAAGAAGAAGACTTCGCCTACGGCAAGAGCGATAAATATTTCCTCACGCTCGATGGTTCCTACTATTTGTTGTACCGCAGCATGATGCTGTTTTTCCAAAACGGCGGCGGTGCTTGCTATGTGGTATCTGTTGGTACCTACAGTGAAAAAGAAATTACTGTAGATGCGTTGACGCGCGGCATTGAGCCGCTGAAAAAAGAACAGGAACCCACCATGGTGGTAATTCCGGAAGCTGTGTCATTGGGAACAAAAAGCACAGTGACTGATCCCAAAGATCCTGCGTATGGCATTGTGAATGGCGCTGACTGTTTTGCATTGCAACAGGCGATGGTGAGCCATTGCGGTTACGAAATGAAAAACCGCTTCGCCATCCTCGATGTATTTGGCGGCTTCCAGGACAATCGCGATAACGAGTGTATTGATACTTTCCGCAATCAAATGGCCACCAACTTCCCGGCCTTTAGCGCGGTTTATTATCCCTGGTTAAATACCTCGATTATGCCCGTCTCGGCCTTGTCGTTCGGCAATTTAACTGCTGATGGTTTGACTGCACTGGTGAGCTTGTTAACGCTGGAAGTGCTGGAGACCGTACCCGCGAAAAAACAACAGAGCATCCTGGACGAAATTAAAAAGCTGACCAGCCTGAGTACTCTGGATGACACCAAAAAGAATGAGCTGCATAAAACCCTGAGTGCGGTTTGCCCGCTGTATAACAGTGTGCTCGCGGGTATTCAGCAAAAATTGAATTTATTGCCACCCAGCGCCGCAATGGCTGGTATCTACACCATGGTGGATAACACCCGCGGTGTATGGAAAGCGCCGGCGAACGTCAGCCTGAGTGCGGTGAATTCACCTACGGTAAATATTAACCACGAAGAGCAAGAAGATTTGAACGTGAATACGGCGGGCAAATCGGTGAATGCGATTCGCACCTTTATCGGTGAAGGCACCCTGGTGTGGGGCGCGCGTACCCTCGATGGCAACAGCCTGGATTGGCGTTACATCAACGTACGTCGCACCATGATTATGTTGGAAGAGTCGGTGCGTCTGGCCACTAAAGCCTATGTGTTTGAACCTAACGTGGCGAACACCTGGGTCACTATCAAGAGCATGATCAGCAACTTCCTCAACAGTGTATGGAAGCGCGGTGGTTTGGCAGGTTCGAGCCCGGAAGATGCATTCAGCGTGCACGTAGGTCTGGGTGAAACCATGACGGCTGAAGATATTCTTGAAGGCATTTTGCGTGTAACTGTGTTGGTGGCGCTGAGCCGTCCAGCGGAATTTATCGAGATCACCTTCCAGCAACAAATGCAGAAGTCTTGATCGAGGCTTGATGGTCTCTTGATCGATAAATGACAAACAGACGCAGGGTCCAGGCACCTTGCTGCGAAATTAACGTGCGGCTTTTAAACACTAAAAATCGCACAAGAAATGTTAACCATTGATTAATTAAGGCAGAGATAATCATGGCAGAAGACGGCTCAACACAATCAGCCAACATATGGCCACTCCCCAAGTTCCACTTTGAAGTTAAGTGGGACTCCAATGTAATGTCTTTCCAGGAAGTAAGCGGTTTGGATATCCAATCCGAAGAAATTAAATATCGCGCCGGCGACAGCAAAGTATTCTCGGTTGTAAAAATGCCGGGCATGGTGAAATTCGGAAACGTCACCATGAAAAAAGGCGTGTTCAAAGGCGATAACAAATTTTGGGATTGGCTCAACCAGATCAAACTCAACACCATTAAGCGCGTACCCGTCACCATCAGCCTGCTGGATGAATCCAGTGCGCCAACCATGGTGTGGACCCTCAAAAATGCCTGGCCCACCAAAATTTCTTCTACTGATTTGAAAGCAGAAGGCAACGAAGTGGCCATCGAGAGCATTGAAATTGTTCACGAAGGTTTGACCATCGCCAACGGTTAAGCGTGAGTGATTAATTAACATGCCTGCAAAGTCAGCAGCAAATACAGAAGGCGGTTTTTATCCGCCTTCTGCGTTTTATTTCAAAGTAGTTTTTGGCAATAGCGCGAACAGTCCCGATGCGTCTTTTCAAGATGTATCGGGTATTAGCAGTGAAATGTCAGTCGAGGAAGTCACCGAAGGTGGAGAGAATCGCTTTGTACATAAACTGCCGCGCGGGGTGAAAAATCCCAACCTTGAATTAAAACGCGGTATAGCGGCATCAACCTCGCCGTTGGTGACCTGGTGTCAGTCGGTGTTTGAAGGCGGACTAAATGTCGCCATAGTGCCGCAAACCATTCGCGTTTATTTGCTGGATGAAAACGCCGCACCACTGCGCGGTTGGGTATTTGTTAATGCATTTCCGGTGAAGTGGGAAGTGGAAAGTTTTAACTCCACCAAAAATGAAGTTGCCATCGAAAAAATTTCATTCAGTTACAACTATTCCAAGCGCATTAAATAGCGCAGAGCGCAATTCCCGATTAGTGGAATGAGTGATTATGGCCATAGAAATTAAACAGTTACTGATTAAATCCAGTGTTGCGGATGATGTGCATCAGGAAGATAACTCCCGCGCCCAGGTTTCTGCCGACACCATCAAGTATGAAGTGCTTGAGGAGTGTCGCCGTTTAATTCAGGAAATGCTGAACGATAAAGGACAGCGTTAACCATGCCAGTGTCATCCGGTACCAAAACCAAATTAAAAATTTCACCGTGCGACGTGAGCAATGGCGTAGCAACGGTGAATGGCGATACGCCGTTTGAAGCGCTGATCAATCCGGAGGAATACACGCATTTCTCCTACATCGAGTACGCCGACAACAAAGCGCAAGGTGGCGCGGGCGGCGAAAAGAAATACGCGCGCACCAAACCCGATCGCGTGGAATTTAAAGAAATGGTGTTGGACGGTACTGGCGTAGTGCCCGGCACCAGCACCAGCGTATTGCAGCAGGTCGCGCTCTTGCGCAAAGTGGCGTACAAGTACGACGGCACCGAACATGAGCCGCCGGTTGTGGAAGTGTGCTGGGGGCCAATGTTGTTCAAAGCGCGCCTCGAATCGCTCGATGTTAAATACACCTTGTTTAAGCCCAGCGGTGAGCCGTTACGCGCACGTATCACGTTAAAATTTTCGGCCTTCACCACTAACGAAGAAGTATTTCGTTCGGCGAGTATGGAATCGCCGGATCTCACGCACCTCGTGGAAGTCAAAGCGGGCGATACCCTACCACTGCTGTGTCATCGCATTTATAAAGACAGCAGCTATTACCTGGCCGTTGCCGAATTTAATCATCTCCGCAATTTTCGCGCGCTGGTTCCTGGTCAGCTGCTGCGTTTTCCTCCGCTGGTGTAATGATGGCCGTCTCTCCCTTAACAGATGCCAGCGGTGTAGTCAGCTTCACGATTTTGGTGAATGGCACGGCGCTTTCCACCAGCATTGAAATTATTTCGATCGATATTAGCGCCTGGGTGAATCGCATTAACACCGCGACGCTGGTGTTAAACGATGGCGATATGCCAGAGGCAAAATTTCCCAACAGTGACAGCGCCACTTTTGTGCCGGGCGCCACCATAAAAATCCAGTTGGGTTATGACCAGACAGTGACCGATATTTTTTCCGGCATTATTATTAAGCACTCGGTAAAAATTTCCGGCAAAAATGATGCGCGTTTGGTAGTGGAATGCAAAGACAAAGCGCTGGCTATGACAGTGGGGCGCAAAAACGCCAATTATATCGATAAAAAAGACAGCGATATTATCACCACCCTGATTGGCAATGCCGGCCTTACGGCCACTGTTACCGCGACCACGTTTCAACATAAAGAGCTGGTGCAATTTTACAGCAGCGATTGGGATTTTATGCTCGCGCGTGCCGAAGCGAATGGCATGCTGGTTACGCTCGATGCGGGCACCGTAACGGTTGCTCCACCCGCCGTCACCAGCGCTGCCGTACTGACCGTTACCTATGGTATGGATTTAATCGAATTTAATGCCGAATTGGATGCGCGCCATCAGTACAGCAATGTCACCAGCAATGGTTGGGATCTGGCGAGTCAGGCATTGCTGCAGCAAACCGCTGCACCGGAAGCGCTGAATGAACAGGGCAATATCACCTCGGCCACACTTGCCAGCGTATTAGCGGTGAGTGATTTCCGTCTGCAAAGTACTATCCCGCAAGACAGCAGTTTGCTCACCTCCTGGGCCAAGGCCCAACAATTAAAATCCGGTTTGGCGCGCATTCGCGGTTACGTCAGTTTCCAAGGCAGTGCGCTGGCAAAGCCCGGTGTAATTATTGAATTAGCGGGTGTTGGCGATCGCTTTAATGGCAGCGCATTTGTCAGCGGCGTGCATCACCGCGTTGCAGATGGCAATTGGATTACCCGCACTGAATTTGGTATGTCGCCCAATTGGTTTACCGAGGCCAATGAATTGGAAGCACCGCTCGCCGCTGGCTTGAATGCGGGCATCAACGGTTTGCATGTCGGCACAGTGATGAAGTTGGATGCAGACCCGGAAAGCCAATACCGCATTCAGGTTTCTATTCCGGAGATGAGTGCAGCCACCGATGGCTTTTGGGCGCGGTTAGCGAATTTTTATTCATCCAATACGTTTGGTGCATTTTTTCTCCCTGAAATTGGCGACGAAGTGGTGTTGGGATTTTTTAATGGCGATCCCTCGCACCCGGTAATACTCGGCAGTTTGTATTCCAGCAAAAACAAACCCGCCTATGAACCGGAAGCGGCGAACAACACCAAGGCGTTGGTGACGCGCACCAATATGAAAGTGGAATTCAATGAAGAGAAAAAAATCATCACCATCATCACGCCGGCGAACAACCAAATTGTAATTAGCGATGACGGTAAATCGATTTTATTGCAGGATCAAAATAGCAACAAAGTCACCCTGGATACCGCCGGCATCACGCTCGATAGTCCCAAAGATATTACGCTCAAGGCGCAGGGGAAAATTGTGCTTAATGCGACGGGCAATATAGAGGCTACGTCGCAAATGGATATCAAGCAAACCGGTTTAAATATTACCGCCACCGCCAATATTGGTTTTACCGCGAAAGGCAGTGCGACGGCGGAAGTGTCAGCAGCAGGGCAAACCACCATCAAGGGTGCCTTGGTGATGATTAACTAAATTATTTTTTGCGGAAAAAAATTATGCCACCAGCAGCGCGAATTACCGACATGCACGCCTGCCCTATGTTCACCGGGCCGGTACCCCATGTGGGCGGGCCAATTAGCGGCCCCTGTGTGCCCAATGTATTGATTGGCAGTTTGCCGGCGGCAGTGGTGGGCGATATGTGTGTGTGCGTTGGGCCGCCGGATTCAATTGTAAAAGGCTCTGCGACAGTGTTGATCGCCGGTCGACCCGCTGCGCGCATGGGTGATAGCACCGCGCATGGCGGCAATATTGTATTGGGAATGCCGACAGTAATTATTGGTGGTTGATGAAAATCTCTAAAGCGAAGAACAATGGTTAATACAAAACCGTATGAGGCATGGATGCCGATTCGAGCCTACAGGGGTGTAGTGTGCAAATAGCAAAATATATTTTGCGCACACGGAACGACCGCAATTTATTGCGGGCAGGCCCCGAAGGGTATTTACGGCGAGTTTTGGATTAAGCATTGTTCTTCGCTTCGCACCAAGTGAATGATTGAGGACAACTTATGCACTCAAAATCGTTTCTCGGAACTGGCTGGAGTTTTCCGCCGGCGTTTACCAGCAATGGTTTGGTCACGGTATCGGCCGAGCAGGATATTTATGAAAGCTTGTGGATTTTATTATCCACCTCCCCCGGCGAGCGGGTAATGCAGCCGGCCTACGGATGTGGTTTGAAAGCCCATGTATTCGACAATCTCGATGAAAGCAGTTTTGCCGTTATGCGCGACCTGGTAGAAAAAGCGATTTTGTTTTTTGAGCCGCGTGTGACGGTGGAAAATATCGACATTAACGATGACGATTATCTGGAAGGAAAAGTACAACTGAACATCGCTTATCGAGTGCGCTCCACCAACAACCGCTACAACTTGGTGTATCCATTTTATATCTACGAAGCCAGCAACGTTTCAATCTAGCAATATTTGCCCGGTCCGCTTGTTTAAACAAGACATTCAATCAAGGAAAACGCAAGGAACACTAGTAGTCGCACTATGAAATTTACTCCGGCACATAGAGGCCACTGATGGCAGAGTTACAACCCGCCAACAAGCCTGCCCTGCAGCTGCATGTCCGCGATGGCATGAGTCAGCAGCGCCGCGATTTGCCGGCGTTGCGCCGGGGCTATTTCAACGTGGACGAAATGAGCCTGGAAGAACTGCTGACCCAAATGCAGGACTATGCGCGTCTGGTGCAAATGCCCGGCGTGGATTTTCCCACCGATGAAATTGACCCGGTGTTATTTGCGCGCGATGAAATTATTGTCATGGCGCAAATACTGGCGGTAAATACCCATGCGCTGGAACAACAATTTAAAGCGCGCCTCCATCAGGAATTGGGTGAGCTTGAATGGATAGTAACTGAAGCAAAGAACCCTGCTTCCGTTTCCGGCCTGGCCTGTTTAATTGATCGCTGGTGGAATTTATTGCGCCATGCCCAAAGCCCCGCAGGCGAGGCCATGCACGGTTTGCTGGAAAGTGTGATTCGCGGCTTAGCGCGCGAGTTTGTGCGCATCTACGGTGCTATGCCCGAACGCATTAAACAATCGCGTAATTTATCTGAACCCTTTGTGCAGTTGATGGTGGATGAAGCCGGCCAATGGGCTGAGCCGAAACAGGGGTTGGATGAAATGGCATTGCGCTCCATTTACGCCTCACTGCTGAAAGCAGTGAATATGGCGCAGGCTGGCGCGCGCACGCATCTATCGCCTTCCATGCACAGCCAGAACCACGACCCGGCGCTGGCATTGCGCGTGGTGTTTGCGCGTTTGTATCAACAGCTGCAACACCGGGTTAATCAGTTTACGCTCAACTTTATTGATTTTTATTTTAACCAGGTGTTGCAAGCCCGGGCGCGCCCGGCCCAATCGGATTCAGTATATTTGGTGATGGGGCCGGGCGTACGCGAACGCTATATTCCGCTACCCAAAGGCACTGAATTTTTTGCCGGCATCGACAGCGCCAGTCGCGATATTGTTTACACCAGTGATGAAGACACATTAGTCACCGATGCCGAAGTCAAATCCCTGTACAGTTTATTTTTTCCGCGCGTTAATTTGGATTTGCGCTCCAAAACGATTTTGAGCGAGCGTGAATCGCTGCAGGCAACTGCTGAGAATAATGCCCTGGAGTCAGGCAAAACGGCAGGTGTTACCAAACGCAATCTGGTCAAGCTGGCGGATGGTGGCTGGTTGAATCAGATCAGCGCTGAACCACGCGCAGACAAAAAGCAGCGCGATAAATTTATCGCCCAACCATTTTTAGGCGAACCGCGTATCGACATCAGCGGTGATGGCCGCACCGGGGATTTTGCGCAAGCGGCGCGCCTTGGGTTTGCGGTGGCGAGCCAGGTACTATTGCTGCGCGAAGGCCAGCGGAATATTACCATTGATCTGGTGTTTGAAAGCTTGCGCGCCCAGCCCTGGAGCAAGCTCGCGAATATTCTGCGTCACTTGCCCAACATCAAAGATTCCATTGCCGATGACAAAGCGAAATTTTTTGCCTACTTCAGCAAAATGTTTCAAATCAGTTTAACCACGGCGGATGGTTGGCTGGAAATTCCAGAATACAAACCTGCCTATCAGGCAACAGATGCACAGGTGAAAGCCAACAGCGTGCGCCTGGAGTTTGCCCTGCCAGAAAATGCACCGGCGGTTGCACCCTATAACGCGAGCATTCATGGCGACCAGCTCACCACCATTTTACCGGTTTTGCGCTGCACACTGCGCGAAAACTATTTGCAATATCCTTACGACATAGTACGTCAGCTGGTGCTGCGCGAAGTGCGTATTCGTGTGGATGTGAGCGGCTGTAGCGATCTGTTGTTGCACAATAATATTGGCCAACTTTCACCGCTCTCGCCCTTTCAGCCGTTTGGTCCCATGCCGGAAATTGGTTCCTATTTTGTGGTAGGCCACGAAGAGACGCGCAGCAAACAATTGCTCGACTGGAATCTGGATATTGAATGGAGTGGTTTGCCCGGCGTCGTTAACGGATTTTCGCGTTGGTACGAAGGCTATTTAATCGCGCGCGACAATAATCAATTCGTGGTAAATGCCAGTGTGTTGGCCGATGGTCGCTGGCAATCAGCGCCCCAGACCTTTCCATTGTTTTCGTTGCAAGTGAAAAATGGCAGTGCTTATTTAAAAGCAGAACACAATCTCTCGGCGAACAGTGCTATTCCTTTTGCGAGTCAGGATGTAATAACCGAAAAGCAACGCAGCTTCGTCTACTCGCCACTGCTGCGCAACGGTTTATTTAAATTCACCTTACAAGGCCCCATTGGCGCATTTGGCCAGCGCGAGTACACCAACTTGTTGGCGGAAGTGCTGACCCACAACACGCGCGTAAAACATCCGCGTTTTGCGCGACCTGTACCCAATTTGCCCTACACGCCCGAAATTAACAGCATTCGCCTGAATTATTCAGCGCATTCGGTGATTACCCTGGCCGACACCAGCCGTGCCGAAAACGCGCTGAGCAAAGAACAATACTTTCATTTGCATCCGCTCGGCTGGGAAATGATCTCGCCCCTGCGTCATGCGCGGCTGTATTTTTTACCGCAATACGCGCAAGCCGGCTCGCTGTTTATCGGTATAGACGCGAGTGATATCCAACAATTGAGTTTACTATTTCATTTAAAAAATAATTCGCTACCCATTGATGATGCGAAACTGGCAAGCCTGAATCAGGACAACAAAAGTGTGTTGCGTTCGGCGAGTGATTTGATCAGCTGGCATTACCTGAGTGAAAACCAGTGGCGCCCTATGGATGTGCGCAACATCCTCAGTGATTCCACCCAGGGCTTTATGACCTCGGGCATAGTGTCGCTATTGATGCCGGAAAAAATGACGCGCGGCAACACCATTATGCCGGGCGATCTGTTTTGGCTGAAAATTACTGCCGATTATTGCCTTGCGCATTTTAGTGAAATTTTTTCTGTCTACGCGCAAGCCGTAAAAGCCAGCTGGGTGGCGGGCGATCATCCACCGGCCGCGCAGCCCATGCAGTTGGCCGCCGATTCCATTAAGCGCCCGCGGCAAACTATCGCTGGAATTAACGGCGTAATTCAAATCAGCAATTCCTTTGGCGGTGTGCCGGCAGAAAGTGAAGCGCATTTGCGCCGGCGCATGAGCGAACGCTTGCGCCATAAAAATCGCGCACTTGCCCCGCTCGATTATGAAATGCTGATTCTGGAAGCATTCCCGCAAGTTTACAAAGTGAAATGTTTTGCCAACCTGCGCGCCGATGCGGACGAGCCGATTTGTCCTGGCCATATTTTAATTATTGTGGTGCCCCACCCGGACCCCAATGATGCACACAACTATCAGCCCTATTTCGACGGCCACAGCATTTTAGCGATGCGCGAATTCGTGCAAGCGCTCGCGCCTGAGGCAGTAAAAATTGCGGTGGAAAACCCTCTCTACGAACAAATTCAGGTGCGCTGCGCGGTGCACTTTCGCAAAGGCCTGCACGCTGGGCGTCACCAGAATTTATTAAATCAGGCGCTGTGCGATTATTTATCGCCCTGGTCAGCGGAAGGTAATTATGTGCACTTTGGCTGGAGCCTGAGCGAGCAGGAAATTAAATCTTTTATCCAGAATCTGGATTACATAGACCACGTAACCGATTTTTCACTCCTGCGCATTGCCCCGCGCAGCGACGGTTTATTTTTGCTGAACGACACGGCGGCCAATGCGCAGCCGGGTGAAATTAACCACACTTTTAAACCCACCTATTACTGGAGCACCGCTGTGCCAATCAGCCAACACTATTTGTTGACCACGGATTTGCACAACCAGATTAAAGCGGAGCGCACCGGTGTGGATGAACTGGAAGTGGGCAGTACCTTTATTATTTCTGAATAGCCAAACAGATTGTTGCCAACAACCCTGAGTAACTGACGGATTGCATTATGGAAAAGCTCGATAGAAACGCGCTTAAAAATAAATTCAGACGCGGCAAAATGCCCTCGGAACAGGACTTTTCCAATTTAATCGATTCCATGGTGAATATCCTCGAGGAAGGTTTTGATAAAACCAGCCGCGACGGCTTAAAAATTTCGCAGCTCATGGGCTCGGGGCGACTGCTGAGTTTTTATAAAAATATTGCGGTTGAAAGCCCGCAGTGGTTTATGGAACTGGGCAATGGCGACAACCAGCTACACATAGGCACACCGGCAGCACCGCACGTGATTAGTTTGTACAGTCACAGCGCGCTGGAAAATACTAATTCGCTGCGTGTGGCGGTGGGCATTAACAAAGAAAATCCACAGTACACACTGGATGTTGAAGGCACAGTGGCAGCGAGCGGCCGCGTAGGTAAAGCGGGTGAATTTCCGGTTCCGGCCGATGGCGAATGGCACGATATCACCAGCCCGCTAACCGGCTGCGAAGTGTTTGAAGTGGTCGCCGGGGTAGGCGGTCAGGATTCAGATGGCAAATACGCATTGATCCATGCGCGCGCCATGAATGCGTTTAATGGCAAAGGCAGCATCGAAACCCAGCACGCGTTTTTTGGCAATAAATGCAATCGCCTGGAATTGCGCTGGCTGGCGGCGCCGGAACTCGGGCAATTTCATTACAAGTTGCAGCTGCGCAGCCAATGTTCCTACGGCAAGGATATCTGGATTCACTACCACCTTTCCCGTCAGTGGTTTGATCCATTAATGATGAATAGCAATCGCGCACCGGAGTAATTGCCATGCAAACCTTACCCACAGCTGATTTGCAAATTTATTTAACCTTGGAGCAGAGCGGCCTGGTGTTGGAAGCACTGATGGAGCAGCCGTTTAAAAAAGTATTTGAAGTAATAGGTTCGCTCAACCAGCAGGCGCAGCAATTTTACCAACCGGATGCCGATAAACATCGCGCGCAGTTATTTACGCTGACCAAAACCGATTTCAGTGTGTGCATAAAAGCCTTGGGCGAATTGCCTTACAATCGCGTCAGCGGTTTGATCGAAAGTTTGCATCAGCAATTGCACAGTCAATTATTTGTGCCCACCGATTCTGCGGCGCAAACTAATACAGAAGATACCAACGCACGGCGGGAAACTGTGTCATGAGCCTGCCGGATCTGCTCAAGAAACAGAGCATCAAACGTTTGGTGCCGGGCGCAGATGAGCTGGATTTTGCCAGCTTACGCAGCCAGGGCATTGAGCATGCGCAGCAGCTTGCCGGTGATATTTGGACTGACTACAACCTGCATGACCCAGGCGTCACCGCGCTGGAACAATTGTGTTATGGCTTGACCGAATTAGCGTTTCAGGCGAAATCACCTATCGCCGATTACCTTGCCAATGAGCGCGGCCAGATAGATTTGCATCAGTATGCGCTTTATAAACCCCAGGAGATTTTTCCCACCCGGCCAGTAACCGCAGAGGATTATTGCAAACGCATTTTGGATGAAGTGCCGGAAATTGACGCGCTGCGTGTCACTACCGTCGATGAGCCTGGCAACTACGGTGCCTGTCTCTACGACATTTCCCTCAAGCTTTTGCAGCCTTTGATCGGCCCGGAATATACCGATGACTACCGCGCGGCAATCCGTACAAAAGTGTTGCGTGTATTTCAGCAGAATCGCAACCTGGGTGAAGATATTTATCGCATTCGCATCGAGCGTAGCAGCGCTTGTTTTTTAAAAGGCGTCATCGAAACCAAAGGTACGCGCGCGAGTGCGGACATTTACGCCGATGTATTTTTTCAGGTCGCGCGTAAAATTTCGTCCAATGTGCGCGTGAAGCGCTACGAAGCCCTGGCGCTACAGGACAGTCTGGACAGCATTTTTACTGGCCCCCTGACCCACCACGGTTACATCGATAGTGAAGGCTTAAATGAAAGTCATCCCGGTAAAGCGCTGGACGAGCTCACCGGAATTATTTCTGCAATTGATGGCGTTAAAAAAGTGTATCACCTTGAGTTGGTCAATGCGGATGGCCTCACGCTCGATGGCGATGCGCTCATGGAGCAATCCTTCTTCCTGAAATTCCCGCAGCAATTGGATCAGCAAAGCTGGCTGAAGATCGATTTCAATCCCGGTAAAACAACCGATGCCAGGGACGTGATTAAAGGGCGCGATGAAAACCTGGTACAACTCATGGATGAAACGCGGCGCGCTTTGCAAAAACTGGAATTTGAATACCGCGCATTTCGCAACAACAAAACCGATACGGCACAATTTGTAGTGTTGCCGCAAGGGCGGCAAAAGCATGCGGCGGATTATTATTCTATCCAGCATCACTTTCCCAACATTTACGGTATCAATTCCGCCGGTATGCCGGCGAGTGAAACGCCCGCGCGCAAACAGGCAGCAAAACAACTTAAGGCCTACTTGTATCCGTTTGAGCAATTGCTCGCGAATATGCTGGCGCTACTACAACATTGGCAACAATTATTTAGCCTGGGTGAAGTACCTAACCACAGTTATTTTGCGCAGTACCTGGATAATCATGCAATTCCCAATTTTACCGCGCTGTACAAGGACGCCGATACCAGCCTGACCACGATTGAAAATATTCAGGGGCGCTATGACCCGGCGTTTGAGCGCAAAAGTCGCGCGTTGGATACGCTCTTGGCGCTCTATGGCGAAGAATTTTCCCAGGAAGCCCTGTTGCATTTCAATTACTACCACCAGGAACAACCGCACTACTGGGCCATCGATAATAAAATTCGCATGCTCCTGCATTTAGCAGACATTAGCCAAAATCGCGGTGGCGCCTTTGATACTGGTCAAGTTCATTGGCAATCGTCCAACATCAGCAGCCTGCATAAAAAAATTAATATCTTATTGGGTATCCAGCAATTGGATAGCCTGGTGGCACTGGGCGAAAGTTTTGCGCAGCATAATATCCAGCTACTGGGCGATGAGTTGTTGTGTAAACGCGGCGAACCGCCGGCCAGCGGTGTGAGTGGTGTGCCGCAACTAACCGACAAAGAACAGCAAAAAATTCGCCGCTGGAGTTATACGCCCGCCAACAAAGCCCTGAGCCTGAGCCCGGCGATGATTCGCGAAGGTACCAACATCAACGCTTATTGCCTGGATTCCAGCGAGCGGGCCACGCGCGTGTATTTTTTTTCGCGCCCGAAACAATTATGGACCTTGCTTAAGGAGTTTCCCGAGCGCAAGCAGGCGCGCGACTATGTGCACAAATTCAAAAAAATAATCACCGATGTTAATACCAATAGCGAAGGTTTTTACTTACTGGAACATTTGTTATTGCGCCCGCGCACCGCACCCAAAGATGAACGAGTGGAAGATTATGTGCGCCCGGGCGATGCGTTCTATCACTGCCGTTTGAGTTTTATTTTTCCCAAGTGGACTGCGCGATTTGCCAATCCCGCATTTCGCCAGTTCGCGGAAAAAACCATTGCCAACTTTTTACCCGCGCATTTATTCCCCCAGGTCTACTGGCTGAGTCTGGAAGAGATGCAGGCGTTCGAAAAACTCTATAAGCCCTGGCTGGATGCGCTACACACCTATGAGCAGGAGCACATGCGCAGCGATCAACCTGGTTGCAGCGCAGATTTGGATCAGGCGGCCACACGGGTACGCCAATGGTTGGAGCAACACCAGCCATCGTCGGCCTACTGGATTTAAGTCATGCAGGCCCGCCAACTGCCCAGCGCAGCCTTTCGTCAAACCCATCACTGCATTGATGACATTGCGGTGGACCTGGTGTTTGGCAGCAGGCAATTGGAGCAGCGTGAACGGGCGACTATAGCGCGTTGGTTAAGCGATGAATTATTGCCGGCATTGGATGAGCTTTTTTCGTTTTATGCCCCGGGCGAGCAAATAATTCGCTTTGAACAATTGGTATTTGATTTCGGTCATTTACCCGCGAGTGATTACCGCCAAATTATTCGCGAACAATTAGTCCAGAAGTTAACGCAATTGATTAAGGCACAAAGCCTGCCCTTGCACACTGAGCAACGCGAGAACCTGGTTGTTAACCGGGTGACTGAAAGCGGCGCTGCGTTAACGCTCCTGCTGGACTATTTGCGTACGGGGCAACTCACGGCGCAGCAATTGCGTATTCATTCGGATATAGCGCCGGCAAAATTTTCCGGGCTGCATCAGCAATTACTGGAGTCGCTGCTGGCAGAGCAACACATAGCCACAGGATTGCGCGCATTGCCCAATCGCGGTGAATTAATTGCGCGCTTGATTAAACAATTTTCCGAGCGTCATAGAACCGAGTTGTTGCGTCAGTTGGCACCGCAGCAGCTGGATATCGCGTTGGCATTGCTGGATATTTGGCAGACTTCTGCGGCACACACATCCGCTGAACAAGTGCAGACCCTCTGGCAATGTATTTTGCAACTTGCTTTGGCCCAGCCTGAGCTTGCACCTGCACGATGGTTGCAATCGGTGATGCACGAGTGGCGTGAGTTAGCGCCGCTGCAAGCTCACGCGTTTATCCAAACCGTGCAAAACGCCAGCTGGGCGAAAACAGCGTTTGCCAGCTCCAATGCGCCAGCGAGCTGGTTGCAATTGCAAACGCAATTAAATGTTCTCTTGCAGGAAAACCCGGACTCGAATAATACCGCCACGTCTTTAGCAACCAACTACAACGAGCAACCCGCTGCTCGGGTTACATTGGCTCCGCCATTGGGTTCCAGCACCATGCCGGATTCACCCTCAGATGCGCAATCATCGCCAGTGCAATCCCGGCAAGAACAAACGGCGTCAGCGCAATCACTAACGGTACAACAGCAATTGGCACAGGCACTAATTCGCGGTGATGCGGTGCAACTGGAAAATCACTGGAACCACTGGCAAGCGCAGCACGCCCAAATATTAATTAGCGGATTAAAACACTATTTGGTGAATGCCGAACTGCGGCAGCAATTGGTATTAAAATTACCCGTGCCATTACTCCACGCACTGTTGCGGTTGCTGGCGCCGGATCTGGCCCCCCTGCTGCAAAGTATTGCCCAGCGCGCGCACAATTATCTGGCGGTTATTGAGCAGCTGGAATCGACAAACCCTGTTGATGAAATGCACGGGCAGCGTCCGGGAGCGCCAGTGCGCGAATGGCAGCGGCACCTTTATGAAATTATGGCCAGCTTGATTTTCACTGGATCAGTGGATGATAGTGCTGAACCCATTGCAGTGCCGTCGCTAGCAAAATTTTTCAGCGAATTGGTTTTTCATGTCGCAGCCCAACGCGAGATACCCGCGCGCGAATTACATCGGCAATGGCAACAAATATTACAGAGCGATGCGCACGCGTCTAACAGTAATTTCATCGATTCGGATGCAACCGAATTTGTGGCCCAGGCTTCTGCCACACAACATGCGGCGTCAGATCGTCTTGCATCCAGCGCTCCCGTATTAGACAAGCTCGCATTAGACAAGCCCGCATTAGAGAGCCTTGAATTAAATAATCCACCGGCGGATTCAATAGCTGACAATTTATTGCTTGCCGAATTCCAGATGCCCGAGGTAAAAGCGCCTGGCTCCGAAAATACCAATCCGTTAAATAACGATGCGTCAACAACTAAGTTGTTGCTGAAAAAAATCCATGGGGCATTTGCGCAGGCTTCTGCACGAGAGCTGGAAAACCTCTGGCCGCAGATTATTGCGGTGAGCGGACCTGAAATTATCACAGCGCTGCGCCGCTACTGGGCCATTGCCAGTATTCGCCAACAGCTGTTGCCCAGATTAACGGTAACGAGCATTCAACGGTTACTGGTGTTAATTGCCCCCGCTTACCAAGCGCTGCTGGAAAAAATAGTCAACGCCTCCGCGCAATTGCGCCAGGAGGCCATTAGTTTACAAATAGATTCCATTAGCGATAACAGTAACCCAATGGGTTCTGTGCAAGAATTGGGACATCAACCGGATGGTGTTGGAGCAGTCGGCGGGATTGCACCCGGTGGCAAGGCGCAAGCAGCCACAACAGAAGCCTGGCTGCGCGAAGCCTACGCCATTATTTCCGCGCTAGTGTTTGGCTCTTCTTCTGCATCGGCGGACACAATTTTTACTGCAGCGCTAACAGGTGCCGAATCAAATGGACTAGCTCCAAACGCCTCACAATCAGACGACTCAGCACGTATTGCACCGGCTGAATTAGTGCAGCAATTCACTCGTCACTACGCACAAACCTATCAACTACCGGTGGCCGCGTTGGGCTTTTTATGGAGCAATCTGTTGGAGTCGGGCGTAGCAACTACTCCGGCCGTTTCATTCGCCGCAGCGACAAAATTTCCAGCCACATCCTCTGCCACATCTTCGTTCGGCTCAGAAAACGTTTCTGCGGCTAGAGCGGCTGCGTCGCCAACGCCTAATGTTTCTTCAACGCTTAATGTTTCTTCTACGCATAATGCAGCTCCAACTTCTGATGCTGCTCAAACTTTTAATGCGGCATCAACTATTAGCGCAGCACCCGCCAATGCAGTTGCGGTTGATGTGCTACTCCAACACTCTGCGCAAGAATTATTTGAATGGTGCTTGCAGTTAAAACACAATCACCAATTGCGTGCGCAATTACCGGCGCATGAAGCCTTGATGGCGCGCTTGATTGATAGTTTTGTAAAACTCAGCCCGAATTTCTCACCGGAATTTCGTCAGTATTTTTTATTAGCGCTTGATGAGCAGGCCAGCGCGCAGATTAACCGGGCAACATTTTTCCGTCAGGTGCTGCTTGGTTTGGTCGATGACGAATTGATTGATCTGGATGTAATCGCTGCTGAAAACCCCGGTACAACCACCAGCGATAGTATGGCGACGAGTGCAACCGATATTGATGCGCAGACGACGCCTGGTCGCGCACCGATGCACGAAGCGCAGCATCAATCACCGCTGCACCAAACAGCCAACGCGATTAATTCTGTTGATCAACATGCGGCGCCAGCGCGTAGCCCACTACCCGCCGCACAAGCGGGTCTCGATGCTGAACAGCAGACTCGTCAGCGACTCGCGCAATTGGTGCAGGAGCTGCGTGCGGGGCGAATAGATCCGTTTGGTTTGCGCATGAGCCTTTATTACTGGCAGCGTCTGGTTGAACAATCGTTAACAGCAAAGGGTGGCGATTCATCGCATCACACTGAATTGCGTGAAGCCATAGGTCGCAGCGGCAGTGATGCGACTGACCCCAATTATTTCTACCAGCAAGTGATTCATGCGCTTCTGGCGGACTTGCCGCTGGATATGGAGGCGTTTGCGCGCGGCACAGCGGCAGATCATCACGCCCGGGAAACCGAGTCCGCCAAGCATCACGATGATGCAATCCTGCATGAACATAGTTCTGCACAAGCGACTAAAAAAATCGAACCAACGTTCACCTCTGTATCCATCGACAAACAGTCGTTGGAAGCCGTTGCACCTGGGGACAATGATTTTCACGATGCAGCGCAATCGTTCCCGGATGCAACGGGTACCGATACAGAGCCATCAGGAAATGGAGACATGTTGCGTACACCGGAACTCACGCTGGAGCAATTGCTGCGCGAACCTACAACACTAACCACGCAGCAGATGCAGCAATTGCAGCAGCATGTCAATTTACTCCTGCAGCACTTTAGCCAGGCACAAGCACAGGAATGGCTACGCATTTTGCGCGAACCTGCCTGCGCGCAGCGATTGATCCAGCAAGTGCCCGGCCATTTGTTGCATCAAATTGTGCAACGTTTACAGGCTGGGCCTTTTGCAGCCTTGGACCCAATTGTAAAACTCGCCAGTGAAGCACTTGCGTTACTGCTGCCGGGTGCCGATCCGCTGTTGTTGAAGCAGGCGCGCTGGGAGTTTGTATTTGGGCGTTTGTTCGGTTCAACCAACCCGATGGACGCCGCGCAATTGCTGCAAGCTTGCTGCGAGCAATTAGCGCAAACTCTGGGTGTGAGTGATAGCCAACGGTTGTTGCAATTAGCAGAGCGTCGCCTCGCATTGTTAAAACCGGTAGCTGCCGCGCGCCCAAGCATGTCACTTAACGACGGTAATACGTCGGAAGAACCTGTGTTGAATTTTGAAGCCGGAGTGCACCTGAACAATGTGGGTATGGTGCTGGCGTCGCCCTTTTTGCCGCGTTTATTTTCCATGTTTAATTTATTGGAAGATGGAAAATTTATTCACCCGGGGGCGGCCGATCGCGCTGCGCATTTATTGCAGTACATGGTGACTGGCCAAAGCGAAACACCGGAATACGAATTAACCCTGAACAAAATATTGTGCGGCATTAGCACCAGCATGCCCATTAGCGCCGGCATTGAAGTGACTGAGCAGGAAAAACAGGTTATCGAGCAGATGCTGCAAAGCATGATCCAGCATTGGAAAGCCTTGGGTTCAACGTCAGTCGCAGGTTTGCGCGAAACCTTTATGCAGCGGCAGGGCTGGTTGATTCTGGATGAAGACTATTGGCGATTAAAAGTGCAAGAGCGCACCTTTGATATGTTGCTGGATCGCTTGCCCTGGAATATCTCCATGATCAAACACGCCTGGATGGACCGACCACTGCGCGTGTCATGGCGCGAACAATCCTGATTTATCGGGCTAGATCCAAAACTATTTAACGACAGTGAACAAACACAGCGAATAGACACAATGGTTAATACGGTTAGTCAACAAAACGCAGCAACACTCGAACGCGAACTCAATTGGTTTGCCGATGTGCTCAATTTGCGTTTTACCCATTATTTTGGTTCGCCCGAAATTCAGGCGGCCACCGCCGATATTCGCAGCATAGCAGCGCCGGATCTAGCGCAAGATAATTCCGAGTACGCGCAACTGGTGCGCCGCTATGAGATGGGGTTTGATGAACGTCTGGTATTTATTTTGTGTTTGATTCCCCATGTGCGCCCGCAAGCATTGGATATTTTTTTCACCCAAAGCCAAATCACTGGCCGCGCCTATACCGAATTTGGCGGTTGGCGCGGCAAAGCCCACAGCGGTTTTTTGCCCAGTGCGGAGACAGCGGTATTTTTACTGGCAGGGCAAGATCTGGAGCGGCGCTTTGCGGCGCTGCAATTGTTTGATGAGCATCATTACTTTTTAAAACAAGGTTTGCTTAAGCTCGAGCACCAGGCAGCGGGCGAACCTTTTTTAAATGCGACTATTTCTGTGAGTGCAGAAACTTTGCATCGCTGCACTCATGGTCAGGTACACAAACCCGATTACAGCATGGAATTTCCGGCGAAATTAATTACCAGCCCTTTGAGTTGGAATGATTTGGTGTTATCGCAAGATGTGATGGAAGAAATTGATCACCTGCACACCTGGCTCAAGCAGGGCAAGGAGTTGATCAACCGCTGGGAATTAACGCGTGCGGTAAAGCCTGGTTATCGCAGTTTATTTTTCGGGCCACCCGGTACCGGTAAAACACTCACTGCCACCTTGTTGGGCGCGAGTGTCGGTGTGGATGTGTATCGCATTGATCTATCGATGGTGGTTTCCAAATATATCGGCGAGACAGAAAAAAATCTCGCCGGCGTATTTGATCAGGCGCAAAACAAAAACTGGATTTTATTTTTCGACGAAGCCGATTCACTGTTTGGCAAACGTACCCAAACCAGCAACTCCAATGACCGCCATGCCAACCAGGAAATCTCGTATTTGCTGCAACGCATAGAGGATTTCCCCGGGGTGGTGATTCTGGCCAGTAACATCAAAGCCAATATCGATGAAGCCTTTGCACGGCGCTTTCAATCGATTATTTATTTTCCGCTGCCCGATGATGTGGAGCGTTTGCGCTTGCTGAAAAATTTATTCCCCAACAGTAATTTCCTGGCTGACGACGTCAACCTGCAACAGTTGGCAGAGAAGTATGAATTATCCGGCGGGTCGCTGACCAATGTCGCGCGTTACGCCGCTATACGCGCGACACGCCAGCAGCGCAACAAAATCCAGCATGCCGATTTGGTACAAGGCATTAACAAAGAACTTCTCAAGGAGGGGCGTACGCTCTAATTGACCATGATGAAAGTTTCTTCATCCAAACGTATTTTTTCACTCAAACCTGGTTGGGGGCCGGTAGCGAAATTACTGGTTGTCGCCACGTTTTTGTTGGCAGCAGGCGTTGGTGCGCAGACCCCATCAGACGCTTCGGGAAGTTTGCCCGAAGGGGCGCGAGTTAATAAAGATAAATGCCTCGGCTATGAAATGGATTATAAAAAATATCCCAAGCCGGTGATCGCCAAAGTACAAGCGGATATGTACCAGCTCTACCATCAAGACGCGGATTGGAAGCACGATGCTGGCTTAAAAGGCAAACCGCTAAACGATGGTATTCTCGGGCCAATTACCTGGTCATGGATGCAGCGCTTTTGTAAAAGTTTCGCGTTGGATATTAACACCGATGTAGTGTCCGCATTTCCTGCGCGCGCCGATGAAGTTGCCAAATTCTCGGCGACATTTAATGACGATGCTGCGACCTTAATTAGCAAACCCTTTGCGCAGTGGAGTGCGAGTCACCACAGCGCTTGTAATCTGGATGTGCAGGAAACTCTCGCCCACGGCAGTGATGAACAATTGCAAGCGTTGGTGCGCTGCTACCTGGAAGGTGAACAAAAAGCACCGGAAGTGCAACCCGCTGCCGCACCGGAACCCATCCAACCCTACACATTATATGTGTTGCGCGAGGATGATTTTGCGGCGATGGCAGAAGCATCGGCATCCGCGAAAATTACCGCCAAGGCGATTGAAACGCTAAAAGGCAAAGAATTCCCGAGTAGGGCGGATGCACAGGCGGAGATAGCCAAATTATTAGCCGGATTATCTGAAGCTGAAACCAAACAATTGGGTGACGCACTGCTGGCCCAATTCCAAACCAAAACCCGCTATGAGCTTAGCGATCAGGTATTGAATACGCTAAACCAACAGGGAATTAGCGATGCACTTTTTGCGGCGCTGCAAGCTTTACCGCAAAAAAGTTTTGCTGATTTGTCGGCACTCACCAAAGCGATTAATGCCGCGGTTGCAAGCGTTAACAAAAATGCAAGCGCGCAAGTAAATACCCCCGCTCTCCAGGACGCGGCTTCAGCGAACAGCCAGGCGGTTTCCAGTGCGCCGGCGCCTGAGGTGGTTAACGCGGAACGGTTAGTGCTGCAAGTACAACTCCTGGCGCGCCAGGACTATTGGATTGCGGCGGACATTAACGCAAGTCAATTGCCACTTGCACAAGGGCCAGTAGCGGCACCGGTGATTGAGTTATTGCAAGACCTGAAAGATAGGGAATACCCCGAGGGTCAGCTGCTGCATATGGCGGCTAAAAATAAAATCCTCAAAGCGGCGGATATTTGCAAGCAGGACAAATCCAATGCGATTGATAAGTCGCTCGCTAAACCTAACATCGCGGAAATCAAACAGTATTTACAAAGTGTTATCCAATCCGGCGATCTCACCGATAAATACTGTACTGAAAATTTCTATCGCAAGTTAAATGATTACTACGATAAAAACTTAAAGGCCACCATTGATAAACTCTATTCAGAACCTATGCCTGCCTATAAACACCAACCGATTAATTGGTCGGGGGCGAGTAAAGATTGCGGTTGTGTGCCGGATGAAATACAAACCATGGCCTATGGCATTTTCCCCTATTGGGAAACCACTGAAACGCCGCTGGAATTTGATTTCAGTACCTTCTCGCGCACCGCGTATTTTGGCTTGACCATTGGCAATAGTGGAAAGCTGCAACAAATAAACAGCCTGGGTGTGGATTTGCTGAAAGACAACAGCAGTTCGGCAAAGGCGTTTATTCGCGAAGCGCGTCGCTATGGCAGCAAAGTGGATTGGATTCTGGAAAAAGAATTTTCTGCCGCCCCGGAGTTGGAAAATGAGGCCGCCCTGCAAATATTTTTCAGCAACCTGCAAGCGGACATTATCAATTTACTGGGCACACCGCTCACCGATGCGGAATCGCGTTTGCGCCCGCTGCTCAGCCTGGGCCTCGCCAGCCAGCCACGCAATGGCGATGGCGTAACCTTCTATTTTAAAAATTACCCAAACACGGCGGCGGCCAAACAAAAATTTGACGATTTCTTTAATAGCCTGAAGGACAAGTTGCGCCAGCTGGATGACGAGCGCAATAGCTTTCACCCGGTGAAGGACATTACCTACGTCAACATCATGCTCACCAAATCGACATTTCTAAGCGAAGAAGGTACCTTCAATCGCGAGCATCTGGACACCCTGACTAACGTTGAGGAATGGGCAGAAAAGAATCTTTCTATTGTGGAAGTTCAGGACCGCGTGCGCACCATGCTGGTGTTAATTATGGAAGATCCCTACTACACCTCACTCGATGAAATCTATGCGGTTACCACCGGCATAGATCGCAATATTATTGCGCCGCTGATGTTTAGCGATTACTCATTAATGGACACCACCACCGAGCACAAGGGCCAAAGTGTGGATGAGCGTAAAAAGCGTCTGGCCTATGTGCATGAAAGTTTTGGTGCTGGTACTTTCTGGCCCATGGTGCAGTATAAAAATAGTAGCGATGGAAAAGACTACCGCGAATTTAACGATTATATCGGCAAGCATTTTTCGCCGGGTTACACCGAATCATTCTGGAACGAAACCCTCTGTGCCTATCGTTGGCAATTAATTTATGTGTTGAATTTGTGGCTGCTATTGGCGTTTATTTATTTAATCACGTTCTTCTATTTGTTTCCGCACCGCTGTAAAGATTTACCCATGCTGTTGCGCTGGTTGCAACACCCACTCACGGTCGTTGGAATTATTCTACCGCCGATCGTACTTTGGGGTTATCTACTGCTGATGGACTCGAGCTTTACCTTGTTGAATCTCTCCAGCCTTTTGTGTTTGCTGTTGTTGGGTTTAGCAATTACAGCAGGTGTGGACGCGGTGAAAGCATTGCAACAGCAAAAACCCAATCGCAATTTGCTGCAATACCAAAAATTGGCGACTGCACCGACCAGCGAAAATACAGAGGTTGTCGGTGAAGAAGTGGATGAAGAGATTTACGATAATGAGAGGACCTGACATGGACTCGATAAGGAATAGCGCCGGTAATTATCGTTTAGCCCTGGCGTTTGCGTGTAGTGTTTTCCTGCAGGCCGGAAGCGCTTTGGCAAGTGAACTAACCTGTGCGGATAATTTTCCTGCTGCGACGAAAATCGTGAAGTTGGGAATGAGCACCGCACTTAGCGGGCCCAATCAGTATTTGGGTTTGTCTATGTCGCAAGGTGTCAGGGCGCGTATTGACGAAGCCAATTGCGCTGCGGAATGGCGCCGGCAAGGAATTCAATTTGAATTGATTGTGCTAGATGATAACTACGATCCACAGATTGCTGCGCGCAATACGCAAACATTAATTGAAGACCACAAGGTGGTTGCTATTGTTGGCAACGTAGGAACGCCCACCGCCGAAAAAAGCTGGCAGATTGCCAATGAAAAACAAGTGGTGTTTTACGGCGCTTACACCGGGGCAAATCTATTGCGCCTCAACCCGCCCGCACCCTTCGTATTTAATTATCGCCCCAGTTATGACCAGGAGATGGAAGCTGTAGTGGCTGACATAGTCGCGCGCGGTATTCCGATCAAATCCATAGGATTATTTTTGCAAAATGATTCCTTCGGCAATGCCGGTCTCGCCGCTTTGCAAAAGGCATTGGAAAAAATTTGCGGCGACTGCCAGCAGGACATTTTCCAAATGCGCTATGAACGCAACAGTTTAAAAACCGGTGCTGCGGTAGAGGAATTTATCGCTGCTGAAGTTAAACCCCGCGCCGTAATTCTGGCCGGCTCACTGGAACCCTCTGCGGAGTTTATTCGCTTTGCCCAACGTCTATCGCCGGTAACACGCTTCTATTGCCTGTCATTTATTAGCCCCAGTGCGCTGCAAAAGAAATTGGTTGTGGGACGCTATCAACTCACCTCATCACAGGTATTGCCTGAACAAAGCGCAATGACTGCAGGCTCAACGAACGCGACAGGCGAAGCGTACACTAATGAGGTGTATCGCGAGGGCTATATGGAAACTCAATTGTTGCTGGATGCAGTAGCCGCGATACAAGGTTCGGTGACGGGCGAAACCCTGCGCCAAAGCCTGGCGCGCCTGGAACGCCAGCTACCCGGAAATCCCGGCGATCAACAGATGATGAATAATGTCTGGTTGGCACAAGTGTACAACCACGAACAATCCGGAGTGGCCGCGAGTGTTAAATAATAAATCACGCATTGCGTATTTCGGGTTGCTCCTGGTGACTGGTGCACTCTTGCTATTTGCGCTCGCGCAAGCTGCTTTTTTGGTGAGGGATGATCAGCAACAGCAAACGGCATCACGCCAATGGGCGGAACAACAAACGCTCGCGCTGGCGAATGATCTCGCACAAAAAATTCAGCGCATTTCGTCCATAGCGGATCAGTTGGCTGAACAAATTAGCGCGGCCAGTTGCAGCCCTTGCGATATCGAAAAAGCGCTGCGCGAACACTATTTGCGACACACGGATTTTACCGCCCTGGGCCTAGCCTTTGACGCGGAAACGTCAGGCACCGCGTTTCGCCTTTACGCACCTTTCATTCGCCAAAAAAACCAGGCAGCCGCCATTGAACGGCTAGATAGCTTCTATGACTATCTAGCAAATCAGGATGCAGCGGATGTGCGGGCTAATCCAGAAGCCTGGTATACCCACGCGCAGCAGCGTGAACGCCAATGGCTTGAACCTTTTTATGAAGCGGCGCTGGGTCAGTATGTTATTCGCTACACAGCGCCAATCTATAACGCGCAGCAGCAAAAAATCGGTTTGGTATTTGTAGACACCGAGTTGGAGTGGCTACACGATCAAATAGAAAAATACGATATCAAAGATAACAACTATCTGAGCCTGGAATCGGCGCAAGGCAAAGAGCTATACCACAGCTTCAAAGGAATAGCTGAAATCATTCTGCAATTTTCCCAGCCCGCGCCTGTGCATACCAAAACGCAAAGCACAGTGAATGTATTAACGGACGAGCCTGCCTGGCAACATAACTACCCTATTGCTGCGACCCAATGGCAACTGCACAGTGTTATTTCCAAATCCACCATTGCCGATTTGGCGACTACAAAAGACAACGCGCAGGCGATGGCGAGTGTCGAACAACTGCATAAATTAACGACCAATGATCGTATTGATTGGGTGGTGTTGGTGGTGGTGTTGGCAATGTTGATATTTAGTTGTGTGCGTTTGCGACGCAAGCGCACCAGCAAAGTACAGCTGTGGGTTGATACGGCTATTTATACAATTATTTTATTTTCCGGGGTGATTTCAATTTGGATATTGGAATACGGCACAGTTGCACCGGGCAACTCCATCATCCTTGCGAATCAAGCGATAATCCAAAAATTTGAACGCGATAACGCCCAACGCGCACTGATCGCGCACAACGACGCGCCTGTCTATGTGCCGGTGGGATTATTTATTCAATCGATTGAATTCCTTAGCGCGAGTAACGTGAATGTTACCGGCTATGTTTGGCATCGCTATCAGGAAGGCCAGGAATCCGACTATGAAGTTGGCACAGTCTTTCCTGAAGCCATTGAAACCAATATCAATTTGGCCTACGAAAAAACGGTCAATGGCGAAACCCTAAAAGGCTGGTACTTTGAAACCACGCTGCGTGAAAATTTCAATCCGGATCGCTTTCCATTGGATCGCCAATCGGTGTGGATCAGGCTTTGGCATGAAAAAATCGGCGACAATATCGTCCTGGTACCTGACCTGAAAGCCTACAACAGCTTAAATACGCGTTCCTTGCCCGGCATTGAAAAAGATTTTGTGCTGGCTGGTTGGTCGCTGTTCCGCTCCTATTTTGAAGTGCGTGAAAACCAATACAACACGCGCCTGGGGATTGCGAGCAGCGCGCCCGGAGGCGTGGTGCCAGAGCTGTATTTCAATGTGGAAATCATGCGCAACTTTATCAATCCATTTCTGGCGCACCTGTTTCCGCTGTTTGTGGTTGTGCTTATGCTCTATGCCATCGTTATTACCATGTCGACCGATGAGGAGAAAAAAGATTTCCTCGGCTTTAATGCGGCGGGTGTGGTCGCCTCCTGCTCGGCACTCTTCTTCGTGGCATTAATTTCGCACGTACAATTGCGCAACGAGTTAGCGGCCAATTCAGTGGTGTATCTGGAGTATTTTTATCTAATCACTTATGTACTGATATTGTTGATCACATTGAACGCGGTGTTGTTGTCGCTGAAAGTCAAATTTGCATTTATCCAGTTCCATGACAATTTATTGCCTAAACTGATTTACTGGCCGGCCATATCCGGCGCATTATTTATTTGCACCGTCTGGGCATTCCGTCATTAAACAGTGCGTTGAACAAACAACAGATTATTAACCTGAACGTTTTTTACAATTAATCACATCACCAGGAAAACCCCGGGAGAACACCATGGCCTTCAGCATTCGCCAGGCTGCCAGCGCAAAAGAGTCCGGGCAGGACGTGGCGGCCAAACCCGGGCCTCCTTTATTTAACGATCAGCGCGCTTCAACCGGTGTGCAATTAAAACAACAAGAGTTGTTACGCACCGCGCAGGTTCCCGCTCAACTGACGGTGATTCCAGGAACAGTAGCCTACGTACCAAGCAGCGGGCGTGCAGGTACATCGAAATTGGCATATATCTGTGATGGTTATGATTACGGGAAACAGAATGAACCTGCGGATAGTGCAACTTCGACTATGCCGATGAGAGATGAGATAGCCTCCACCTATATAAAAACACATCCCAATGATCCTTTTGCCATGCACTTGGTAAATGGTCGACTCGGTGGTAGCGGGGCTGATACCGAAAATCTTGCCTGGGGACCCAGTGAGTTAAACAGAAAACATTACAACAACTGGGAAAATGACCGGCAGATGGAGGTACAAAGTCGGAGCGGGGAAAGAGTGGATGTTAGCGTACAAGCAACTTATCACTCAAATGACACGAACACCCCCGCAGGCTATTACCTCAAACGCCTGGATTGTACCCACGAAATAGACGGCGATTCAAAAACGGTAGGAATAGAGATTGGCGAACCGGTAGAAGATGACGAGGAATGGAAACCGAATAAGAAGAAAAAGCGCAAACACGCGTTACCCGATACTACCAAACCGTCAAAAAAGCACAGCGGGATAAAAAAGAAAAACTCGTCGAAAGAAAAAAAGGAAAAGAAAAAAGAAGACGAAAAGAAAAAGAAGAGATTTTATGGGCGTTAGCAAAGCCGATATATTTTGAATGAGCAAGTTTATATAGAAACGTGCCTGTTGCACGAGTTTCTAACATTAACCAGATCACCAGGGAAATCCCGGGAGAACACCATGGCCTTCACCACTCGTCAGGCTGCCAGCGAGCAAAAATCTGCCCAGGAAGCGGCGGCAAAACCCAGCGCACAATTGTTTAGCGATCAGCGTGCTTCCACCAGCGTGCAGTTGAAACAACAGCAATTAATGCAGACTGCACAGCTTGCGGCAGAAGAGGAAGAGCCGTTGCAAGGCAAATTTGAAACGGCGCAGCTTGCCGCAGAAGAGGAAGAGCCTCTGCAAGGAAAATTCGCCACGGCGCAATTAGCCGGGATGGAAGAAGAAGTACCTATGCAAGGAAAATTTGCAACTGCACAACTGGCCGCCCTGGAAGAAGAGCCGCTACAGGGAAAATTTGTGGCGCAACGCGCAGAGGAAGAGGAACCATTGCAGGGAAAGTTTGAATCGCCTGCACCAGCGCAGCGCGAACAAAAACCGAATAACACCGGTATGCCGGACAATTTGAAATCCGGTATCGAAAATCTATCCGGCTATTCCATGGACGATGTAAAAGTCCATTACAACTCAGACAAGCCGGCACAATTAAATGCCCACGCCTATGCACAGGGAACGGACATTCACGTCGCTCCGGGACAAGAGCAACATCTACCCCACGAAGCCTGGCATGTTGTGCAACAAAAACAGGGCCGCGTACAAGCCACTATGCAAATGAAAGCCGGTGTACCGGTAAACGACGATGCAGGCTTGGAAAATGAAGCGGATGTGATGGGGGCAAAGGCTGTTGAGCAGCAAACGTTAGCAGTCCAGAGTGCGCCCTTTTCGCTAAAAGCGCTTTCCAAAAGCGGCCCGAAGCAATTGATGTCCGTTAGAACCGTGAACAAAGTGCCTACTGTCGAGTTATCTAAGCACTTGGTCCCCCTGGCGAATCAAGAAGCATGGGCAACGAGTAAAGCAAAACCAAAAACAACGTTCATTTCCGACAGCGCCGAGGTTGTTGCAGCGGTGAACACAAGTACACATGATTTCACTGCTGCTACCGCAGTAATGGAATATAAAGAAATTAAACCGACAATAACGACGACCCAATATGAAAAAACTCCTGCGGGTGACGGTCCAGGTAAGCCGGTAACGCGTACGTTGGATGCGGCTCCTCGAGAATGTGTAGTGGGTGTTACCAAAAAAGCCGGCGTAGATGAAATTGTAATTAATCACTTAGCGAACGTGTAAATACGGATCTAATTAAGCGAGCTAATTTATGACTTACATCAGAAAAAATATAGCGACGAATAATGATACTAATAGTAGTAAACCCGTTGCCCAATCCAACGCGGGGTTTGCCGATAGACGTCAGTCTACTGAGGAGCAAATTGCTCAGCGGCAAATGATTCAAAATTCGAATGTTCATCAACGAATAGTAAGTAAATTAGGTTCAACTACGCCAACGGTACAACTGGTACCGCAGTATAGTTCTGGATTGACCAGATCAGTTACCGTTACAGGAAACTCAAAAACGAAAAGTTTTGAAGAATGCACTTACAATTCTGTGGAGTATTCGGCCGGCGATAATCTACTGACTACCGGCACCGGTACGGAAACGCCGGCCAACTGGGCTACATGGTTAGTCAACAAAAAAGGCGGGAATAATGCCTCGCAACTGCATGTAGTTAATCGACGTTGGGGTGGATTAGGTGGCCGTAATGATAAGAATATAGTTCCTGGTTCGCCTGCCGAGAATAGTCATCACCTACATGAAGCCGAAAAGGAGTTTGATAAATGCTTCAGCGCTGGAAAAGCTATCAATAACTGTAAATATGAATGTACGGTTGCGCCAAAATATGGACAAGCGGTTAATGTAACCGGTGGCCCGGTGGATTATGGCGATCCAACCATTACTGTGAGCATCACTGATAACGGCGTGAAAAAGGCATACCCTGTGACCGATGGTGCAGACGGTCTCACGTTTAAAGAAGGCACCTAATGTACATCCAAGGGAACTAAAATGAAAAAGCTAGTAAGTCATTTATTGAGTGCGGGTGTATTTTTTTTAATATTGGCTTATGTGATTCCATTTTGTGTTTCCTTAGGCGCGTGGGCATCTGATTTTCCATCAGATTGGGAACCGTGGTACTACCGTGTAGGATTTTTCATGGCTATAGGTCTTTCCGCTGCGATAGTTTACACAGGATCGAAAAGCTTCCTGGAGAGCATGTTGGGGAACATGTTTATAAGAAAATCGTTACTGAAATCATTCGATCACGATATATTTGATGGCGATATTATGAAAATCGCTGAAGACCATTCGGTTGCAAAAAACTTAACCCGCACTGAATCATTAATAGCTGTTGGTAAGGAAATACAGTGGCTATTAAGATCAAATACTAAAAAAAACCAAGATTTGGCCTTAGCAATACTAAGCTCGCAGGCGAATAAAGAGAAATTAAAAAATGAATTGAAAGTTGAGCGTATTAACTCGGAATCCGATATCTATATAGCTTCGTCGGAGGTCTATATGCCAACATGTGAAGATGATGGATTGACAGGAAGGCTTGAGTTAGGAGTTGACCACTTATTCTTCTATGCGTCTGATGAAAATTATAGGTCCGTTATACTATCGAAAGTGGGAAAAGATGCTGGATATAAAATCGCAGAAAAATTTGGGGACAACGCTCATCCGCTGATTGGTGTTGCTGTACAAATCGCGAGCATTGCCATATCGGATAATAAAAAAGAATTTAAAAAAAATTTAACTAACAGCATATCAGTTCGACTTGCCGACATAGATCACGTAGTAGTAACAAAAAATGGTTTTATTGGACGGGAAAAGTTAGTCGAGATTAAAGTGAAGAATTCCAATGGAATAAGTAGTTATAGTTTCGGTACATTCGATGAAATGGATCAAGATTTTAGCGAGATTTGGCTCGAGAAAATTGAACTGGCTTGTTTATTGTGTGGTTCTATCATAAACCGTGAAATTGGGCCAAAAGCAGTCGCGAAAATTGAACCTTGCTAATACAGTTGCTGTAAATCAAATTCGGAAACGCTCAAGTAGTCAGATGATAGGAATCCAAGAATATGAGCGATAAATATTCTAGATATTTTATAACTGCTTATTCCAAACATCCAAATCCACACTCCCAGTAACGCCATCCACGTTTCCACTTTGTGAATACTGCCAAAAGTTCCATGCAGTCCAACCGAATGGAATTTTTGGTGTAGTCACACCATATTCTGCAACCCACAGTGGGTATTTGGAAAAATCTGAATTAATAGTTTGATTCCAGAATGAAGGGCCGGTGTAAATCATGGGCGTGCGGCCCAGTGCTTTTTCCACCGTATCCAACCAGATTTGCAAATTTGCGGCGACGCTGTTGCTGCCGTAATTACCTTTAAAAATTTCTATATCCACAACGGGTGCTAAATCATTCGCATCTAGCGAACCCACCGCAGCAACAAAATTATTCGCTTGGGTAACAGGGTCATCATTGGTTTCATAAAAATGGTAAGCACCGCGCAAAACCCCGGCGGCTTGCATAGCTTGCCAATTCGTGTGGAACTGCGGGTCAGTGTAAGTATTACCATCGGTAGCCTTCGCATACGCAAACGCAATTCCCGCGGCCTTAACTTTTTTCCAATCCACCGTACCCTGGTAATGGGAAACGTCTATGCCTTGCAGTTGGTTGGTGGTAGTCATGAGGTAATCCTATGTAAGCCAAGAGAGGAAACTAGCCATTTCGTAGGCTGTGTGACGATCATTATGGAAAAATATTTTTTATGCCATATTGGACATTAATTGACTGCATAATTTATTCAATTTTTTTCTCTTTCAAAGAGCTTTGAATTTCTAGGCTCACAATACAAACCATTCAGAGAATTTAGTTTAGTCAGTTCGTTTGTTCGAGCTATAGTATGATAGAAGGTGCGATATATTTCTATTTTATAAACTGTTCATTATACGCAGGGTGGTTGTTGTTACACTATTTAGACTCAATCACCAAATAGCTTTCTACCTCTGTTTAGTAAATTCTTACACCACCAGTACAAAATAAATAAATAGACTAGAGACTTGATTGTTACACCTAAAATAAACATTTTTGGGTCTTCGGAGTAGGTGATAAAACCACTTTGGCCGTATTTAGTAAACGAATAAAATTTCCCGCCCGCACAATCACTCCAAAAGACGACCATATAGAAGGCGATGCCAGTTAAAATGAAAAGCTCTATGAAGTACCTTATTTTTAGCGTTGATTTTTTATGTGCGCTCATAGTGAGAAGGTCAAACGAAAAGTTAATGAGAGGTTTGAAATGTGTGCATTTGCTAAAAACTTTTTTGTAGTGATTTCGCTAGAGCCACGACAGACGAAACTGTTCAGCGCGCGAAATGCGTCTGTCGGAGTACATATTATGCTTAGCGTGCAATATTTAGAAACGCAGAAACAGCGCTAAACACCATTAGAATGAGTAAGGTTATGTGACACCACATAAATATTTTATACCTTGACCTTTGATTTCTGAAACGAGAACTCACTTGAAATAATAATACGATAAAGCCAGCAAAAAAAAGAGCGCCACATGCTCCTCCGATGGCTTGTGGCTGATTTCCATTTGACTCCACATACTGTTGGAAATAACCAGCTGCCATGTTTGGCAAAGCAAATACAACAGTAAATATCTTCAACAATATACTTGCATCGGTTGGAGTTTTTTCGGATTGAATTTTTAGGTTTGATGTAGGTGTTTCGTATATTTCTTGAGTCATGTTGTATTCAACGATTTTGCTTGTCAGTTTATCCCGCAGCCCAGGGCGTATATAAAGGAAACCCATCGCCAATCAATTACCGCAACACAGCTATCCATAAAAACTTGAGTCGGGGTGAGTAGTAAATTCGTATATATGGGGTTCTGAATATTCAGCTTACTCGCTTAGCGATTCCAATTAAAGTCCGCAGTCGGTGAGTGGTTGGGCTTTGGTACCCAATCTGCGCGATTAAATCAATTGAGCAGAGTAACGTGTAATTGACGATATCTTTAGTATAAAACTTTCCGAATTAAAATTAATTTTCAATTATTTCAACTGCCTTTTTAGTTAAGATATTGTTTGATCCCCTCCGCGAATATCGGACACCTTAGAAACTGAGTAAACTTACTCCAGAGGTGATCCATGAGCAAGAAACCAACCCCAAAAGAGAATAAGAAGTATACAGCCGAGTTCAAAAGTGAGGCCATTAAACTGGCCGAACGATTGAGCGTAGCGGAAGCCGCCGAAAAACTGGGCATATATGCCAGTCAAATTTACAGTTGGCGTAGCGCACTCAACAATAGCCGTACTGATGTTGAAAGAGAATCGCTCCTCGCCGCTGAAAATGCACGCCTCAAGCGTCAGCTCGCCGAGCAAGCAGAGGAGCTTGAAATCCTAAAAAAGGCGGCTACCTACTTCGCGAAGCATCAAAAATAAAACGCTACGAATTTATGCTGACAAATAGCGCGCTATATTCAATCGCGATGATGGCGCGCGTTCTGTTGGTTTCGCGAAGTGGGTATTACAGCTGGCTTGATAATCGTGAAATGGTTAGTTGGCGCATGCAGCAAAGAGAAGCGATTGATGCGTTGGTAAAGGCAGCATTTGAGGCTGGAAAAGGCCGGTATGGCGCGGATCGGATTTTTTATGATTTGGCGGAGCAAGATAATCCGCTCGACATAAAAACCATTCGGAAAAGCCTGAAACGGCAGGGGTTAATTGCAAAAGCGGCCAAGCTGTTCAAGGTGACTACGGACAGCAATCATACACTACCTGTTGCGCCCAACCTGTTGGCTAGAGATTTTTCTGCGCAACAACCTAATGAAAAATGGGTGACCGATATTACTTATATTCAAACTACAGAAGGTTGGTTGTATCTGGCCGTGATGATTGATTTATATTCTCGAAAAGTTGTTGGTTGGTCGATGAGCAAACATATTGATGCGCAATTGGTTTGTGATTCATTGATGATGGCGTTGTGGCGACGAAAATTCCCAAAAAGCGTTATTGTTCACAGTGACCGTGGCAGCCAATATGTATCGCATGCGTTTAGGGATTTACTGGAAAAATATTCGCTAATACAGAGTATGAGTCGCAAGGGTGATTGCTGGGACAATGCGTGTGCGGAAAGCTTCTTTCATTCACTTAAGGTTGAGCTGGTTCACGGCGAGCCATTGCTAGATGGAAAGCACACGCGCGAGTCTATTTTTGAATATATCGAAGTGGATTACAATCGCTACCGCCGTCACAGCGCTATTGGCTTTGTTAGCCCCGAGCGCTTTGAGGCAAAAAATGTATGTTAGTTAACTGTCCGAAGTTGGCGGTAGGGATCAGTTCTTCACCAGGCCGAAAAATAGGATTCCGCTTGGAATATTCGCGGAGTCAATTTGGATACAGTGGAAGAAATATACTTCAGCGCCTGATTTTTCATTAAGCATAGCGTCTAGTTCTTGATTAGGTAATTTAATTTCTTGATTCTTGGCGATGGCATAAGCATTTTCGCTGTTCAATGGGCCAAAAATTTTACACCCTTCATAGCCCAACAATTTTCCGAAGCTCGAAGGTTGTTTTATTTTAGAAGAGCTAGAGCATCCAATGTTAAAAATTACGGCAAGCACCATAAAAAGTATCGAAATTGAAAATTTCATTGATTCTCCATCATAGCAAGCTAAGCCGAAGCATATGATTTTATATCTTGCGTACTACTTTCTCGTAGAAATATCTAAACCACTAGGTCAAAGTGTCTGGTCCAACTGAGTGATGCAATACTACAAAATAAATTTCTTTAACATGTCTTACTCCTTAACCATATCTTTAAAGAAGTTTTCTGAGGTTGTGTTTGTTTTCAGGGGATATATGTAGAAATCCATTTACATGCTAAAAAATTAATACTTAACTTACTTTTAATCGCCAGCGGAAAATTAATAATAAAAATGGCTGCAACTAATCACGCTAGGTTGCTATGGTTAAGATTCCTTCGATTTTTCTTCCAGTCGTTTCTGTATTTGAGACAACCTACCTTCGCGTTGCCTTTTGTCACTATGAATTTTCTTTATAACTAAAAATAGCGGTAAACCAAAAACCAACAATATTATCCACAACATTTGTTTCACTCACTTGGGTTATAAATAAAAAAGTACGCCAAAAATACAATGGTAGATTTCGTAGGCTAGCGCCAAAGTCGTTTTGTCCATTTCGTACTACAAACTATTCAGCCGCGCAGCGGCGTGTTGCTGTGTTAGAACTATTTGATAATTTGACGGAAAGTTAAACTGATACGCTCACCACTAGTACCAACTTTAGGTATTGCATGAAGCCAAAACTCTTGCATTTCTTGTGACATATAAAGCAATGAACCATTCTCTAATGGGTAGAAAAACTCTACAACCGGTTCCAGCTTTGAACGATATGCTATTTCACGCACAGCCCCGAGAGAAACAATTGCTACACCAGTGCCTTTTGCCAATTCCTGACTAGAGTCAGAATGAAAACCCATTGAAGAGTTGCCATCAAGATAATAATTTAGAAGACAATTATTGGGACGAAAACCAAGCTCTAGTTCAATAAGCCCACAAACAGTTTCTAATTCAGGCAGCATTTTTACTTGTTCATAAGATATTTGCGAGTAATCATAGGAAACGCCAAAGCTAGCTGTTTTTCTCGCTCTCATACGTTCGTCCCAAATAATTGAATTGCGAAGAAACGTGAATAACTCGCTAGGATGTGAGACGAATTTTGATTTTAAATATATTGGTGGTCTTTCCATATTCTGAAGTTCTAACGCTTTGCTAAACGGCGCACAGCTAGGTGATTGGTTTTGCGTAAAATTGGCGAAGCCAATGCAAAACCAAGCGCCGAGTTGGGCGTCCAGTGACGGCCCGAAGGGCCGGAACGATGTTTGAGCAACTTGTTATAAGCTAAGTTCTTCTGGCACACTATTATAGAACTCGAATTCATTTGCCATGCCTACACCGTTACCACCATCTAAGTACCTGACTCCGACTGCTGTACCCTCGCTACAGTTTTCCATTTGAATTACTATGCAAGGTATCCTTGTATTTTTTTCGCTATCTATTTGTATTGCAAATAGTGGCAGTTCCATTTCATATGGTTCGCTACCACTTGTAATGTGAAATACAGCTCTACCTTCTTCAACGTCTTTTTCGGTGGCTGATCTCCCACTAGTGAATGGTACGTTTTTCCAATTTTCTATTTCGATTTTTTCCCACATAGCTCAGATTCTTGGTGGCTTACAACCTGTCGAGCGCACGAAGTGCGCGGTGCTGGAGCGCCTTGTTAAGTATTGATGTATTGAATATATTCTTCATGTACGTCAACATCTATTTCTACGCCTCTATTACCACCATACAATCGATTATTCTGATCTTTTCTTGGACCAGAAATCCAATAATGATCTCCGGATTCAACTTCGAAGTAGTTCGCTTTGAAACCGCTACCTTTTAGGCTTTGAAATTTTTTACCTCGATAATATAGTGTTTTCCCCGACTTAGAAAAATACACACGACCAATACGAGCAGCACCGTCCAACCCTTCAGATTTGTCTTCAACGTACATTATTTTCGATCGAGACAATCTAAATTCCGACGGATGTTCTTCTCCTACTAGGTCTAGATTTTCATTTTCCAAATTTTTATCCATAGTGACACTTAACGTTGTTATAAGCGGTGGTTTTTAAGTAGCACATTTATGCCACAAAATGTAGCGAAGCGGAATGGCATGAATGTGCTATTTAAAAACCATCCACTTGATGACCTTGTTAGAATGCTTTTAAATATTCCTTGCCTCAAACTCAAAAACATCATTTTTTTGTCTACTTGCGACTATAACCAAGGCTACAAATGTTGGCACCAATATAACTAAACTGTATAGACCAAAAAAATTAGTTAATGTAAAACCAAGTACGACATTAAAGGCAATGAGTGAAACCGCTAACTTTTCATGTTTGGATTTAATATATTTGTAGCAATAGGGGCACGTATAGGTAGGCTTTCTAAGCCTATACCAAGCTCCTTTTTCTGGATAGAAGACTAGGCGAACCTGAAACACTGAGAAAAACTGATTGCAATGTGGGCATTTCTTGTTTTTTTTCCCTACATTCGGCTTGGTAGTATTTTCCAGTTGCATTTCGTACTTTTCAAAATTTGATTCGCAGTGCTGGCATGTAGAATTTATTGATTCCAGTTCTTTTCCACAGCAGGAGCAATACGCCATTATTTTCTCTCTCCGACTTTCTAACAGTTTATTAAATTGCACCGACTATATAACCCGAAGATCATTATCTCAACTAATTTGGCGTTGCGCCGTATAACTCCAACAAAGTAGATGAACCTCAATCGATTTAGCTCGTGCTAAATCAAAAGGTTAACTCTCACTCTGAATTAATAATGGAGTTATACAGCACAAGTTACCTCAATTAGTTGTCGCGCTCATTTGGCAGACTGACCGCTTTGGGCCAAGCCTTCCTAAATAATGTTGCGGTTCGAAAGCTCACCACTACCTACAGGGGCCGTGTAAACCTACCGTGGCAACTTGCTATTCGTCGGGTTGATTTCGCATTGCGCGATGGAATAAAAAGTCAATCAAAGACCATAGCCATAATCAGCGCCAGCATAAATTACAGCATATTACTGGCTCGCGTCGACACGATGCCTTCATCCCATTGCTCGCTAAATTAAGCCGTCGGGCCTTTCCTTCACGCCGCAAGCGATTAAGGGAATTGCGCGTGTGATTAAACGGATTTAGGAATATTTGAAGACGTAAACGACACAATAAAATAACCGGCGACAAAAAACAAACGTCGTTATGGGCGACGTCTTTTTAAGAATCGGCGGCGCGATACACACTGTAATATTCTGTAATTTGCTCTTTCCAGGAATGGCAGCAATGCTTAGTCCGTAAATTTTTCAATCAGAAATAAGGAGTTTTTATGAATCTTACATTGCATGTCGCCAAACGTTTTTTTGCGGTATTAATAGGGATAACATCAATTGGTTTTATTGGGCAAGCTTCCGCTGATGATTCTATGGCGTGTTCGTGTACGGCTAGCGCGTGTGGGAATAACGCGGTAGGGGGTGACCAGGGGGATGTATTTAGTGGGCTTTCCCAAACGACCGTGACGGAAATGTTTTTAACAAATCCAAACACCGGTTGGACTTGTGTGGTGCCAGCAAAAGTGAGAGGTAGTGGCGGCCCATTAGCCTGCTTCTGCGCAGGTTATTGCGGTAACGGTGGCATAGGTGCGGACCCGGATTATTTTGATCTTGGGCTCTCACAATCCACAGTCGCTAATGATTATGGTGGCGGAAAGCCGGGGAATAAGACTGGCTGGTTATGCGGAAACTACCGCGGCACTATTAATTACACTCCACCTAAAACCACTTACAAAGTAATGGATTTTGGATTTAACGGGTGCAGCGTTACTTGGGGGCCATTGCAAACCAATGTTAACGAAGCAGCGATGATCAAACTTGCGACTGACGCTAATGCCAAGGGTTTTACTTATCAGCCGCAACTCAATTTTGGTCAGCTCTTGATTGGAAACTATCCGATGGATTGCAAATCACCGGCTAAACTGTCTTGGCCGCTATATCTTAAACAATAAAAAAATCAGAGTGATTCCCGTCAATTTTTAAAACGGAATATTGTTGAATAACTAAGCATGGCGGCCATCAGCCGCCATGTTATTTTCCTGCCACAAATATCCAGTATGCAACTCGCTAAAAGCTACAATGCGCCGGCGACATACCACCACCTGCTGACTAAAACGCAACTAGCTAATTTCTATCGCCCGCTGAAAGGTTTTTTTGCCGCGTTGATAGCGCTTCAACGTTTGCTCATCGGTTAAGGCTTCAAGTAGTGCGGTGTTGAAATCGTAGATGCGATTATCCTTCCCGAATTGTTCCGTTGCGGCTTCAAAGCCCTGGGTGTGGGCGTCGGCGAGAATGGCTACTTGTTCAATCATGCCCGTAGACGTTTCCATATTGGTGGGATCATTGAAGGAAGTTTCGCACGCTTGGGCGTCGGTTGAATGAAAATTGCGGCAGCGGAAGGGACGCACGGGATACACACCGCATTGATTATTATCCAGCAGCGCGCATTTTAAATTGGTGGTGAGGTGTTGCTCTGGCGTGAGGTTGCGAATAACGGTAATGTTGGCTTCCAACGCTGCTTTTAATGCGGCAATTTTTTCAGCACTGAAATGTTTGCCGATGTATTCCTTGATTAGCAAGATCTCATGGGCGCGCGCTTCAACTTTGTAGTAGCAACAAAAAGCACAGCCTGCTTTGCAGTCGGGTTTAGTGGATGATTCATCAAACGACTTGGCGATTAAATTGTCGTAGCGCTCGTAGGATTTTTTCAGCGCGCTATTGGCATCTTTGCTGCCTTTTAATTGTGCGGCGGCGCGTTGGTATTCTTGTTGGGCGGTGGTTTGGAAAATGTCGGACATGGCGGTAATTGAATAGGTGCTGTTGAACCGGGTTGAATTGCATAAATTATAAATAAAAAAAGGGCAGCCTGCAGCGGCCGCCCTTAAGAGAGTAAGAAGATATTTATTGGTGTAGGTTAGCCTGCAACAGAACCTGAAAGCAGGAATTAATTACATGCACTGCCCCAGAGTTGGTTAGCCCAGGCCGGGTAATCCACAAACGGATTGCGATTGCCCTGGCGAGTCACTATACGCGCGTGACGATTGATCTCTTCCTGACTGACCGGGTCCTGGTTGTGCCAGGCAAGTAAGGTGCAGATTTTTCCGAGGTTAGCGCCGCTGGTGCCAGTGCTGTTTACCAACACCAGATTTTCTGTTCCGGTGCTGTCGTTGCTGTTATAGCGCACATCCATGTAGAACATCATGCGTGCAAGATCGCCTTTTACGGCATTGCGCGGTTCAAAGCTGTCGGAGTCAGTGTAATTGCCCGGTGCTTCGCCAATGCTGGAGCCGCCGTTATCAAAATCTTTATTGCCGCGTGTTGAATTTACGGAAGCATCTTCCGGGCGCAAGTGATGAATGTCGGTGTAAGCCCAATCACTTTCATCGGGGAAGCCGTGGCTTTTCGGCCAGGTGTGTTCGCGGTTCCAGGCATCCGGGTCGCTATTGCCGCTGGAGTTAAACGTCTTGGCTTGTGAGCGACCGGTGTAAATTAAAATTACGTTGTTGGAATTGTTTGGATCTTCATCGGTGTATTTCAAGGCATCCCACACTTGTGAATAGCTCATGCGCGTGTGATTGCGTGCAGAAATATTTGCCAATGCATTTTTTAAATTGGTTCCGGTTAAACCAATTGCGCTTGCATAGTAAGCATCAAACCCCGACCAGGTAGCGCCGCCGGTTGATGTACCGTTTACTGTGTAACTTACTTTTAACGTAGCACCACTGTAACTGGAATAACCCTGCAACAGAATGTGCCAGGTTCCTGCGGCCGGTGCAGCAAACGTGCAATTTTCCGTATTGCCACTGGCATAAGGGCGGCAAGTGTAACTACTGGTGGTAGGTGCTGTGCCCTGGCGCACATAAAGATCCAGATCGCCAGTGCCGCCGGAAGTCGCAATAGAAAGATTGGAGGCATTCGCGGGAACTGCCAATTCGAAACGGGTTTCCGAGTTGGCCGCACCACTTAAATTGGTACGTGTTTCATTATTATTAATGGTGACGCCAAAAACATTCGCGCAGAGAGAAAAAACACTTAAACCGAGTAAATATTTGTTCATACCCATAGCTCCTTTGAAATGAGCCATGAGTATGCGGAATAAATATTGCGAATTGATTATAGGGAAAGCGCGCGAAATATCGCTGCAATCACCGATTAATTTTTTATAGCCAGTAGCGTACCGCTACCCAGCATTATTCCACCGGCAGTAATATTTAACGCGCGGTTTGCTTTGGTGTTGGTAAATAATTTTCTCGCTCTACTTGCGGCATACGCATAGGCCGCCATAACACCGCCGACCGCGATACTCGCAATTGCCATAATAATTCCGGCATCGAGAATCGAGACGGACTGCATATCAATAAAGGCGGGAAAAAAACTCACATAAAACAAAATCGCTTTCGGATTACTCAGCGTTGTTAATAACCCGGTCATAAAATTACGCAGCGTTGATACTGCGTTTACTTCGGGTAATTTTGCATCGATAGGTTTGGCTTTTAACATCTGCCAGCCGAGCCAACATAAATAAGCGGCGCCGGCATATTTAATCACTAAAAATAAATCGCCCATGGATTGCGCCAGTGCAGACAAACCGTAGAGCGAGAGCACAATAAATACGTAATCACCAAACACAATACCAACCACGGTCACTAAGCCTTGGGATAATCCCGACGAAATAGAACGTGCAACTACGGCAAATATGCCGGGACCCGGACTGACGGCGACAATTAACATGGCGATAAATAGGGAAATGCTGGCGGTAATGGTCATTAAATCTCCTTCGCTCGCCGCAATGCCAAGCAATGAAAGGCGGATAGTGGTGCATAGGCACCACTATCGTGTTGGGGCATTATCTTAACGGTGGCAATCGCGTTTGTATTTATTGAATGACGATAAAATTCAACAAACTCTCACCGACTGCCTGGCAGACTCCGTTAGTGGGCAAGTGCGATGGAATTTACCACCAGGTTTACATCGATATTGCCGCGCGTCGCATTAGAGTAAGGACATACCTGATGCGCTTGGGTCACTAAGGCTTCGGCCTGTTCCTGGGTCAAACCAGGCAGTGCAATATCGAGTGTCACTTCCAACGCGAAACCGGTGGGGATGGGGCCTATACCAACACTCGCGGTGATGCGGGTGTCATCTGCCAGGGCGATGCGGTTTTTGCCCGCAACAAATTTCAGCGCACCGATAAAACACGCGGAATATCCGGCCGCAAATAACTGCTCGGGGTTAGTCCCGGCGCCACCGGCACCGCCCAGCCCCTTGGGTGTGGAAAGCACAACCGAGAGTGCGCGGTCATTGGATTCCGAACGGCCTTCGCGGCCACCGGTAGAAGTTACTTGTGCAGTGTAAAGAATGTTTTGTGGTTTCATGGTAAAGCTCCTGTTTAGTGAAGTTGGTTTGTTGTGTCAACGAGGAGCATTGTTATGGATTTATCGATACGAAATGCTACAATTCGTCTTGCAAATTTAACATATCGTATGGATTTCTATGGCAGACCGACTGGCAGCACTGTTAGCGCACTTTTCCATGAGTGCCCGTACTTTCCAATCCGGCCCCCTGTGTGGTGTTAACCGGCTGGACGGGGATTTGCCCTATGGGCAACTTCACCTCATCCGCGCCGGGCAAGTCGAGGTCTGGCACGGCAACCGTAAAGCCGAGCAGATCAATGAGCCGAGCTTGTTGTTTTATCCCCGCCCTACTCCGCATTACTTCGTAACAGACGCTGAGCAAGGTGCCGAATTTGTCTGCGCCCATGTGACTTTTGAAGGCGGCGCGGCCAATCCCATCGTAAGCGCACTGCCGGCATACCTCTGCCTGCCATTAGCGCGCCTGGAACATAGTTTGCCCGTACTGGAATTGTTGTTTGCCGAATCTTCCGCGCACTACTGTGGGCGTCAGGCGATGCTGGACCGGTTGTTTGAAATACTGTTGATTCAGGTGTTGCGGGTATTGATGGAAGAGGGGAAAGCGCAGGTTGGTTTGCTCGCGGGCTTCGCGCACCCTCAGGTTCGTCGTGCCATTGTGGCCATTCACGATACGCCCGAACGCGAATGGTCGGTGGAAGATCTGGCGCAGGTGGCGGGTATGTCGCGCAGTGTTTTTTCCAATTTATTTCGCGATCTATTAGGTGAGACGCCCGCGGCTTATATGCAGCGTTGGCGCATTGGGTTGGTAAAAAAGTGGTTGGCTCAGGGCCGCCCCCTGAAGCTCATCGTAGAGGATGCTGGCTACAGCAGCGAATCGGCCTTATCGCGCGCGTTTAAATCGATTTGCGGTGTTTCGCCGCGCGAATGGTTGAAAGAAAGTGCTTCCCATTAATCGCTTAATGAGTATGTAGTTCTGCACGCGCATGTTTTACTACTTGATAAGACGCGGTTAATGCGAGCGTTGCCATGATTGCTGCAACTATCAAATCCGGCCAATTAGTCCCTGTGCCAAACACACCGATTGCAGCGAACACTACCGCGATATTGCCCAGCGCATCGTTGCGAGTGCACAGCCATACACTGCGCATATTGCTATCGCCATTGCGATAGGCGTACAACAAAAACGCCACGCTTACATTGGCCGCGAGCGCCAGCAAACCTATCAACGTCATAGCCTGCGCATCTGGCACCACGCCGGTAATCGCATTCCAAATGGCATGGGCTAACACGCCTACACCAAACAATCCCATGGACGCAGCTTTTAACAGCGATGCCTTCGCACGCGTCTGCACACTCATGGCCAACACCCAAATGCTAATTCCGTAATTAGCTGCATCGCCCAGAAAATCGATAGAGTCCGCGAGCAGCGACACCGAATTGGCGCGTTGGCTAAAAATAATTTCAATCAAAAACATCAGCGCGTTAATAATTAATGCGATCCACAAAATACGACGGTATTTGGGATCGGGTGAATGCGACGGCTCATGATTGTGGTCGTGATTACAGCAGTTGGCGCCCATGTCTATTGCCCTTCAATTTGCTTTTGGTATTTCTTAAATTCTTTATTCTTTACTTGAAATAGGAACCCACATACCAGACCTACAGCAAGTGAAAGAAAAAATCCGGGAGTATTAAAAAAATATCGCTCTTTTCCCCACAGGAAGGATATTCCATTGGTATAAAACCATAGCACAGGAGGACAATAAATCGCTGCCAGTACCGGCCCGGATAAATTGCTCCAGATTTTTCTGGATAGTGCCTTTGGCTTTGAACTCTCCCATACAAGATAAGTATCCGATTCATATTCCCAAAATGACTTGCAACAATTATAGAAGCCGTAGAGGTTTATCAGTGGTCCAAATAAAACCAAAAGAAATGCTTGTGCGTCAGACTTGCCGGAATAGTTCCCTTCGTTTGGAAGGATATTACTTGGGCCGTTCGAATAAACAGCTACCAAAAAGAAATCGGCTATAAGCACAGCAAAGAATAAAATATGAACATGCTGAAACCATTTGGAAACTACTGTAAACCAGTAAACCATTCTTTTCTGCTCATTTTATTATCAATGGCGAGGTGAGGTCAGACATAGTCTGGCTTCACCCCGGTCCAAACTTAAATTTTCTTGCGATGTACCAACGCATAAAGAATCGGTAAAACCACCAACGTCAGCAGCGTCGATGAAATAATCCCGCCGATGACTACCGTTGCTAAAGGCCGCTGCACTTCCGCACCAATTCCCACATTAAATGCCATAGGCACAAACCCCAAGCTTGCAACTAGTGCGGTCATTAACACCGGGCGCAAGCGGGTGAGTGCGCCTTCAAAAATCGCGTGCATTAAGTTGCCGGTTTCGTGATAGAGCTGGCGAATAAACGCGAGCATCACCAAGCCGTTTAATACGGCAATTCCAGAGAGCGCAATAAAGCCGACGCCCGCACTCATGGACATGGGCATATCGCGCAGCCAGAGCGCGAGCACGCCGCCGGTGAGTGCGAGGGGTACGCCGGTGAAAATTATCAGAGCATCTTTTAATGAACCGAAAGCCATCACCAGTAACGCGATCACCATTAACAGTGTTAATGGAACCACAATCGCTAAACGTTTGCTGGCCGATTCGAGTTGTTCAAAAGTGCCGCCGTAATCCAGCCAATAACCGCTGGGTAATTTTACCTGTGCATTAATTTGCGTTTGCACATCGGGCACAAACGAACCCAAATCGCGCCCGCGTACATTGGCGGTAACTATCACTTGCCGTTTGCCGTTTTCGCGACTGACTTGGTTGGGCGCTGGTGTTAATTCGATTTTCGCAATTTCATTCAGTGGCACAAAGTCAGGTTCGCCCGCGATAGGTACCGGCAAGCGTTCCAGTGCCAATAAATCGGTACGTAAATGCTCGGGCAGGCGCACGATAATGTCAAAGCGACGATCACCTTGATACATCAGCCCGGCATTTTCACCGGCAATGGCGGCGGCAATAAAATCCTGTACTTCGTTCACCGTTAAACCATAGGCGGCCAATTGCCGGCGTTTGGGAGTGATGGTGAGTACCGGAAGGCCGGTGACCTGCTCCATGCGTGCGTCGGCGGCGCCGGGAATTTTTTCCAGCACTGCTAAAATTTCTGCTGCCGATGTTTGCAACTGCTCGAGATCATCGCCAATCACCTTAATACCCAGATCCGAACGCACACCGGAAATTAATTCGTTAAAGCGCATTTGAATTGGCTGGGTGAATTCGTAATTGTTGCCGGGTAATTCGCGCACCGCGGTTTCAATCGCATCCACCAAATCCTGTTTACTGCGATTGGGGTTCGGCCATTGCTCGCGCGGTTTTAGAATCACAAAATTATCCGCCACCGAGGGTGGCATTGGGTCGGTGGCGACATCGGCAGTGCCGATTTTGGCAAAGACTTTATCCACTTCGGGAAATTCCTTGATGCGCGCTTCCAGCATGGTTTGCATGGCAACTGCTTGCTCTAGCCCGGTGCCGGGAATGCGCAGTGCGTGCAGTGCGATATCGCCTTCATCCAATTGTGGAATAAATTCCGAACCTAAACGCGTTGATAACCATGCACAGCCGATTACTAATCCGATGGCAGCGGTAAGAATGATAGCGTGGTATTTGAAAGCCGCACCTAACAGCGGTTGATAGCGCTCTTTTAACCAGCGCATCGCGCGATTTTCATGTTCGGCCACTTTCCCTGTCCCAAAAAAAGTGCCATTCATTAATAAAGCGATGGCTGCGGGCACAAAGGTGAGCGATAAAATCAACGCCGCCGTAAGCGCAATCACCACGGTAATGGCCATAGGGTGGAACATTTTTCCTTCCACACCGGTGAGCGTAAATATTGGCAAGTACACCAGAGTGATAATGCCCACACCAAATAAACTCGGGCGAATCACTTCGTTGGTCGCGTCATAGGCGAGTTGCAAGCGCTCTTTCAATTCGAGGTTTGATGAACGCTGCGCTTCACCTAAGCGGCGAATGCAGTTTTCTACGATGATCACTGCACCATCGACAATTAAACCAAAATCCAGCGCGCCCAAACTCATCAGGTTGGCGGAGACTCCGGCTTCCACCATGCCGGTAATGGTCATGAGCATAGCGATGGGAATGACTGCCGCCGTAATTAATGCCGCGCGCAAATTGCCGAGCAATAAAAATAATACCGCGATTACCAGCAGTGCGCCTTCAAGCAGGTTTTTTTGCACAGTATCGATGGTTTTATCCACCAGCTGGGTGCGATCGTAAACGGCAGTAGCAGTCACACCTTCCGGCAGTGAGCGATTAATTTCCTCCAATTTTTTCGCCAGTGCACGCGCTACTGTGCGCGAATTTTCGCCCATCAACATCATGGCGGTACCCAACACAGTTTCACGCCCGTTTTGGGTTGCTGCACCGGTGCGCAATTCTTTACCAATCGCTACCTGCGCCAGATCGCTAATGCGCACCTTTACGCCGCTAGCATTACTGACAATGACATTTTCGATATCGCTAATACCAAGCAATTGCCCTGGCGTGCGCACTAATAATTGCTGGCCATTGCGCTCGATATAACCGGCACCGAGATTATTGTTATTGGCCTTGAGTGCACTGGCGACATCCTCGAAGCTAAGTTTCCATTGCAATAATTTCACCGGGTCAGGGGTGATGTGATATTGCCGCGTATAACCGCCAATCGCGTTAATTTCGATCACGCCTTTGACTTGCATCAGCTGAGGGCGAATCACCCAATCCTGCAATTCGCGCAACTGCATTGCGTTGAATGCGTCAGGGTTGTTAGCCTCGAGTGTGTACATAAAAATTTCACCGAGGCCGGTGGCGATTGGCCCCATGGTTGGCGAAATATTTTCCGGTAAGGCGGATTTAATTTGCGCGATGCGTTCGTTAATTAAATTGCGTGCAAAATAAATATCGGTGCCCTCTTCAAAAACCACCGTCACTTGCGATAAGCCGTAGCGGGAAATTGAGCGGGTGTAGGCGAGCTTGGGCAGACCGGCAAGCGCAGTCTCCACCGGATAGGTAATGCGCTGTTCGGTTTCCAGCGGTGAATAACCGGGTGCTTCGGTATTGATTTGCACCTGGACGTTGGTGATATCGGGCACTGCATCAATGGGTAGGCGTTGGTAATTCCACAGCCCGAGAATAATCAGCGCGGCTACAGCGGCTAGCACCAGCCAGCGTCGCGCTATGGCGGTGTGCAGGATTGCATCAATCATCTTGGCGGCTCCTAGTGATCGTGGCTCGCCCCGGATTTCTCCAGGTCGGCTTTGAGGACGTAAGAATTCTCCACCACGTATTCATCGCCGGCGTTTAAGCCGCTGATGACTTCGCTGTAAATGCCATCGCTGCGGCCGAGTTCCAACGGGCGAATCTCATAGGTCTCACCGACTTTGATAAACACCACCTGCCAATCGCGGAAACTTTGCAGCGCCCGGTTTTCAATGCGCAGCGGCACCCGGGTTTCGGCGATGCTGACCCAGCCTTCCACCGCTTGGTTGGGCACCCAGTTGCCGGCGCTGTTATCCACCGGTGCGTGGACTTCCAATGTCGGTGTTTCGCCATGGCGCGGGGTGATGTATTCAATTTTGGTGGTAGCTTTCTGGCCATCGGCGCGAATCACCACTGACTGGCCGTTTTTGATCTGGGCGGCGTCGGCGGGAAAGGCCTGCAAGTGCAATTCCAGCACACGCTCATCGAGGATGCTGAACAGGACGCGATCGGCCGTAAATTCCCCCGCATTCGCATGGCGCTCCACGACTGTGCCATCAATCGGCGACAGCAGCGGATATTCGCGCAGGCTTTCATTGGACTCGACCGTCGCCAGCACCTCGCCCGCGTTAACGCGCATGCCGATGCTGGGTTTAACACTGCGGATCAGCCCCGGGTAGCGTGCCTGGATATGGCTCAGGCGCAGTGGGTCGGCGACTATGTTGCCGTAGAGTTTGATGCGTTCCTGCAACACACCTTCGCTGGCGACAGTCGTGACCAAACCGGCGGCCTGCGCGAGTGGGGCGGGCAGCTCAACGCGCCCTTCGTAGGAATCGTAATCCCAGTGGTAACTTTTGCCGGCGTAGGTTGCGGTCACACTTACATCAAAGGAATGCGGTTCTTCCACTATGCCCTGCCCGCGCAAAAAGTCCGCTTGGGGAGTAAAGCGGAACTTATCTTCCTTGCCGCCGAGGCGGGTGAGTTTGACCTCCAATTGCCAATCGCCGGGTTTGATGGTTTTGCCCGCCAAGGTTGCCCAGGCGCGGTATTCGGGCGGGACACCCAGTTCGAAGATTGCCAGTTCGACCGCAAAATCATCCTTTTCCAATAGGCGGCCCTTGTGGGGGCCTTTTTCAAATTCCGGCTCAGCATGCTCCTCCTCGCCGTGACCGTGGCCGTGGTCGCCAGAGGCTAATAAGGGGTTGGCAAAGCTAACGAGACTGGCAAGCAGTAAGGTTTGTACAAAGCCAGTGATGTATGAGGCTAACGTGAGATTGTTTGATAGGTTCATGGTGTTGGCTCGGATTCGGTCGCTGGGGTGGCAATGGCGGGCGCGGATGCGGTCAAGCGCTCCAGTTCAATACGGGTTTCGTGGGCGCGCAGCGCGGCGCGGATGAGCTCGGCGCGGGTATCCAGCAGTTCGCGCTGGGCCATGGCCAGTTCGAGCGAGCTGTAGCGCCCCTGCTCAAAGGCGCTGGCGGTGGCGCGGCTGGCCTCTTGCATAAGTGGCAATATCTGCTCGCGCAGGCTTTTCACCTCGCTCCAGGCTTGTTGGTGGGCCGTGAAGGTCTGCTTCAAGCGGCTTTCAAGCTGAATTTTGGCGCTATCTTCGGCTAATTCGGCGGCATTTTGCTCAGCGCGCGCCGTTTGTATCGCCCCGCTCGCCCGTCTGCCACTGGCCAGTGGCATACTCAGGCCAACTACCAGTGCGGTATCACTGGTCTCCTGTAACTGGCGTACCCCGGCATTCCAACCCAGGGTTAGTTTCCCCTCGGCTTCAGCCTTGCGTACTTCCGCGGCGCGCAGACGGGTAGCGTCGCTCAAGAGCGCCAAATCCGGGTTTTGGTTAAGGCGGGCTTGCCAGCTGGCAAGGGATTCAGGGTCTGTGCTCTCGGCATTGCCAAGTGCAAACAAATCGCCGCTGGCACGGGTGAAATCCGGGCTTGAATCGGCCCAATAGCTACTCAATTGCAGGGCTTCCTGCTGTGCCTGTTGGCGCGCTTGTTCCAGTGCTATCCCGGTGCGGGCAAGCGCGGCACGGGCGCGCATCAACTCCGCCTGCGGGGTGCTGCCGGCTTGTACGCGTTTGACCAGGCTATCCACCAGTTGCCGGGCGAGATGTTGTGCCTCCTCTTCCAGGCTTACTTGCTCCTGCGCGGCCAGCAGCGCGACGAAGCGATAATTTACCGCCGCGACCAGATCTAATACCGCCATGCGTTCTTCACTGGCCAGTTGCTGTTGGCGCGCAGTGGTGACCGCCAGACGACTATCGCGCTGGCCGCCCAGTTCAAGGATGGAGGCAAAAGACAGCGTCAGTTCTGCGGCATCGACACCGGAATAGTTACCGGTACCGGTCAGGTTCTCCGCGTCCAACTGCAGGCGAGTTTCTGGCCGGAGCGCCGCGGTAGTTTGCTCGCCGGCCAGCGCCACACGGCGAAATTTATAACCGGCGAGTTGTGGATTCTGCTGCAGGCTCAGGCTGAGCGCCTGTTGCAGATTAATGGCGGGTTGGGAGTGATTTGGCTGTGGGTCGCGCGCATTGGCAGACGTACAGGCGAAGCAGGCACTGGTTACCAGAACCAGTGCAGATAAAGACAATTTCATAGCAGATCCTGCCGTGATTGCGTTTTTTAGGCGCAACGTTAATCAGTAAAGCTGCAGGGGCAGCTCGCGGAAAAACAGTTCAGACAAAAGAAGATCAGGCAGTGAGTGGTGGCGCACGCAGCGGCGGGCGGGTGTAAGGAGTATAGGTGGGGATGAGGGATATGGAGCGGCTAATCAGAATCTGGCGCGGCAGTACGACAAACAGCAGGGCAACGACTGCCAGCAGGATCAAACCCTGATCCAATTTGGTCAGTTTGGCGATGGCCGATTGGAGTAAATCAACATCGGCATCCTGATGCGGCTCATCATCATGGTGCTCGGGGTGATCGCCCAGCATATGCATATGGACTGACACTGGCGGCTCCTGGCCATCAAAGCAAAAATGGCCATGGGCACCGAGCCAGTTGCCAAGCAACCAGAGTGCGAATGCCAAAAAGGCCAGATTGTGATAACGCCGTATAAATGCCAAAGCAATACCTTTTATAAAACCCCAAACCGCTGGGTGCGGTTCGGGTACAGCTTACCTAAAAGCCACTAGTCGCAACAAGGTGCCTTTTCAGTACAGCAGAGTAATTCCAAACAACAGGGAACCACGTCTGCCAGTACCGCAACAGAACCCAGGCAAAGCAGCGCCATAAGCGCATATTTAGCCAATGCTTTCATAGTGCATCCTCTTTAGAAAATGGAATTGATGTCGGCGGGAGTGGACTATTTATTGCGGCGGGCGCCAGATGAGACGTGGAAAGCCGGCGCGATAACAAACGCATAACCCCAGTAAGACCGCAACTATCAACGGCAATTCGTTGGTGGGTATAGTCATCGCCAAGGGTGTTTTTACGCACCCGGGGCAATTGGGGCTGGCGCATTGCATACTGGGTGCGCAGTCGTCCATCCCGAGGCAACAGTCGTCCAGCAGCCACTGGTACAACCCGGTGTGGTTGCACACAAATACCAGTGTTAGCAGGGCGATGAGCGAGCGCAACGAAAAGCTCCGTCAGTATGAGTTAAACAGCGAGTGGTATCTGGATCAGAATACGCCGGTTGCTAATTAGTTGGCAATTGTTCGCCAAAGTTCACTCCGCCACAAACACCGGTGCAAAGCCTCCACCCTGCGTGCGGAAATTCGTTGTCTGCCCTTGGTATAAGCGCGCTGCGAGCAATTGAATTTTTCCAGCATAAACATAAGCGCGAATATCCATTTTCAATTGCTTCTGTTCATCATCTACCAAAATGCCGCGCTCGCTCGGCGGTACCTGCTGTTGGGCAATATAATCGCCTTGCAAAATTTCCTGCCAGACGCTTTTCGTGAGCTTGTCGCCGCGATAGGCCGCCTTGCTGCCGTAACCGGTGGCGGGTTTGAAAAATAATTGCTTGCGCGTGTGCCACAAATGATCGGCGTTTTCGTGATTAACTAATTGAGTGTGCGGAATTCCTGCACTAAGGATTTCGATATCCGCCGGCGCCGCCCCTAAAAGCGATAATTGCTGCGCATCGCCCAGCAAAGTGAGATTACGTTTGTCTGCATAAATGGCGTGGTGTACAGGATTGGGGGTGAGAACAACGGCGTTTTGTTCGTAGGCGATACGCAGCAGGTTATTGGTTGGTTGAGTGAGCGAAAAATCTGTTAGCCGGTTGTATACCAAATCAATGACGTCATCGCCGCACAGGAGCTGCTGGTTGTGCCAGCGAAGTTGGCCGGGGTCGAGAATAAACGTCTTGATGCCGGCCTGTTGAAATATCGCTTGGGCTAACAAAAATTCCGGATAGAGAAATTGTTCAGTGGGTGATTCATCGACAATAGCGATACTACGCAAGGGTAAAGCGCCGCGCGATAGCTGCCACTCAGCGCGAAACATGGCCACAAATTCCGCCTCAAGTTGTGACTGCAAGGGTTGATCGACACTGCCCTCGGCATTGCAGCAGGCTATTTGCGCACTGCGCAACGCGGCATTTAAAAATCCGCCGCCGGCATTGGTATTGATTTCAATGACCTTGGGGCCGGCATCGCTTAAGTGAAAATCAATGCCCATAAAAACACCCGGTGTGGTAACCAGCGGCGCGGCGAGAGTGGATACTCTGCTCAATGCCTGTTGTTGGTAGGCGGGCAATTGAGTTACGCGCGCGATGGTTTGCACCAACTGCTGCAATTGCTGTTGTTGGGCGGGCGAAATAAAAACCGAGGTATGAGAGAACAATTGTTGTTGATGTTGCAAAACCGCGTCCGGCAACTGTTGGGCGTGCAAACGGCTGAGCAATTGCGCGCGATCCAGTGTTTTGCAAAAGCACGCACGATTTAACCGTTCAGCTACCGATTGCCCTGACGTATTGCACCGGCTATCACACTCGCTCATCGCAAAACTCCTCGTAGATTACTTCACTCGCCAATGCTTCTGCATTTCCAAATACATAAACGAGGCGGTCCAGGCGATCAACAAGAGCCCAGTCAATGCCTCCACGCCAGCTAAAAAGCGCAACCAACCGGAAGGAGCAATATCGCCAAAACCAAGCGAGGTGTAGCACACCAGTGAAAAATAAATACAGTCAATAAAACTGGCGAATTGCGCACCGGATAGCTGCCCGAAATCTCCCATCTGCAGGTAAATAAAATACGCCAACGCAAAAATCAGAACTTCCAGAATATGCGCAAAAAAGCAGGCGAAGAGGCTAAACAGAATGCTGATCCGCGGCGAACGCTTGGCACTAAAGAGTGTGTTTGTCAGAATATTAATGGTTTCGAAATGAATCAGCACAGAAATAGCGACAACAACAAAATTAATAAACAGTGAGATCAGCATTATCTGGTTTCCTCGCTGATAGATTCCTTTGGCAATCCAATCGACAATCCAACGACTAATAATAAAAACACCAGGCTGCCCCAAAGGCATAGCGTTAATCCGCCCTGCTGGTAAAGATAGCCGGAGAGCAGTGTTCCCACCAACCGACCTAGCGCATTGGCCATGTAATAAAAACCTACATCCAGCGATACACCGTCGTTGTTGGCGTAGCTCACAATTAAATAGGAATGTAGCGAAGAATTAATAGCAAATACTACGCCGAACACCAACAAGCCGATAATTAATACATAACTGGCCGACCCGCTGATACTCAGTGCTGCTGCTAATAGGGTCGTTACCAGTGCGAGTAAACTGGCCCACACCACAGCCGCGCTGCCACCGGGTGTTGCACGCGTTTTGGTGCGCAGAATGTGAGGGGCAACGGATTGCACCAGTCCATACCCGATAATCCAGCTCGCGAGGAATCCGCCCGTTTGCCAAAAATCCCAACCGAGATGGCTGGTTAAAAAAACGGGCAGCGCCACGACAAACCAGATATCGCGTGCACCGAATAAAAACAGCCGCGCAGCGGATAAAAAATTCAACGCGCGGCTTTTGGAAAACACATCGCCAAATTTAGGTTTGTTTTTGGCTTTACCTAAATCCTGCGTTAAAACCAGCAAACCAAGCACCCAGACTAGCGCGAGCAGGGTCGCCATAAGGACAATGGCCTGGGTAAATCCAAACGCGGCGAGTAAGGTGCCGCCGAGAAAAAATCCTACACCTTTCAAGGCATTTTTGGAGCCGGTCAGTAGCGCGACCCAGGTAAACAAACGGCTTTGATTATCGGCGGCGACCAATTGTTTGATCGAACTTTTCGCGCTCATTTTGTTCAGGTCTTTGGCAATTCCCGAAAGCGCCTGGGACGCCATCACTAGTGGAACGGTTAACCACTGGCTGGGTAACGTCAGCATCGCCAGCGCAACCACTTGCAAACCCAAACCTATATTCATAGTGCGATTCAAACCAATGCGCGCACCTAAATAGCCACCCAATAAATTCGTGATAACGCCAAACAATTCATAAAATAAAAACAACCCCGCAATCGCCAACGGGCTATAACCCAATTGATGAAAGTGCAACACCACCAACATGCGCAAGGCGCCATCGGTAAGCGTGAACGCCCAATAATTGCCGGTGACGATTGCGTATTGGCGAATAGCGGGAGAATTATTCATACATTTCAAATCTATTCGAATATTTTTTACATAGCCCGTATGGAGCCTGGCGCAATGCGGGGAATTTTTTGCAAACATAAAAACCCCCGCATTCCGTTACACTCCATGCGGGCTAGGTTAATCTGCGGAACCCACAATTTTCGCCAATTCCGCGGTACGATTTGCGTAACCCCACTCGTTGTCATACCAGGCATAAATTTTTACCAAGCTGTTATTGACCACCATGGTAGAGAGCGCATCGACAATTGATGAGAGTGGATTGCCACAAAAATCACTGGATACTAACGGACGAGTTTCGTAACCGAGAATATCTTTGAGATAAGTTTCACTCGCTGCTTTTAGCAGTGCATTGACTTCATCTGCTGTGGTATTGCGTTCAACTTCAAATACGCAATCGGTAAGTGAACCGGTAGCGAGCGGCACGCGCACGGCGTGGCCATTCAACTTGCCGCGCAGCTCAGGAAAAATTTCTGCAATTGCAGTAGCAGAACCGGTGCTGGTGGGAATTAAATTGGAATGGGAGGCGCGCGCCCGACGTAAATCTTTGTGCGGTTGATCCAGAATTGATTGGGTATTGGTTAAATCGTGAATTGTGGTAATTGCACCGTGTTTAATGCCCAGATTTTCATGAATCACTTTGACAACGGGCGCGAGGCAGTTAGTGGTGCAGGAGGCTGCCGTGACTATGCGATGCACCCTAGAATCAAATAAATGCTGATTAACACCCACTACGACATTTAATACGCTCGGTTCTTTAACCGGTGCGCTGACAACAACGCGTTTTACACCTTGATCCAGGTATGCTTGCAGCAAACTGACTTCGCGCATTTTGCCGCTGGCTTCTATTACCAGATCGCAACCGCTCCAGTCGGTTTCGCCAATCGTTTTATTGCGCGTAAAGGCAATGCGTTGGCCGTCAATATAGATTGAATTTTCATCACCACTGGTTTCGGGACTCCATTGACCTTGCACCGAATCGAATTTCAACAAGTGAGCAAAAGTAGCGGCATCGCCCATTGGGTCATTGATTTGTACAAATTCGAATTCCGGCCAATGCCAGCTGGCGCGCAGTGCCAGGCGACCAATACGACCAAAGCCATTAATACCAATTTTAATTTTTTTCATAGAAGCTCATTCATTTCAAAAAATTTAGTTACAAGAAACGTGACAGTGGGTGTGATAAATCACACCCCTACTACGCCCTTTCCCGTAGGGGCGCAATTTATTGCGCCCTAATTTATTGCCTCAATTACCCAGGGGGGGGGTGCTTTAATGATTGTTTAACAACAACGCTTGGGCCTGTCTTCCATCGCGCACAAACGTGCATGATTTTCTTCCAACCACTCTGTGTTGGCATCAAGCATTGTCTTCAGGGTTTTGTTAACCCATGCCGGTAACTCCGGGTGCAAACGGTAATAAACCCACTGCCCTTTGCGGCGATCGGCCAGCAAACCGGATTCGCGCAAGAGCGCCAGGTGGCGGGAAATTTTCGGCTGGATTTCATCGAGCGCGCAGGTCAGCTCACACACGCACAGCTCTTTTTCGCGCGCGACTAATAGCGCTATGCGTGCACGGGTTGGGTCAGCAAGGGCTTTGCAAAGGGTGTCGGGTGTAAATGGCATTATCACTTGGCTTTCTTTGATATATGGATTTTCATATATATTGATAAGTGTATATTTCTAATGAGAAATGAACAAGTTGTTAGTTTGTAAAGGCGATCGTTTTTCGTATTTTGAGCGGTATATTGCTCAAAATTTCGAGTTGCGGCTAAATATGAACAATATATTGCTCATGTTGAACTGAAAGCAGGTTGCCCCAGTTTCGGTAGGTTTGGAGCGTATTCAGTGGGCAAAAGAGACTGTCAAAATTGAATTCAAAGAAAGTCTGGAATTTCCTCAGCCTTATCGGCGAATGGGTTTTTGGAAACTCAAGTGATCTTCAATTGGACAAACATGCTGAAACTCGGGCTGGGCGCAAAGTTATTTCGCTCGCGTCAAAGATTTGGAAGCGTTTCGCGTGGGTTTATTAAGTGCAATAGAAAAAAGGCATAGCCCGTCAGAGCAGAAATTAAAAATGCGTAGCCGCTATACCAACAAACCATTTGTGGTGGATGAAGCACAAAGGTCTATAACCGTTACCGGTTATGGCTCGGGTCGCAATGCTCAGCAAGTGTATTTCTATTGAGTGGGTTGCTAATAAGATAATTTAGAGAGCCCTGCAAGGCTTCACCATATCCAAATTGTCCCGGTAGACGTTGGTGCTGATATTGAGCAGGCCGAGCGTTGTGTGGAACAGATTGTCATGGGAGTAGGCTTTGGTGGTTGAGCGTTGCAGACATTGGCTATCTATTGCGTTGGCCCGCGTGAAACCTTCAGAAAACCAAAATAAAAAAGGCACGTGCTTTTGTTCCTTGGGCGCAAACCGATAAGGCATGCCATGCAAATAGAGGCCGTTTTCACCGAGTGATTCGCCGTGATCCGAAAGATAAATAAAAGCCGTGTTGTATTGAGGTGATTGTTGTTTCAACCATTCGATGGCGCTATTTAAAAAATAGTCGGTATAGTGAATGGTGTTGTCATAAGCATTGATCACTTCTTCTTTGCTGCAATTATGTAATTGGTTGGTGTTGCAAACCGGTGTGAAAGTGGCAAAACCTTTTGGGTAGCGATCCGCGTAGTCAGGGCCGTGACTGCCTTTTTGATGCAGGACAATGACTTTATCGCGTGAACTCATTGCAGCCAGTTTTTTGTCGAGGTCGTGCAGCAGTATTTCATCGAAACATTCAACGTCGGTGCAATGATCCGGCAGCGCTAAATGTTGGACATCTTCATAGTCAACGCGATTACACGTGCCTTTACAACTGGAGTTGTTATCGCGCCATAGCACATCGATGCCTGCATGTTTAATCACGTCCAATAAACCTTCCTGTGCTTTTGCCTTGCTATCCGAATAACCTGCTCTGCCTAATGCGGAAAACATACACGGCACTGATACAGCGGTTTCAGTACCACAGGACGTAACATTGGAAAAATTAATAATTGATTGGCGTGCTAGCAAAGGATTGGTTTGACGCGAATAGCCGTTTGTTGAGAAATGATCAGCACGTGCGGTTTCTCCAACAACCAGTACCAATAATGTCGGTTTGCTGAGCGATTTTCCGAGTGCGTTGATGGCAGCATCATGCTCAATAGGTGCAACAACAGTGGCGTTTCCACGGTTGGAAAAAAAGGATGCGGTGGCGTAAACCACATTGAGCGGATTAGCCATTTGGCGAATATTTTTGTGATTGCGAAAAAATGATGCGTAATCTGCTGACATACATAAAATCAGTAGCACGCTGGTGATTAATGCTGCCCCAGTGAATTTTAATTTTCTTACAAGTTCTTGTTTAAAGCCGAGAAAATCTATGTTTAGCCTGAAAATCGTGAGCGTCGGGATTACGCCTAGTACCGCGATATAGAGAATCAGTTTTGCATTGATTAGATTTTTCGTTTCAGAAAAATCTGTTTCCATCGCATTCTGGATCATCAAACGGTGAATCACTACCCCGTAGGCATCCATAAAATATGCGGTGCTTCCGGCAACAATTAATAAAAATGCTAATAGCGGTTTGCCAAGGTAAGGCAGTGTTATCAGCGAAATAAAAATAAAGTTTAATAGCCAGAGTACGAGGCCGATATTTAGCAGGAAAAATACGCCTCTGATGCTGGATAAATCGATGATGGCGATGGCGGCGTTAAAAAAAGCCAGGTTATAGAAGGCAACCAATAAAAATGAAATGGACAATGAAAGTCCAACACTGCCAATTTTTTCCGGGATATGGGCATTTGTCGCTGCGGATGAAAATAACGCAAGCTTTTTGAGTGAAAACTCCAGATTCATTGTAATTCTCCCACGGTCATAGGCGCATTCTGCGGAATGCGCGGCAGTTCAAAAAAAATGAGATAAAGGGAGAGTGAGCAGAACCAACAGATGGCGAGTGTCCATAAATCGTGAGATAAAAAATGGGCGCCGCGAATTTGTTGGGCGATTCCAAATACAAGGCCTGCCAAGAGCGCTATTGCCAAGCCCAGCCAGCGTAGTGGCGATTGAAAAGAGAGGCCGAAAAAATACAGTGCAATCCAGCTGTATCCAGCACTGGCATGACCTGCGGGAAAGCAGCCATCTCCGTTGCGTTGAATTAATTGCTGGACAACATTGATGTAGGGTAAATGCCCGCCATAAATGTCAAACTCCCAGGGGCAGGAAATAGCGAGGGATGCCTTAAGGGCACTCACCAACAAACTGCTGCCCAGTAGTGCCAGCAGGAGGTACCCAAGTGGTTTACGCAGACCTGCCCAGGGTAAATAACACCAGCTGGCGATTAGTGCTCCCAAAACGAAAAGTGCAAGCGAAATGGAGAGGTTGCGCCCGCCCTTATGCAGTAGGTTTTCTGTTAACCATGCGTTTTTCCACAACCATGTATTGCCTTGCAGCTGATATAAATAGTCTGCAACAACCTTATCAAGATTAAAAATAATAATGACCGCCGTTAGGACGGCCAGACTATAAACCGGATACTGGTAGTGATATTTCAGGAATGGTGCCTGTTCCACTCTCATAATTTGGGAATTCCTATAAGTACTGCGGTTATCCTAGGGGGCAAAACTTAAGGGAAACTTAGCAACGCTATTTCAATGGCAGAAAAGTGACGTTTATGCCCTTATAATGTTAGGTGTAATGAAGAAATTGGTTATAAAAAAACATAATGAAAACCCCGATATTTAATATCCACGACCTGATTCTGGTGCTTACCCTGGCGGTTTGCGTGCTACTGGTTATTTTTCAGTGGTTGCTTTCCAAACAAAAAACCAGCGCTTCCTGGTTGCTGAGCGGCTTTTTTGTAGGCGTGGGTGTAACGGCGCTGTGCAACTTACTCTTGTGGAATGATTACATTCAGAGCGATGCAGCCCCCGCGAAGATATTGCTCTCGAGTTTGCTGGCTACGGCTGTAGTGGGGAAAAGCGTGTGCCTCTATTTTTACGTGGTGGCGATTACGCGTGCGCAATTCCAATGGCGGTGGCCTTATGCTTTGCATGGGATAACGCTGTTTGCGATGATGGTATTGATTGCGGCTGCTGATCTGGATTCAGATCGCTTGCGATTTTTAATCACTAGTGATTCTGAAGCCCGCGTGCGCATCACCAATTTTTTCTGGCATTACCTGAAAACCCTGCCCGTGGTTTATGCGCTCGCGGCCGTCTGGGTAGCCTTGCAGTACAAACAACAATTAAAAGAATTTTATTCCACTTTTAGTTTGCAGGCGCCACTCTGGTTGTTGCTATTGACGCTGGGCTTTGCATTAAATTGGAGTTGGTCGCTGGTGGTGCATGTGTTGGGGCAATCGGTGGGTATCCAATTAGCGGATATGTTTGGTATTGCCGATAACTACATTACCTTTTTATTGGTCAATGCGCTCTTTGTGTACAGCTTGTTGTATGCCCATGAATTATTGGGCACCAAGGAAAAGCCGGCGGAAAAAGAAACGGCGGCTGTTGCAGAAATTTCGCCTGATGCCATAGAGCGCATTCGTCGCACTATGGAAGACCAGCAGTTGTACTTAACGCAAAACCTAAATATCGAAGAGTTTGCCAAGCATGTGGGCATTCATTACCGCGAGGTTTCCAGCATCATCAACAAACACTTCAATACTAATTTCTTTGAGTTTGTGAATGAGTATCGCGTGAATAAAGCCAAGCAAATGCTGGTGGATAAAAATTTTGCCGATATGACGATTCTGGATATTTTGCTGGAATCCGGTTTTAACAGTAAGTCGTCATTTCACCGGTTTTTTAAACGTTATACGGGAATGTCGGCGGCGGATTTCAGGAAACAGAATTTGAATCCCCCCTAACCCCCCTTTTGCAAAGGGGGAATTCGGTGCGCATTTCGAATTTAGTAGAAATCGTTTTACGTTCGCACTTCGAACTTATGTCTGGATTGATATTAATCTCAACGTAAATAGCCCAAAATTAGCACGATCAAGTTCCCCCCTTTGCAATAGGGGGGTTAGGGGCGATTAAGCCTTTCAGTAACTACCGAAAAAATTTTTTCTATAACGCGCTCAAGTTCAAAGATAACCTGCCTATTATCAAACCTAATCACTAGCAATCCCATAGCTTCCATCATCCTATCTCTTTCTTTATCTTGCGCTTGGTGCTCAGGTAATAAATGTTGTGATCCATCTAATTCAATTACCAGCATGGCCGCAGCTGAATAGAAATCAGCAATATAAGCGCCAATTGGTTTTTGACGATAAAACTGAACACCTAGTATTTGTTTACGTCGCAATCGCGACCAGAGAATTTGTTCAGCATCAGTCATACTGCTGCGGAGTGTACGTGAGAAGGGTTTAATAGTTCTGTTATAGGGGAGCATTGTTAAATCCTTTTAACGATTGTGATGTGGGATTATTGCATGTTTAATCACCCCTAGTCCTCTTTTTCAAAGGGGTGAATTTGATGCGCATTTCGAATCTAGTAGAAATCGTTTTACGTTCGCACTTCGAACTTATGTCTGGATTGGTATTAATCTCAACGTAAATAGCCCAAAATTAGCATAATCAAGTTCCCCCCTTTGAAAAAGGGGGGTTAGGGGGGATTCAATTACTTTCTCCCGCGACCAGCAAGCAACAATCCACTCAATGCCAATAGTCCCCACAGCGGAATTGATCCCCCACCGCCTCCACCGCCAGAATTGCTCCCCGTTGTTGCGGTAGAACTCGCGGCTTTTGATGAAGCAGGGGCGCTGCTGGCCATTGAACTGCTAGCTGCGCTTGAACTTGCTACGGAACTGGAGCTTGCCACCGAACTGGCGCTGGAACTGCTGGCAGGTTCATCGGCTGGTGGTGTGCCGGCATAGCCCATGGCATTTTCTTTAGTGAGTGCGAGTACCAGTATGCCATTTTTTACCAGCGCATTTTCCGGTGCAAAATCCACACGGTTGCCATCAAAACTCCAGTTGGCTTTGCTCCAACGGCTGGTGTCAAAGGTATCAAAGTCATCGCGCCAGCCCGCTTCAAAACTTTTTGTGGTTGCGTTGTAAGTTTTGTAGTCGATGTAATTCACGAATTGATACACGGGTAATACAGAATCATTCCAGGCTCCAACCCATTCGGCCGATTCGGATGACCAGATATTGAAACGCAAACTTTGTGCATTGGTGAGGCTGGTGACGGTGCTGGTTCCGATAATACGGCGCACTTCAACGCCATCCACAAACCAGGCCACGTAATCGGGGGTCCATTCCAAGACATAGGTGTGGTAGGCATCGGCGAGCGATTGCGGCGCCGTGTGGACTTGCTCCGTGTGGAGGGTGGGACGCGAGCTGCCGAGAATCACATTGCTCTGCCATTGGGTTGCATTATTTTTACCGAAGACTTCGATATCAATTTCTTCCCAAAACGTATTGCCTATCTCTGATCCATTTTTGTAGGTGAAGAAGGTGGATAAAACCCCGCTCGCGTTGGCGACTCGCATGCGCATTTCGTAGCGACCATAGAGATAGCTTTGATTTGAAAAGATCTCTGCACCTTTGTAAGACTTGGCGGTGGTGACGCCGGCGGCAAGACTTGCACACAGGGCAAGAAGGAAAATCGAAATACGGCGCATGCTTGTTACCTCGTTGACTCGGATGATACAAAACTCGATTGATTTATAAATAAAAACGGGGCCGGGGCCCTAATCATTTTCCCCAACCCCAAAGGCTGTAAAACACTGTTGTTTAGAAATTGCTAATTAATTTTAGTCAGTTTGATCCAATCAATATTAAATCCGCCGCTGTTGGCATAAATCGCCAGATTTTGTGTGCCCGCATTTAAGTAGATATTGTGCGAGATAGTTTGGTAAGTCCCCCAGCCGCCGGTGTTGGGTACGCTAATGGTGCCCAAGCCAACGCCGTCGCGATCCAGGGTGAACTGTGCAGTGGTCAGCGCCGAGGCAACCCGGTATTCCACTTTGTAAGTGCCGGCTTGCGGGATGTTCACATTGCGGTATTTGAACCAGTCACCCGCATCTATGTAACCCACCACGCCACCCGATACAGTCAAGCTACCGCCTACTTCGTTGTAGCTCTCTGCTTCAATATGGATACTGCTCGCCGCCGGCGCAGAACTTGATGAAGAACCGCCACTGGTTCCGGTATCTGCCGGTGGAGTGCCGGTATAACCCGTTTGGCCTTCGCGAGTCAGTGCCAGTACCAGTATGCCGTTTTTCACCACCACGTTATTGGGCTCAAAATCGGCGAGGTTTTCACCGAAGGTCCAGTTGGCTTTGTTCCAGCGATTGGTATCAAAGCTGTTGAAGTCATCTCTCCAACCGGTGCCGAAGCTATTAGTGCCAGAGTTCCAAGGCTTGTAGTCGATGTAATTTACGAACTGGTAAACAGGCAGGATATTGGGATTCCAGGCCCCCACCCATTCGGCAATATTGGCCGCCCAGAGATTAAAGCGAATGTCCTGCGGGCTAGTCAGGCTGGTGACGAACTGGCCACCGTTGATGCGGCGTACCTGGGTGCCGTTCACGAACCAGGCAATGTAGCTGGGGGTCCATTCCAACACATAGGTGTTGTAACCATCGCCCAGCGAATAGGGCATGGTGTGCACGCCTTCGGTTTTGGTGGTGGGGCGATTGGTGCCGATAATCACATTGCTCTGCCATTGGGTGGCGTTGTTCTTACCGAAGATCTCGATATCGATTTCTTCCCAGAACACCCCGGCTTGCTCGGAACCATTTTTGTAGGTGAAGAATGTGGAAAGCACGCCGCTGCCCTTGGCGACGCGCATGCGCATTTCATAGCGGCCGTATTTGTAGGTTTGCTTGGAGTAGATTTCCGCGGCCTTGTAAGGCTTGGCTTGGGCACTGGTGGTAAAGCAGATTGCGGTGGCGAGCATCAGCAGCGCACCGGTAAAACGGTTGAGATTGAACATAGCGAGTACCTTTTATCTTTATTAGAAACGCTTGATGTCTGTAGAAAAAAGTCTGTAGCAGACACTTGTGGTTGAGTGGCAACAACCGAATACCACAGTGCTTATGTTGCCGAGGTGCGAAACAGGCGTCGCACCAGTTTGCGCAGCTTGCGTAAAATGGTGCGGAGCAGTTTAGAGGTGGGAATTCTGGTGAGGGGATTCTGCGGTCTCTCTGGTTCGGGGCGCGGTTAAACCTCTGAGACTGTCGGAGACAGGGATGTCGACGACAAGCCCCCATGGATGGGTTCACGGCGTGTCTCAGAGGTTTAACCGCGTCACGAGCAAGGCACTTAGAAGAGTAAAAATCGCTGCAACTTTTCCCAAACACGTCCGTAGATAGGATTAACAACACGCAAATTGAAGGAAACCTGTGTCCAATGACGCTCGCTGACGATAACCAGGATGATCAGTTAATAAACCTGATTGCCCGCTGCGCCCTGCGCGACCAGGCTGCGCTGAAACAGCTTTTTGATCAGGTTGGCCCCTACCTGAATGCGGTCGCCTGGCGGATTTTGAAATCCTCCGACTTGAGTAATGAGGTGTTGCAGGAAGCCTTTCTGCAAATCTGGAATAACGCCGCCAGCTACCGGCCCCATCTGGCCAGGCCGCTGACCTGGATGGCCAGTATCACCCGCTACCGCGCGCTGGATCGGCTCGACAAGGAATCTCGCACCGGCAAACACACTCGCGCCTTGGAAGATGAGGAAGATTTTCCCGGTGGTGATGAACCTGAGCAGGCACTGGGCGCCAGCCAACTGCGTTTTCACCTGCACCAGTGCCTGACCACTCTGGGCGACAACATCAAACGCAGTATCGAGTTGGCCTACTTGCAGGGCTATTCGCGCGAGGAGATTGCGGAGAAATTGTCGACCAATGCCAACACAGTTAAATCCTGGCTCCACCGTGGCGCCGAGAGGTTGAGACTATGCCTAGAAACCAAATGACCGGGCCGGGAAACCAAACAACAGGCGCAGGCCTAAGCGAACCGCAACTCGCCTTTGATTATGTCACCGGTGTCATGCGTGGCAGTGAACGCCGACGTTTTACTGAACGTGCGCAACGCGATGCGGAATTACAGGCACAAGTGAGTTATTGGGAAGAAGAGTTGATGCGTTTGAGTGACAAGGAACAAGTGTTGCGCCCGGAAGAGGCTACCTGGGACAAAATTTCCGCGCGTATAAACCGCACCCAGCCTGATACGCGCGGCTTTTGGTCGCGCTGGTTCTGGCAAAGCGTCAGTGCAGCCACCTGCATTTTATTTGCAACTTTTGTGTGGCTGACACAGGGCAATGTTAGCGTGCAGCAACCCAATGCTGACTACGTTGCGGTATTGACCGATGAAGCCGGTGCGGCCCAGTTAACCGTGTTGACTGCCAATGGCGGCGAAAAGCTTTGGTTGAAATGGGGCGCGGTTGAAATTGCTGCAGAGAAAAACCTGCAGCTATGGGCGATCTCCAAACGCGATGGCCAAATTCGACCACTGGGCGTGTTTGCTGCCACCGACGGTGAGGAACTGCCAATTACTGTGGCGCAGTCGCGTTTAATTAAAGACTCGTCACACCTGATTCTCACGGAAGAGGATGTTGGTGGTTCGCCGCTGGATGAGCCGAGTGAAACCATTATTGCCAAAGGTGTTTGTGTGTTGCTGGCAAAAACGGAGAAAACTATTTAGGGAATTACTGGTTCGGTATTAACCGGTTAGGCAATTAACAAGTTAGGGAAAGAATCAGGGAACTGCCAGGGGTGGCATAGGAGCGGGAGTGGAAAGATCAGGGAAACTTAGGGATGGTCGAGGGATGGGAATGAATACAGACAGGAAGCCGGATCAAAGGAGCGTTGGGAAAATCAGGATGAGTCAGGATGACGCTGGGTGAAACAGGAAAAGTGGGAAAGTTAATGATTGGCAGGAGGCCGGGTCATGGCGCTGAGCAGGAAAGACCGCAAAGGAACAATGAATTTAGGAATTAATTAACAGCCTCCAGCAATTTAGCTTTTATAATGCGCCGCCTGAATTTGCATTTATGCAAACAGGCTGCGCATTTTTTTTAGCAAGGAAAAAAGTGGCTCGTTATGAACATCATTCGCTGGGTATTAATACTATTAATTTGTGCTAGTGCAAACCAGGTAAAGGCATTGGAGTTAATCTTTGCCGATCAAAATTTAACTGCCTGTGTGCAGGAAATTATTAGTAAAAAACAGTGGCAAGCGTTGGAGCAAGTTACCAGTGTGGAATGCCACTCCAAAAAAATTGCCTCGCTTGTCGGTATTGAGCAATTAACCAAACTGCAAAAACTATCACTTTATAATAACAACCTGACTGATGTGAACCTGGGCAATTTGCCTGAGCTAAATCATATCAATCTCGCCAAAAATCAGATTACCCGGATAACGCTCACACAACTGCCGGCGTTGGCCGAATTGTATTTATTTGGCAACCGTCTGGAAACGTTTGATTTGCAACACATGCCTGCACTCAAGCTACTGAAGATTAACGACAATCGCATCCTGACATTTACTTATCAGGAGCTACCGGCGTTAGAAAAAATCTATATGTTCAACAATCTTATGGAACACGTGGATATTTATCACCTCCCCGCCATGACCTATATGGACGCGCGCCAAAACCCTATGCCAGATCCACTTTATGAAGAGATGGATAAAATCAAAGGCGTCACTTTTTTGCACGATGGCAATGCCGAAGATTGGCAATAATTCTTCTTATCACATTTTTCTTATCTAGTTATTCACCAAGGTTGGCATTCGGAATGAAACAATTTTTTTTACCGGTATTCATCAGCAGTTTATTGGTGGTAGACGCGCACGCGGAAATACAACATCAATGGGATTGGGGCAGTCGCGCGCGCTACGCGAATGTCGATGCTGCTAACAGCGGTCAATCCGCGTCGTTGCTACTGCGAGGCAATTTAAATTCGCAGTGGAGTGAATGGCTTACCACATTTGTAGAAGTCGATTCAGTTGGCAGCACGTTTAAAGACGATCACAGCGACGGTGTGCGTCTCAACGGCCAACCGCTGTTGCAAGATCCGCCTGGCACGGAATTTAATCAGGCCTTTATCGCGGTGAATGGTGATAATTTTTTAATGCGTCTGGGGCGTCAGCGAATTAATATCGATAACCAACGCTTTGTGGGCGGCAATGGTTTTTGGCAAAACGAACAAACCTTTGATGCGATATTTAGCCAATATAAATTCGCGAGTAATTCACGTTTTACCTACAGCTATATCGGCAATGCCAATCGTATTTTTGGTGACGATGCGGATAAAAATTATCCCGGCCGCGGCCCCTTGCCCAATGGCACCACCCCGCCGCGCCCAGCGGTAAATTATGGCGATCACGAACAGCATACTCACCTGAGCCATTTGGAATGGAATGAGTGGGACTACACCCGCATCACCGCCTATGCACACCGCATGGAAAATTTGGATATGCCCGCTGCGAGCAACGCAACCTATGGCGCAAGCTACAGCTTCAATTACAAAGTTGGTCAGGTGAAATATCGCCTGCAATTAGAGGCGGCACAGCAAGACAGATTTGATATAGAGCGCGATCAATTGCCCTACTATTTAGTCGAAACCGGTGTAGGGCTGGGCAGTGTGGAGCTTATCGCCCACTATGAAATTCTGGGCGAAAAAAATGGCGCTGCGTTTATTACGCCGCTGGGCTCCAATCACAAATTTGAAGGCTGGGCCGGTGTGGTGGGCAACACGCCTAACAGTGGCGTGCGCAATACGTCGGTAGGATTACTCTGGCGCGCCTCACCCGTTCGCATCGAAACCCACTATCACCTATTTGATAAAGATGTGGATGGGGACGCAATTGGCGCGGAGTGGGATTTGGATATTTCCTTCCGCCCGGCACGCAAACACAATCTATCTCTGCGCCTCGCGCATTTCGACCCGGAAAATAATTCTGCATCAACGCGTAAAGTATTTTTGGATTACGCGTATAACTTGTAATTGTTGGTCAGATCGTTAAAGAAAAAGAGCATCATCCGTGATTGCTCTGGGGCATAAATTTAATGTCCATTACCAAATCTATGCCGGAAAGATCCACCACCGTTGCCAGTGGTGGGGATGAGGCTTTTAAAACGTTTAATTAATAGCTGTAACCGGACGACGAACTGGTATAGCTGCTGGAGGAAGCGGCGCTCGAGCTTGCGGCTGAACTTGTCGTCGCTGTTGCCAGTGTCCAGTTAGGTATTTCCCCTTTGATTTCACCGGCCGCACTATCACCTGCGTAGAAATACAACGGCTGACCTTTAAACGCCCACTGCTTGGTGTTATCGCTGCGCGTCACTACCGAAAAGTCACCAGCGGTTTGCGCTTCGGCAGCGGCGTAAAGTGGAGGCCAGTTGGCAATACAGGTAGCGCCACAATTGCTTTGATTGGCGGTGTCTTTCGCAAAGGTATAGAGCGTGAAGCCCGCTTTGCTTTGATCAGCCGTCCCTTGGCTGTTAACGAGAAAACCTTTCCCGATCAAATACTCGCCCTTGGTGGCATGTTGTTGGGTGCCTACCGGAATTGGGCGCGCCAGCTGCCAGTTTGCGATGGCCTTACCGGTGGTCTGACCAGCCGCGGTATCGGTTTTGAAGAAGTACAGCGGCAAACCCTGATAAGCCCATTGACGAGCAGTCACGCCGTTGCCGAGGCTGCGCTCGATAATGCTGTAGGGCAAGCTGGCAGCGTCTTTTGCTCCCGCCAATAGTGGTGGCCAGTTCGCCAGGCAATTACCCGCGCAATTGGATACACCGTTGGTGTCTTTGGCGAAGGTATAGAGCGCGAATCCATCGCGACCAATCCATTGTGGTTTGAAGCTGGTGTTGCTGGCGTCTTCGGGCAAGGCCAACAGAATTTCACCTTTGGCTACCAGATAATTACCATCTGCACTATTGATGGCGGTATCCACCCAAGCCACTGGTGGAGTAAACCTTGCCAAGCTGGATGCCGCACTTGAACTGGACACTGCTGAGCTGGTAACTGCTGTGCTTGATACCGCAGCGCTGGATGCGATCGAGCTGGACAGGCTGGAGCTGCTGCTCAAAGCAGCTTTGCTTGAACTGCTGGGAATGGGACTCTTATCGCTGTCTTTTTTGTCGTTATCGCCGCCGCAGGCGCTTAATAAACTGGCGCAGCTGATAACCAGCGCCAGGCTCAGGTTATTTTTGTTCAGGCTAAATTGCATAGGTTGATTCCTCCTCAAATGAATCAGGTGTTGGATTGGGCGTTAGATTGAAACCTTCGAAGAAGGCGTTTGTGTGATTCGTCAGGAGGGATTTACGGGGCGATTGAAAAAAGGTTGCAGCAAGCCAAAAAAATATTGCGCGGGAATTTTTATCGGATCAGAATACTGTTTTTATGTACAGTAATCTATAGAGGTGTTCCATGGCAACGAATGATCACGACCGCGACTGTGATTATGGCGACCCGGAACCCTGGATCACCGCTAAACCCCAGGCTCATAAAGGGCGCGGCGCCGTAACCAATATTGCCGGCCGCTATGAAACCCAATTAATTGAAACGGTGGATGATGGTTGGCAGCCCTACGTGGATGACACGGATATTCATCCGGGGTTAAAGACCTTGGTAACCCCCGAATTGGCTAAAACAATTCTTAGTCACAACCAATCGCCGGATATTCCTTTTAGTGTGTCCATCAATCCTTACCGGGGCTGTGAGCATGGTTGCATTTACTGTTTTGCGCGACCAACCCATGCGTATCTTGGTTTATCGCCGGGGCTGGATTTTGAAACCCGTCTCTATGCCAAAACCAATGCGGCGGAGTTATTGCGCCGCGAGTTAGCCCAGAACAATTATCAACCTAGCCCCATTGCGTTTGGCGTAAACACCGATGCCTACCAGCCGTGCGAGCGCGAGTTAAAAATTACGCGTCAGTGTTTGGAAGTGTTTCATGAGTGTGATCACCCGGTAGGCATGATTACCAAATCCGCCTTGATCGAGCGCGATATCGATTTGCTGCAAGATATGGCGAAAAAAAATCTCGCCGCTGCGGCCATTACCATCACGACTCTCGATCACAATATTTCGCGCATTCTTGAACCGCGCGCGGCATCGCCCACGCGGCGTTTGCAAACCATTGAGCGCTTAAGCAAAGCAGGTATTCCCACCATGGTGAGCGTTGCGCCCATCATTCCGTTTATTACCGAACAGGATATCGAAAATGTATTAAGCGCGGCCGCTAATGCTGGCGCAACGGCCGCAGGTTATACGGTGGTGCGCTTGCCCTGGGAAATTAACCCGCTGTTTCAGGAGTGGTTACAAACTCATTTTCCCGAACGTGCGGAACGCGTGATGAATCGCATCCGCGATATGCGCGGCGGCAAAGACTACGATGCAAATTTCGCCACGCGTATGCGCGGTGAAGGTTTGTGGGCGGATATGATCCGCCAGCGTTTTATGAAAGGATTAAAACGCTACGGCCTCGATAAAAGCCGCCGCTATGGCGAGCTCGAATGCTCGTTGTTCCGTAAACCACTGAGTATTCCCGCGCACGAAAACAAAAATGGGCAGATGGATATTTTTGGCTGATTGAGTTTTTCGTGGTAATTAGTTTTACCTTAACTAAAAATTTGCAGCTCTAACGTCCGTCTAAGTATTGATAGAAGATAGGATATTGGAATTGATATGCACATTGCGATAACGAATGCTATTGTCGATTTTGCCTTGCTAACGTTGTTAATGTAACGATAGCAACCCCATGAGTATAAAAGCCAAACAAGAATAGCTATATTCCCTAATATATTTAATGCCACTGCTAAAAGCCCAGGGTTACTTTCATACAAAGCGAGATAAATATCCGGGTTCGTTTGATCATGATTAGCTACGAACTCTTTGAAAATTGGTAGCAGATCAGGTTCTTCTATAAGTAGGATGCTTTTGGATGTTGTGCTTATTATTACGCTAACTAAATATGCAGGCCCAGCAATGTATAGATTTATAATAATATGATTTTTTAATGAGGCTTTACCTCCAACAGCAAAAAAGCCGGTTTTATATGCAAAAGCTACCAAAAAACTTGTTAGCACGAAGAAGATAAAAAGCGTGGCAAAAACTTGATAAAGCTCTTTTGTTGTGGCAATGAAACTCAGTTGAAATATAAATGCTACCGCAAGGCATGAAAGATTGAATGCTAACACCTTTCCGAGGGTGCTCTTTTCATCAAAATTTAGCTTACGAATAAAAGTTTTTGGACCCGATAGTATGTCAGTAAGTGTCGAAATAAAAATAGGGCCATGTGCGGTAATACTTTCAAAAAACTCTTTAGCTGACATATTGTTCATCCTGGATGTTATCAAGCGCTCAGACAAATAGGAGAGAAGTCGTGCCTGACAGTAGCGATTTAGTACAGGATACTATCAGTCAAATATTCCAATAAACAACTTGTCATGGTTTTTTGATGGAGCATTACTCGGGTAAAAATAGCGTGTAGGTTGGGCAGTTATGCCTAACAATATTTTGATCACCAACGTGTTGGGCACTCGTGTCTGCGTGGCGAGACCCAACCTGCATCAGTGCGTTAATCCAACTTTTCTTCAACAATTTTTTTCGGAGCTGGATTCGGGAATTTAGTGCGATCTTCAGCGGTGGCTTTGTCGTAACATTCGCCGAGAATATTCATCGCGCCACGGCGTGATTGTGTTTCCAGTTGGCGATAACCATTGCGGCAAAAGCCGGTGTCTTCCAGTTTGGCGAGCAAGCCCTCTTCTGTGAGGTGCTTTAGTCCATCCATCCAGTCCTCACTATCACCCGGTTTTGGGCCGCGGCCGTGCCCGCCACCGGGAGGTGGGCCATCGGGGTGACCGCCCATGCCGCCGCGCATTCCTCCATTGCCTCCGCGTGGGGGTTTATCACCTCTGCCTCGTTCAGGCTGTTCCATCGTCAGCGTGTAGCTAAATTGTTTTGTGCCATCGGGCTTGGTGAGGGTATAAAAAATTTCCGAGGTTTTCGGTGGTTTGGGTTCGTTGCTTGCGCAGGCGAACAACATCAGGGACAGCGGAAGAACGAACAAACGCAGGTAGATCACGTCAAACTCCATAGATTATTTGTGGCGACTATGGATATTCTGACATTCATCCGGGAGAACTGTTGATGTAAGGCGATTGCTTGCACAATCTTTGGATAATTCCCGGCGCGTTAAAAGCCGTTGATCAATTTTCCCAATACCGACATAGCCTCATCAATTTCCTTCGTCCATGCATAACCGTAATTCAAACGAATACAATTGCGGAAACGGCGCGTGGCAGAAAATATGGGGCCAGGGGCGATGCTGATCCCTTGTGCGAGTGCCATGGAAAATAATTGCAAGCTGTCTACCTGCTCGGGCAACTCTACCCATAAAAAATAGCCGCCATTAGGACGAGTAACCCGGGTATTTTTTGGAAAATATTTGGCGATGGCATTCAGCATTAATTGTTGCTGGTGTTCCAATGTTTCGCGCAGCTTGCGTAAGTGGCGATCGTAACCGCCCTGCTGTAAATAATCCGCCAGCGCTGCTTGTGCCGGAATAGACGGAGAAATAGTCGTCATTAATTTCAAACGGTGAATCTGTTCGGCGTAGCGCCCAGCCGCCACCCAGCCTACACGATAACCCGGTGCCAGATTTTTGGAAAAAGAACCGCAGTGCATGACTAAGCCCGCACGATCAAAATGTTTGATGGGCTTGGGCGAATTAATTCCAAAATACAATTCAGAGTAGACATCGTCTTCAATCAACGGCACTTGATACTGATGTAATAAATCATAGAGCTGCTGCTTTTTTTCGTCGCTCATGGAGGCGCCGAGCGGATTGTGAAAGCTGCTCATTAACCAGCAGGCTTTAATCGGCAAACGTTGCAAACTTTCTTCCAGCGTTTGCAAATGAATGCCATCGCGCGGATGCACAGGAATTTCTACGGCTTTTAATTGCAATCGCTCCAGGATTTGCAGTGCCGCATAAAAGGTAGGTGTTTCAATTGCCACCAGATCGCCCGGTTGGGTGACGACTTGCAGGCACAAATTTAAGGCTTCCAATGCGCCATTGGTAATGACCAGCTCTTCGGGCGCGTGCATGACCCCGTTAACGCGATAGCGCAATGCGATCTGGCGACGCAATTGCGGATTGCCACTGGTGATGTCAGTAAGAATGGATTTGGCAGGCATTTGCTGCAGGCTCTTGTTCATGGAGCGCGCTATACGTGCGAGCGGAAATAAATCCGGGCTGGGAAAGGCAGAGCCGAGCGGAATCGTATCCGGATCTTTAATCGAACCTAACACCGAAAAAACTAACTCACTGACATCGACCGGCGTTGTCTCAGTGCTGCGCGGGCTCATCTCTGGTTCGGCGAGTGCGTTTTTTGCCTGGGCGCAAACAAAATAACCCGAGCGCGGCCGCGCCTGAATCAGGCCGCGGCTTTCCAACAAATAATAGGCTTCGAATACGGTTGCGGGGCTCACATTGTAGGTTCTGCTTGCGGTGCGTACCGAAGGTACTTTTTCATTGGGTGCAAGCACGCCGCTGCGAATTAATTCGGCGATTTCATCAGCTAGCCGTTCATAGAGTTTCATGTGCGGTTATAAAGTTTCAATGAAAAAGTTCATAAAAATTATTGTGCCGGATACATAAAGTTAGCCGCTTCCAGTGTAACCAGATTAGGCGCTGAATGATTGATTAATTCGAAATCAAAATGAATCATGCCGGCCTCTTTGGTGTGCACAGGTTTCATTTTTACTGTTACAGGAAAATCGTAAACTTCACCGGCAGCGAGCCTAAAGTGATGGGTGCGCGGTAGCGATAAATCGTCTGCATTTTGCAGCTGCAAAGTGTATTCGGCAGGCTGTTGGGTTTTGTTGGTTACTTTCATGCGATACACATTCACAATATCGCCGTCACTGGTGTAGCGATAAAGCACGCTGCGATCTTTCACTACACTCATATCCACCAGCTCACGCGCATTCAGCGATACCACGAGTGCGGCGAACATAATTACGATCAACGCACTGTAACCCCATAAACGCGGGCGCAAGATTTTTTCCGGCTCACCGGCAAGGGCTGCTTCCGAAGTATAACTGACCAAACCGCGCTCATAGCCCATTTTATCCATCACCTCGTCACAGGCATCAATACAGGCGGCGCAACCAATACAATCCATTTGCAAACCATCGCGAATATCAATACCCGTCGGGCAGACTTGCACACACATATAGCAATCGATGCAGTCGCCCAAGCCGAGCGCTTTAGGGTTGTCCGTTTTTTTGCGCGAGCCTCGGGCATCGCCGCGTGCGCTATCGTAAGCAATCACCAGGGTATTGCGATCAAACATCACGCTTTGAAAGCGCGCGTAGGGGCACATATGCAAACAGACTTTTTCGCGCACCCAACCAGCATTTACATACGTCAAGGCTGCAACTATACCCACCCAGATGGCGCTGCTGCTCAACCATTCGAAGTGCGCGAGGTTTTGCACCAATTCGCGCACAGGCACAAAGTAGCCAACAAAGGCGATGCCGGTGGCAAGGCTCATCAATAACCATAAAAAATGTTTGCTGCTGCGCTTAAAAATTTTGGCACCGGAGAGCGGTGTATTTTGTAATTTGATGCGCTGGTTGCGATCACCTTCGGTTAAATTTTCAGCCCAGATAAACGCCCAGGTCCACACACTTTGCGGGCAGGTGTAACCGCACCAGACGCGCCCCGCCACCATGGTGACGGCAAATAACAAGAGCGCGCCGATAATCATCACCAAGGACAGCAACATAAAATCCTGTGGCCAAAAGGTAGTGCCAAACACATGAAACTGGCGGGTTTCCAGATCCCACAATACTGCCTGGTGACCATTCCAGTTCAACCAGGAGGTGCCAAAAAACAAGAGCGCCAAAAAACCTGCACCGAGCAGTCGCAGGTTGCGAAAGCGACCGGTAAAGCGGCGCGTGAAAATCTTACCGTCGTGCACGCCCAGGTTGGCGGGAGTTTTATCGGAGGACAAATTTTTGGTGGGAATTAGCAGGGGGGAATTGCTCATAGTGGCCTCATGCGCAGTTAACTGCAGACAGGGTCACTATGCGCGTGAATCTGTACTGAAAACAGATTCAGTTTCTTCTAAAAAAACCGGATCAGATGGCGATTCAGATTAACTTGCCAGAGCCTCGGCCGACCCCGGCAGGCCAAACACCCGGTCAAAGGCCCAGGTAAATACAAAGGTGTAAACCAGGAAAAACACCAGAAGCCGCAGATCCATTAGCAGGGCTTGCCAGAGGCCGATGCTGTACCACCAAGCCACCAGCGGTACTAGCAGAACCAGCAAGCCGCTTTCAAAACCCATTGCATGAGCAACGCGTACGCCCAGGCCGCGGCCGGATTGGTGGCGGCGCGATTCCCAGCGTTCGAACAGGCCGTTGAATACCAGATTCCAGATAATGGCAACCGCCGAGGCCGCAATGGCTAATCCGAGCGACTCTGCGGCCCCCGCGCTGCTCATGATTTCCAGCAGTATGGCGGACAGGAGTATCGCAATAAATTCGTACAGGCCGACATAAACCACCCGGCGTTTGGTGCCGTGTAATCCCTCCAAGGGCATTTCTACCGGTTTCATAATTACCTCATTGCCGGGTCATTTGAATAATCGGCAGGCATTTTTAGCGGTTTTGATTGATAGGAAAAGTTGGCTAATATCAGTAAAACTGAAAGATGCTAGAGGTGAGCGATGAGTGGGGTGTTTAACTCAGAGACAGTAGCTGTGTTCTTGGCGGTGTTAGACAGCGGTTCCTTTTCTGCGGCGGCGCGCCAGCTGGGGCGAGTGCCTTCGGCAGTCAGCATGGCAATTGCCAACCTGGAAGCGGAGTTGGATCTGGAATTGTTTGATCGGGGTGGACGCGAACCAAAACCAACGGCTCAGGCCCTGGCGCTGGAACCACAGGCGCGCCTGCTAATCGCCCAATTGCAGCAGCTCAATACCCAGGCACTGGAATTGAGTCAGGGTCTGGAAACCCGGCTAACACTGGTGATCGCACCGGAGCTGCAATCCACTCCCTGGGTTCGCCCTTTGCAGGTATTGGCCCGGGAACACCCTTCACTCGAGGTACAGATAATCACCGCGCCGCAGACCGATGCGCTGCGCTTCCTCCATGAGGGCGGCGCGCAATTGGCACTGGTGTTCCAGCGGCCAGCAGCGGACGGGCGCGAGAGTTTTCAGGAGGTAGGCCGCGAAACCCTGGTGGCGGTGATCGCGCGCAAACATGCGGTGCTGCAGGAACTATCCCCCACTGGCCAAATAAACGATCACCAACTGCGGCCTATCCGCCAAGTGATGGTGGGTAGCCGCAGTCAGGATGACAGCAATGCCCCCGGCGGACCCTTTTGTATTACCTCGGAACACTACTGGCGCGTCGATCACCCCGAGGCGGCGTTGCAAATGGTTCTAGCCGGCCTAGGCTGGGCCTGGTTACCCCGCGCTTTTGTCCAGCCTTACATCAACGGCCAACTGCTAGCAGAGCTACCCATCGCCAACTTCACCAACGGCGAGGAGTTGTGGATCGACCTCGTTTGGTCGCGCGAGCGACCCCTGGGTTTGGGAGGGCAGCGGTTTGTCGAGTTGATGGCAGAAGAGTATCGGGGAGCTACATCAATCCGTTGAACTGCTGGGCGGAGTCCATCAACGGCTTACGATTGATTTTATGGACTACCTTTAACAAGTTCACCTTTGCTCGACGATAAGCCGAGTCGCGCGCGGCGGGATATTGGTAACGTGCGCGTGCGTAGCGATAATCCCATTCGGGTTGTATGACATTTGGATATTTTTCTGGTCGACGCGCCATGCGCGTTTCGAAAGCTGTTCCCGGAATCGCCTTAAACCGCGACAGCTTAACCCGATCGATTGCGTCAAAATGCGTTGTGAGGAAATCAGCAGTCGCCTGCACATCTTCGGGAGTTTCCTGCGGATACCCGAGGATAACGGTAGTGCGCACGCTGATACCGCTGCTCGCTGCATCCCTCACAAATTGGCTGTTGCGCGCAACACTGGTGCCTTTGAGCATCAATTTGTTCAAGCGTTGGCTGCCCGTTTCAAGGCCGAAACTGATGCGCCTCAAGCCAGCAGAATAGGCGCGTTTAAGGGTTGCCAGCTCAAGTCCATTTTCTCCTTTAGCATCGACATGTACTGATGCTACCCAGGCTGCTCCGGGTACAACTATCTGAAAGTGTTCTATTAATCCGTACCAAATTTCCAAATCTGAGTTTAATTTGCTGTCAAAAAAAATAAAGTTATTGGCTCGGTAGCGGGTGGCTTGCGTCTGCAGCTCCGTCAATACCGATTCCAGATGGCGACTGCGAAAGGTGCGAGTACTGGCGGTGGTTACGTCGCTGCAAAACAGGCAATGGCCCCAGGCGCATCCGCGACCCGCCATCACCGGAATAACTCGATGCGGATATTCCTCCCAGTGAAAGTGGTCAAAATCCGGAATGGGTAAACGATCACCGAGCATTACTGGCGGTGCTGGTTGGCCGATCATCGTCACGTCCTGACGAAATATACCCGGGATATTCTGGAGCCCCTTACCTGAGATCAACGCCTGGGCCAGATCGCATACAGAGAAGTCTGCCTCACCACCAAAGATGGCGGTAACTCCATCAATTTTTAGCCACTCCTGCGCGACTTTGGGTTGGTTGTAGTAAGGGCCTCCCAACAGAAGGGGGAGATCGTGGCGCTTTGCCTCGGCGGCTAGTGCAACCATTATCGGGTAATACTGCAAGTAGCAAGACACCATAATGCCGTCAAAGCGTTTGCTGGATAATACTTCCTTGAATTGCGCTATCAGGTTACTGGTTGCGCGGAAACGCAGGCGATGATAGGTGTTGTAGATGAGTTCATTGGCCCAGTGTAGCAGGCGATTACCACTAAAAAAAATGCGTGCCACGGCGTAGTCAGCAAACGTTTCCTGCTGATCGCGGGCGAGGGGTTTCATGCCATGGGCGAGGGGGGAAAATACCTCTACCTGATATCCTCCTTGTTTTAGGGGGGCGGCCAAAGCGCCGATAGCCATGGTTGGGTATGGGGCTTCGTTGTTCAGGTCGATCAGCAAAATTCGTCGGTTTGAGGGTGATCCATTCATAGCCAGCTCCAGCGCAGATTATTGTTGTTCAGTGCAAGGTGGGTGTTGATGCGTCGACCGATTCTGCCGGTTTGGCTGAAAATTGCGAATACGTGACATTACAAGCCACTGCGGAAACCTATCCTGCAGTCGTCTGCTATCCAGTTCGGCACACTAATGCCATCTGAGTTAGCGTTAACAACCCATATAACCTTTAATCAGCCTGTGATTCGGTGCACATCTATGGCTGGATTTATTATCATATAAGTGTGAAAATGCGCCGAAATTGCTGCCTTTTAAAGGCTTAAGGGACAGCAGTCCTGCGAAGTTCGGGATTTTTCGAGTCGGTGGCCTGTATCTATACCGTTTCCAATTGTGGTGCCCGGGTAACAGCAGATAACAATAAGATTGCGCTACCAAACTTTTTTGATTCGCGAAAAAAATAAGCCTGGTTTCGGTCAATCCGTCTAACAACAAATTACTCCGGACGGAATTCATTATGTCTACACAATTCAAAACTACAGCTCCAGGTTTTACTCTCAAGGCGACTGCGGCAGCTATTGCCCTGGCGACTGGCTCTACCGCATTTGCAGCGGCCACTGGCGGTTTCTCTACCACCGATGGCGGCAGTGCTTCCGGTGCAAAATCTTTCACCGCCGCTACCTATCAGGAAATTAACACCATTATTGCCAACGCCAAGCTCGATGCGAATGGCGATAAGGTAACTGGCGGTGCCTATCCGGTCATCATTACTTATACCGGTAACGAAGATTCAATGATTGCGCAGATGATCAAAGACCACACGGTCGATTCCTCCGGCAACTGCCCGAATCCGCGCTGGAACGATGCCTATCGCTATGTGGAAATCAAAGAATTCACCAAGGGCGTTACCATCCTCGGTGCCAATGGCTCATCGGCCAACTTCGGTGTGGTGGTGAATAAATCCAGCAACGTGATTATTCGCAATATGAAAATCGGCGCGCTCGCCGGTGCCAACAACGATGCCGACATGATTCGCGTGGACAGCGGCTCCAACGTCTGGGTAGATCACAACGAATTGTTTGCAGTGAACAACGAGTGTAAAGGTTCACCGGATGGCGATTTGACTTTCGAAAGTGCAATCGACATCAAGAAAGAGTCACACAATGTGACTGTGTCTTACAACTATATCCACGACAGCAAAAAAGTGGGTCTCGATGGTTCCAGCAGCAGCGATATCGCGGGCGGGCGCGAAATTACTTTCCACCACAACATTTACAAAAATGTAAACGCGCGCTTGCCATTGCAACGCGGTGGCTGGACCCACATGTACAACAACCTCTACGACGGCATTACCGATTCCGGTATCAACGTGCGTCAGGCCGGTTACTCGCTGATTGAAAGCAACTGGTTCCAAAATGCCAAAAACCCCATTACCTGCCGCTACGACAGCAGCAACTGCGGTTTCTGGGATCTGCGCAACAACAACGTGAAGTCGCCAGCAGATTTTGCCACTTACAACATTACCTGGAGCAGTGGCGGCACTGTCGATGCAACCAACTGGACCACGACGGCGCCCTTCCCAATCGCAATTCCTTACAGCTATTCGCCGATGACACCCCAGTGTGTGAAAGACAAGTTGGCGACAGTGGCGGGTGTTGGCAAAAACGGTGCGACCCTGACCTCTGCGGTTTGTGGTGGCAGCTCAACCAGTTCATCTACTCCTAGCTCAACACCTGCAACTTCCAGCAGCAAGTCATCCAGCTCAATTGCAGCGACTTCAACCAGCAGATCATCCAGTTCGGTTGCAGTGACTTCTTCAAGCAAGTCATCCAGTTCAGTTGCAGCGACGTCGTCAAGCAAGTCATCCAGCTCGGCAGCGACGACTTCCAGCAAATCCAGCAGCAGTGTTGCAACCACTCAGGGTAATTGCAGCTACGTGATTGTGAATAACTGGGGCTCGGGTTTTGTGGGTGCGATTCGTATCACCAACAAAGGTACCAGTGCAATTAACGGCTGGAACGTGAGCTGGAAATACGCCAATGGCACCACCTTGACCGGCACCTGGAACGCGAACTTCTCTGGCAGTTATTCAGCGAGCAACCTGAGCTGGAACGCGGTTATCCAACCTGGCCAAACCGTTGAGTTCGGTTTCCAGGGCAACCACACCACCGCAGAAACACCGGTAGTGACTGGTTCAGTGTGTAATTAATTTTTTAACTAGGTAAAAATAAAAAAACCGATGGCGCGAGCCATCGGTTTTTTTATGCGTTATCTGTTGCTTTAACCGATTATGTAACTTCTTTAATCGATTGTTTAACCGAAGAAATACAAATTAAAAATCAATCAGCAATATTTTTAAAACAAACCCTAGAACGTACGCGCATAGCCCAAATTAACACTGCGGCCTACCCCGGTAAAGTTGCGAATATCGTTAGGGCTACTTTGTGAGTAGTAGGTGAAATAATATTCGTCGGTCAGGTTTTGAATCGCCAGTGATACAGTGCCATCAAAGGCCGCGATGGTTGCGCTCAAATCGTACGTGGTGTAACCATCGAAACTGTTGGTGATAACCCCGCTGCTATTTTTTACATCGCGATCAAACAAATAATTTGCTTGCAGGCGAGTGTCTATAGTGTTGCTCCAGCTGCGATCCCAACTCAGGTTTAATCGATCCGGTGAAATATTGGTGCCACCCAAATCAGAATCCACGCGGCCATCTTTATTGGAATCGTAACGCCCGGTTGCTTCGGCGTAACGCAGGCCAAATAAATCCAGATCTGTCGCTGCCCATGAAAGGGTAAATTCAATGCCATCGATGTTAGTTTTTTCGCGCTGCACAGTGTAAATACCATCGGCGTCGCGTTCCAAACGCTCACCAAAATCCGAGCCGGATTCGTAGTAACTCAACTGCGCGGTAATATCGCCTGTTTTAAATTCCACACCCAGCTCACTGCTTTCGGTGAGGATGGGTTTTAAATCCAGAAAACTTTCCACGCTTTGATTGGGGCGATTAATGGCGCGCAGCACGCGGCCCACATCGGGCATGGAAAAGGCTTCGGCGTAGTTAGCGAACACCCGCCAGCTTTCAGTGGCTTGATAGGTGCCGCCGTAGTTGTACAGGGTTTCTGAAAATTCCGGCGAACCACCTTCCACAACGCGACTGCCATAGGATGCGAGCGTGGTGAAGTCATCCACCTTGAGTTTGGATTTTTCGTAGCGCACACCACTGGTGAGTGTAAGTTTATCGATGCCGGTAAATTCTGCTTGCAAATAAGGCGCGGTATTTTCGTATTCGCTGGGCGGCACCCAGGCGCGGCCAGTTTGGATTAATTCCTGCCAGGTTTTGTCCTTAATTAAATCCACACCGTAAACAATATTCACTGGCAAATTGGCGAGCTGATCTTTCACTAGCGTAATTTTTGCGCCGACTTTTTCCGAATTATTTTGCGATTGGTCAATTAAATTGGGGCCGTATTTGGGATCTTGAAAGGTTGCCAATGGCACAGCTTCCGCACCGTAGGTTGCGGCAAAATCCTGGCTGAAACCTTGTACACGCAATTTGTGCCCGAAGAATTCATCGTTAGTGTAATTCACGCTAATTGCGGTCACTTCGTTGCGCGCGCCTTCACCGGTAATATCACCTTTGACTGCACTGCTGGGCGTTTGGGTGGACACTTTGCCCGGCACGGAAATCCAATTGTTTTTGTTTTCAATGTCGTAGCGATTCAGCATTAATTCGATGCGCTGGTCATCCCAATCAAAACCGGTTTTAACAAACCCGTTTACCGATTTGGAATCCATGGTATCGCCCTGGGTGTTGTCGGCGCCGATGATTTGGCCCTTGCCGTCATAAGCCACACCCATGTCGCGCAGGCTGATACTGGCAATCAGGTCCACATCATTATCAAAGCGATTGGAGAGGCTGTAGCTCATCGCGTAATCGGCGCTCTCGCCCGCGTCTTCAGTTTGGAATCCCGTGCTAAAGCGAATGCCCTGCTCCAGTTTGTCGGCTGGTTTGCGTGTGATCAGGTTTATTACTCCGCCGGCCGCACCCAGGCCGTGAATCGCATTGGCGCCGTGCAGAACTTCCACCCGTTCAATCACCACCGGGTCAATGGTATTTCCCTCGCGGCCGCCGTCGCGCAGCGGGTTGGATTGGGGAACGCCGTCGATCATATAAAGCGGCTTGCGTCCGCGCAGGGTTTCACCGGCGTTGGTCATCTTCTGGCGACTGGGCGAAAAACCGGGAATCAAATTACCCAGTACAGTAGACAGGTCATCCTGGATGGATAGCTGCTGTTCCAGCTCCGCCGGGCTAATTACCGTCACCGTATTGGGAATAGTGCTGAGTGGGCGTTCAGTGCGGCTGGCGCTGACAAAAACTTCTTCAACCGTATTTTCGGCGGCGACTGCGAGGTTGGGTAACAGTGCGCAGGCCACTAACAAAGGTGCAGGACGGGCAAATCGATACATCGGGCAATTCCTGTAGCGTGGGCGCAAAGGCGCCGGGAGAGACAAGCGGCGGGAATTCTAATGCCAATGAGAATTATTATCAATGGCGTATTTTTTTGCATTTAACTCCTCGAGCTTTTAAAGCGTTTGTCAAAAGGATGGCGATTTGCACAGAAATTAATCGCTCGCAAGCTCAGGCGTCAGTAATAAAATGACAAGTTAAGCGGATAAATGCAGTAAAAACGCGCCGAAATGACACAAAAACAGTGCGATGCCTGCGTAATTTGCTAACCCGATATTTGCTTATAAACTTGATGAACGATGAACGTCGGGTGCGTAATCTATGGGCAAATTATCCTTGCGGCAGCTATTCAGCCTTGTTGTTGGTGTGTTGATTATTGGTTTCCTATTGTTCGGCTACATCGCTTATTCAAAGCTTTCCAGGCTCTCGGTTAACGGGCCGGTTTATCAACAGTTGGTCACGGGTAAGGACCTGGTGGCCGATATTCTCCCCCCGCCTGCCTATGTGGTTGAGGCTAACCTGGTTGCCCTGCAGTTTGTGCTCAGTGAAACGGCGAATGAACGCGCGCTCTTGAGCGCTCGCATGGAAAAACTCCACGAGGAATTTTCAAGCCGTCGCGATTATTGGCAAGGTCAAGTACTGAATGAACCGCAGCGCAGGATTATCGAGCAGAAGCTGTTCCCCAGCGGCGAGCAATTTTTCACAGTTGCCCACCAGGCGATGACAGAAATCCAGCAGCAGGACGATGAGCAAACCCGCAAACTCGCGCTTGCCGCGATCGAAAAGGCCTACCAACTGCAACGCGCCGCCGTGGATGAATTGCTACAGGTAACACTGGTGGTTAATGAGCAAATTGAAGCCCAGGCAAAAACAGAAATCGCCGCGGGGTTCAGTTGGCTGTTATGGGTATTTGCCCTGTCGCTGGGGGTGGCTACTGCGGTTGCGCTATTGGCCTCGAGCCACATCCTCAGGTTGTTGGGAGCAGAGCCAGATACCGCTCAGCAAGTGGTACAGCAAATTGCCTCGGGCAATTTAATACTGGCCGTGCCGGCGGCGGCGGATGGCAGCCTCATGGCGGGTATTTTGTTTATGAAGGGGCAGATCACCGCCATAGTTCGCGCCATAGATACTATCAACCGCGAAATATCGGAATCCATTTATCACATTGGCCTGACTTCCTCGGAAATTGCTACCTCCACCCAATTACAGAGCAGCGAATCCAGCGCAGTGAATGCCGCTATCGGCCAATTTAACGAGCTACTGTTAGAGGTGAAAACCACCACCGAAAATGCCTGCGAAAAATCCCGCGCCGTGGAGCGCCAGGCGACCGAAGGGGTGAACTCCCTGGCGGATATCGTCAGTACCATGGATGACGCGGTAGAGAGCGTCGGTGTGTCCGAAACCTCGGTACGGACACTGGCCACGGCCAGCATGGAGATCAACAGCATAGTGTCCAGTATTAAAACCATTGCCGATCAAACCAATTTACTCGCCTTAAACGCCGCGATTGAAGCGGCGCGTGCGGGCGAGCAGGGGCGCGGTTTTGCCGTGGTCGCCGATGAGGTGCGCAGCCTTGCGACTAAAACCGCGCAGGCTACCGAGGTGATTCAAAAAATTGTGGATGACCTGAATACCAAAGTGGAGAAAACCCTGTCGGATATGGTCACCGTGGTGGATATAGTTAAACGTAGCCAGACCAAGGCGCAGCAAAACGTGGTCGTGATGCAACAGATGGCCGATGAAGCGCGCAGCTCCAGCCACATCAGCCAGCAAATTGCGCAGGTAACCGTCGAGCAAATTAGCCGGGTGCAATTTCTCAATGTCAAACTAAACGATCTGTTTAGTTCGATGAAAGCTAATTTCAAAACCCTGGATTTGATTGGCTCGATTAATGATGCCCTGAGTCGCACGGTGACGTCGCTGCAGGAAAAAATCGAATTTTTTAAATTTGAACCCGAAAAGCAGTTATTCGACCACCCCAACGACAAGCGCAAACATCCGCGTTACAAAAATGCCTTGTTCGTGAGCCTGCTCTTGCCAGAGGGTAAGCAATTGGCGCGAACCCGGGATTTCAGCAGTGGCGGTCTGTCGTTTTTTAGCAAGCAACCGCTCAACATCAAGTCCGGTGAAACACTCTTAATCAGCATTGCCCCACCGGCGTCCGCCAAGTCCCTGGGGATGAATCAACCGCTGACGTTAACCGCGCGCGTGGTGCGTACGTCGGTAGAGCAGGGTGAGCAGGTCTACGCAGTGACCTTTACGGATTTGGTTGGCAGCAACCAGCAGCTACTGGAGCAGCTGGTCGGCCACTATCATTAATTCAAACGGATTATCCAGGGCTCGCCGAAGCGGCCATAGGCGATGTTGGCGGTGAATTTCAGGGTCGACCGACTTTCCGCTTCCATCGGCAAGGCAGGTGCAAAATCTTTCGGAACATAAAGCGATTCCACGGCGAGTTTGCTCACGATTATTTCGTTGGTAAATTTCTTGCTCTTATCGCAATGGTTATAAGACAAATAAATTTCTGCAGGCACAATCAATAACTGGCCAGCAGATGTTGCCGCGCGTTTTTGTTTTGCAATTTCTAATAATTGAGGGTCGCTCGCGGCATCAATCACATAAAGCCGGGTGGATTCATTCTTTGTTTCGGCGAGCAATTTATCGGCATCGTCCCGTTTTTCGGCAAGTTCTTTTTCTGAATACGCGGCGTCAACTGTGCTTTGCAACCCATAAATAAACTGCCGGTGTTGCTCCACTTTTTCCAGGTAGTCGCTAAAACTTGAGCCGTTGAATTCTAATAAAACCCAGGCGGGCACCTTTGGACGTTTATTCTTTTCTTCACAGGCAGGAAAGCGAAAACTCGCAAAGTGTTCATTGCTCAACGTCAATCGGCTGCGGTTGGCCCAGCGCCAATAGTCAGAGTTGAGTGTGTCCGTACCGATTTCTGGTGTGGCCCAACGAATGCTCAAACGCCGGCTGGAATCTTCTTTTGCAAAACCATAATTGTTTGGCAGCGTCAGCTCGCGCTGGCTCAAGGTAACCTTTGCGACAACCTCGCTGCGGTTAACATAAACCTTGATTAAGATAAATGCATTAACCAGTAGTATGCAGCCTATTGCGGCGCAGACCAGTAATTTACGCGGGGTATACATAGTCTTGTTCATTGCTGGCTCCCGGTTTGTTGTACTTTACGCAGGCGATTAAAAATCACCAGCGCTAAAATTGCGGTCAAACCTACCACCAGGAAAAACAGGTACTTCGGCATCCAGTCCCACCACCAGTCAAAAAACTTGGTATACAAAAACAGCGCGAAAAATACATTGCCGGCCAACATTAACTGCGCGTTGCGTTGGCGCAAGCCATACACCACCAAGAGCGCGCTGGTGACAAATCCGGCCACTTGGTAGCAACCCTCAATAATTTCCACCGGCCATGGAAGGTAGCTCGGCCAACCCCAGTTAGACAGAATCAACACCGACGTAAAAAAGATAATTGTCGAAAATACTTGGTAAATGCTGGTAAAGCCGTGAAAGCGACTTTGATCCTGAATTAGTGGAAAGATAAAAAATAGTACCGCCGGAAATAAAAAGTGTTCCGGATTTTCACCAACGTAAATCCAGTAGCTACCCATCCAGGTGCCGAATTTCGCGCCCACAAAAATAGCAGTACAAATGATACCGGCAGCAATTAATAAACGCACTTGCAACAAGTAGGCAAGCAGAAACCCATAGAGTGCAAACACCGCAAATGCATTGGGCGACGGGGTAATATTGAAGATGCTGCCGAGCATAGAAATATTTAAAACCCAACTCACGAATGACACCAGCGCCGCCAGCTTGGCGTAGTAGCCAGAGCTGTCAACGCGGTTAATCCAAAGCGCCAGTGTCAAACTCAATATTGGTGCAGCAACCAATATGCTTACTTGACCCAGCGTATCGAAAAACCCCCAGTATTGATAAAACAGAAAAAATAAACTGGCCGCCAGTGCGCAAGCGCCCAGGAAGGAAACGATTTGCATGCCGAGTGATAAATGGCGAGCCCCATCACTCAGGTCCACATCCTGCGTGTGTTGCAATTCTTTGAGTAATTGATCGTGATATTGTCGAATTGCGGCTGCAGAAGAATCAGACAGTTTTAATAACCCTTTTTCCACCAGGTCTGCCTGCTCGGCGCGAAAGGCCCGCACTTGGTTGGCGCGGGCCTGCGCTTGATTTTTGGTAAGTATGTTCATGGTTATCCTTTTATTTGAACCCGACTATTCCTTGTACCTCAGTACGCAGCAAAAATCCACCGCCTCCTGGTCGCGGACACTAAAGTAAATTATCCATAATAAACCTCGCCACTCCATCCTCCTGATTAGGCTGTGCACGCAGGGCGGAGGGAAATAGCTGCTTTAATTTTTCGTTGGCGTTGCTCATGATTACGGGGTGGGCCACGGTGCGAAACATTTCCACATCGTTAAAGCCATCGCCAAAGGCCATCGCATTAGCCAGCGGTAAATTGAGCAGGCCCATCAATTGGGTGAGTGAATAACCCTTGGAAATATTTTGCGGCATGGCTTCCAGATAATAATCATCGGAAAACGTCAGGTGAATGGGTAGCGGCGGCAGTTGCAGGATTTTTGCTTTCACGCGCTGTAATTTTTCATGCTCGCCATAAAATAAAATTTTTAACGCGGGTGTTTCCAGCAGTTGTTGCAATGCAATCTGGCGATAAAAAAATTGCGATTGATCGTGAGCGCTTAGCATGGATTCACAGGGCGAAGTCACTAGCCATTCGGAATCGGTATACATATTCAAATGCACATCAAATTGTCCAGCGAGTGGCAGCAGGGCGGCGTTAACACTAAGTGGCAATACCGACCGATTAACCAGCTCGCCCGCGCTGTTGTGAATCATGGCACCGTTAGCCGTAATGGCTGCTATGCCGCCGCCCAGTTGCTCAATGTAAGCACGAATATCCTGGTAGTGACGCCCGGTGGCGATGATCAACGTGGCGCCGCGCGCTTTCAATTCCTGCAGCGTGCGGATCGTCAGCGGCGACAGCTCATGTTCATCATTGAGCAGGGTTCCGTCCATATCAAAGACAAAGGTGTGTACCTGATTAGCAAGGCTCATGGGTTACAGCTCCAAGGCGTTATAAAGGTGATTAATTTATTTTCGGCGGCTTAAACGGTGTCAATTAGCGAGCAATCAACTGCCGAAACAGTTTATTGAGCTGTTCAATATCGTAGGGGTTTTCAGATTCAGTTAGTTTTAGTTGATCGAAATGTGCAAGCGTCATTTCAATAAATTGGTTAAGCACTGGAATCGGTGCGGCAATTTCTTTTTCCTGACTGACTTTTTTGCGTTCCAGCAGTGCAGAAATTTCATCATCGATGATGGCGTTGTCTTCAACTAACGAGCGCAACTGATGAAATTCTATGGGTGCTGGCTGCTTGTTACTTTCAATCCAGACGCAGGATAAAAGTGCGCGCAAAATATAGAAATATTTCTTGATAACCACTGAGTCACTGTTGATGTGTGTACGATAATTATTTCGCGCCATATTGAGATAGTGATAAATTCCTTTCACTGGCGAGTAAATATCGGATATGAGCGCGCGTGCTGCCGGTGCAAATGCACCGTCGTCCACATAGACAATCGGCGATTGCAACCACTCCACGATACCGGGGTTGGATCGCCACAAGAGTTGCAATGCCTTGCGCAAATCCCAACCATTAATATCAATCTCGTCAACGATCGGGTATTCAATGACATCGCGCTTGTCTTCAAGGTTAATCGCCAAATACCAATCGCGCGGGTGTACATAAACAAAGCGCACATCGTAGTCGCTATTGGGCGACGCAAAACCCCAGGCGCGACTGCCGGATTCCACTGCAAACAAGACCTTGACGTTGTGCTCCTGTTCGGCGGCTTTTATACGTTTCAATATTTCACTGTGGATATGCGGTGCTATAGCGTCCTCATACATAGCGAACGGTTTCCTGTTGTGTTCAGATTAAATAAAGCTGGGGAGTGAATCATAGCGTCTCCCGCGCAATAAACCAAAACAGGAAATAAAAAACCACATCGTCGTACCCTGAGCGATGTGGTTTTTTGAATAATCGAGTGAATTTTTCAGGGGTTAAAATAACGGCCCGCAGGGAATCTTGCCTTTGCGCAGGGCGTGACCGCTGGTTTCCGAATCATCAACCCAAAAAAAGGATTTAGTATTGGCTACACATTCAGCGGCGGGGGTCATGGCAATACCTTCGTTGTTGATGTTCGACATGCTCGACGGACGTGAATAACCTTTGCGCACAATAAATTTACCGAAGGTTGTTGAGCCGATTGTCTTGTCGATACCTAACAAATGCGAGCGGTTGCTGCAGTTGTTATCGCAATAGGCCCAGAGTGCACCGCTATCCCAATCGAACGACAAATCCATGATTTTTGTATGGCCGCTATCAATAGTTGCCACACGCACAAACGTGGAGTCGGAATTCAGCGCGTAGGCGTAAATTTTTCCGTTATTTTCCAGGCCCACAAAAAACAAACCAGTGCCGTGCAAGGGATAATTCGCAGGGTTATAGCTTGCAGCAAAATGTTCATCGATAAAACCATTTGCTTGCAAATAGCTGTCTGGCACCCAGGCGATTGCTTCCAACCCCAAATTGGTTGAACTTACACTGGGCAAGTCCGAGGTTAAATTCCATTCGTGAGTGGCATTAATGGTAGTTGCAGTGCCGGTGGTGTCGTAGCGCAACACACTGAAACGATTCGAGCCGCTGCCATCGCGCTCGGTAGCGACATAAATATCTGTCGCCGATAATTCTGCTTTGGTAATACCTTCCGCATCGGGCGCGCCTGAGCCATTGGGGTAGCGCAGAGTTTTACCATTGCTCCAACCGTTGCTGGTACTTTTTACAAAGGTATTGCTGCTGCTATTCCACACCAGGTTGTAAAGTTTGGACGGTGAATTTTGCACTGCCCACAACACCGCTGTTTGCGAACCTGCAGCGGGTTGATAAAACAGCCCACTCATATTTTCGCCAAATACCGAGGAGCCATCCGCAGTTGTCACTGCCGTAGAATTTGGCCAGGTGTTATAAGTAATGGCAGAAGTACTAACACTCACAACAATAGCCGCGCAAAAACCAATTGCGTTAGCGATAGACGCTTTCAATTTTTTATTCAGAATCATCTTTAGGAATCCACAACGGATTAGCAATAGTAGCGGTGCGCTTCAATCCCCGCACACACCCGCCATTTGCGGCACACCTCCGTGTTATTCGCGCTGCGGATTCTAGGTAACGATTATGTCTGAATAGTTGCGGGAAAATGACAATATGAAGTGAATGCGAAATGGTTAATCGATTGACGCGCCACCTGAACTATTCAAACCTTGAATTAGTCTGTTACATTTCGGTCGTTAGGGTTCTGTTAGTTTTTTTCATACTTGTACCAAGGCAAAGGTTGCTAAAGCGCCATGGTCGGGTAAGCATCCTAACTTTCGCTATTCAATACCAAAGGAGCTGTTATGAAAATCTTGGAAAATTTTTGCAAGTTAAGTTTGTCCTGTGTTTTGCTGTCGCCACTAATGGCATCTGCTGACGTAAATAACGAACGTCAGCTCGATGAAAAGGCACCCGCAGCAATAAATTGGCAACCCTGCTTTACTGATGAAAATCCCAATCTGCTATGTGCGCACTATGCGGTGCCGTTAAACTACCAGAGCAACCGTAAAAACTCGCCGACAATTCAACTGGCTTTGATTAAATTACCCGCACGAAATCCCGCCAAAAAACCTCTTGGCAGTCTTTTTTTGAACCCCGGTGGGCCTGGTGGTAGTGGCGTGGATTTTGTGCGTTACGTTGGCGAGTACTTATTTAGCCAGGAGGTGCGCGATCAATACGATTTGATCGGCGTTGATCCGCGCGGTGTGGGCCAGAGTCAACCAATTACCTGCGGTTTAAGCATAGAAAATGCGCTGCAAATTCTTCCCCCGTTTGAATTTCCGGTTACGCGAACTGAAGAAAAACAAAAGATAGAAAGCGATAAAACACTTAGCGCGCTCTGCGCCAAAAATGGCAATGAGATAATGCACCAGATGACGACCGCTAATGTGGCGCGCGATCTGGATGTATTACGCCAAGCGGTGGGCGATGAATTACTAAATTACGTGGGCTATTCCTACGGCTCTTATTTGGGGGTTACTTACGCGAATTTGTTCCCGCAAAAAGTAGGTCGCTTGGTGGTGGATGGCGTGCTTGACCCGGTAGCCTGGTCCACTGGAAAAAACTGGAGCGGCTGGATAGTCCCGGTCACTACGCGCTTGGAAAGTGATAAAAGCGGCATGGCGACCTTGAACGAGTTTTTTCGTCTGTGTGATCTTAGCGGGCCAGGCAGATGTCTCTTTGCCGGAGATTCAGCGGCGCGTTTTGACCAATTGGCGCAGCGTTTAAAAGCCAAGCCACTGCCAATACCACTATCGGATGGCACAATCTTTGAACTCACCTACTCCCGTTTGATCGCAGAAGCGCTCGCTGCCATGTACAGCAGCGCCAGCTGGACATCCTTTGCAGAACTCCTCGCATTTGTTGAATGGCAAATGCCACCGGCTGCGATTGGCGAGAAATACACAGTCTTGCGTAAGGAATTGGGAATCGAAGAAATTCCGGTACCGATTGATAACGGCCTGTTCACCTTTCCTGCCGTAATGTGCAGCGATTCAGATAACCCGGAGCTGCCGGAGTTCTGGTCGCTCTGGGGCGAAGAGTCCGACCGGCAAAATGGTTATTTCGGTCGTTTGTGGACCTGGAACTCAAGTCTTTGTGCAACTTGGCCGGGCTCCAAAAAAAGCCGCTACACCGGGCCATTTAATAAGAAAACCAAAAACCCGGTATTAGTAGCCAGCACCGAGTTTGACCCGGCGACATCCTACGCAGGAGCGAAAGCAGTTGCGCGCTTGTTGCCAAACTCGCGCTTGGTTACCGTTGCCGGTTGGGGCCATACCACGCCTGGCCTTTCTGCGTGCGCTGACAATATTACCGCCGCCTATCTGTTAACCGGCGCTCTACCAAAAACCGATACGCTTTGCCAACAGGATTTCCTGCCGTTTGGCTTGCCCGGCGCGACAGCCATGAGCGATGAAATGGTTGCGAGCAAACGCAGCCAGGCGGAGGCGATTTCTGTAGAGCGTGAAGAAAGCGCCAAGCAGGTACGTAAAGCCATTATTCGCAGCAATCGCCAACGGTTAAATTAATTGGCGTTAGTAACGCGGAGTTAAATAAAAAGCCGATCTAGTTTTCAGATCGGCTTTTCTCATTCCGCTGAGCATTTTGCGCGCGTTTCATTAATACGGAAACTCATCAATCGCCACAACGTAGCCCGTATGGAGCCTAGCGAGATACGGGGCTTTTGATGTCGTTGTTGGCGGTGATTTTTATTGATCCGAAAAATAACAACCCCGCATTCCGTTAGACTCCATGCGGGCTACGTTTTTGGAATCCAATCGAGGGGCAAGATTCCCGCATGGACATAGCGATGAAAACCGGAATGCGGCCAATCGGCGGCGCGCTCGACAAGGCCGTGTTTAACCGGATTGTAATGGATGTAATTGATATGGTTATTCATATCTTCATCATCACGAATAGTGTGTTCCCAAAACCGGCGTTGCCACAGGTTGTATTCACCGCGCCCATTGGCAGCGAGCGGCACCCCTTTTTTTAAAAGTTTTTGCGTGTATAGGGATTTAATTAGCCGCCAGCGCGACGAATAATTATCTTCACCTGCAGGTAAGGTAATAAGCGCATGAATATGTTCAGGTAAGACAACAATCGCATCCACTTGAAATGGCTTGCGCGCTTTTGCTTGCCGAAACGCATCGCGCAATTCTGCGATATTCTCTACTAACAAACGAGAGCTTCTATCCTGCAGTGTCACTGTAAAAAAATAACACCCACCCTTAACTCGATTCCGTCGATAAAGCACCATAACAATTCCTTGCGTTGCGTAGCCCGTATGGAGCCTAGCGAAATACGGGGCTTTTGATTTGAATTTTGATTTTGACTTTATTTTTTGATTCTTTCGAAAAAACAACCCCGCATTTCGCTAGGCTCCATGCGGGCTACATTGGTGCTGATAAAACAATCGTTAACACACATGGCAAATACATCAGCTACTGTTAATTAGTTCGTGGTGTAATCTGAAATATATTCCGCTGGCACTTGCTTGGTTAACCAAACATTATTATCCGCCATATAAAACTCATGCCCCGCAGCGCTCATGCGCGCACAATCCACAACCAGTAGATGCAACTTGCCGTAGCGCTCTCCCACCTGGCTTGCAGTCTCAACCGATTCCGACAGATGCACATAATGCCGTTGGCCGGGCAATAAACCTTGCGCGCGAATCGATTCCACAAATCGGGTGGCGGTGCCGTGGTACAACACAGCGGGCGGTGTTATCGCTTTATAATCAATACTCACCTGCTCACTACTATGCCCTTGCGCCGCACGAATACTCAAACCATCACCGGAAATGGTGAAACGTTTTTTATCGCTGGTGTCTACCACTCGCTGGAGCAACTCACGATCAAACTGTTTACCCGCCTTAGTAGCGAGTGAAATCAATTCCCCAATACTAGCCCAACCTTCCGCATCGAGCTGTAAGCCTATCGACTGGGGCTCGTGACGAAGTATGTAGCTTAAAAATTTACTGAGCTCTGTTAACTGCTTGCTCATAACTCTCGACCCTTAATTTCCGCAGATTGCGAATCATACACAAGCCAATTAGCGGTGGTGTGAATTACTTCGTTAAGATTGCGGCGGGTTTTGCCTTTTAATGCGCATTCCCAAATCACTAATACCTTCCAGCCTATCGCGATACAAGTCTGAATATTTCGCTCATCGCGCATTTTATTTGCGCCAATCTTTTCCCTCCAAAACTCAACGCGGGTCGATGGCCACTTGAATATGTGGCAGCCGTGTGCGTGCCAGAAACAGCCATTTACAAAGATTAGAGCGTGATGTTTAGGGAAAACCAGATCAGGTTTTCCAGGAAGGTCCTTTCGGTGAAGTTGATAGCGAAATCCCAGTTTGTGCAATCCGCTCCGAATGATAATTTCAGTCCTGGTATTCTTGTGCTTAATACCGGACATCATTGCGGAGCGCGTTGTTTTATCCACTATATCCATTGCCGAACAACCACAAAAATTGTATATTTATACAGTGATTAGCTAGGGAGGTTTTTATCATGCAAGTTGCTTTAAAAAGTTGTGGCAATCCTGATCATGGACAAGATCCAGATAGAAAATATTATTTATGCGAACCGAATAAAATAGTTGATGTTACATCATACGCTGAGGCATCAAAAATTTGTCGTGAGTTTATCGTTAAAAATGATTTGGGTGGCGGCAACTGGACCGGCGGCCAAATTTATATTAATGGTGAATACATAGCCAAAGTGAATTATGCAGGAATTATTCGCTCGATTGATGGAAGTGAAGTACTGTTCTCGTAGTTTTTCGTCTTAAAGTAAGTAAGGGCAGCCTGGATTTGCAGATTAATCCTGTTATTCTAGGCGCCTCATTTTTCTCTGTTTCCCCATATGTCCTCTCAAATCAAAATTATTGACCTCTTTGCCGGGCCTGGTGGTCTGGGTGAAGGCTTTTCTGCTTATAAAGATAAGAAAACCGGAAAGCACCCTTTTTCTATTGCTGTCTCCGTAGAGAAAGAAGCCAGTGCGCACCAAACATTGCAGTTGCGGTCATTCTTCAGAAAATTTCCTGATGGCCAAGTGCCTGACGAATACTATAAATATGTGAGTGGGCATCTTTCACGCAAAGCGCTTTTTGATGCTTTCCCGAAAGAGGCGAATGCGGCTAAAGAGGAAACACTTCATGAGCCGCGTGCTTTAGGAGAGGACAACAAATATATTCATGAGCAAATAGAGCGCGCTTTGGCCAATCACAAGGGAAAGACAATTGTGATTGGTGGCCCACCATGCCAAGCCTATTCTCTTGTGGGGCGCGCAAGGAATATGGGTATTGTTGGTTATGAGGCCAAAAATGATCCCCGCCATTTTTTATATAAAGAATATTTGAATATCTTGTCGCGGGTTAACCCGGAAATATTCGTAATGGAAAATGTGAAAGGGATTCTTTCATCCACTGTAGATGGAGAAAAAATATTTCCTAAAATACTGGATGATTTGAAGTGTCCCGGTAAAGCGATAAACAAAAAAACTGGGAATAAATATAGAATCTATTCCCTTGTAAAATCCGCAACAGATCCCAAAGACCCCGAGTATGAAGATTTTTCCGATTTCATTATTCGTGCAGAAGACTATGGAATTCCGCAAGCTCGCCATAGAGTAATTCTTTTAGGTGTCAGAGAAGATATCAAAAATATTCCAAGTCAGCTGATTACCAGCGATAAGGTCAATATTGAAAAAGTGATTGGTGATCTTCCATCGCTTAGAAGCGGTCTTTCAAAAGGTGGAGATAGCTACGAGACGTGGCACGAAACCATCGCAGACATTGTAAAGAAATTGCCGTCTAAACTTAGAAAAAGTGAGTTTAAAGAACTAGCTGGAAAAATCGCACACTATTCACCGGTAAACATAGAGGCGAACCATCGTGGTGGGCGGGCAATACCTGCAGGTCGTTTTGTTGTAAAAAGTATGCCTTACGGCTTGAAGGATTGGTTTTATGACGCGCGATTAAAGTATGTTTTAAATCACGAAACTCGCGGGCACATTGTTGAAGACTTGGAACGTTACTATTTTTGCGCAAGTTTTGCACGTGCCTATGCAGACCGTGAAAATCCTAATCCTAAATCTCATGAGTTTCCGAAATTTTTAGCTCCCAATCATAAAAACTGGGAGTCAGGAAAGTTTTCAGATCGTTTTCGTGTACAAGCGGAAGGGCGTTACGCAACAACGATAACTAGCCACATCTCAAAAGATGGTCATTATTTTATTCACTATGATCCACTTCAGTGCCGCAGCCTCACTGTTCGTGAGGCTGCTCGCATACAAACATTTCCCGACAATTATTTTTTTGAAGGCAACAGAACTCAGCAATATGTACAAGTTGGAAATGCAGTGCCGCCTTATCTTGCAAAAAAAATTGCAGAGATAGTTACTGACGTGATTGGTTAACCATCAACCAAAAAGCTATCAAAAAATCCTGATCCGTCTTTTGCTAGCGAGACAAGTAATCGCCGATCTAGCAGGCTATTCATATGTTCGCATGATGTTTCTGGAAGTAGTGCACAACTATGGCATGCTGCCAAATTTAGCGAGCCAGGTCCTTGCCCTCTAGACTCTGAACATATCGGATCTGAAGAACACCATTCGGCCTCTGCTAAAGCAGATTTTAAAATGTTTATTAATTGATTGTTGGCTGTCATAGCAACTAACCCGCCGAGAGAACCTTCGGAATCGCCAGAAGATGTATAAATTAACACCCCAGCCATAGCACCGTCTGGATCATCAGAGCAATATAAACGCTCTCTTAATGCGGAGCTGCTATAACCTGAATCAAATACCAATCTATTAATTAAAAGATGCGCCAGCGTATGAAGCAGCAAAAAACGCGGGGTAATTCTACCTGCCTCAAGAGTAGCCATTGAGTTGGTGATGGCTTGCCTCGGTAAATCTTTTACACGATTTTTTACATCTGGGCGAGATTGCCATGAATTCAATAAGCCCTCATTTAGTTCAAGATAAATACCCTCACCATAAACTCTAACTGCTGGCAGCCAAGTGTCTTTAGATGTTGTTGAATTACAGCGAATTGAATTTTGATAAGCCTGATAGTGGTTATCTGACTTTTCTTTAGTGCCGGATTCAATTCTATCAAAACCTACAAAAGCTCTCGTTTCAGTTAAACGTTCAACTCTGGAAATATGTGAAAAATACTTTTGGAAACTAGCGCCAATCTCACTTAAATCTAATGGGAAACATTGCAGATCTTTTCTATCTTGTCCATCAAGCAATAATCGCCGTTCTTGTCTGCGGTATTCTGTTTCTTCATCGTCAGAATCAACGACGTCAATAGATGGGCTTAATCCAGATACAACGGCACTAAAAGCTGAAAGAATTTGATCGTTAGTAAATAGATCTAACTCAAATTTCACCTGCCCCTTTAGTGTTGCAAGCTTTATATCATCTGAGAATCCTGCAATTGCAGGAAAAAGCTTAGAAGGAACTTTTTCAACTAATAAATCAATTAGACTTTCGATGTCATGCTGATCTTTAATGGGCAACTTAATTGAGCTTATTACTTTTGAATAATATAAGTTCGTCGCTTGTCTCAACATTCCAACCAAGGGTTGATCACATAAAACTGAATCGGTATGCGCATCACCGAACCATGGTTTTTTACCGGCACAAGGAAAACTGATGCCTTGCACAGGAATAACCGTGTTGCTTAAGGTCTTTCCGTCTTCTTGGCTCATAATACCAGCAAGATTTCTTTGCTTTCCGCAAGAACAACTTACTATGGTATCAGCTAAGGTTGCATTTTTTGTGCTTCGCAATGTTAGTTCTGGTTTTGCGCAATCAGGAGATGGATCTCCTCGATGAACCCATTCAATCCATGGGAAATCTTGCAGATGACCATTTTTGCAAGAGGCAACAAAGCGAACTTGAAATAGGATTCCATTGCAATGTTTGCATGTGGGAGAGCCAGCTACTAGAGGAGATAACTCCTCCATTCGATTGCAAAATTTACAAACGTGCCAACGTGGAAATCGGTAAACAGGAAGCCATTGTTTGAGCCTTTTATCGAGTTCAGAGGAGCTTTTTCTATAAGATGGCGCATCAGGTGGCTGCCTAAAATGATCCACATTCAAACGCTTTGCTAATCGCTCGTCAGCAAGCTTATAAGGCTCTATATCGCCATCACCGTCAAACCAACCATCAATCCCAGATGTTAGCAATGAAACCCCTCTACTATCCACATGGATTGCACCTGGGCCGAAGGTGCTGATCATTTGGCCTTTACGTATTTTTGAGCTCATAGCGCTTCTCCCTTTGCGTAAGGATCACATTCAATTCTTAAGCCCGCTTCACCATCAACAGAACGCATGCTAGTAGGTGCTGGCCACGCGTGGTCTCTGTGTGATTTTGGTACTGAATCTCCAAATGAATACAGAACTGGGTTAGGTGGATAAGATCCTATTTTCCCCCAATCTTGGTAGTTGCTTTTATTTTTTTTCCAGTGATTTTTCATGCTCTCAAAGATTCTATTAAAATGATTTCGCTGGATGTCATCCTGAAAATATTGTCCACGAGTGGCAATAATCATCTCGCGGCACTGCTCAAAAATGCTGGCGTCTACGTTAGTTGGCTCAGCGCCAATCGAGGAATATTGACGGGCATAGGCGACTGCAACCGCTCTCAGCCCTCTCTCCATTGCCGGCAAAGAAAAAGGAGTCACACTGGATGGCTCGACTTGAGCATAGAGTCTTTGATGGTAAGATCGGAAATGTTCAAAATGAGATCTATCGCGAGGTTTTGCAGTGGAGTATAGAGTCACCACTAGCCCTGGTGATCGATTAACATTACGCCCCACGCGGCCAGATACCTGAATGTATTGAGCGGTAGTTTTTGGCTGACCCACTATTGCCATCATTCCTAAACGATCAATATCTACACCCACTTCAATTATGCTAGAAGCAAGGCAAACATCGATAACACCATCGCCATTTAATTGCCGATGAATTTTCTCTAATCCAAGATTTTTTATGTTTTCTTTTTTACAGTGAACATAGAGATTCTCTAAAAAGGCGCAAACATCTAGAGTGAGTATTTTTTTAGAAATTCTCGTATCCAAATTCTTAAAATTATTGATAATTTCTATGTTTTGGATCTTTGGCATCAATACATTAAGTGTGTTTTCTATGTCCGAAAATTCTATAGTTTGTAATTTTTCTTGTAGTTTCGCTATCGCCTCCGGAATTTCTTCTGATTTGAGACGACTTGTCAACTCTTCATCCGATTTGATCCAGCGTTGCATCAACCAATCTTCACTTCTACGTTTAATTGAACCAATACGTTCAGGTATATCTCCTTGCAAAAGAGTTATTCCACCACCTAACTCTCTAATTGAGTTATAAAAAACGAGTAAAGTCCTCCATGGATCTTGATCGTGTGGTCTAAGCTTGTTAACGGAAGATAGTAATGCTGAAAATGTACGAACCTGAGCGGTAAGTTGAGAACTCAGGCCGGGAGCATTAACACCGACATACTTGCGGCCTGGTTTAAAATTTCCCAATTCATCACGTTCATATTTTGCAAAAAATGAATCCTCTGCATCTATCGCAGGAGGAGGAAAAAGTAATGCTTCTGACCGGCCATATAAACGTTGTATTTGTAGCCTATATTGCCTTGTGGTAGCTGTGGCTGCGATGATTTTAGGCTTGATAATTTGATTGTTGCGCTTATCTGTACAGAGGTCTTCTATCAGCGGCTCATACAAACCGACCATTGTTCCAAGTGGGCCAGATATTAGGTGAAGTTCATCTTGAATTATTAGAGAGGGGGGATTTAATTCTCTTTTTCCGTTCTCACCAATGCCAAAAATATGTCGAATGTTGTCATTCCAAGTCAACATGGCAAACTTATCAACGGTTCCTATAACTATTGATGGTTTCTCATTGTAAATATCTTCGTCAATTACAAGAATGGGTAAACCTGCATCAAAAAAAAGGCATTCACCATCTACGCAACGGTAAATAACTGTTCCTTTTTCTTTATAAAGTCCCAATATTTCATTTTTGGCACTTTTTGAACTTTTGCTTTTAGTCGATTGATGCCTAACAACACCCATTTGTGCTGAACACCATGGACATCGATCTAGCAAAAATGGGTTTCTTGTATCGTCTCCTTTTTGGAGACTGTCGAATGCTTTTAATGCGTCCTTTCTCGAGTTTGGCGTGTTGGCTCCTCCTACCCACAAGCCGATACTGAATCGCTCACCAGGAATCTCCTTCTTCTCTCGCAGAAATTCAAGGGCGCAGATTAGTGTTGATGCACGTTGCAATTGCTGAGCAGTCAGCAACCTCAATGTATATCGCATTAGTACTTGAGTTCCCTGCGCATTTGTTCCATGCATTAAACGTTCATAAACTAATGAGAACGCGGCCAAGCCTAAATAGGCCTCCGTTTTACCACCACCAGTCGGAAACCAGATTAATTCAACAGCCTCATGAAATGGATCGTCTTTATCAGCAACAGATAATAAGGCCATCAAAATAAAGCCAATTTGAAATGCACGCCACTTCCCATGTGCATCATTATCTTTGTATTTTTCAGAAAAACATGGAATTCCTTCCTCATTAAATTTAATGTTGCGAATTGCTTTAGGGGCATGAAGTTGTTGTAACAACATTGCTTCATTTGCGATCTTGAATGCTTTTAAAGCCATTTCGTTAGATTCGAGAAAATCGAGTCCCATCTGCATACGTGCGCAAGCTTGCTTACAATCATCGAGATTAATAATACCTTGCTGTTTCAAATTATCCGGAACATCCAAGGAGGAAACTTTGATTTCTTGGGTCACAATCCAAGATCGATATTGTTCTACTACGGCTTTCAGTTGCTGTAAACCTAGACAACTGGATGTCATTTCAAGTTCTGCTAGATCCCTCATTGAAACAGCCAGCTCTACACCACCAAATGTGATGTTTGGCGTAATACTTGGCACTTGGTATGATGGCAAAACTTCACTCCACACTTTCGAACATCGCTGTGCATCATTGCTAGGTGCCAAGTTCCAATCTGCAGCACACCCATGCCCAACGGCAAAGGTTTGATCATTTCTGTATATCAGACGATTTGAAAGCGTTTCATTATCATCATTTATTGAATCAGCTTCCCGGTAAGGAAGAATCATTGGACGGCCAACTTCGTCTGTCGCCTCCACTGAAAAGTGAGTCTGAAAAAAAGATTTTCTATTGCGATCTGTGTAGTCTCCTGCTTGGCTTTCGTTAATTAGTGCAATGGTGACAATTTTTTCACCATGCACATCATGACGATCAATCGCCCTTATACTTAATTCAAGCCCATTCGCGCTCAATACTCCAGAGCTATCGCAGGAAAGTAAATTCCAGACTTTTAAACTGCTTTTCCAATTAACTAACAAGTCAACTGTTATTTGAACTGGAATTCGTTTCCAACGCGGGGGTGGGGATTTTTTCCCGCCACAAAATACATCAAACGGTTGATATACCGCTCCAGATATACAGACTTCGAATTTTGACAAATTATTAAAATCTAGTTTAAAACTGACAGCCATTGACGAAGGCATGCGTGCATTGGCCAAGGAAAGATCAAAATCGTCGTCATCAGGTTGATGCTCACCAAATTCTTGGTTTTTATGATTTTCGCTAGATTTTGTTTGGTTGCTTTGATCAGGGTCATCCTGAATAGGTTCGTCTATTTGCTGCGCTGGCAAGTCATTTGTATCATTTACAGTAAGCAATGTATCTAAAGGAAATAAAACGCCGACTCCATATCGACTTAGCGGAAATTCTTTTAATATTTCTTCTTTGTTCTCAGCTTGAATCCAATTGGCATGAAGTTTTTCAGGGGAATCTAAAGTAATCGATGAACCTACACTTATTGGTTCGCCTACCGGATTTGGGCCAACTAACTCTTGTTTTAAAGACGCTAACATGACCTCATCGCGCGCTTGTGAACCGGTTAGGGTCCCACCAAATTTACTATACAGTTCTTCACTCACTTTATTTAGACTCCATCACTAATTTTGCTAGTTGCATTTCCGTAGTTTGACTCAGGAACAATGTAAATGATTCAGTTGACCGGGTGGTTGCAGTATATAAAAGCATGCGAGACTGAGTTGACTCCAGATCTACAATATCTGTTATAAATACAATAGGTCTTTCCATTCCTTTGAAGCCATGAATGGTTGTATACGCAATATCTTTTGCCTCACATTCATCTATTTGCCTTAAGGAGAATGAGGTAGGACAATTTGCCAATTGAGCTGCACAGCCATCTCTTTTGGGGGACAGTACAATCATTGAGCTAGGCGGATAGCCCCTTTTTAAATAACTTAGAATTGCTTCTTTTAGGGCATTTTGTTGGGATTGATCCGATTCATAAAATTTGTATTCAGGAGTGATTTCGTTATCACTGGAGCGAAGAATCATGGAATAGAGTCCATTCATTCGTCCAATTAATAAACTTTGCTCTACTGTAGATTTTCTATTTCGGCAATTTATTGTTAATGGAAAAATAGAAATATCGCTCGCTCTTTGTCGAAGATTACCTATAAGTTCCTGTTCTGATTTTCCATCAGAAAATAGAGCTTGCCCTTTAAAATCACCAAACATCTGCCAAATACCAGCCGCAAGACCGCTTTTTAGAATTAATTCCAAAACATCGAGCCAGAGTGTTTCACTCGAAATATCCTGGGCCTCGTCAACAATCAAGGCATCATAACTTGGGCCAAAATTGTTGTCGCCAAGCATTGCTTCAAGTGCCAACTCAGGGAGTACAGATTTCCAAAATTCTGGTGTATCCAAATATTTCGTAATACGCGCAAAAGATGCCATTAAGCCATGTATTGTCATGACTTTAATATTACTATATCCATAGCCAATCAAGTTTCCAATGTGTAATGATAATGGTTTACTGTAGCAAAGAAATAAAACCTTTTTCCCTGATATCGCCAAACGTCGAGCAGCCTCAATAGCTAGCACCGTTTTACCCGTTCCTGCTGGGCCAACAAATAAGAGACGCTCATTATAATGAGCAGCATCAAGCGCTTTGAATTGCTCCTCTGTGTATCGAATTAATTCATTTTCGTGCTGAAGTAATCTTTCAACGGGGGACTGGCTTAACTCAATTGGTGGCCGCAATAACGATAGTAATATCTCTATCTGATAGGCATTTAAATATTCTTTTTTGTATTTCAAAAAGGATACAGAATTTTTATAGTGTTCTAATTCTCTGTCACACAAATCGATTATGACTGCGCCAATGCCACGAGTTCTAAAAAAACGAGAGGAAATGCATTGCCAAGGCCGCCACTCAGGTGATATTTCAGTAAATTCTACGGAAGTAAAACATACCGCGGAAAAAAATGGGACGTCATTTAATGCGGTATGTCTCGAAGACAAATAACAGCGCAAGCTGTGCATAGTTTCACTAACTTGTTTAAACGGGCTTCTGTCTTTTCCATTGCTATCTTTTCCTAAATACCAATTACCTCCTTCTCTCTTGATAAATTGGTGTGCTTTGATTTCAAGGCATAAAACGCCTTTGTTCGGAATAATAATTAAAAAATCTACCTCACCCGAAATTCTGCTTTTATGATGAGCAACATCTACAGAATGCATAACAATCCAATCTTTTGTTAGCGGATCATTCCTAAGCCGCAAAAATAGCTCTTTTTCGCCTGGGCTTTTGACACTTTCTTCATAGTGGGAGGGGATTAGTCTTGCCATTTAAACGTTTTCCACCTCTGATACATCACTTGAGATAAACATTACATTCGATATTTTTTGCAACTTAAACTCATATTCTTTCAATACCAGAATATTAGATGTAAAGGAGTCAAGCCAATTAGGGCCACTCTCGTTTATATGTTTTTCAATGATTTTTTTTGCACGCCCCCTACTGTCAGAATGAATAGTTTTTCCAGCAAAGATTCGACCACCCTTAACCACTTTTGCTAGCTCGATATATTTTTCTTGCTCTTCTTGTAGATCGATTCCAGCAAATAGCAAAACAGCGATAAAATCCCTCGTATTTTGCGGGCTAATAAACTCAGATTTTACCCAATTCTTAATATTTGTTTCTGTAGCAGAAACAGCACCAAGCCGCTTTAGAGAAGATTCCAGATAGGAAATTCGTGTAATATTTTGCTTCAGTTTTTTCTTCCACGTTTCCATTATTTCCTGCCAATTATCTGGATCAAAAACTTTTACTGACACCCCAGATTCCCCAGAATTAATAATTTCAACTAAGTACTCCCCAGCACTCACATTTAATTCATTATTAGCCTTCCTCTCCTCAAATGTTCCATCTAAATTTATAATCCAGATATAATCATCACTCTCTACGGTCGTTGACTTTCCATTTTCGAACCTTACTTCCAGCTTTGCATGCATAGGCTGCATTGATCCAATATAATTGTCTGATGATTTTACAATTTGATCACCTAAAGCAGCAGTCAGAAAATTTTGAATATCCTGGCATTCTTCCATTGTTATTTCACCAGTAGACAGCTCTCCTTTATGAGCAATTTTTATTATTTCACCAATTGAAACTAAATTAGGGCTTTGACCGTAAACATATGAGTCAAATTCAAAAATGTTAGAGGGAGGTATTTTATTTGAATAATATGATGGCTGAATAAAAACTATTCGCTTGGACGGTGGATCAACCAACACATGCTTATGCCATGAAATCGGCCCAAGAAATATCACAACATCATCGGTTCCTTCAGCATCAACATCCTTGTGGGTAAAGACACTACACATACCATCTAATCCACAGTTTTTTAGTGCTTCTTGGATACTGACGACTGTTTCAGAGTCTTTAGCACAAAGTAAATATTTGTCTCCCATGCTATATTTAAGGCCAGCCCCATCAAGAAGTACGTATTCAAGCCCGCTTAATGCAACTGTAGGTATTTTGGTTAGGCCTTTCAAATTTTGTTCTAATTTTTTAAAAATAGAATCGAATTCAGGGTATGATTCTGAGAGTCTACCCAATTGACCAAAAATTTTATTTCTTTCTAATTCATCTGAATTGACACATCTATTATTTATTGAAAGCAAATTATCTATCGCTATAGAGCGGAATAATTTTGATATTTCAATGTAGATGCTATTTTCGATATTTAAACTGTTAAACTTATACCATGATGTTAAAAACGAATTAAATTCATCATTTTCGATAGAAATAATGTTAACTATCGCGGGAGTTGAATCTCCCCATAATTCAAAAGACTTTCTTCTCGTCATTTGTTAATCCATATATCCAAATGCACAAACTCCCAAAGATGGCGGTGCTTGCTTTAAAATTGAACTCAAAGGGTGATCAACTGGCTTCCCCTCTAAAGTAAGTGGTCGCAATCCTCTTTGACCAAGAATACGACAACTGTTTATAAAAGTTTCAATCTGTTCGTTGAGACCATGAGTTGTTCGATCTAGGCAGACAATTAATGAGCGATCAGATTTGTTTTCAATAGGTGGAATTTTCCCGCTCCATATTTCAAAATTTTCCGATTGTTCATTTTTATTTGCCGTGGACTGTACTCGTATTGATGCGTGCGCCTTTGTATTTTCTACGAGTCCTTCAATTGCTACTACATCACTTATTGAAAAGTCGCTACATTCTTCATAGAACCATTTCTGGTTTGCAGCATTTAATAATTTGCGCTTATTTCCAATAATAGTTACGGATTTCCATGTCACATCCCGTTCTGAAAATGAAGGGATCTTGAACGTTCTAATTTTCGAGCCCAACCAAAAGTTTCTATCTTCATCTTTCTGCGGAATGACGATGTTGTAGAAATCATTACTACTTACCGAACGGGATAATAGGTCTGGGCCTATAAATTTGAAGAAATGTTGATTGGACTCGTACACTTCCGAGTCAAAAAGGTACTTTTTCCCGTGGGCGCAATTTTCATTCCGAGAGTCGGCAATGAATACACAAGGGTTCATTTTCAAATAAAGTGACTTATTAACTTCTAGTGACCTTAATGCACCCATTGCTAGGAATAAAGTTGAAAAATTCTCTTCAGGGCAAACTAGTAATATACGCAACCCCCGAGATGTTATCGCTACCTCCCCGAGTTTTTGCAGGAATTTACACCACGACGGCAGTCCCATAAGGGTTTGTTCAACTGATTTGTAATAAGTAGTTTCGCTAAACATCATAGAATCCGAGGAGTTAATAATAACTAGTCGTAATTACTGAGGCCTCCGATGGCGTGCGGCCAATGATTTGGGCGAGTTTAATAATCTCGGGATTGGTGTGGTGCAATTTGCCAAACGGCGTGCGGCAGTAGAGGTGCAGCGTTAGCAACAGTTCGTCTTCTTGCCAGTTATTCGCCACGGGCTAACCCTCTGTGCCGGTGATGCTGTATTTATTGTTCATCGCTGTATTCCATAGCTGTTTCCCAAGGCGGATTCTGTACCAAAACGGGGCGGATGTGAAATACATCCCATTACAGACGGGGGTTTTGTAAGCCAAAGGCCAGTGTGGGTTATGAATCTGCCGATCATTTTCGTGACCTCACGAAAATGGTCGGTTTGGTTTGAAAAACCTTGGATTTGTTCAGTTTGACGGAACAAATCCGCCAAAAATTAAACCTGTTTCCTCAGGTATTTAGTGCGCGCAGTGCATGTTCCGGGTCTGCTTCTACAAGGCGTAGTAGAGAGCGTGCGGGACCGGTTGGGTGGCGGCGGCCTTGTTCCCAGTTTTCTACGGTGCGTTTGCTTACGCCCAGTAAAAAGGCAAACTTTTCTTGCGATACTCCCAAGCGATCGCGGATAGTTTTTACTTCAGGGTCAGGGAAATCAAAGCTGCGCGAGGATGGCTGTTGGCCTTTTGCGATAGCATCCATTTCCTTAACGCTTTCCAGTAGCTCATCGAACATTTCTTTTTTCATGATTACCACCTTTCCACTGGCCTAAGTTGTACGCCAATGACGTAGATATTCCAGTCTACAAATTTTACCACCGAGAGTGTAATTCAAGCGGTTACGGAGAATCGAGCTTGCAATTGGGGTTTAAGTGAAGGCTATCTAATAGCCATTAACAGTATTTAATTATCGATAAACGATAAAAAATAGTTGCAAATAGGTGTTTTGTGGATATTATGTAATCTCCAACTGTTATTAACCACGGAGTGAGATAGGAGATAGTTATGAATATTCAGCAGCATGTGCGGATTGCACGGATTAAACAGTTCAGCCGTTATTTGTACCTGGCACTGAGCGGTTTGCGCTATGTGTTGTGGGTGGTGTGGCCGCTGGCGGTGGCGGCGATGGTGTTTGGCAATAAGATGCAAATTAATGTGCGCGATATGCAGATGAAGGATGTGGAGCCTTCGCTGTTGCAGCGGGTGTTGTTGGTGGGTGCTTTGTCGGCGTTTATGTTTGTGGCGATAAAAATAATTTTTCACTTTCGCGAGTTGATCCGGCATTTTTCCGAGGGCGATATTTTTAATAAAGCGGCCATCGACCATGCGCGCAAAGCGCTGTTTAGCGGCTTGGTGATTTACGGTTTGTATTTGGTGGTGATGGTTGCCAGCTGGGTGTGGATGATTCAACAAAGTTCGGGCGTGAGTGTGAACGTGAATCTGGATGTGAGTTTTATTTTTGCGCTGATGTTTTTTGGGTTGATGTATGTGCTGCTCTGGGCGCTGGAAATTGGCAGTGACCTTAACGAAGAATCCGAGCTGACTATTTAGTGGGCCAGCCGGATAACACTGAGGAGGTTGTATGCCAATTATTGTGAATTTGGATGTGGTGTTGGCGCAGCGCAAAATGCGGCTGAATACGCTGGCGGAGTTGGTGGACATTACACCGCAAAATTTATCGGTGTTAAAAACCGGCAAAGCCAAAGCAATTCGCTTTGATACGCTGGAAAAAATTTGTGAAGTGCTGGAATGCCAACCGGGCGATATTTTGGCGTTTGCGAAAGAGCCTGCAACCGCAGGCACGGAGTAAGTGCCTGTTTGTGATGGTGCAACCAATTCATGTCGCCCGGCATGGATTGGCATGCCGCTGTTCGTTTTGATTGTTTACCTTGTGGTTAAAAATCGCGGTTTTGTCGAGTTTTTCACAGTTTGAAAATCGCTTTTCCCGGTAGCGTAATTTTCAGTTGCTATTCAGCCCCGGCGCCCTAGCCTGCGCGAAAAATACCGGAGAATAATCATGAAAAAATCGCTATGGGTGCTTGGCAGTTTATTGGTAATAAGTTGTTTACAAGTGGTTCCTGCGCAAGCGCGCGAGCGCCATTGGGTGGATGACGACCGGCGGGAAATCCAGTACGACCGCGAACAACTCAATCGCGAACGCGAGCAGCGTCACCGCGAGTTTGATGCAATGATGCGCGATCTGGATGAAGAGAATCGCGAAATTGATCGCTGGCAAAATCGCCAGCATCAACACCACAGCGATCATCAGGAAATTTCACGTATCGCTAACCAAAAGCGCGATGACTTGAATCGTGAGCGCGACCGCCTCAATCGCGAGCGGGATCAAATGAATCGCTTTTACGATGAACAAAATCGCGAACTGGACAGACGCAACCAGCGTTTGGACCAGCGTCAGCAGCGCCAGCATCAAGATTGGTAAAGGTGACAGCAAGGATGCTTAACTGTTGACTCTTATCACTTCTCCCCGCGCGCCTGCCTGTCTATGCTTACCGCTCAATAACTAAATAAGTGTGAGAGGTAATCATGCGCAGCTCCCTACGACTGTTTTTCATTCTTTGTACGGCAATCCTTGGCGTCACTGCCAATGCCGCCGATGTAAAAATCCATAAAGCGATTGAATTTGCCAAGCCGGATAATTTCCCGCTTACGCTCGATATTTACGTTCCGCAAACCGGTAAAAAATCTTACCCGGTGTTGGTGATTTACCACGGTGGCGGTTGGTTGCTGAATAACAATTCGATCATGCATGACCTGGCCAACAAAATCGCGCGCGATGGCGATATGGTGGTGGCCAATATGAATTACCGCTTGCTGGCCGATCAAAACAATACAGTGGCCATAAATCAAATTATTGAAGATGTCTTTGGCGGTTTGCTGTGGGTGAAAGACCATATCGCCGAATACCGGGGCGACCCAACACGTGTGGCCATAACCGGTGACAGCGCGGGCGGGCACCTTACCACCATGATCCTTACACGCGGCCGCCAATTGGAAAGTGATGGTTTTGCCGGCCCCAGTCTCGGTTTTAAACCCAGCTATTTACCCGCGGGAAAAACCGCTGAGCAGGTTGCGCAAGAAGATGGTTTAAAAGTGCAGGCGGCGGTGGTGAGTTACGGGGCGTTTGATTTGTACAAAACAGCGCAAGGCGATTTTGAAACGCCGAAAAATATGTTCTGGAAATTCGCCAATGCTGAAGCACGTGGAATGTTCGGTAACAAGATCACCACCAAAAACAATGCGGATTACTACAAAGCCGTATCGCCCATCTATTGGGTGCCGGTGTCCAGTGAATACAAACTGCCTCCCCAGTTTGTCCATGTAGGCAGCTTGGATAAAACCACACCGCCAGAAGCGGCGCAGGCCTATGTGGATTTGTTAACGGCGGGCAAACAACCGGTGGAATACAAAGTCTACCCCGGTAAAAACCACGCGTATTTGGATAACGGCTGTAACTGGGCTAATAGTTGTTTTGATAAAGATGCCGTAGAGCCGGTAAACGACATAATCGCCTTTTTGCGTAAAACCCTGAAAGACTAGCCAACCCTCTTTCAGGCCTCCCAGGTGCGGCTTTTGAATTTTCAGGCCGCACCTTTCTTTTTTGTTTAGCCCCTAACCCGCTTCATGCATCCAGTCAGGGCAGCTGGCTTTGCGCATTCGAAATCCAACAAAATGATGGATATATTCATCATTTTGCTGAAAAATTGCGGTTTTGATGAACGTATTCATCAACCCGTACACAGGTTATCGATGCAAACTTCCCATAATGCGTGCTTCTTCGGCAGTTCTGCCCATCACCCTTCCGTTACGTGCTTAAACGGTGGAGTGTAAACCATGAGTGAAGCGCTCAAAATTTTAAATTCCATCTTTGGCTATCGCGAATTCCGCGGCCCGCAAGCGGCGGTGATTGATGCGCTGATTAGTGGCGAGGATGTGCTGGTGCTGATGCCCACCGGCGGGGGTAAGTCCCTGTGCTACCAAATTCCGGCCTTGGTGCGCGAGGGTGTAGGTATTGTGATTTCGCCGTTGATTGCACTTATGCAAGACCAGGTAAGTGCGCTGCGCGAACTAGGCGTGAAGGCGGGCTTTTTAAATTCGACATTGTCGTCACAGGAGTGGTGGCAAACGGAAGCGGCGTTGCAGCGCGGTGAACTCGATTTACTTTATATCGCACCCGAGCGTTTGATTCAGCCGCGCACCCTGGAGCTGTTGCACTCGTTAAAAATTTCCCTGTTCGCCATTGATGAAGCCCACTGCGTGTCGCAATGGGGGCATGACTTTCGCTCCGATTATTTAAAACTGGAATTACTGCACCGCGAATTTCCGCAGGTGCCACGCATCGCCTTAACGGCCACTGCGGATTTGCGCACACGCGATGAAATTGTCGCGCGTTTACAATTGCACAATGCGCAACAATTTATTAGCGGCTTTGATCGCCCCAACATTCAATACCGCATCGCGCAGAAAAATAATCCTAAAATCCAATTGATGCGGTTTTTGCGTGAAGAGCAAGCGGGCAACTCGGGCATTGTGTATTGCTTATCGCGCAATAAAGTTGAGCAAATTGCCGAGTGGTTGTGCAGCGAAGGTTTTACGGCACTGCCATATCATGCGGGCCTTGCAGCGCAAACGCGGCAGCAGCATCAAGAGCGGTTTTTGCGCGAGGACAACATCATTATGGTGGCGACTATCGCCTTTGGTATGGGTATCGATAAACCCGATGTGCGCTTTGTTGCGCATCTGGATTTGCCCAAAAGCATTGAGGCCTATTACCAGGAAACCGGTCGCGCCGGGCGCGATGGCGAAGCAGCAACCACCTTGTTACTTTACGGCTTGGAAGATGTCGTCAAGTTGCGCCAAATGATGGCGCAAAGCGAAGGCAGCGAAGAATTTAAACGCAACGAACAGCAGCGGCTCAATGCGATGCTCGGCTTGTGTGAAATTACCTCTTGTCGCCGGCAAAGTTTGTTGCGCTACTTTGGCGATAATCTCGCGCAAAACTGTGGCAACTGTGATTGCTGTTTAACGCCACCGCAAACCTGGGAAGCAACCGAAGCTGTGCAAATGGCGCTGTCTTGTGTGTATCGCACCGGCCAGCGCTTTGGTGCTGGTCATGTGATTGATGTGCTGCGCGGCAGCAACAATGAAAAAATACTTTCGTTTAATCATCACACCTTGTCCACCTACGGCATTGGCAAGCAATTCAGTGTGGATGAATGGAAATCCATTATTCGCCAGTTGGTGGCGCGCGGCCTGCTGGATGTCAATAGCGATGGGTTTGGTGGGCTGGTGTTGAATGAAAGTTGTCGACCCTATTTGCGCGGCGAGGAAAAAATCCATCTGCGTCGCGACCTAAAACTGGCCGTCAGCTCACCGCGCCGCGCGAATTTATCGCACGCTATAGATACGCAGGATCAATCGCTATGGAATGCGTTACGCGCCTGCCGCAAACGCCTGGCTGAAGAACAAGGAGTTCCGCCCTACGTTATTTTTCACGATGCGACATTGCGCGAAATGCTGGAATTCCGCCCACTTACCCCGGAACAGCTGCGCACCATTACCGGCGTGGGCGAGAGCAAGTTAAAGCGCTTCGGCGAAGAGTTTCTCGCGGTATTACGTGAAGCGGAATATGAGGCTTGAGTTGGTTGTGGATGACCTCGCAGGCTGAGGAGCGAACCCCACCTGTCCATCTTGTTGATCAACTTGTAAGCCGGAATAGAAATCAAATTTATCTTTTCTGATTATTAGAGAAGAATGGTTATGTTGCATTCAAATATGATCGTAAAAAGGAACCAGACGTTGTCGTTGTAATTTTAAAATCCATCCTCCCCATGCTAGCGCGACAAGAATAATGAAAGATCCAAAGGCAAAACTCGCGTTCGCCACAGCCGGTGCGTGTTCAAGTGCATCGAGCATGGTTAACAAATTGCCCCAGTCGTGGGACTCTTCACCGCCGCCACCGACTAAAGGCAGCGAGCGATATTGAGCGTCGGCGATATAGGGTGAAACATCGATAAAACTTTGTCCGCACCACCAAAGAGTAATGCTGCCGGCGAAAGTATCTTTTTGTTTGAACACAAACACCAAAGTCAACAGGAGTGGTAACAACACTTGAAATAAACTGCCACCGAGGATCATCATAAATTCGCCCAGGGGTATAAATAACAAGTGGCCGAACTCGTGAAATGGCAGGTTGATATTGTGCATAAAGGAGCTGCCGATTTTTTCCCAATCCACACCAGCACTGATGAAATAAAACCCCCAAACGCCGAAGGCGATAAGCAACCCCAAACGTGCATAGAAAGTTTCCTTGCTTGCTTTTTCCGGAACCTGCAAGAACGCGGCAATTAATTGCTGGCGGATTCCAGCTTTTGTTTTTGTATCTTCATCAAGGATTTCATTTTTATCCTGCAGCGTTTGTTCCTGCTGGCGTGCAATAAATTTGCTGTACACAATGCCACAATGCGGACAAATATCCGGGTGCAGCTGCGCATCATGGGCTTGCCGTTGGTAATTACATTTTGGGCAAATCGTCATAAAGTACTAATCATTCAAAGTTAACGGCTGAATGATTAGTGTAGCTGTAGATCTGCTCGTTTGGCGAATTACGGGCATATATATCGGACGACGTATTTAGCGATTAGTAATCCATTAGAAAACGGCGCAATTTCCATAGCCATCCGCGCCGAATATATTCCCAACACACTCTGGCTTTATTCCACTGGACATGAGTATGAAAGTGTTGACGATAGGTATTTATATCGCCCCGCTGGGCAGGTGCCAGTTCGCGCGATTCGCGCCGCACAAAAATATGGGTGCGCACACAAAAGTGCGCAAAGCGAAAACGTGCGTCTTCAGTTAATTGCGGATGTTCTTTTAGCCATAAATCCAGAATGCCGCTGCACGCGATTGCCATGTCATCAATTTTTTTCTGGCTGGGTGTGGACAGTATGCTGCCAGGGCGCTGACGATAGATAACCCAGGGCTCGCTGGCATGGACGTAATTTTTTACGCGCAGGCAGAGTCGTGGTGTAACGACGATATCCTCCATTACCCTACCTTCTGGAAAACGCAAATCGGTGCTCCACAGTGAGCGACGCGAGATTTTTGACCAGATATGCAGTTTGCGCTTTTGAAAAATTCCCTCAAATAACTTGATGGAGTCCGTCATCAGTGTCGTGTCGGATTTGGGAAAAGTGTGAATATGGCTTTCATCGCGCAACCGGTGTTTGAGTCGTTCCGCGCTGTGCAAAACACTGTAATCACAGAGGATCAGATCAGCAGGATAGGTGTGAATTAATGTTTGTAGTGACTGAATCGCTTCGAGAGCCAGCATATCATCGGAATCGATAAACCAAATATATTCACCACGCGCGTTATCCAGCAGAGTATTGCGCGCCGCACTTAGGCCTCGATTGTGTGGGTGCTGAAGGATTTGAATGGGTACTGGTGAGCTAGCGCAAAAGGTGCGCAAAATCTCCAGCGAATTGTCGGTCGAACAATCATCCAGGGCAATGATTTCAATTGTCGCTGACGCTTGCGATGCAATTGAATGGAGGCAATCGTGTAAATAGGGCGCAACGTTATAAATCGGAATTAATATACTGAGCCAGGGTGATCGGCTTGAGTAATTGGTGGAGCACAGTCCGGCATTCATGAGTGTTTACCCATTGCAAAACAAGTTTGACATCGAGCCTGATAAAGGGCTTATGAATTGCGGCGGAGTATAAAGAGCCTATGGATAAATATTGTGAAGTTTTGTGCGTGAGTTTTTTTTGCGCTACCTTCTTGTATCAATCGATATAACCGCGCAGTTGTGCGCTCACCCAATCCATAAAAACTTGTACACGTCGCACCAGGTTGCGTCGATTCGGGTAGAGCAGTGATACCGGCATCGGCTCGGCGCGATGGTTCGTGAGTAATTCAACGAGCCGCCCCTGAGCAACATATTCTTGCGCACCAATGCGTGGAATTTGTGCGATGCCAAATCCGGCGAGGCAGGCTGCTTGATAAGCATCGGAATTATTCACCGTGATATTGCCCTGCATGGCAATTGTTTTGTGCTCATTGTTTTGCACAAATTCAAATCCCCCGGATTTCGCTCCCAGTGTGGGTGTGTAGTGCACTAAATGATGACGGGATAAATCGTCCAGCGATTGGGGCACACCAAAACGTTCGAGGTAGGCGGGACTTGCATAGTTTAATAATTCCAGCGTGCCCAAGCGGCGTGCAATCAGCGATGAATCAGTTAATTTTCCCACGCGGATTACACAATCAAAACCTTCGCGAATTAAATCAACACGGCGGTCGGTGCTGCTGATTTCCAATTGCAGTTGCGGATGCTGTGCAAGAAATTCCGGTAGACGTGGCAGTATGCGGTTCTTGGCCATGGCGCTGGGCATATCGATTCGCAAACGCCCCGTCAGGTTAGTGGCGCCCTGTTGGAACAGTCCTTCCAGTTCATCCACGTCGGCGAGTAAATCTTTACTGCGCTCGTAAAAAATCTGGCCATCGAGCGTGAGTTGTACCCGGCGTGTGGTTCGGTGTAACAACCGCGTCCCCAAGAGGCTTTCAAGTTGCTGTACCTGGGTAGAAATACTGGCTTTGGGTAGCCCAAGGCTCTCGGCTGCGCGGGTAAAACTCGCCAACTCCGCAACACGCACAAAGATTTGCATGGCGTCCAATCTGTTCATGTATTGCGCTCATTGATCGTAATATACGAACAGTCTAGTCATTTTTTGCTGATTTATCTAACTTATGCCCGGTAATAGACTGGCCTCACTGAATAAATTTTCGTGATCCCTAGATATCCAACATCTTCAGCGAGGCAGTTATGAACAAGATTGCATTAGTTACCGGCGGCAGCCGCGGTTTAGGCAAAAACACCGTGTTGGCCTTAGCCAAACAGGGCGTGGATGTTATTTTTACCTACCACAGTCAACAACAAGAGGCAGACTCGGTAGTGGCAGAGGCGATAGCCTTGGGTGTACAGGCCGCCAGCTTGCAACTGGATGTCGGGCAAGCCGCGAGCTTTGCCGGGTTCGCGGAGCGTCTGCAGCAATTACTGGGCGAACAATGGCAGCGCGAGCGCTTCGATTTTCTGGTTAACAATGCCGGTATCGGTGTGCACGCAAGCTTTGCAGAAACTACGGAAGCCCAGTTTGATTTGTTGATGAATATCCATTTGAAAGGAACATTTTTCCTTACCCAGGCGCTGTTGCCGCTGATCAATGACGGCGGGCGCATTGTGAATTTATCCACCGGTTTAACGCGCATCACCTACCCGGGCTACTCTGCTTACGCGGCGATGAAAGCGGCCATCGAAGTGCTTACTCGTTATCAGGCGAAAGAATTGGGTGCGCGCGGTATTGCAGTGAATGTTGTGGCGCCCGGCGCGATAGAAACGGATTTTGGCGGTGGGAAGGTGCGCGACAATGAGCAACTTAATCAGCAAATTGCCGCGATGACGGCGCTGGGGCGTGTCGGTGTGCCAGACGATATAGGCCCGGCGATCGCGTCATTACTTTCTGACAGCAACCGCTGGGTTAATGCGCAGCGCATTGAAATTTCCGGTGGTCAGATGCTTTAAGGCTCGGCCCTTCGCAGGCGAGCTTTGTGCTCGCCTGATGTTTGCCGATTAAGCCGCAACATGGGGAGGTATGAAAGCCGCGCTAAGGTTTTGGTAAATTTGTTGATAAGCCATTTGCATTCGCGATAAAGAAAAATCTTCCAGTGCACGCAAGCGCGCTTTGCGTGCTAATTGCTGTGCTTGCGCAGAATTGCGCAGCAAGCGTTCAAGTTTTTCGGCGAGCCTCTCGGGCGAATCGCTGGCCAGTAATAATCCGTCGCGCTCTTGCTGAATTAACGAGCCAGCGTTAGCGGTATTGTCGGTAATGCCTATAGTTGCGCAGCCGGCAGCCATTGCTTGCGCAATATGCAATTGATGCTGCTCGGGGTTACCAATAATCGCAATTTGATGATGCATCAATAAAAACGGCAAATTGCTGCAGTGTTCGGCGATGCGAATTTGATTGTCCAGTCCCAAGGCAGTGCCAAGTTGTTGCGCCGCGAGTTGATCGCGACGCTTACCGGATCCGGTGAGAAATACGCGCGGGTACAAGCGTTTTTCACGCAAACAGGCCAGTGCACGAATTAATTGCAAATGAAAAGAGCCACTAAAACCACTGGGCATAATAATGCCTGGAATACGCAGGCCCAGTGGCACTTCATCGGCCTTAGCAAATTGCTCCAAGGCGATGCCATAGGGAATAGCGGTTACGTCATTCTGATTGACCGCAATAATATGTTTAACGCCGGCGCGCGCGCATGCAGTGCGACACCAGTTGGTGGTATTGAGTGAGTGAATAAATACGGCATCTGGCTGGTACTCGCGGCAGAGCCGATAAAATTCGTAACTGCGGCCAATGCTGGACCAACTGCTGAGTTGCTTGAAGGAAATACCTTCGCTGTGCCAGTGGCTGTCGTTGTGGAGGTTTGCATTCCTATCTACTACCAACAGTGCATCCAGTTGGGTATCAGTTTTTGCGGCTTGCACCAATTGCGCCACTGCAGTTTGCAGCGGTAGCGAATCATCGGCGACAAAATGCATAACGCGCAGCGCGCGCGCCAACGGCAAATGGTAGGACGCGGAATGGGGTGCAGCGGGTATACGGATTCCGGAGTTCATAAGCAGATACCACCTAGCTTGGGAAATTCAGGCTGTTCCATGGAAGATTCGGGCCAGTATAAAAATCTACGCGCTGCAGAGTTGTGAAACTTTGTGCGTTTTTGTGAAAATTTTCGTAAAGCACTTACTTTTGGCACATAAACGCCAGGTGGTAAATTTCATATTGTTTGAAGTTGGCAAATATTGTGTGGCGAGCTTGGCAATAATCTGCTTGTGAATTGGTTGCGAAAAAAATAACCCCTGGCCTGTGCGGCTCAGGGGTGATAACAAATGCAATTCAATAGTGCATGAAGGTTCAGAATTTATTGCAGATGAGCATTAATAAATTTGATGCTGGCCTCAAGGGCTTGCTGGCGAGTTGGGCCCTCTGTGAGGTGGTGGTTGTCCCCTTCCAATTCAATCAGTTCAACAGATTTGTTGTTTTTCTTCAGTGCCTTAGCCATATCTTGCGATTGGCGAATCGGCACTATTTTGTCATTCTCTGAATGAATCAATAATGCCGGCGCACCAAACTTGTCGGCGGAATTAAGTGGCGATACTTGCGCCAGCTTATTTTTATCAATATCGCCTTTGCCGTATTGCAGCGCCCAATAGGCAGCGGATTCGCTCTTGGCACCGTCTTGCGACTTGTCCCAGGAATACATGTCGTTCAAGTCTCCCAAACCGTTAATCGACACCACGCATTTATACAATTCCGGCGTAAATGCACCACCGGCGAGGGCTGCATAGCCGCCGTAGCTGGCTCCCATAATGCAAATGCGTTTAGGGTCCGCATAACCTTTGGAGGTGAGAAATTTTACGGCATCAGTGATGTCGTCCTGCATTTTCTTGCCCCATTCTCCCAGGCCGGATTGGTAATGGTTGTAACCAAAACCCGTGGAGCCGCGAAATTGTGGTTGCATTACCAAATAGCCCTGCGCTGCCAATGCCTGTGCAAAGGGATTAAAACCAATTCGGTCATAACTGGCGGGGCCACCGTGTGGATAAATGATGGTAGGTAAATTTTTTATCGCCGAAACTTTATCGCGCGGAATAGTAAGCAAGCTCGGAATTTTCATGCCGTCACGGGCAACATAAGTTGCTTTGCCAATAGGGTGAAGTTGCTCCGGTAAAATATTTGGACGGCCTGACGCGAGAAACTTGGGTTCGGCATTGTCGCTAAATAGAAAAAAATCGTCCGGGTAAGCAGAGCCCTCTACATTCACTACCCAGTGCTTCCAATCCGGGCTCCAATCGATTAGCCACACTGATTGTTCCGGAAACTGCGCAACCACGTCTTTCATCCGTTGATTTAGCTTTTCATCAAAAAACTGATAACTGGGGGTAAAACCGGAGTAACGAACACCAAAGACCACACGGTTAACATTGGTAATTACACCTTCAATGTCAGCATTGTCCCTACTGAGTAATGGGCCCTTAATGCTGCCATCGGCAAGGCTCATGGTGTAGTAGCTTTTGCGATTTGACTCGTCGGTAAGCAGCATGACTAGCGATTTGTAATCGGGAGTCAGGCCGACAAAAGCACGATTGCGAATTTTGGTTTCTTCGCTGAAAATTTTCACCCATTTATTATTTTGCAAACTCAGGATGCGGTGCTCGCTATTTCGCTCATCAAATTCTTCCTGGGCTATGGCATCGCCTTCTGCATTAACAAAAAAATCAACGGCCTGATAATCACCAGCGTGGACTACGCGCAGATTTTTCTTTTTCAGATTAACTTTATAAAGTGCGTATTTAGGTGTGGGGAAATGGTTGTCAACCTGGGTAAACGCTGGCATTAGCGCGTAGTTACCATCGGGAGTAATTCCAACAATTCCGCCAAGACCTGTTTGCCCCGCAAGAATTTTCTCGCCGGGAATTAGCAGTTGACGGGTTTTCTTGTCTTTAATGCTGTGTACAAATGCGGTGCTCAAATCAAACTTGCCGCGAAAGCCGGCTACGCGCGTGTATTCAGATGCGCGAAAAATAATTTGGTCATCGTTAATGAAAAATATTCCATCAGGCTCAATGTTTGATAGATCAATTGTTGAGAGCACCTTTTTATCGCTCAGTGAAAGAACCACTAATGCATCTAACTTTTCTGTGGTATTGCGATACGCGAGAAGTTGGCCATTAGGTGAAATCGTGACCATGCTCATATTTGGCAGGCCCCCGTAGTCTTTCAGGTTGACGGTGGCGTAAGCGCCGCTGGTGATAGTACAAAAAAGCAAAATGCCGAGTTGAATCCCAAGGTATACACGTCTGAACATAATTCGCTCCATTCAGTTATTAACTACATTTCTCCGTAAAACCGGCTGTGCCGATCCAAGTGAGCAGTATCTACAGGGTGTATCCGGGCGTCAATCTACCTTGGCAATTGTGGTCGAATTAAGTTTCATTTAATCCAGTCTCCTTATTCTTGGTGGGTCGACATCGCTAACGCGGATTTATAACCCCCCAATTTTTACTGTGAATGAGGAGCTTTAACATGAAACTGATTACATTGATCACCGCCAGTTTGACCCTGCTGAGTTTAACGGCTCAGGCACGTGACCTGAGTGCGGATGACGCCCAGAAGCTGCGTGACTCTGGTAACATCGTCACTTTTGAAACCTTGAATAAGATTGTGTCGGCACAGCACCCCAAAGGGATTATTTACGAGGCCGAGCTGGATAAAGAATGGGGCCGTTACGTTTATCAATTAGAACTGATCGATGCTCAGGGTATGGAATGGGATATGGAGCTGGATGCTGCCACTGGTGAAATTCTGAAAAACCGGCAAGACGATTAATCCATCGGAACTGTTATGAATTCTGTCGCTCGCGTTGTGTTGTTACTGTTGTTGCTCACCAGCAGTGTGAGCGCGCGCGATTTGTCGCAAGACGAAGCCCTGCGTCTGCGTGAGCAGGGCCGAATTATTCCGCTCGAACAAGTATTATCGTTAATTGCACAACGTCATCCGCAAGCGAGCCTACTGGAAGTGGAATTGGAAGAGGATGACGATATTTATATCTACGAGGTGGAACTCGCCACGGGTGAAGGCCTGGTGCGCGAACTGGAAATTGATGCGTCCACCGGCAAAATTTTAAAAGACGAGGAGGATGACTAGTGCGTATCCTAATCGTCGAAGACAATGTGGCACTGGCCGATGAATTGACAGCCGATTTAAAACGCGCGGGCTACGCAGTGGATTGGCTGGCTGATGGGCGCGATGCATTAATTCAAGGTGCCGTTGAACCTTACGATTTAATCCTGCTGGATGTTGGCTTGCCGGGGAAATCCGGTTTGGAAATTCTGCGTGAATGGCGCGCAACGCAAATGCATTGCCCGGTATTAATTCTAACCGCGCGCGACCACTGGGCTGAGCGTATTGAAGGGTTAAAGGCGGGCGCCGATGATTATCTTACCAAACCTTTTCATCCAGAAGAGCTGCAATTGCGTATTCAAGCATTGCTACGTCGCGTACACGGACGAGTTAATCAACCGCAAATTCATGCCGGCGGTTTGCAACTGGATGAAGCGCGGCAGTGTGTAGTAAACGATAGTGAACACATCGAATTGACTGCAGCAGAATTTAGTTTGTTGCGCTATTTAATGTTGCATGAAGGAAAAATTATTTCCAAAACCCAATTAAACGATCACCTCTACAATGGTGAAACTGAGCGTGATTCCAACGTGATTGAAGTGCATATTAATCATTTGCGGCGCAAGCTGGGTAAGGACTTGATTGAAACCAAGCGCGGGCAGGGTTATCGCTTGCAAAAAAATTAGGCCGGTGGCCAGGGATGCTGTTGTTAAAAGGACGTGCTAGCGCGAGATTATTTTTTTGTTTAAACGCACGATGAATTCTATTCAACAGCGACTGGGTATTGGCCTGGTTGGTTTGTTAATTATTACTGGCCTGGTGCTGGCACAAATTAGTTTCTGGTTGCTTGATCAGGGGCTGAGGCGCTATTGGCAAACGCATTTGCACCACGAAGCAGAAACGCTGCTCGCGGCGCTGGTACGCGGTGCTAATGGGGTGGAGTTGGATCAGCAGCGTTTGTCTGCCAGTTACAAACGCCCCTATTCCGGGGCCTATTTTGTGGTTGTGTTTCCCGAACAACAGTGGCGCTCGCGCTCTTCGTGGGATTACCACTTGCCTCTGCCGAAAACCCGGGGTTTGCACGCTGGTTTGGTGGATGGCCCGGAAGCGGAAGAGCTATTGGTGTATCGCGCGGACTTTCGCCGCTACGGTAACAATATCCAGATTATTACCGCACAGGATTACACACCGATTCTGCAGAGCTTCCATCGCTGGCAATGGATTAGTGCCGGCATAGGTATGATCGCGCTAATACTGCTGGTATTAGTTCAGCGTTATCTGGTTCAGCGCGCGCTCCTGCCGTTGGAGAAGGTGCGCGTACAAATCGCGCAGTTGCAGCAGGGGCAGCGCAGCTTGCTCGATCAACCAACGCTCGATGAGCTAAAACCTTTGGTCGAGCAAATCAATCATTTATTGCATCACACCGAAGACACACTCAGTCGTTCGCGCAATGCGTTGGGCAATTTGGGGCACGCGTTAAAAACACCTCTGGCGATTTTATTCAGCCTTGCTAACCGCCACGAATTAAATGCTCACCCTGAATTGCGCGATCAATTTCGTCAGCAGTTACAAAGTATGCAAGAGCGCATCAGCCGTGAGTTGGGTCGCGCTCGACTCGCAGGCGAGGTTCTGCCCGGAGCCTATTTTGATTGCGCAAAAGAGTTGCCGGATCTATGCAGTACCTTGCAGCAAATACATCAGCGCAATTTGCAATTGGAGTGGCGCGCTGAACCTGGCATGCGCTTGCCGTGGGATCGCGAAGATATTTTGGAGTTATTGGGCAATTTGTTAGATAACGCCTGCAAATGGGCGCACCAAAAAGTTGCTATTAACATTGTGTTGGAACATGCGCATTACGTCATTACGATTGATGACGACGGTCCAGGTATAGCGCCGGAATTGCGCGAGCAAGTATTAACGCGGGGCGCGCGTCTTGACGAGCAAATTCAGGGGCATGGGTTGGGCTTGGGCATAGTGCGCGACATAGTGGAACATTGTCGCGGTAAATTGGCGCTGGAAACCAGCCCCCTGGGTGGGTTGCGTGCGTTAATTTTGTTGCCCGCTATTCGCACTTAAAACTCGCCGTTGCGCGCCATACGCTCGCGCTCTTTGCGGTCTTCCTCTTCCAGTTTGGCGTGTTCGATAATGCGCATCATGGTGGCGATATCGGCATCCACATTACTTTGCGCAAATTGTCCGGTGAGTTTTACTGCGGGGTGTAAATTGCCGTGCTCGAATAAATCCCAAATTTCTTCACCAAAATGGGTGACTAATAAATCCGGCGCGTACTGGCCGAAATACTGGGTCATATTATTTACATCGCGCAGCAACATCATTTTGGCGTTGTTGTTGCCCGCTGCATTCACGGCTTGGGGTAAATCAATGACGACCGGGCCCGAGTGATCGATCAAGACATTAAATTCAGATAAATCGCCGTGAACCAGGCCAGCACAGAGCATGCGTACAATTTCCTGCATCATGCGGCCGTGGTAATCGCGCGCGGTGTCTGCATCAAAGGCGACATCATCCAAACGCGGCGCCGGGTCGCCTTCTTCATCGACGACCAGCTCCATCACCAGCACACCCTCCAAAAACCAGTAGGGTTCGGGTACCCGAACCCCCGCTTGCGCGAGGCGATAGAGCGCTTCTACTTCTGCATTTAACCAGGCTTCCTCGGCTTCTTTTTGACCAAATTTGGTCCCCTTGGCCATGGCGCGCGCGCGGCGTGAATTGCGCACTGTGCGCCCTTCCTGATATTGCGCTGCCTGCTTAAAGCTGCGTTTATGCGCTTCTTTATAGACCTTGGCGCAACGCACCTGGTTATTGGCGCTAACGACAAAAACCTGGGCCTCTTTGCCGCTCATCAGTTGGTAGTAAACCTCGTCGATCAAACCATCATCGACCAGAGGTTGCAGGCGCTTGGGTATCTTCATGAATAAATGGGCAGAGTTGAAAGTGCTAATGGTAGCACTGCGGGGCTGTGCAGCAGAAATATTCTGCGGTAAAAATACCCCGGTAATTCCCACAGCGTTTAGGAGACATCGGCGATGACCAATTTATCTACCCTGCACAAGTCGCGAACTCTATGTCTTGTGATCGGTTGCTTCCTATCCGGTTTGTTGCTGACGTTGCCGGTATTGGCAACTAGCGGGGATAAAACGATCCGCGAACGCATCAAAGAGCGCCGTTCGGATGCACAGCCAGATGTGCCCATAACCAAACCCGGAGATTATGAGCGCAGCCTGCTGCATTATGGGGTCAATCGTCATTATCGAATCCACGTTCCACGCGCTTATAACCCGGCAACGCCAACACCCTTGGTCGTGGCCTTTCATGGCGGTGGGGGCGATAGCGATTATATGGCGCAGGATAAATACTACGGCTTGATTTCAAAATCCGATGCTGCAGGTTTCGTTGTGGTATTTCCCAATGGTTACAGCAAATTCCGCTCGGGCAAATTTGCCACCTGGAATGCCGGCGCCTGCTGCGCCAATGCGCGCGACAAAAATAGCGATGATGTGGGATTCGTGCGGGCCATGTTGCGCAAAGTATCTGCTGAGTTAATGATTGATCGCCAGCGCATATACGCAACAGGGATGTCCAACGGCGGCATGATGTCCTATCGCCTGGCCTGTGAAATGGCCGATACCTTTGCCGCAATTGCCGCCGTGGCTGGCACTGACAATACGCTCAGCTGCGCACCGCGCAAACCCGTTTCGATTCTGCATATCCACGCGGCGAACGATGATCGCGTACTGTTTAATGGTGGCGCAGGGGAAAAATTCAGGGATGAGTCCAAGGTCACCGACTTCATTTCTGTTCCGGCGACCATCGCCAAATGGGTAAAACAAAACCAGTGCGGCAGCCAGCCACGGCGAGTGCTGGAAAAGCCGGGCGCCTATTGCGAGCAATATTCCCACTGTGCAGGTGCGGTGAAAGTACAGCTGTGCGTAACCGAGACGGGTGGGCACTCCTGGCCGGGCGGAAGCAAGCCGCGCGGCGATGAACCTCCCTCGCAAGCGATCTCGGCCAATGACGTCATGTGGGATTTTTTCTCCCAATAAACGCACCGCGTATTGATAATTGCGTTTCAGGGCCCATCTCGGTGGTTGCTCCCTGGCGAGCAGCTATCCTTTCATCTCCCCATTGATCAAAAGGCTCTCCTTATGCGCGGCATGCACTCGTCCGGACTATCGGTTCACCCTAACAATGAAGTGCGTGAAGAAAGCCCGAAGGTCAATTTGCGCCAAAGCATGAACTACCTGCTGCCCTATTTATGGGAATTTAAAGGGCGGGTGCTGTTGGCGATGCTGGCACTGCTTGCTGCCAAAGGCGCAACGCTAGTGATGCCCTGGGCACTGAAACATATTATCGATGGCGTTGATCGCAGCCTCGCGCCAGAACTTGCACTACCGGCATTTTTTATTTTGTTTTACGGCGCCCTGCGTTTTGGGAGTGTATTTTTTGGTGAAGTGCGCGATGCCTTATTCAGCCGCGTTACCGAACACGCCATGCGCAAAATTGGTTTGCGCGTGTTCAAACATTTGCATTCGCTTGAATTGGCATTTCATTTGGATCGCGCCACCGGGGGCATCAGCCGCGATATAGAGCGTGGCACCAACGGCATCAGTTTTTTAATGCGCTTTTTAATGTTCAATATCGTTCCCACCCTGTTTGAAATTCTCATGGTGGCAATCATTTTTGCCGCGGCCTTTTCTATTTGGTATGCCGTAATCACTCTGATCGCCGTGGCGGTTTATGTTGTCTTCACCATCTACACCACTGAGTGGCGCAATAAGTTTGTACGCGAAGCCAATCAGGCAGACTCCTCCACCAGTACCCGCGCAATAGACTCATTACTCAATTACGAAACGGTAAAATACTTCAACAACGAAAATTACGAAGCCGAGACCTACGATAAATTTCTGGAAAAGTGGGAGTCCGCCAAATTAAAAAATCGCATGTCGCTACTCGCACTCAACTCGGGCCAAGCGCTGATTATCGCACTGGCAATGACGGCCATGATGTGGATGGCGGCGCAGAGTGTGCTGGATAAAACCATGACCCTGGGTGATTTGGCGATGATTAATGCCTATATGATCCAGCTGTTTATTCCGCTCAACTTCCTCGGTTTTGTCTATCGCGAAATTCGCCGTTCGCTCACTGATTTGGAAAATATGCTGGCGCTGTTAAAGCGCACTCCAGCGATTAGCGATGCAGCTGACGCAAAGCCACTGCAAGTAAGTCGCGGGGAAATTTGTTGGCAGCAGGTGGATTTTGGCTATCACAAAGAGCGCCCGATTTTGCAACAACTGGACCTGCATATTCCCGCTGGCAGTAAATTGGCCATTGTCGGCTCATCTGGCGCCGGGAAAAGTACCCTCTCGCGCTTGCTCTATCGCTTTTACGATATTGATGGCGGAAACATTTCTATCGATGGTCAGGATATTCGCTCAGTCACCTTGGATTCGTTGCGCCGTGCGATCGCGATAGTGCCACAGGATACGGTTCTGTTTAACACCAGCATTCGCGAGAACATCGCCTACGGCAATCCCTCGGCAACGAATGAAGAAATCGATCGCGCAATTAAAATGGCCCACCTGGAGCAATTTATTAATAGCCTGCCCAACGGCGATCAAACACTGGTGGGTGAGCGCGGCTTAAAAGTTTCCGGGGGCGAGAAGCAGCGCATCGCTATCGCGCGGGTGCTTTTAAAAGGCGCAAGTATTCTAATTTTCGATGAGGCGACCAGTGCGTTGGACTCAAAATCTGAAGCAGCGATACTGGATGCGATGCGCGAAGTGTCCAGTGGCCATACCACGTTGGTAATTGCTCATCGCTTGTCCACGGTAGTGGATGCGGATTGCATAGTGGTCATGGAAAATGGCCATGTCATAGAACAGGGGACTCACAATGAGTTACTCGCGCTGCAGGGCTACTACGCCAAACTTTGGGCCATGCAGTTACAAGAAGAATAATTTGCGGTAAAAGAACTAATTTCGTGCGCTGCGCCAAAAGTTTGCACCAATATGCATGCCTTGGCGCATCAACTCACATATCCTTTTTATCACAGATAAAAAATTACCCGCACCAAAAATAATCAAACGCCGTTATTTCAGGTTTAATTCCTATGTCAAACGCGAATTTATGGCGATTGGCACAAGTTTCGCTAAAGCCCGGTCACTACAAGTGAATTAACAATTCACGGAGCTGTTCTTAAGGGCAAACGTTAAGGAAGATATGGAACGCCCGGCCGCTCGACCACAGCGGTAATCACTACTCATGATCACGGGCGAACACATGTCAGGACTATTCAATTTCGATTTCGGTAAATACCGCGGCATAATTATTTCGGTTGCATTGTTTTTATTGCTCGACGCATCGGTATTAATTTTCAACTTCTACGTTTCCTATGAAATTGCCGATGATGCGGTGGGTGTAAACCTGGCCGGGCGCCAGCGGATGCTATCGCAGCGCATGGCGAAAACCCTGCTGGTGTTGGATGCATCCAAAGATGATCCTATTGCATTCAAAAATGCCTTCGATGAATTGCAATTAAGTAAGGGCTTATTTGATGAAACCCTGAGTGGATTTATTAATGGCGGCCAAGCACGCGGTGCAGGCAAAGACATAGTCACTCTGGAGCCCGTCCGCAATCGTCTGGGAAAAGATTCCCTGCAAAACACATTGCAGTTGTGGTTGCCCTATAAAAAATCCATTGAAATTTTTGCGGACACCCTGGCTCGCGGTGAAGATTATTCGAGTGCGCTGGCAGTGGCAGTCGCATTGGCGCGCACCCACAATCTTACCATGCTCGCCTCCATGAACGATCTCACCGTGAGTTTGGAGCAGGTGGCTGCGTCTAAAGCGACCCGCTTGCGCGCCATTCAAACTCTGGGCATTTGCCTCGCGATTATCAACTTCCTGTTTATTATGTTGCACTTTGTGCGGCAGCTGCGCGACAGCGATAAAGTGATCGAAAAAGCGCGCCGGGAAACGACTGAAATTCTGGAAACCGTTAACGAAGGTCTGTTCCTGATTGACAAGGATTTGGTTATCGGTGAACAACATTCTGCAAAATTATCAGACGTGTTGGGCAAGCAGCAATTTGGTGGTCAGTCCTTCCAGTCGCTGCTGGAAAACATTGTCAGTGCGAAAGATGCCGACACCGCGCGTGGTTTTATCGAACTGTTGTTTGACCAAAAGATCAAGGAAAAGCTGATTGGCGATTTAAATCCGCTCAACAATGTGGAAGTGAATATTGCCAACCAAAGTGGCGGCTTCCTGACCAAGCATTTGCAATTCAGTTTTGCACGCGCCTATCAGAAAAACGATGATGACATTGCAGAAATTTCTCACGTCCTCGTTACCGTGCTGGATATTACTGAGCAGGTGAAACTGGAGCGCGCGTTAAACGAAAGTCGCAAACACAACGAGTCGCAGTTGGAAATGATCACCAGCTTGCTACATACACATCCGGGTTTGTTGCGCGAATTTATCGCCAACAGTTTTAACTGCTTTAACCGCATTAATAATGTTTTGCGCCAACCGGCAAAAACCAATCAGGCTGTGCGTGATAAAGCCGTAAATATTTTTCGCGAAATTCATAATTTCAAAGGTGAAGCCGCTTCACTCAAGTTGGAATTCTTTGAAACAGCGGCACATAAAATGGAAGATACCTTGGCAGAATTGCGCGATAAGCAGGATTTAACCGGCAACGATTATCTGGGCCTTACCGTACAGCTGGAAAATTTAATCAGTTACACCCAGCAAGTGGAACACCTCACAGAAAAATTGGGTCAGTTTGCCATTGTAAGTGGCAATAAAGCAAAAACGGTATCTACCCCAGTTGCTAGCAACCGCCCGGGCCGTACCTGGGATCACTTGCACGAGTTCGTACAAAATATCGCGGCGCGCAACGGCAAGTTGGTAAAACTGGTGGCGAGTGGATTAAGTGAGTTGGAATTGGAACCCGGCTACGAACAACAGCTAAAAGAAATTGTAATCCAATTACTGCGTAATTCTGTAGTGCACGGCATAGAAACGCCGAGCGATCGCGAACTCTGTGAAAAGCCGATGGAAGGTCGGATTGATTTGCGCCTGGCGAAAATTTCCGATACCGAAATGGAATTGACGGTAATGGACGACGGTGCAGGCTTGGACTACGACGCGATTCGCGAAAAAGCATTTGCTTCCGGAAAATGGCCAGAGGATGAAATTGAATCCTGGACTAACAAGCATTTGTTGGGATTAATTTTCCACGAAGGATTTAGCACCGCACCGGAAGTTTCTAAAGACGCAGGCCGCGGTGTGGGTATGGAAGCCGTAATGAACCATGTACTGGAGCATCGAGGAAAAATTACGGTTTCCAGTCGTCGCAGTCGCCACTGTCGCTTTGTGATAACGCTGCCGATTATCGCAGTAGAATCCAACGCTGATTCCTCCACATGCGACTTTTCCTCAACAAAGTCTTCGAATGGAGATACATCGAACGGCAATGATATCGCGGCCTGATTTTTATAAGGATTTTTGGAGAAGTAATTAATGTTATCGCTAATGATTGTGGATGATTCCAATATTATCCGCCGCAAAATAGAACGCTGTAACGATTCAGATAAATTCCAGGTGGTGGCCGCGGCTGCGAATGGAATGCAAGCCGTTGCACTCTATAAGGAAACTCGTCCGCAAGTAGTGACTATGGATTTAACCATGCCGGAAATGGATGGCATTGCCTGCATCCAGCAATTAATGGCACTGGACCCAGGCTTGCGTATTCTGGTGATTTCCGCGCTGTCTGATAAGGCCACGGGCATTGAAGCCTTGAAAAAAGGCGCGCGTGGATTTTTGTGTAAACCCTTTACGGATGAACAATTGCTGGAAGCGCTGACTGAGTTAACCGAGGATTAATTGTTAAAATGTCTCAAGAAACCTTGCAAGTATTTATCGACGGCGTTGTGCGCTATTTTCATCACACCAACGACAAGGAAGTAAAAGTAGGCACGCCCTATCTGGTGGAAAACGACAATCCAGCGGCCTATGACGTAACGGGCATTATCGGAATTTCTGGCCCCTATCGCGGCTGTGTGTATTTCACCGCGCCGCGCATTTTGCTGAAACATCTATTGCTCAGTATTGGTGAGCTGGATACTAGCAACGAACATATTTTTGATTTGGTGGGCGAAGTGGCCAATACCATTTCCGGCAATGCGCGTAGCCAGTTTGGCCATGAATTTATGATTTCAGTTCCAGTGATGATAGAAGGTGCGCCCAACCAAATTCATTTGCCCCGGCAGATGCGCTCTTATGTGATTCCGGTTTATTGGAAGGCCTATCACGCCGCCGTGGTTATCTGCCTGGAACATTAATGAGTTGTAATCACACTTTTGTTGGCCCACCAAAACCAGATTTGGCAAATTAATACGCCCATTACTCCCGCGAGCATCAGCAATGAAAAAGGCATGGCGGTGCCGGTATAGAAAAATGCGAGCAGTGGCCCGGCAAAGGCGCCGCTGCCAAAGCGCAGTGTGCCGGTAACGGCGGTGGTCGACCCGCTGTTGTGGGGAAATTTCATCAGCAGGATTGCATCGGCATTGGTGCCCATCAGGGTGAGCGAGCCCATCAAAAATGCGACGGCGGCGACTGTGTAACCTATTGGCAATTGCCAATAATTGACCAAACATAACAGTAACGCGCTCGCTAGCCCAATGGCTAACCCTGTGCGCAGCATACGCAAGGGGCCGTAGCGTGTGACTAACCGGCTGTTGATAAAATTAGCGCCCATCAAACAAAATACATTCAACCCAAACAGCAAACTAAATACTTGCTCGCTAACACCGAAGTAGTTGATGTAAAGAAACGATACCGCGGTGATAAAGCAGAAAAATGCAAACGATCCAAACATCATGCTGGCGATCATGGGGCGTGCTTGCGGGTTGGAAAAAATAATTTTATAGCCGCTAAAAAAATTTCGGTTACGTTTTTCCGTGTCCGCTGCAATGGGCTTACTGATTTCCGGGAGCCATTTCCATACGAGCGCAAAAATCAGGGCTCCATAAATCGCCAACACAATAAAAATACTGCGCCATTCGCTAAACCACAAAATGCCGCTACCAATACTCGGTGCAAGCAGTGGAGCGAGCATCATCATCATGGACAGGTACGACATACCTTTGGCAGTGTGTTCCTGATACAAATGCCGCACGAGTCCCGGCACTACCACTGTGGCAGCCGCACCGCAAAAAGCCTGGGTCGTACGCAGCGTTAGGAAGAGTTCGATGTTGTGTGCGAATACCAAACCGACACTACTTAGGGTAAATCCTGTTAAACCAAAAATCGCTAACGGCCGCCGCCCGAGTTGATCTGCCAATGGCCCAAATAACAACATGCCGCTCGCATAGGCGGCGAGAAAAATACTCAGCGATTGCTGCACATTGCCAATATGGGTGTTGAGGCTGTGGGCAATATCCGGCATGGCCGGCAGGTACATATCGACAGCAAGGGGCGTAATGGCAATTACGGCGGCGAGCAGTACAATTAAATAGGGGTGGGATTCGCGGGTCATGAAATGGCTCGTTAACTAACTCAGCTTATAGACTAGACGGTGGTCAGTTAATTAACGAGCGCTCTGGGTAAAAGGGAATCAACCAAAATTTCGATGATTTGCGATTGTTTGTGCGAGTGCAGAATAGTATTTAATTCAAAACACGCCGTGAATACATCCATGTAGGCTCGAATCGGCATCCATGCCTCATACGGTTTTGAATCAAATACTATTCTTCACCTTGGAGTTAATCATTAATCGATGCAATTATTTTTTAATTTGGTTATAGCATCTGCATAAAGTGGTTGAAGAAGTTCTAATTGGTTATCGCCCAGATATTTTTGCGCAAATTCCCAGGGAGCAACGCCATTATTCCAATCGCAATTAATCGTGGCGATAGTGGCGAGGTTTTGCGCGACTGCGGTTTTTAAATAAGGGTGATACTGTTTTTCGGCGGCGAAGACGGCAAATTTATCCAGCTCGGCCACATAAAAATCGACCGGCAATTTAAAGCTGACTTTATGTATGCCCGCTTGCTCCATAATGGCTTTGACATACATGGGCTTGAGGCTGGCCTGGGTCTTTGGCCAATCTTCCAGATTAAAGGCGCCGGCTTGGGCTGCGGCATGAAATGGAATAAGCAGACAGAGGAACGTGAGAAAACGGGTGTAACGCAGGAACATAAACAGACTCCATGGGATTAATACTGACGCCATTATAACCATTTTGTAGTTTGAGGCGCCTGTAAGGCAAGTATCGATTGACTTTGGAGGTGGCGAGTGTACACTGGGCCTCGCTTGAAAGTACGATTAATATTTATGCACATCATTTCGAAGTTCCATTAAGTACCTCGTCCTGTTTCATAAGTAATTCCCACATTTCCAGCACAAACTGCCCGTTCGCGGGTATCAATTACTTCTGTTTAAATAGGATGATTAACATGTCCAAGACTGTTACCGGTACCGTTAAGTGGTTCAACGAAGCTAAAGGTTTCGGCTTTATTGCTCAAGAATCTGGTCCAGATGTATTTGCACACTTCAGTGCAATTTCTGGCACTGGCTTCAAAACCCTGGCTGAAGGCCAAAAAGTGAGCTTCACTGTGACTCAAGGCCAAAAAGGCCCACAAGCTGAAAACATCACTGCTATCTAATTTCTAACGAGATTAGCGGTAGCTAAAAAGGCGAGACTTACAGTCTCGCCTTTTTTATTGCCTGTTGTTTGGGCGACCCTGACCTGACAAAGATCACCTCTTGCTTGACGGCGCTTGTTTTTGGTCATCGCCCGCCCAATCTTCCTGAAAACTCCGCTGTAGTCAGGAACTGCTATGACAAATCCCCTCTCCCGTCGCGAAATCTTGTTTGATCTGCTGCGCCCCTATCGTCTGCGGATACTGGCTGCATTGGTCGCTTTGGTGGTTGCTGCAGCGTCGGTATTGTTAATTGGTCAGGGGTTGCGTCAGGTCATCGATAAAGGTTTTGTCGCTGGTAGCGCTGAATGGCTCAACTATGCGCTGTTGGGTATGTTAGCGGTGATTCTGGTGATGTCGCTGGCGACCTATACACGCTTTTATCTGGTGTCCTGGTTGGGTGAGCGAATCACCGCTGATTTACGCCGCCGAGTGTTTGCCCATTTATTACATTTATCGCCCGAATTTTTTGAGCAGAATCGCACAGGCGATGTGCTCTCACGCCTCACCAATGACACCACTCAACTAGAAACTGTCATTGGCTCCAGTGTTTCTATGGCATTGCGCAATGCGCTCCTTTTATTGGGCGGCTTGGTGATGCTAGCAATTACCAGTTTGAAACTCACCTTGCTGGTGTTGTTGGCGATTCCTTTTGTATTAGTGCCAATAATTGCGTTTGGCCGCCGCGTGCGTACCCTGGCGCGTGCGAGCCAGGATTCAGTCGCCAATGTGGGTGCCTACACCGATGAAGTCATCCACGAAATTCGCACCGTCCAAGCCTACGGGCATGAGGTTGAATCGGCGCACGAATTTAATACCAGGGTAGAGGCTACGTTTTCCACCGGCATTAAACGCATACGCCAGCGCGCGTTATTAGTTGCGGCGGTGATTACCTTAGTGTTTAGTGCTATTGCGCTAATTTTGTGGGTTGGTGGGCACGATGTGTTGAGCGGTGCAATTAGCGCCGGTGAATTATCGGCATTTATTTTTTACGCGGTAATTGTCGCGAGTGCCATGGGCACTATCTCAGAAGTCATCGGCGACGTGCAGCGCGCAGCGGGTGCGACTGAGCGATTGGTTGAATTATTGGCCACGCCATCCAGTTTGCCGCAAGTGCAAAATCCACAAGCGTTGCCAGTGCCAGCCGTCGGTGCTGTTGCTATGCGCAGCATTACCTTCTCTTATCCTTCGCGCCCCGATGTGGCCGTGTTTGAAAATTTTAATTTGCAAATTAATCCCGGCGAAAAAATTGCGCTGGTGGGGCCGTCGGGTGCGGGTAAAACCACGGTATTTCAATTGCTGCAGCGGTTTTATGATCCCCAAGCGGGTGAAATTGTGGTGGATGGCATTAATGTTAAAGATGCAGATATCAAAGCCCTGCGTGAACGTATCGCGTTGGTGCCGCAAGATCCGGTGATTTTTGCCAGCAGCCTGCGCGACAACGTGCGCTATGGACGCCCTGCTGCAACGGATGCAGAAGTTATTGCAGCATGTAAAGCAGCGTTTGCGATGGAATTTATCGAGCAATTGCCGGAAGGTTTGGATAGTTTTTTAGGCGAGCGAGGTGTGCGATTGTCGGGCGGGCAAAAACAGCGCATCGCCATTGCGCGCGCAATTCTTGCTGACCGCCCCATTTTATTATTGGATGAAGCGACCAGTGCTCTGGATTCCAACAGCGAACAACAGGTACAACAGGCCCTGGAAGTGCTAATGCAAAATCGCACTACGATTATGATTGCGCATCGACTATCAACAGTGATTAACGCCGATAAAATTCTGGTGCTGCAACAAGGCAGCATTGTTGCGAGCGGTACTCATCAGGAGTTGCTTGCAAGTAGCGAACTTTACCAACAGCTGGCTCGTTTGCAATTTCAACCCGGTGCGTTTCAGGATAAATAACCCGCCGTTGCCAGCGAGGTGATGCAAAATGCGATAAACCAGTTCATAGTGACTCTGTGTGAGTGGATCACACCAGACCGGTGTTAATCGCCTTGAGCACTGCCTGGGTTCGATCGCGGCAGTCGAGTTTGGCAAGTAGGTTAGAAATATGATTGCGTACTGTACCTTCTGCCAAAAAAATCGCGCTTGCTATTTCTTTGTTGGAAAATCCACCCACGAGCAAACGCAAAATTTGCAACTCCCGCTCTGATAGTTCCAGCGTAGATTTTTTTTGGTGATGCTCGCGCAGCAATTCCGGTTCCGCTAAAAACGTAGAGCCGGTAACAATCGCCTGCAAGCTACTGATCAGCTTTTCCAGCGAAATATCTTTTAATAAAAAACCATTGGCGCCAGCGATCAGGCTTTGGCTAAACAATTCTGCATCGTCAAAGGTGGTGAGCATTAACACCGGGGTGGAATTTTTTTGGGCGCGCAGCCGTTTTACTAGAGCAATTCCATCCATTTCCGGCATGCGTATATCGGCCAGCAGCGCATTAACCGGTTGTTGGGCGATTAAGGTTAAGGCTTCTTCCCCATTACGTGCTTCCCAGAGTACGCGCGCGTGTCCGGAAATTGCCAGTAGTCCGGCGATGCCTTGCCGTACCAATTGTTGATCGTCGACCAAACCTATATCAAGCATTCGTTAACTCCAGTGTGATGGATAAACGACAGCCTGTCGTTTGGGGAATTAATTCTGCGCGGCCATTAAACTGTGCAAGCCGCTCCTGCATCCCGGTTAAGCCATTGCCGGGTTTTATTGGCAATGAACAACCCTTGCCTTGATCGTCGATATCTATGTGGATGCAACGTTGATCTTGTTGTAAATTCAAATGAAGATACTGCGTATTGCCATGGCGCACGGCGTTGCTAATACCTTCTTGTATGCATAATAGTAATTGCTCTGCCATCTGCGCCGATTCCAACTGTAAGTCGCCGTGAATTTCCACGGTTAATGCAGGCAGGCGAGTGGCGAGTGTTTTTACTGCCTGACGAATGTCGACGGTTAGTGGGGTGCGTTGGTCGCGCACTACCGCGCGAATATTCTCCAACAATTGTTTGGCCAGTTGTTTGGTTTCCGCGACGGATGATTGCAATTGCTGATCGACTCTATGTTGCAAAATCTCCAGTTGTAAATTTATCGCAGTGAGTTGGTGGCCGAGAATATCGTGCAAATCGCGCGCGATGCGCAAACGCTCGTCCTGTTTACTGGATTGCGCCAGGATAATGCGCGTCGCCAATAGTTGTTGATTAACCTGCTCCAATTCTTCGCGTGCTTGCTTCTCGCTCACCCGCGCGAATGCGGTGCCCAGTGCAAATATTTGAAATCCCATATAGGTAAGCGCTACCACGATATGGTTGTAGAACTGCCAGTGGAAAAAAAGAATCGAATAAAACAGCAGATTGCTAAACAGAACTAATAAAATCGCGCGCTGCCGTGAAAAATAGTCAGCCAGTTGCGAGGCCCATACCACCAGCAGAATGGGTGCCAGGTCGCTGGGATAAATAAGCAATAACATGAGCGCAATGGTTAATTGCAGGTGTAAAAAAATCCGGTGCCGTGCGTAATAGCGGCGTTCGCCCAGATGGTAGACAACAGCGGCAAATAAAATCAGGAAGGAAACATAACCGACAATTCCAAGCGTCGCGTAGGACGTGCCGGCGAGACGTTGGAATTCGATGTATACCACCGCACTCCAGGTAATTACCCCTGCTAACATTGGCAGATGTTTGTCATTGCTCATTGGGCGCATCCTGTTTTGAGCTGACTATCTTAAGCCCTAAATCGTCTGCTTATGAACAGGATATTTGTCATCACCTTGTGCGTTTTTTTAATCAGAAAAGCAAAACGGCAATCCAGTTGGATTGCCGTTTTCGTTTCGCCTCGAACTAACTTGCAGGATTGTTCGAGGGAAATTTGCGCGCGCGTAGATTAGTTACACGCACGTACCAATGACCAGGCATTTTGCCATGCCCAACCGGTACCTGGAGCGTATGGGCCGCCCACAGTACACCAGCCTGAAACGGTACATTGATATTCGCTACCTGCGTTTTGTACTTTAGCGCCATTGGCGTAGCTGCTGCCGTTTACGTAAGCAGGCGAAGTACAGCTGCCAGTAGCAGTAGAAGAGGCGACTGAGCTAACAGCGACGCTGGACTTGCTAGAAGAAACTACCACTGCGCTGGAAGCAACAGACGATGAAGTCGGGCTGCCGGTACAAGCGCCCAAGTCTAACCAATGAGCGTATTGACCCGAGTTGGTCGCTGGGTTGTTGTTTTGGGTCCAGTAGTTAGCCTGGTAGCGATTTCCGTTGTACTGCACTTGTTGCGGGTTGGTGTACGCGGTTTGCGCATTCCACACAGGCAAGCTGGCGCAAGTATTGTTGGAAACGCTGGAGGCAACTGAACTGGCCACCGAAGAAGCAACTGATGATGGTGCTGCAGAGCTTTTTACCGATGAGCTGGTGCTAGCAACAGAGGAAGTTGTCGTGCCGCCGAAGTTAACGTCAATACATTGATAGAAACCTTCCGCTGCATCGCGCTCCCAGTCGCGTTGCCAGATTGAGTACACAATGTGGCGACCGGTACGTTGTGGCAGGTTAACCACATGGTTGGAAACAGCTTCCTGATCCGCTTTGCCTGAGTCGTGGATCAACTCCAGATCGCTCCAGCGCAGCGGTTGGCTGTGGTTATAGCCTTCTTTGGTAATGTAATAACGGAAATACCAGGTTTTGTGCGCCGCAGTGTTGGTCCAGGTAAAGGTACGTGGGCCAGGTACTACGTTGGTTGCTGGCCAGTCCGTACGCGCCAGGTCCATACCAAACAGGTTGGAGCGGTTGGCAGAGCAGAGACGACCATCAGGAATGAAGAACTCGTGGTTGTCTTTAACGCCGCCCACAGCAACCTCCTGTGGGGTGTAAAGACCCGCGTTGCCGGCTGCTTTTGCGGCGATACAGGCTGGATGGGTTGGGTTTTCAATACCGTTCTCAGCACATTGGATGTAACGTGATTTTGGAGAAGATACATATCCGTGGGCAAATGCCTGGCCTGCAGCCAGCAGTGAACCCATTACTACAGCGGCAATACCGCAAGTTTTTATTGTCTTTTTCACTCTCAATCTCCTGGGTAATTTAGATTGGTCATAAACCAGTGCGAACCTTAGGGTAATCGCTTGTTATTTAACTCATGCAGTTCCCTGCGCACTTGGCGTCAGGATCATTGCATGGGGATCGAGTCTAAAATGACAACGTTGTTTTATCCGGTCCGACTTTAAGTCAATAGGGTAATAGTTTTGTCATTAAGTGCGAATTTGCGAAGCAATTCCGGCTTTAAGTGCCAGTCAAGTTCGACTTTTGGTGGGAAAGCAGAAAAATTGACAAGGTTGTCACTTTTCTGCCAAGCGAGCTGATATCACGAAGGGTTACTTTTGCGGTAGAGGAAATATGCAGGTAAAGGTACTGCCCCGGCCCGGTTCGCTGGTGATTTGCAATTCAGCATCGTGGCGCATTAGTACATGCTTCACGATTGCCAATCCCAAACCAGTACCGCCCGTGCTGCTGTTGCGGCTGGCATCGACGCGGTAGAAGCGCTCGGTAAGGCGTGGGATGTGTTGAGCTTCTATACCTGGCCCGTTATCGCTGACGGAAAAGTAAAAATGTTTCTGATCCTGCCATAACAAAAGACTAATACGCCCTTCGTTGGGCGTGTACTTTACCGCGTTGATAACCAGGTTGGAAAAGGCGCTGTGTAATTCCTTTTCATTTCCAGGTAACTGCAAGGGCTTGGTGGTGTTGTTGCAGATGAGCGTGAGCTGCTGTTCCTTTTCTTTACTCAACACTTCGGCTTCGCTTTTTACAATCGCGAGTAGCTGTTCGATATTGATTGGCTTGTGGTTGTGGCCGGCTTCAGTGGTTTCCAGTTTGGATAACACCAGCAAATCATTAATCAATAGCGACATGCGCTTGGATTGCTGCAACATTTGCTGCAACGGCTTAATCCACGTAGGTGTAGTGTTGTTATCCACCAGGGTTTCTACATAGCCGTTGATAACCGTCAGCGGTGTACGCAGTTCGTGGGAGACGTTGGCAATGAAGTCCTGGCGCATTTTTTCCAGGTTATGCAGCTGTGTTACGTCGCGAATTACAATTAACCGTTCATTCTTGCCAAACAGGGTGATCTGGAATTGCAGCTGTTTGGACGCGAAGCGCGAGGACGGCAGTTCCAGTGGTTCCTCGTAGTTGCCTTCTTCAAAGTAGGTCACGAATTTGGGGTGGCGGATAAAGTTGATGACCGATTGCCCCTGGTCTTTGGTGCTGAGCGCCAGCATTCGGTGTGCGGCCGGGTTCCAGAAATCCAGATGGCCGCGCGCATCCAGAATTACCAGGCCATCTTTTAGTGCAGAGCTGATTTCCTGAATGCGTTTAATCACCGCTTGCAGGTTTTCTTTTTCCAGCCGCTGGTCGCGTTGTAATTGGTAGATATTGTCGAAGATCTGGCCCCAGATACCGCTGGCTTCGGGCGGGTGTTCGCTCTCCTGACGCACCAGCCATTGGTTGAGACGGCGCATCTGCCAGAGCATCCAGAGAATATAAATCGCACAGCCAAATAGCATCCAAAGCGCATAATGGTCGCTAAAAAAGCCAATCACGCTGCAGACAACGAGGATGACCAGAATACGTTGGAGTTCGGTACTGAAACCTTTAAGCAAGGGGGAGCCTCTTAGTTCTTAATCCGTATCCGGAGGTAGAAACCTCTGCAAGACACGCCGTGAACCCATCCATGGGGGCTCATCGTCGACGTCCCTGTCTCCGATGGTCTTGCAGAGGTTTCTACCTCCGGATACTCACCGCAGAGTGAAATCAGGCTTCAATGCGAGTGGAGAAACGGTAACCGGTACCGCGTACGGTCTGGATCAAGTCTTCATGGCCGTCTATGGTCAGAGCTTTGCGCAGGCGGCGAATATGCACATCTACCGTCCGCTCTTCCACATAAACATTGCCGCCCCACACATGATCCAGTAATTGGCTGCGAGTATAAGCCCGTTCCTGGTGAGTGAGGAAAAATTCCAGCAGCCGATATTCGGTGGGGCCCATATCGACCGACTGATCATTGATGGTCACGCGGTGGCTGGCGGGGTCCAGACACAAGCCCTGAACGGTAATGGGGGCGGAATTGATTTGCGGATCGGCGCGGCGCAATACTGCCTTCAAGCGCGCGACCAGCTCACGCGGGGAAAAGGGTTTGGTGATGTAATCGTCAGCGCCCACTTCCAGGCCCTGAATTTTGTTGTCCTCTTCACCTTTGGCGGTCAGCATGATGATCGGAGTTGCCGAGGTCACCTCATCGCGCTTCAACCGGCGCGCCAATTCGATACCGCTGGTGCCGGGCATCATCCAGTCGAGCAGGATTAAGTCAGGCTTTTCATCAATGATCAGGCCGTGAGCATCCTGCGCATTGCTCGCCTCCATGACTTGATACTCAGCCATCTCCAGTGCCACGCGCAACATATCGCGAATAGCGGATTCATCATCAACGATCAGAATTTTGCGACCAGTCATAAAGGTGCTCTGCCTGAGTAAACCACGGGAAGCTTCGGTATTTATGAAGCTAATATTGCAGCTTATTAAATAAGTTCAGTGTTACACATTTATGACAGTGTGCAGGATATTTGGGGGAAATATAGCACGTAAGATCTTTATGAACGCTGTTCTAAGGGGCAAACGCTCCGCCAAACCTGTATTGTTCGTTAGTGTGTTTAGGCGATGTATTTTGTTACCAAGTATGACCTTCGATAATGTCACAGGAGGGCGTCAATCGGAGGTTTCCGTTGATCGCTAATAGCGTCATAGATGGCTGCACCGCGTGAAACTGCGATACCTGCATCGGCAATCGGTGCTAACGCTTATCGAATTGGTAGATGAAGCCGCAAAACGTGCTGCTCGGTGAGTATTATCGAGAGGGTTGACCGAGTGGCGCATACTTTAACGTTAACATTAAAAAATGCGCCACAAGGGCGTTTTATCGCTGGCCTGCTTGATTGTTAAAGTAACTATCATGCAGGAATAATATTCCCTTAATCGGGAATATTATTGGACGCAACTAGCCGCATCCACCAGCAGGCTGGAAGATGTGCTGAGTGGGAAAATACCGTTGATGGCTCCGGTAATGGTGTCGTGAATAGCGACATCACGCCATACGTTTTGATTGGCAATTGTTTGCTGAAATCCGTAATTCAGCTGGAAATTGGCGACTGCCGGGATATTTTGCAGAGCACTGACCTGGAAAATTCGCTTGCCGCCGCTATTAAACACTTCCACGACATCGGCCTCGGGCAGACTGATCTGGATGGTTGAGATGTAATTCGCGTTGCGCAACTGCAGGCTCAGAAAGACGTTTTGTCCCTGTAGTACACCGAAACCAAGGCTGGCAGTACCCTTGTCAACACCTGCCTGAGTTTCGCAAACAACTGTAGGGCTGGATGAACTCGCGCTTGAGGTTGTAGCTCCTGAGCTTTGCGTCGCTGTTGAACTGCTGTTAGTGGTTGATGACGAGTTACCGTTACAACTAGCGGTATCGACCAACGTAGTCAGGGTGGTTGCCAGCGGGTTGGCCCCGTTTACTGCACTAGTAATAGTCTCGTAAATACCGATGGTGCGCGTTACGTTCAGGTTGGCGTTCAGTTGTTGGTAGTTAAGGTAGATCGACGTCAGGCTGGTTGAGGGCAGGTTTTCCAGTGCCAAAACTTCATAGATAAACGTTGAGCCATTAGTGCTTACCAAAGTTACATAGGCGTTATTCAGCTGGACTTCCGGAAATTGCCAACCAAGATCCGCGTTTTGCACCTGGAGGGACAAGTAGACTCGGTTGCCAGCTGCCACACTAAGCCCCAGTTCTGTCGGAGTGTTATCCAGTCCACTTATCAACGGGCAAGCAGCGACACTGGATGTTGAGCTGACACTGGAGGTAGATGAAAAGCTGGTGCTGGAGGAAGTCTTCGATGATTTGGACGACTTTGAAGATTTTGATGATTTGGCGGACTTTGAAGATTTGGAGGACTTTACCGATTTGCTGATGCTACTCACATCCTTGCCGGTCGGATGAGCCGGTTCTGATGCACTGACAGGTGCAGCAATAACCAAAGCTAGCAAGCTACTCGCGATGACATTAAGGTATTTCATTGAGTTTATCTCCTGATAGGCGATAGTCCTTTTGCAGCAATAATCCCTGTGCGGTGTTCCTTGCCACAAAAAAACCTGGGTTGAGGTTGGGCGGCGATTATATAGTGAGCTTGAGCTCCAACATATGCCTGAATTATGAAGATTTACCCACGGCTAAGTCGGCAGCTAACCCCACAAAAATCGCCATCCCCACCCAGTTATTATTGAGGAAGGCGTTAAAGCAGGCGTCGCGGGCGCGAAAGCGGATTAGCCACTGTTGATAGGCGAACAATCCGCCCGCTACTACCAGCCCAAGGTAGTAGAGGCCGCCCAATTCAAAGCGATTGCCCACCAATACCAGTGCGTAAATGGTTAGTAGCTGCAAGGCACCGGTGATTAGGCGATCTTGTTCGCCAAACAAAATGGCGGTGGATTTCACTCCAATTTTCATGTCGTCATCCCTATCTACCATGGCGTAGAAGGTGTCGTAGGCGACGGTCCAGAGTACGACGGCCAGATAAATCACCCACATATGGCGGTTGAGTTCACCGGCTTCTGCGGCATAGGCCATGGGAATTCCCCAAGCGAACGCGGCGCCCAAAACTACCTGTGGTAGGTGAGTGTGACGTTTCATAAAGGGGTAACAAAATGCCAGTGCCAAGCCGCCAACGGAGAGTTTGATGGTTAGCGCGTCGGTCATGAGGACTAGGCCAAAGGCGGTCAGGCAAAGTGCTATAAACAGGACGATCGCTTCTTTGCTCGAGACAGCACCTGTCGCCAGTGGTCGTTCTTTGGTGCGCGCGACCTTGCCGTCGATTTTGCGATCGGCGAAATCGTTAATCACACAGCCAGCGGCGCGCATCACAATCACGCCCAATACGAAAATCACAAGATTCTTGATGCTGGGAACGCCTTTGGCTGCCAGCCACAGTGCCCAGAGCGTTGGCCATAGCAATAATAAGGTGCCAATCGGGCGATCCATACGCATCAAGCGCCAGTAGTGCGGTGCCTTTTGCAAGATGAAATTACTGGATGGCGTTTTTTCTAGCAATTTTTCTGCATTTTTAAGGATTTTCGCTGCATGATTCCTGTTAGCTGGAGCTGGAGCTGGAGCTGGAGCTGGAGCTGGAGCTGGAGCTGGAGCTGGAGCTGGAGCTGGAGCTGGAGCTGGAGCTGGAGCTGGAGCTGGAGCTGGAGCTGGAGCTGGAGCTGTGGGCGTTTGAGTCTGGGGTTTAGTTGCTGTCGCTGACTTTTTCGGTGCGGACTTGGTCGCAGGTTTAGCGGAGGTTTCAGCGACCGGGCTTGCTGCTTCTTGTGTGCTATTGCCGCTGGGAACTTGCTCCGTAGCTGTCTTCTTTGGTGTTGCGGGTGCTGTGGTTGGCATTGCCTTTTTTACAGCCGGGGCCTTTACTTTTGGCGCAGTCTGTTGGCCGGTATTGGCCACAGGCGCTTCCGTTTCTGGTTTGGGGGTCGGCTTTTTGCGCATGACCGGTTTAGCCGGTGCCGGGCCGGGTTCTGCCGGTGCAGGTGTTGCCGCTGGGGTTACGGCAGGGTTTGCGGGCTTGTCGCTAGGGGTTGTCATTGCCAAAACGCCTGTGACTTGTTATTGGAATACCTGGTTGGCGGGTGATTATGCCTGTTCCAATGCGAGGCTGGCGACAAAATCCGGCAGGAAAACCTCACTCACCAGCAGATGCTTGCCATGCAGGGAAAAAATCGAGCGGCGCCCCCAAAGTAACTCTGACTCCGCCAGTGTTGACGGCACATAGCAATGATTGCGCTGGATGGCCGCAACCGCAATTGGACTGCGTACTAAATGCGACTGGCTAAACAAAAATGCACCCAATGGGCGAGTACGCTGTTTGCGCAGATGACGCAGTTCACCGGTAAGGCTAGCGAGTGGCAGGAGGCTGCGCGCAAACACCCAGGGCTGGTTGTTACCTTTGAGGATTACCTCGCGAATCATTACCAGGTCACTCATCCGTATCGCCAACACCTCACATTCATTTCGGCTGGCGCGGCCAATAAACTGACGAACTATCTCCACCTCAAACTTGCCAGTGCTTTTTTTGATCAGGCGCGCAGTTAGGGAGCCTGGGTCGGTTAACCAGTGTTGCAATGCCAAGGGCGGACGAATCGCGCGCGGCCAGAGTGCGAGTGGGCGCCACAATAAGCCGGGGGTGGAATATGCCTGGGGCAATCGCGGTCTCCTGGTCATAAAGCGGTTGGGTTGGCGGATAAAAACACTTGCAGTGTTCAAGGCGGGCCGCAGTTTATCAGCTCGTTTGTCTTGCCGTGTAAAAAATCGAGATAAGTCTGCCGCTTGCGGATTAATGCAGGTAAACTCCCCCGGCGATTCACTATTTAGGAGAAGAAAATATGCACAAGACCGATATAGTCGTAGCTCTGGCAAATAACACTGACTTGGGCGTTAACAAGGCTGACCTGGTGGTTTCTGCCTTTATCGAACAGATTACCAATGCGCTTGCTCGCGGTGAGTCTGTGGCCTTGTTGGGATTCGGTACCTTCAATGTTAGCGAGCGTGCCGCGCGCGAAGGGCGCAATCCGCAGACTGGAGCAACTATTCAGATCGCTGCTAGCAAGACTGTAACTTTCAAAGCGGGCAAAGCCCTGAAAGATGCGGTTAACGAATAACACTTTCCTCCGGCGGCATGACCACGCCGCCATCGCCTCTGATTTGACCAACACCAGACTCAACCAACAATAAAAGCTAAATACCTATTGCCCCGGGGTGTATCTATGTCACTAACCAATAAAATTTTACTCGGCATGGTGCTAGGGGTCATTGTAGGCGTGGTGTTCAACCTGATTATGGGGGTTGATCAAGCACATCAGACTGCCGCTAGTCCTCTGGGCCAGTGGTTACAAGTGTTCGTTATCAATGGTCTGTTTGACACCATCGGACAAATTTTTGTGGCGTCACTTAAATTACTCGTAGTGCCGCTCGTTTTTGTTTCTTTAGTGTGCGGTGCGGCGTCGCTCGGGGGGCACAACCGCATGGGGGCTCTCGCCACGAAAACGCTGGTGCTCTATTTGGTCACCACGGCCATGGCTATTGCCTTGGCAATGGGAGTAGCAGTATTTATCCAGCCGGGCGCCGGTGTCGATATGGCATTGTCCAGCACTTACTCGGCACCACCAGCTCCCTCGATCAAAGAAACTTTCCTTGATATTTTCCCGAGCAATCCAGTGCAAGCGATGGCCGAAGGCAATATGTTGCAGGTGATTGTTTTCTCAATTTTATTTGGTATCGCCATATCGCGTACCGGCGGTGAAATTGCGCTCAATATGCGGAATTTTTTTGAGCATTTGAACGAAGTTGTTTTGAAAATGATGATGTTGCTGATGCAGCTTGCGCCCTACGGTGTGTTTTGTTTGTTGGTGAAATTATTTGCGTCAATTGGTTTTGGGGCGATTCTGGATTTAGCCAAGTATTTTTTCACGGTGTTGTTTGTGTTGTTGTTACACGCTTTTGGTGTTTACGGAACTTTGCTAAAGCTGTTGAGTGGTTTAAGCCCGGTGATTTTTTTTAAAAAAATGTGGAAAGTGGCTGTGTTTGCCTTCAGTACATCGTCAAGTAACGCCACACTGCCGGTGAATTTGCGCACATGTGAACATGACCTCGGCGTGGATAATAAAGTGTGTAGTTTTTCGATTCCCCTTGGAGCCACGATCAACATGGATGGTACTGCCATCATGCAAGGTGTTGCGACGGTGTTTATAGCGCAGGCTTACAATATTGATATTGGCATTGCGGGATACTTGATGGTGATATTAACCGCTACGCTCGCCTCTATTGGTACCGCCGGTGTGCCCAGCGTCGGGTTAGTCACTCTGGCGATGGTGTTGCAGTCGGTTAATTTACCCGTTGAGGGCATTGCATTAATTATTGGTGTGGATCGCTTTCTGGATATGGTTCGCACTGCAGTGAATGTAACCGGCGATGCCGTTGTTTCGGTAATAGTTGCGAAGAGCGAAAATATGCTGGACAAAACCCGTTACGAAAACATGCAGTTAAATGCGGAAGTTGACCCTGTGTAAGCCCCCGGTGGATTAGTAAAATAAAAAAAGCGACTGTTTTATTCAGTCGCTTTTTTTATTTTGTACGCTAACCAAATTAATGTTTGGTGGGTGGGTTGGATTCAAACTCCACGCTGATAGCTAAATCATCCGTCAAGCAGGGCCAGCGCTCAAATTCCTGCTGCCAACCCTGGGTTTTGTGGGTGTCGATATAAGTAGAAAAATTTTTCCCATCAAATTTGTGTTCGTTGAGCAATAACTCGGCCGAAAATAACACTGCCTGATCCAGCTCATTGGCAAAAGGTTCGCCAATCAATTCGTGTGCGATGACATTCGCCACCGTCATATCCATAGGTGCGAGTGGAATTCCACTCTTGGCCATAAAGCGATCATTCACTTCTTCCAGCAGACGATGCGCAAGATAAGCTTCATCGAGCAGAGCTTCCAATTGACTGTGTGGATCAATAATCGATGGCGGTGATAAAAAATAGTCGCTGGCAATTTTTAAAAGTGGTTCTACTTCGTGATAAATCCCCGCTTCTTGCGCCATGGTACGAATTGCATCGATAAAATCCGGCACGTGTTTGATGTAGCGCAGGATAAAGTCAGCGAGACCTTTAGTGGCTTGGTCTTCGGGTAATTTAATGGCGGTGTGCAAGTGGCTTTTACGACATTCAACAAATTCCAATAATTTTCCTGAGGCGGAATCCTGAACTTGTGCCTGCGCAATTATTTGGCGAATTGGATTGAGTGGGTCGTTCAAGCGTAGTCTCTGATAATAGTTGTAACTAATCACGTTAACAGTCCTTCTGGGCGCGAGATTCATTAATCGCGCTTTAAAAGTAAACCATGGTCAAGCAAACGCAAGTGAGTCGTAATACCAACTTTTTATAAAAAACCGAGCAACCTTATAAATTGGCCTGATGGCATTTTCTGTGCCATCAGGCGCATGTTTAAACGACGAAATATTTTAGAAAGCCCCTGAAATTTTCAGGCGCAATGTGTTATCGAGATCACCACTGAAATACTGTTGGAACTGCAAACTTACGTCCACCGCCCCCAGGGTTTGGCCAATGCCCAGAACACCATAAATACCACCATCGATTTCAATATCTTCAGAATAGCAATCGCTGCAACTGCTGATGCTGCGCTCTGAGCCGAGTATGCCGCTTACGCCACCGCGCACGCTGAAGAAGCTCATGTTGTCCTGCCCGAAGCGATACTTGGGGCCGTATTCAGCGAACAGCATGAACGCATTTGCATCAGACTCTTCATAATCCTCATCGCCCCAGTAATCCTCTACATATTGGGAGAACTCGGCATTGTCGCGATAGAAAATAAAGCTGGCGCCCAGTGAAAGGGTGTTTTCGCTATCACTCGCGTAGTACTCAGCCGCGCCACCTATGGCAAACGCGGTATCTTCAATCCACTGCTCGGCCGCAGCTTCTTTATCAATGGTGATATGGTCAGCATGGCCTGACCAGCTCCACCCGGTTTGGCGAACCTGATTGCCGGATTGGGCGAGTGCTAATTGCCCGGTCGCAAGCAGGCAAGCACCCAGAGCGAGGGGTTTTAGAGTCTTTAACATAAAATTGATCCATCATTGAGTGAACGGTGACGGCGATAGATCATATCGCCCCTGAAGCAGAATTTTGCGCAGCCTAATCTGTACGCCGACTTAACAATCGCACTAATAGCGCGGCTTTCCGTGAATTCGGCGCGCCAAGTCTATATAATTCGCGCTTTCTATTGTGTATCAGCTTGTGAGTCTTCCTATGTCCGACCGTATTGCGCAGGTCACCCGTAACACCCTGGAAACCAAAATCAGTGTCAGCCTTAATCTGGATGGAGCTGGCAAAGGTGTATTCAATACCGGTGTTCCCTTCCTTGAACATATGATGGATCAGATCGCCCGCCACGGCATGATCGATCTGGATGTAACCTGTGACGGCGATACCCACATAGATGACCACCACTCGGTGGAAGATATAGGCATCACAATTGGTCAGGCCATTGCGAAAGCCGTGGGCGACAAAAAAGGTATTCGCCGCTACGGCCACGCCTATGTGCCATTGGATGAAGCTCTGTCGCGGGTAGTGATCGATTTCTCCGGTCGTCCGGGCTTGGTAATGGATATTCCCTTTACTCAAAAACGCGTGGGTCAATTTGATGTGGAGCTGTTCTGGGAGTTCTTCCAGGGCTTCGTCAACCACGCCGGCGTGACGCTGCATGTGGACAATTTGCGCGGCCACAATGCCCACCACCAGATCGAAACCGTGTTTAAAGCCTTCGGCCGCGCCCTGCGTATGGCGCTGGAAAAAGATCCGCGCATGGAAGGCATTATGCCTTCGACTAAAGGTAGCCTCTAAGCATGACGTCAGCGGTTAACAAGCAAACAGTGGCCGTGATCGACTACGGCATGGGCAATCTGCATTCGGTCAAAAGCGCATTGGAATTTGTGGCTCCGGAGCAACGCGTGCTGGTAACTGCCGATCCGGCGGTAGTGGCCGCAGCGGATCGCGTGGTGTTTCCCGGTGTCGGCGCTATTCGCGATTGCATGGCGGAAATCAAACGCCTCGGCTTTGATCAGCTGCTGCGCGAGCAAATCGCCACCGGCAAGCCAGTGCTGGGGATTTGTGTGGGTATGCAGGCACTGATGGATCACAGTGAAGAAAACAGCGGTGTGGAGTGCATTGGCATTCTGCCCGGCCAAGTGAAGTTCTTCGGCGATCAGCATCAGGACGCCGACGGCAACCCACTGAAAGTGCCGCACATGGGCTGGAATCAGGTGCATCACACTGATCACCCGCTCTGGGCCGGTATCGCCCAGGATGCGCGCTTTTATTTTGTGCACAGTTTTTATATCCACGCCGTCCAGCCGGCGCTGGTGGCGGCGACCTGCAACTACGGTCTGGAATTCCACGCGGCGCTGACCCGCGGTAATCTGTTCGCCGTGCAGTTCCACCCGGAAAAGAGCCACACCGCTGGTCTGCAGTTGTTGAAGAATTTTTTACACTGGGACGGCAAAGCCTGATCCCAAGTAGGTTGGTGGTGAGCTTGCGAACCCCAACGCTGTTCAAAATGGTCATGTTGGGGTTCGTCCCTCACCCCAACCTACATTCTGTTTAATCGAGATTGATCAATGTTAATTATTCCCGCAATTGATTTAAAAGATGGCCAGTGCGTGCGCCTGCGTCAGGGTTTGATGGATGATTCAACCGTATTCTCCGATGATCCCGTTGCTATGGCCGCACAATGGGTGCAACAAGGCTGTCGCCGCTTGCACTTGGTGGACTTGAATGGCGCTTTTGAAGGCAAGCCAGTCAACGGCGGTGTAGTAACCGCAATCGCCAAGGCCTACCCCAAGTTGCCAATCCAAATCGGCGGCGGTATTCGCAGCGCGGAAACTATTGAGTACTACCTGAATGCGGGTGTGGAATACGTGATTATCGGCACCAAGGCGGTGAAAGAGCCGCAATTTGTGACCGATATGTGCAAACAATTCCCCGGTCACATCATTGTGGGTCTGGATGCGAAAGACGGTTGGGTGGCGACCGACGGCTGGGCTGAAGTGTCCAATATTCAGGCGTCGGAACTGGCCAAGCGTTTCGAACAGGACGGCGTGAGCAGCATTGTGTACACCGATATCGCCCGCGACGGCATGATGCAGGGCGTGAATGTACAGGCGACTGTGGCCATGGCCCAGGCCTCCAGCATCCCGGTTATCGCCTCCGGTGGCATTACCAATATGGACGATATACGTGCGCTTAAAGCCGAAGCCTCTAAGGGTATTTGCGGCGCGATCACCGGGCGTGCGATTTACGAGGGCACCCTGAATATGGCCGAAGCCCAAGCTTACTGCGACGCAAATTAATCGGAATTTTTTATGGCACTCGCAAAACGCATTATCCCCTGCCTGGATGTCGACAATGGTCGCGTGGTGAAAGGCGTTAACTTTGTCGGTATTCGCGATGCGGGCGACCCGGTGGAGATCGCTAAGCGCTACAACGACGAAGGCGCCGATGAGATCACCTTTCTTGATATCACTGCGACCCACGAAGGGCGCGATACTACGGTACACACGGTGGAGAAGATTGCCAGTCAGGTGTTTATTCCGCTCACTGTGGGCGGTGGTATTCGCACCGTCGATGACATTCGCACCATGCTCAACGCCGGTGCCGACAAGGTGAGTATCAACTCGGCCGCGGTGTTTAATCCCGATTTCGTGAAAGCCGCGTCTGATCGTTTTGGGGCCCAGTGCATAGTGGTGGCGATAGATGCCAAGAAAGTCAGCCTCGAGGGCGAGACGCCGCGCTGGGAAATCTTTACCCACGGCGGGCGCAAGCCAACCGGCATCAATGCGGTCGAATGGGCAGTAAAAATGGCCGAATACGGTGCCGGAGAAATTCTGCTAACCAGTATGGATGGCGATGGCACCAAGAAAGGTTATGACCTGGGGGTGACGCGTGCTATTAGCGATGCGGTACCTATTCCGGTGATTGCCTCTGGCGGCGTGGGCAATTTGCAGCACCTGGTGGATGGCGTCACGCTAGGGCGCGCGGATGCAGTGTTAGCCGCGAGTATCTTCCACTTTCGCGAATACACAGTGCCGCAAGCCAAAGAATTTATGCGTGCCCAAGGAATTGAAGTCAGGCTTTAAGCGATCAGCTTTTAAACTGTTTGAAAAAGAAAGGGCGCCGACAGGCGCCCTTTGTGCACCGGCCTGAAGAGTTTTCAGGCCGCACGATACTGTTTCAGAACATCGGATACCTTGGGTTCGGATGCTTGAATAAACTCGATAAATTCGCCGACGCCGATTTCAGCATCGTCGCGGCTATCAAATGGGCCTATGTCCACGCCCTCGCGGGTGTTGTAGTACCAATAGCCATCTTTTTGTAGGTAGCGCCCATGGCGCGCTGGTACTGAACCCTGCTCGCCAGATCTATTTACTGTTGCCATATGTACCCCTCATTTGTTACCCGAACAATCGGTTCCTTTTGCAGGCTGATCAAAAATCACCCTCGCTGATTATAGACAGCATTTTGTTAGGCTTGCTAGATTTAGTTGTCCTCTAACAACACATTTCTTATAACCAGATCCCAGTTTTTTGACGGGTTTATCGCAAGCTAACTGGTAGATTGAATAACTGCTCATCAAACGGATCTATTGGGGCCCAGGTTTCTGGCCAAAGGCTCGCAGGTGGCGCAAGGCAGTAGGTTGATTTAGACGCTCTCGCAACTTGGGGAACGAGGGCTGAAACAGGCACTAGCTCGACCATGTGTGACTTTAGCAGGGGCTTGATACGCTGTAGCACTGCCAAGGTTTCCGGATAAGGATGCCCTATGGCAATGGCTGATTCTTGCTGTTTCGCCTTGTTCAACGCCAGCAATAATTGTTGCTCAATATGCTCCGAATTGCGCTCATCATCGAGGAAAACATCGCGTTTTCGACTGGGCAAACGGATGCGCTCTGCTTCGTTTAAGGCCTGGGTGAGTGCGCTGGTGCGACTGTCCACAAAATAGAGCTGGCGACTTTGCAGCTCGCGCATTAACCAGCGCATGGGCTCGGCTTGCTCGGTTAGCTGGCTGCCCATATGGTTATTAACCCCCTTGATATGAGGAATATCAGCCAGATTCTGGCGCAGTACGGCGAGGAACTCTGCTTGTTTCATGCCACTGACCAAACCTCCCCGCCCTAATGGATAGCGGTGATGATTGCTCATGGGGGCATGCAGCATAATTTCCTTGCCGCGTTTGTGTGCCAACTCGGCCAATTCGCGACCATGAGGAGTAAAAGGCAGGACAGCAATAGTGAAGGCGCCGGGTAAATTGGCGGTTCGCTTGCCCAGGCTCAGGTTGTAGCCCAGGTCATCGATAATAATCGCCAACTTCGCGGGAGCTTTTGCCTGAACCGGGAGTGACAGCGCGAGGCTGAGCCAGAATAAACATCTGCACATCAGCCCCGGCATGGAGTTATTGGCTGGTAGTTTCTGCTGGGGTTTCAGGTTGCACCACTATGTCCGGGGCTATGTCCGGCGCAGGCGCGGCAGCGAGCGGTGAACTTTGAATAAAGATATGCAAGCCCTTTAATAGATTGAGTGCTTCATGCAACTGATTATCTTCTTTCAATAGCTCAGCACTGGTAATACGCCGCTGTTCACGCTCTTTTCGATTACTCTCCTTGCCGCCCTTGCCATTGCCGAGATGGCGTGCCAAATCCGCTTCAGTGGTGTTCAAACCTTGCTGGATACTGGTGACCTGTACGCGTTCGACGTCAACATCCGGTTCTATGCCCTGGGCTTGAATGGAGCGACCATTGGGCGTGTAGTAGAGCGCGGTGGTGAGCTTGATGGCGCGGTCATTGCTGATGGGAATCACCGATTGCACCGACCCTTTGCCGAAGCTGCGGGTGCCCATAATTACGGCGCGCTTGTGATCCTGCAGGGCACCGGCAACGATTTCTGAGGCGGACGCGGAGCCGTCATTGATTAGTACTACCAGCGGTAAACCATTGGTGATATCGCCCGCTTCGGCGTTATAACTGATATTGGAATTATCCAAACGGCCCTGGGTGTAAACCACCTGACCGCCATCGAGGAAGCTATCTACGACTTCGACTGAAGCCTGCAGTACGCCACCAGGATTATTGCGGAGATCCAGAATCAGGCCTTTGGTATCAGGGTTTTTCTTTAATTGTTCGCGCAGCTTTTGCGCTATGTCTTTGCCGGTATCCAGTTGGAATTGGGCAATACGGATATAGAAATAGTCCTGCTCAAGGGTGCGGGTGCGCACGCTTTGCACTTTGATAATGTTGCGCAGCAAATTGAATTCGAGCGGTTGGTCGACGCCATCGCGCATTACAGTAATTTTAATCGGGGTATTTTTTGCGCCGCGCATCAAGTTGAGAGCCTTGGACAAATCCATTCCCTTGACCGGGTTATCATCGATACGCACCACTATATCGCCCGCCATAATGCCGGCTTTGGCCGAGGGACTGTCATCAATTGGTGTCACGACTTTCACGAAGCCTTCTTCGAGGCTAACTTCCAGGCCGACGCCGCCAAATTCACCTGAGGTGCTGGCTTGCAGGTCGGCAAAAGCTTCTTTGTCAAGATAAGCTGAGTGCGGATCCAACTCGGAGATCATGCCCTTAATCGCATACTCGAGCAGTTGTGCATCGTCGATTTCATCGACATAACCGTTGCGCACATGATCGTAAACGCGCGTAAAAGTGCGCAATTCCTCCAGCGGCAAGAGTCCGGCATCGGCAGCTGGCTTTTTTTCATCAGCACTGGCGGGCACGCTCAGCACAAGCGCGCCCAACAGGCTCGATAATGCCAGAGAGCGAACAGGAAAAATTCTGGGGATTGCAGCGAAAAACATGGTGTCTCCGAAAGACGCAAAACTGGAACAGCAGGGCCGGGAAGCGCAACACCAGCGATAGCCTTAGCCCTTGGAATCTACGTGGAACACTAAGCCAAAAACTCGCAAAATGACAGGGTTAATGCGAGATTTTTCACCTGCGGTGGGCAATTAACTGCGCGCGAGCCAGAGATTGGGATCGACAGGTTTGCCCTGATGGCGAATTTCAAAATACAAACCAGCACTGGCCTGGCCGCCGGAGTTGCCCACGGTTGCGATGGCTTCACCCGCCTGCACCGGTTCGCCGGCTTTTTTTAGTAAGCGTTGGTTGTGCGCGTAGAGACTCATATAGCCTTCGCCGTGATCAATAATCACTAGTAATCCGTGGCCGCCAAAATAATCGGCAAATACTACGCGCCCGTGATGTACCGCCTGCACACTATTGCCCATGGGTGCGGAAATATAAGCGCCGCTCCAATTCATTTGCCCGGCAATACGCGCACTCCCAAAGCGATGCACCATGCTACCCTGAGTGGGCCAAGGCATACGCCCCTTGCGCTGGGAGAATTTTTCACCACCTTTTGGCAGTGGCACATACCCAGGAGCATTTATTGCGCCGGTAGTAGCCACTTGGCGGGTAACCCGATCGAGCAGGGCCTGCAATTTGCGGCGATCCTCGCTTAATTGCTTGAGCGCTTGGTTTTTACTTTTCAGGTCTTCATTTACTTTTGCGAGTGCCTGTGCGCGTTCGCCGTGAATATTTTTTAAAGCGTCGCGCTGGCTGTCCAGTGCGCTTTGCATGCCCGCTAACTCAAGCGTTTTTTTTTCTATTTCGGGTGTGAGTGCATCGATGCGGGTGATGGTTTCAAGGTAGGATTTCATTTTAGCGGTGTGCGCTTCCATAAAGTAACTATGGTATTTCATGATGCGCGATACCTGATCAGGCGATTCCTGATTGAGCAACACTTTCACTTCACTTTGCTCGCCCAGCTTGTGCGCGGCGCGCATTTGCTCCGCGATTTGGGTTTGCTGGTTTTTGCGCGCCTGCTCCAACTGGCTGCGCTCACTTTTTAACTGGTTCAACTCTTTATTTTGCTGATTAAGTTCTTTATTAATTTCATCAGCTTTTTTTTGTAGTTCATTAATTTGTTGTTCGGATTTTTCCAGATCTTTTTGCAAATCCGTGCGCGTGCCCTGTACTTCCTTTAACTCTTTTTGCAGCGCTTCGATTTCTTTTTGCAGTTTGGCCATATCGGCTTTTTCATCGGCCTGCGCGCCAGTGCAAATTAATACGGCGCAGAGCAAGCTTTTGAGCGCGAAGGTTTTGGTGAAAGCAAAAAGTCGACTCATAGTAGTTAACAGTTCGTAGTTGTCGTCAGTGCCGAAAAAAATAAAACGGCTAGCAAGTGCCAGCCGTTTAGTGTCGTTGCTCGATCGGGTACTGATTAGCCAAGGCTAATCAGGTTTTTACCGGTCATTTCTTTAGGTTGTGACACACCCATCAATGCCAGAATAGTCGGTGCTACATCCGCGAGTGAACCACCGTTGGCCATAGTGCCTTTACGCTCGCTCACAAAAATAAAGGGTACCGGCAGTGTTGAGTGCTGGGTGTGAGGCTGACCGGTTTCTTCATCGAACATTTCTTCCACGTTGCCGTGGTCAGCGGTAATCAATGCATCGCCACCGACTTTTTTCACTGCGGCGAGTACTTTGTCCAGGCATACGTCAATGGCTTCTACTGCTTTGACCGCGGCTTCCATCAAGCCTGAGTGGCCTACCATGTCGCAGTTGGCGTAGTTGCAAATGATCGCGTCGTATTTGCCTGACTCAATCGCAGCAACCAATTTTTCAGTGACTTCCGGTGCACTCATTTCCGGTTTCAAGTCGTAGGTGGCGACCTGTGGTGACGGAACCAAAATGCGATCCTCGCCTGGATAAACTACTTCGTTACCGCCGTTGAAGAAGAAAGTCACGTGCGCATATTTTTCGGTTTCAGCGATACGCAATTGGGTTTTGCCCAAACCGGAAATATATTCGCCAAACGAATTGCTCAAATCTTCCGGCGGATAAGCGATAGGCGCCTTGATGCTGGAAGCGTATTCGGTGGTTTGTACAAAATGCGCGATGGCTGGATGGGTGTCGCCGCGATCAAAACCATCGAAAGGTTCGTCAATTAATGCACGTGTGATTTCGCGCGCGCGATCCGGGCGGAAGTTCATAAATATCACAGAGTCACCGTCGTTGATGGTGGCTACTTCCTCATCTTCGCCGCAGATTACCGTTGCTTTTACGAACTCATCGTTTTCGCCGCGCTCGTAAGCGGCTTTCAAACCGTCAACAGCGGTCAGCGAGTCAAATTCTGCATCACCTGTCACCATGACATCGTAGGCCGCTTTAACACGATCCCAGCGGTTGTCGCGGTCGAGCGCAAAATAGCGTCCAACGATAGATGCTACCCGACCGGTACCCAGTTGCTTGAACAGCTCTTCGGCTTTTTGCAGTGAGCTTTCTGCACTGCGCGGCGGTGTGTCACGACCGTCAAGGAAAGCGTGCAGATAGACATTTTTTGCGCCGCGCTCAACAGCCATTTTGATCATCGCGTACATATGATCCTGATGGCTGTGTACACCGCCTTCAGAGAGTAAACCCAGGATATGTACCGCTTTGTCATTGGCAATGGCGCTGTCTATGGCTTTCACGTATTCGGGGTTGGTGAAGAAGTCGCCGTCACTGATGGATTTGTTGATGCGGGTGAAGCTTTGGTAAACCACGCGGCCGGCACCAATAGTGGTATGCCCCACTTCAGAGTTGCCCATCTGGCCATCGGGCAGACCTACGTCCATACCTGAGGTAGCAATCAGGGTGTTGGGGCAGGTTTTCCAGAGGTTGTCATACACCGGCGTATTGGCGGCGTAAACAGCGTTGTATTTGGTTTTTTCCGAATAGCCGTAACCGTCGAGGATCAGCAAAACTACAGGTTTTTTGGCGCTCATAAATCGCTTCCAGTGTCGGGTGAACTTGAAGTGGCTGGCAGCTGGGGCGACTTGTGGTCGCCGCTATGCGCAACCCCAGGGTGGTGATCAGGGCGAAAGCCCGTAATTAGCAGGCATTCTAACGGGTTGGACGCCTCAACTCTATGTCTAAACAGGCTATAGGTCTTATAAATGCGGGAGTTTTTGGCGCATGCACCAGACCGATGCAAGCCCCGAATCGTGTATACTTCGCCGCCTTATCGCCCGAGCGCCGCCCGCGTGGATAAAGTTTCGATGGCTGTATTGAAATCGACTTTACCAATCCCCACTTTGATCGTACCGGGACAGGCGGCGGTGATTTCCTCCCCCCTGTAGATTTACAAGAAGGCCAAAACTGTGGATTTTTTTAATTTTGTTGCGCAAGAGTGGATACTCGTCACCATCCTGATTGTGTTGATTTATCTTTATGTGTGGCGCGACCGTATCAAGAGTGGCCGTCCGGTATCACCGCATGAGGTCACCCGTTTAGTCAATGAAGGCAACGCGGTAATTGTTGACCTGCGCGAAGGCGCCGAATTTAAAGCAGGGCATATTGTTGGTTCTGTGAATATCCCTTACGCCAAGCTCAGTAAGGAATCTACCGAAGTGGCAAGCCATAAAGGCAAGACCCTTATTCTGGTAGATAAACTCGGCCAACACGCTGGCGCAGTAGGCCGCCTGTTAGGTAAAGAAGGTTTTGAAGTGCGTCGCCTGGGCGGTGGTATCGCCGAGTGGCAGGCGCAGAGTCTGCCGTTAGTAAAAGGCAAGTAAGTGTCACTGGTTTAATTTTTGGAGTTTTTTATGGCCCGCGTGCTGATGTATACCACCGCTGTCTGTCCGTTCTGTGTTAACGCTAAAAAGCTGTTGGCTCAGAAAGGCGTTGCTGTGGAGGAAATTCGCGTGGATAGCCAACCGCAATTGCGTCAGGAAATGATGACCAAAAGCGGTCAGCGCACAGTTCCGCAGATCTGGATCGGCGACACCCATGTCGGCGGCTTTACCGATCTCTGGGCGCTGGATAAAGCGGGCAAACTGGATCCACTGCTGGCTCAACCCTGATTGGGCTGGTTGTTTTATTGTTTAATCCCAAAAAGTCATCCCTACAAGTCGAGTTCATCATGTCTGAAGAAAATAACCAACAAGCGGCAGAAGGCGCACAAGGCCCCATTTTCGCTATCCAACGTATTTATTTGAAAGATATTTCCTTTGAAACCCCGATGGGTCCAGAGGCTTTCACCAAGGCCTACAAGCCTAATATCCAACAAGATCTGAACATCCAGGCTAATCAGATTGAAGAAGGCCTGTTCGAGGTGGTGTTGCTGTTAACCATTACTGCGCGCATTGAAGATCGCGCCGTGTTCCTGGTGGAAGTGAAGCAAGCCGGTTTGTTTGCCATCGCCAATATTGAAGGCGCGGCAGTTACCCAACTGATCAATACCGCCTGCCCTCAGATCCTGTTCCCCTATGCGCGTGAAGCGATCGACAGCATCCTGGGCCGTGGCAGTTTCCCACCCTTAATGTTGGCGCCTATCAATTTTGACGCTGTGTTTGTACAGGCCATTGCGGCAGCTCAGCAACAAGTAGAGCAAGCCCAGGCGGAAAAGCCGGAAGTCGTTAACTAAACAGTTCTTCGGTTTACGGAAAGGCAACCACACGCTGGTTGCCTTTTTTATTTTTCGACGCCATTTTTCCCGCTAGATCCAGTTCGGCAGTGGTTGCGGTTTGTAATCGTCACCAGTCTCGCATAATCTTCGCCTGCCGATGTTCGTCCCGAGACAGCCTATGTTTAACCTCCGAAAAAATCTCACCCAGGCCAGCCATATAGCCGCAATTGATTTGGGCTCCAACAGTTTTCATATGATTGTCGCGCGCTGGGACAACGGCCAGCTCAACTTGCTCGATCGCTTGCGCGAGCCGGTGCGCTTGGGGTTTGGTTTGCAGGAAGATGGCAGTCTGAGCGACGAAGCGCGCGAGCGAGCACTCGCTTGTATGGAGCGTTTTGGCGAGTGTTTGCGCGCATATCCCTCCCGTAGTGTGCGTATTGTGGGCACCAAAACGCTCCGCAGCGTTAACGATTCGCGCCAGTTTCTGCGCGATGCCGAACAGCGTCTCGGCCATCCGGTAGAGATTATTTCCGGCGATGAAGAGGCCCGCCTGATTTATTTGGGGGTGGCCCATTGTATTGCACCCGGTAAAGGCCACCGTATTGTGATGGACATTGGTGGCGCCAGTACTGAGGTGATTCTCGGCGAAGGCATGAAGCCTCTGCTCAAAGAGAGTTTGAACATGGGTTGCGTGTCTCTGACCAAGAAATTTTTTATGGACGGCAAAGTCAATGAGCGCTTGGTTAGCAAGGCGTTGATTGCCTGTTTGCAGGAGCTGGAGCCGGTACAAGACGAATTTATCGAGCGCGGCTGGAACCAGGTCCTGGGCGCCTCGGGCAGTATCAAGGCGGTTGCCAAGGTCTGCGAGGCCAATGGTTGGAGCGACGGTACAATCTCCCTGCAGTCATTGGAAAAAATCCTCGCCTTGTATGTGCAGCACGGCAGTACTGATCTAACACTGCCCGGGTTATCCGATGATCGAAAACCGGTATTTCTTGGTGGGGTGATAGTGCTGAGCGCGCTCTTTGATGCGCTGCGGCTTGAAAACATGGTGGCGGCTGACTGGGCGCTGCGTGAAGGTTTACTGTTTGACCAGAAGGGCCGTCTGGAAAACCACGATATTCGTCAGGCAAGCGTGGACGCGCTGGCCGCGCGCTTCCATGTCAATATGGATAAAGCCAACGCGGTAGAAAAAACCGCATTGGGACTGCTAAAACAAGTCGCTAAAAGTTGGGATTTAATGGCAGAAGATGCCGGCAAATTGTTGGGTTGGGCAGCACGGTTGTATCCCACGGGGCTGGATATTGCGCACAACGATTATCACAAACACTCAGCGTACATCGTCCAGCATGTAGATCTTGCCGGTTGTTCACGCGCCGAACAAATCCAACTGGCAGCGCTGGTGTTGGCCCATCGCAAACGCTTCCCCGCCAAAAGTTTTCCCATGGACAATACCGATTTGATTCGCCTCGCCATACTGTTGCGGTCGGCGGCGATTTTTCATCGTGGCAGAATTAAAGACGGCCTGCCGAGCATCAAATTGAAAGTCGATAACAAGAAAATAAAACTGTCGCTGCCGGAAAAATGGATCCACTCCCATCCCTTGACCATGGCGGATCTGGAAACCGAACAGCGCCATTTGGGTGATATCGGTTACCAACTGGATGTCATCAGCCACTAATTGGCGTGGATAGCCGATGCACTCGCCCTCAACAAAAAGCGGTTACCTGTTTGCCACTGGCGCGGTCCTTATTTGGTCTGGTTTCGTGCTGGTAGCGCGTATGGGTGGTACCAGCGGTTTGAATTCCTTTGATATCACAGCCCTGCGTTTTGGTGTGGCGGCGCTGGTGTTTTTGCCGCTCTGGTGGTTTTGGAAACGCATTCCCCTGTTCAATAAAACCGTATTATCCCTCGCGCTGACTGGCGGCGTTACTTATTCAATCGTAGTTTACCTGGCCTTTAAACATGCCCCGGCAGCTCATGGGGCGGTGTTGATTTCAGGCTTGCTCCCGTTTTTTGTACCCTTAATGGCGTTGCTGGTCCTCAAGGAACCGCTGCGGCGCAATTTGCGCTTTGCGTTGCCAGTGATTGCGCTGGGGATAATGTGCCTCGGAGTGGATATTTTTTCGCGCAGCGAGAACACCCTGCCCGGTGATTTGTTGCTAATAGCCTCATCCCTTGTGTGGGCGCTCTACACCGTGCTCGCCAAGCGCTCGGGGCTGGATGCTTGGGGCACTGCCATCGGTTGTGCACTGCTGGCGGCCTTGATGTATCTGCCGGTGTATATACTTTTTCTACCGAAGGCCATCATGCAGGCAGCGCTTAGCGATATTGTTTTACAAGGGGCTTACCAAGGCTTGGTAGTGGCCGTTATCGCGATGCTGTTTTACATGGCGGCCATGACCCGCATTGGCCCAGCCAGAACCGGTGCCTGCATGGCCATGGTGCCCGCACTGGCGGGATTGGGTGCGTCGCTAATTTTGGGTGAACCCTTAAATGCCTGGCTGGTTACCGGATTATTGACAACCAGTGCGGGTGCCTGGTTGGGCGCGCGGTGAATGCATAAACCCATATTCACACGATTCACCCGCGGGCGAAGATATACAGGCGCTTATTCGCTGACACTTGGATAAATAGATTTACACTTTTTTTAAAATAAATTATCAGGGATTTACACCATGCTACGTACACTACTTGGACTACTGTTACTCGTAACTTCTTATTCTGCTTTCGCCGCGAATGTAGAAAAACTTGCTAAAGGAAAATGGCTGCATCTAGCCACGAAAGATTTTGAAATCATTACAGATCTGAACGAAAAAAAGGCGCGGATTTTGATGAATGACTTGGAGGCGTATCATTTTTTTCTGACGGAAATGATGGGAACCAAGCTTCAGCCAAATTTGGACCCGTTGCCAATTTTGGCGTTAGGTTCCAGTGCGAGCTTTAAACATATGGGGTTACCTAAAACGTGGGCGGGAGTATTTAGATTTCGTCCGGATAGTTACCATGCTATAGCGAATGTCGATAATTATTCCGATGATTTGAAAAAACCGAGCTTTGGCCGGCAAGTGTTGCTGCATGAATATTCGCACTTTATGCAAAAGTTCTCGCTGAATCGCTTGCCTTACCCACTGTGGGTGCAAGAAGGCAAGGCGGAATATCTCGGGACCTTCAGGTTCGATGGTGAAAAAGTGTATTTGGGAAATCCCAAAGCAATTATGTTTCGCACATATGGCCTGTATTCAAATTCGGGTATGTTGAATATCGACGTTGAAGCGACGTTAAAAACAAAAAATTTGCCAATGCAGTCGCAGAAAATGAGCGATCAAACTTTCGTCGATACCTTCTATGCGCGCTCTTTTTTTATTATGCATTACATAAACTCCACCCCGGAGTTACGTGCGTCCTTGGTTAAGTATTTACAAGCGGTAAATGAAGGAAAAAATGAAGAGGACTCTTTGGCGATTGGATTTAATCAGACATTTGCCGAGTTTGAACAAAGTGTCACCGATTATGTGATAAACGGTTTGTATATGCGTGTTCTCTCTTTGAGAGATGGAAAGGTCTCATTTCCCGTGCCTGAAGTGAAAATCACTAAATTGGATACGGAAGCGTTTAAAGCCAAAATTGGAATATTTTTGGAAGAGTAAGTTTGCTGATCCTTAGAAAAAGCCGATGGCATCACCATCGGCTTTTTTGTTTTCGGTCGTGGGAAAAATTAATTACACACAGATCCTGTTACTACTGGTATTTCGGCGCTGGTGTGATTGCCCTGGAAACCGAATTCTACTGTCTGGCCTGGGGGGATGCTGCCGTTCCAGCTCAGATTGGTCGCTGAGTAGGGGTTGGTGCCGGATACAGTGGCATTCCAGGTGCCGCTCAGGGTGGTGCCATTGGCGTATTTCCAACTGACGGTCCAACCGTTGATGGTGTTGGTCCCTTTGTTGGTAATGCGGATGGCGCCGGTAAAGCCTGCACCCCAGTTGTTGGAGATGACATAGCTGCAGTTGCCCCCGGTGGTGGAAGCGCTGGAAGCAACACTGCTACGCGAACTGCTGGTTGCCGCGGCCGAACTCGGGGTGCTGCTGCGCGATGAACTGGTCAGTGCAACAGAACTACTGGTGAGCGGCGTGCTGGAGCGAACCGACGAGGAGCTGGGTGCAATCGAAGACGAGCTGCGGCTGCTGGGGGCGACCGAACTGGAGGTACTCAGAGCGCCGCCGTTAGGGTTAGTGCCTACAAAACTCAAATCCGGTGCCGCCGGCGTTGCCATACCATCGCCGAGGAAAAAGCTGGTGTGCGGTGGCTGGTTATAGCCAACGTTTTGCCAGGCGATAGCTTCCCGGTACTGGGTGTCGTGCATCAGCGTGCGCAACTTATGGTTGGTCACGGCAGTGGTGGAGAATACCAGCAACTGACTGTTGTTTTCATGGCGCCAGATTACTTCTTCACGCCAGTCACCAAGGATATCCGCCGACAGGCCGGGAGTGGATTTGGTACCGTTGTTGGAGGCGGCGCCGTAGTTGTAGGCGGTAAGCAAGCGCGAGCTGTTGCTGCTGCTGTAGTTCCATTTGTCGATCATGGTGTTATTCAGCTGTTCGCGCAGCAGGTCGCCATCCCACCAACTGGCAAAGTTGATAGATGCCGGCTTGTTGGTGGTGATTTGCGCACCGGTAGGTGAGTTGGTACCACCTGCACTCGCCCAGCTCTCCATTCCGCTGGTGCGCGGGTCTATATCCATAATCACACCGCGGCCAATATCGCCACCACCCTGGAAGCTCCAGATAATCTGCCCAGTCTTCGCGTCATGCACTTCTACTCCGTGATTGCCGTAACTGGTGGGCGACTCGTGCACCATGAACACTTCCAGGCCTGGGCGGCTAGGGATGAAGTCCGACAGGTGCAAGGCGTCGCCGTGACCCAAACCGGTGGAGTACAGCAGTGTACCGTTGTCATTGATGGTCGCGGCACCGTAGACGATTTCGTCTTTACCATCCTGATCCACATCGCCCACGGTCAGTGAGTGTGCCCCTTGGCCCGCTGCTGCGCCATTACCACTGGTGTTGCTATCAAAGGTCCAGCGACGGCTCAGGCTGCCATTGCGCCAATCCCAGGCAACCAGCACAGCGCGGGTGTAGTAGCCGCGCGTCATGATCAAACTGGGGCGGCTGCCATCCAGATAGGCGACGCCGGCGAGGAAACGGTCTACACGGTTGCCGTAACTATCACCCCAGCTGCTGACGGTGCCGCGCGCAGGCACATAGTCGGTAGAGGCCATAGCCACACCGGTTTGGCCATTGAAGATAGTGAGGTATTCGGCGCCCGAGAGGATGTAACCGCTGGAATTGCGGTAATCGGCATTGGCATTGCTGCCGCCCTGTACTGTTCCGGCGGAGTCTTTCGTTCCCGGTGCAGTTTTCATTGCAACTTCAGCTTTGCCATCGCCGTCCAGGTCATAAACGATAAATTGGGTGTAGTGGGCGCCGGCGCGGATGTTTTTGCCCAGATCAATGCGCCACAACTGGGTGCCGTTAAATTCATAGGCATCCACCAGCACATTGCCGGTATAGCCGCTCTGGGAGTTGTCTTTGGAGTTGGAGGGGTCCCACTTCACCACAATTTCGTACTGGCCATCGCCGTCCAAATCGCCCACGCTCAGGTCATTGGGTGAGTAGGTATAGGCTTCGCCGCTCGGGGTAGTGCCGCCGGTCGGGCGGTTGAGGTTGATCGCCCAATAGGGATCAGTCCAGGTCGCTTTGGCGGCGTTAGCCGCATATTCGACGCCATTAATGACCGGTCTGATGGTGTAGGCAGCGCTAGTGGTACCGGTCGCATCGAAGTAGTTAGTGCTGGTGGTAATGGGTGATGCTGTGATTTTGGTGCCGTTGCGATAGACGTTAAAGCCGATGGCAGCCGGATCATCACCGAGCATCCGCCAGCTGATAAACACGCCGCTGCCGGAGGGTAAAGCGACTACGCCGCGGTCGAGATATTCCGCCTGGCGCGCGGCAAAACTGGGCATGGCGAGTGCGCCAATCAGGCCGGCGCAGGCGCCCGTCAATAGGGTTTTGTGCAGCCACTGCTGCGGGTTGCGTTTGGTCATTTTGTTATCGCTCTAGGAATTAGCTGTAGACATAGGACGACTGCACAGAAACCTGCGGTCGCGTGTTATTGCCGATGCTTGCCTTGAATCAGGTACAACTTAGATTTATGGCTATTGTTGTCGTTGTTTAACCTGCTGGAGAGATCCGCGCTGGGCGGAAGCGGTTGGGTGCAGAATATATAAATAAGATTTAATAGTGAATCCGGTGGCGATAATTTATCGGCTGATATTGATGGCGCGATTGCGAAAATGAGAAACCGGTTTCAAGGGTTTTTTTGTCAATGAAAGCGAACACCATCCATGGTGATTCCCCTTTTATATGTGAGCCGACCAACGCTCCAGCAAAATCGCCTGGGCATCAATGGTCTCTTCACCCTCCTTGGGTTGGGTCAGCCGATAACTACCATCTTCCTGTAGCGACCAGGCGTGGGTGTTGTCGGCGAGGTACAAATGCAGGTCTTCGAGGATACGGTCGCGGATACGTTTGTGTTTGATCGGGAAACAGGTCTCAACCCGGTGGAACATATTGCGCAGCATCCAGTCGGCGCTGGAGCAATAGAGTTCCGGATTGCCGCTGTTTTCAAAATAAAACACGCGATGGTGTTCGAGGAAGCGGCCGATGATAGAGCGCACGCGGATATTTTCCGACAGGCCGGGTACACCGGGACGCAACTGGCATACGCCGCGCACAATCAAATCAATTTGCACACCGGCTTGCGAGGCTGCGTAGAGTTCATTCACCAGTTCTTCATCATAGAGCGCATTCATTTTAGCGATGATACGCGCCGGTTTGCCGTGTTCGGCATTTTCCTTTTCGGTGCGGATGCGCTTCACCATACCTTTGTGCAAGGTGAATGGGGCGTACAAGAGCGCCTCCATTTTGGAGGCTTTGCCCATGCTCGATAACTGCAAAAAAATACGATACACATCTTCGCCGATGTCTTTATCCGATGTGAGCAAACCGTAGTCGGTGTAAATCTTACTGGTGCGCGGGTGATAGTTGCCGGTTCCCAGATGCACGTAGTAGCGTAATTTTCCGGTTTCGCGACGCGCCACCAGAATCATTTTGGAGTGGGTTTTAAAGCCCACCACGCCGTAGATCACGTGAATACCAAAGCGCTGCAAGCGTTCGGCAAGTGCCACGTTTTGCTCTTCATCAAAACGCGCGCGCAATTCCACGATGGCGGTAACTTCTTTGCCCGCTTTGGCGGCAGCTACCAAGGCATCCACAATCGGCGAATTGGAGCCGGTGCGATACAGGGTTTGTTTAATCGCCAATACATTGGGGTCAGCCGCCGCTTCACGTAAAAAATCCACCACGCCCTGGAATGAGTCGAAAGGGTGATGGAGCAAAATATCCTGCTTCTGCAGCACTTCAAAATAGGAGTTGGTGCGCTTGGGCAATTTGGGCATGGCTTGCACAAACGGCTTGAAGTAATGCTGCGCGTCTTTCACCAGATCAAATAAATCGCTGTAGCGATTCAAATTCACCGGGCCGTTAATGCGGTACAAATCGCGCTCTTTAATTTCGCAGCGCTCCAGCAAAAAGTGCTCAAGCTCCGCCGGGCAAGTATCGGTAATTTCCAGACGCACTTCATCGCCGTATTGGCGATAGGCCAATTCACCTTGCACTGCGCGCAATAAATCATCGGCTTCCTCTTCGTCGAGGAAAATATCCGAGTTGCGTGTCAGGCGGAATTGATAGCTTTCCATCACCGTCATGCCGACAAAAATTTCCGCCATGAAAAAATGGATGATGGAGGAGATAAACGCAAAATTGCGCCCGTTAATACTTAAGGCTTCGGGCAATTCAATAATGTGCGGCAGTGAGCGCGGCACCTGCACAATCGCGCGGCCGGAGTTGCGCCCGAACGCGTCTTTGCCGTCGAGTCGCACAATAAAATTCAAACTTTTGTTGAGGATGCGCGGAAAGGGGTGCGCCGGATCAAGACCGATCGGGCTCAGCACTGGCAGTACATCCGACAAAAAAATGTGTTTGAGGTAATTGATTTGCTCGGGCGTCCAATCTTCGCGGCGCAGTACGCGAATGCCCTGTTCAGCCATGGACGGCAGCAACTCACTGTTGAGTATGCGGTACTGCTCGGCTACCAGCTCGTGCGCGCGCAGCGAAATTTCATTCAAGGTTTGCGCCTGCGTCAAACCGTCGGGCCCGGACGTGGGCGGGGCATTGCGTTCGATGATTTCAACCAGTCCGCCGACCCGCACCTCAAAGAATTCGTCGAGGTTGGTAGAGAAAATACACAGGAAACGCAAGCGCTCCAGCAGTGGCAAACTGCGGTTATAAGCTTGATGGAGTACGCGCTTGTTGAATTCGAGCAGGCTCAGCTCGCGATTGAAATAGGCGTTAGACACCTTGGACCTCATAGCACCAGACTTTTTGCGCCAGATTATGGCAATTATGTGACAAACATAAGACAGCATTCGCTGCCGCTAACACTAGCAAAGTTTTGGCATGGAAAGCGGAATTAAGTACAAAAACCCGAGCTACGAAAGCGGTTAGGTATAGGAGGGAAAAGCAGCAAGCCGGGCTTAGGCCCGGCCCCTGTGTCTTCGTGGCTTAGTTACACTTATAGACATCAAAGCTCTGACGGCCATTTTGTACCAGGCTTACGGGTACTACGGTATCACCGCCGAATTGGCTTGCTTCATTGCGCGCCATGTTGGTTAGTTCAGTTGCAACCTTGTTAGGGTCGCGCTTCATTGAGCCGACAAAATTGTCTTTTACTTTTACGTTGACCGTGCGCACTTTATCGCAGCTGCGTACATTCGCGGCGTTGGCTACAGCCACGTTAGAGCCTTGCTCGCTTACTTTTACCCAGGTGCAGGCGCTGGTCAGGCTAATGAGGGCAGTGGCAAGGATGATGGAGAGTTTTTTCATGGAGGCTTCCTCGGAGATGATTAATCATTAATCAGGGGGACAAAAATACGCGGCTACACTAATGCCATGAGGCGGCGGTTGCAAGTCGCGCACTTCAGCAAAACCTGTGTCGTTTAACAAAAGTCGCTTAACAATAAAAACTGGCAATCGTTGGCGCGCATAGTATCTTTAGGCACTTGGTTCATCAGAAGATTCATCTGTCTGCCAGAAAAAGGTATTTGTCGGAAACCCGTTTAAAGAGGAGTTAATTATGGGTGTGCTCAGCCTGAGACGTTTTTTTTCCCGCGCGCTACTGTGGTTGATTGTGAAGTTGCTGGTGTTGGCGGTAGTGCTGATGGCCATCAGCCTCGCCTTGGGCAAGATCTACCAGGGTTGGGATGATGACCCGGAGCGAGGTGCAGTAGCGGTGGAGAATGGCGCCTTTGGTGAGGGTTATGCAACCCCTATCTATCTGGATCAGGGTTGGAGTGCCAATGACAGCCTCTGGTACTACAACACCACCCAGGGCTCGGCGTTAATCCCCTACGACTTTTTTCTCGCGTTGGAGCAGGCAGAGTCCAGTGAACCCTTCCTCTCCACGCAACTTATCGATAAATACCGTTACCTGCCGCAAAAACCTACATTTTTTAACCCGGATGGACTGCCCGTCGGCTTTGTGAAAGAGTCGTATAAAGGGCAGGATTACGTGGGGTTTACCTGTGCCGCCTGCCACACCGGGCAGGTCAATTACCAGGGCACGGCGATGCGGATCGATGGCGGCCCGGCCATGGCCGATATGGTGGGTTTCCTGAAAGATCTGGAGCGCAGCATGGCGGCGGCGGCGGAAAACAGCGATAAAAATCATCGCTTCGTCACCCGCGTGCTGGAGCTAAATAATGGCTATGCCGATAGCGGGGAAATCCAGGCAGACCTCAAGCGCTGGGCGCGTAAGATTCGTCTCTACAACAACATTAACCACTCGCGTGTGGATTATGGCTATGGGCGCCTTGATGCGTTCGGCCGCATCTATAACCGGGTGCTGGAATATGTCATCAGCCCGGCGCAACTGCGCGATGTTTTAGCGGGCGCGACCAACCCTGACAACCCCGGACAAAATCTGCTAACGCCTGCCCAGGTTGACAAAGTGATGGAAGGGCTTGGGGAAACAATTATCGGCGACCTGCAGTTTGCGCGTGTAATTGACCGACTGATGTCCACCAAAGAGGGTTACCCTGGCCTGAATGTGGATGCGCTAAATCAGATCAAATCACTGATTTTCAATGAGCCGAATGCGCCGGTGAGCTACCCCTTCCTGTGGGACATCACTCACTCTGATTACGTGCAGTGGAATGGCCTGGCGAATAATGCGGCCCTTGGGCCCTTGGGGCGCAACACCGGTGAAGTGATCGGTGTGTTTGCCATACTGGATTGGACCGCGCAGGAGCGTGGCTGGAGTTTGTCCTCCTTGCTCACTGGGCAAAAGGGTAAAAGTTACCAGATCAAATTCACCTCTTCGGTGGATTTGGTGAATCTATCGCGCCTGGAGTCGCACCTTAAAAGCCTGACCTCGCCGGTATGGCCCAGCTTGGATACTGGCACCAATAACCCCGAGCAGAAAAAGGCCAATGCCCTGTTTGGTGCGCTGCCGGAATGGAAAATTGATTGGGAGAAAGCCCACCGTGGTCGCCAGTTGTACGCCGAATACTGCGAGTCTTGTCACCATGCGATTGACCGCACAGACTGGAATCGCATCGCGCTCGCAAATATGTCGCATCTGGAGTTGGCGGGTACCGACCGCGCTATGGCAGAAAACGGGGTGAGTTACACCGGTTACTCGGGGAATTTTAAAAATACTTACCAGAGTGAAAGTGTAGGTTCGCTGGTGATTCAGGAGCGTGCACCCGTGGTGCAGACCTTGACTGCTGTGACTACCGGAGAGGTAACCACCGCGCCTGACCCGGATAAATGGTGGCCGCGCCGCGGGCTCGATTGGTTGTATTTGCTGGGCAAATCGCTCTTTGATAATCAAATCAAAGCCAGTGTAAAATCCGGCGACTATTGGCCTGACACTACGGCCAAACCCTACAATTCGCTGCTGGCCTATAAAGCGCGGCCGCTGAATGGTATCTGGGCGACTGCGCCCTATCTGCACAATGGGTCAGTGCCCAGCATTTATGATTTGCTCTTGCCAGTGAAACGCAAGGATGATCCTGAAAACGGCCTGTATCGCCCGGCTGACTTCAAAGTCGGCGGGCGCGAGTTTGATCCGGTAAAAATCGGGTTGCGTTCCGAGGGCTATGAAGGGTTTAATTTCCGCGCCAATCAGCGCGGCGATTTTAACAGCGGCCATGAATATGGCACTGTGCATGCCCCAGCCATTAATGGCACAAAACAGGATGCCTTAACCGATCCGCAACGGTGGGAGTTGGTGGAATACATCAAGACCCTGTGATTCGTGTTAACGCCGGCGACGCCGTGTTAAAGGAAAGATAACGCCAATTTCTATTAACCCGGTGATGCCCGTTTAATTGATGAGAAGAATGACAAGAAAATTCCTGACGGGCCTGATGTGCGCTCTGCTTGTTTCCCCCTCCCTACCGGCGATGGCCAATGGTGAGAAACGCGTAACCGTACCTATTGCCCTGCCGTTCCAGCAGCAGGCGGCTGCCAGCAGTGCCCCGGCGTCATTCGCGCCGGCGCAGCCGCTGCAAACCTCCCCTTTTACCCAAACTCTGGCGGCTTCCTCGGCGGCCCGGGTTGACGCAGTTCCTGCACAGGTTGTCGCGCCTCAGGTGCAAACCCAAGGTCCGGCACAGTCGTTTGTCAGCTCCCAGGCTGCCACCCAGGGACTCGTTGTCGCCTCTTCGCCCCTTGCCAGTTCTTCGCCCCTTACCACTTCTGCCCCCTCCGCTGTAGCAACCAGGTCTGCAGCTAACGCGCCGGTTACATCGGCCGAGGCTGAGTTGCCGGTTGCGCCGGAGGAGTCGCCACAATCGGTGGAGGATATTCCGCTCATTACCACCGCCCCGGTCAATGCACCGCGCTATCCCGCGGGCCATGCGGAGGCGTTTGTGGCTGAGTTTGAAGATTACGTGGCTAAAAAAGTGGCACCTTTTGTGCCTGGTGTGGCCATTGTGGTGGTATCGGGCGGGCAGGTGAAATCCTTGCAGGGTTATGGCGTGCGCCGCGCTGGAACCCGTGAAAAGGTTACACCGGATACCGTGTTCCGCCTCGCCTCCCTATCCAAATCCTTCGCGGCGACGGCGGCGAGTGCCTTGGTCAATGAGGGCAAAATCAGCTGGGATACCACTGTCACATCGCTGCTTCCTGACGTCACGTTTAAAAACGTGCGCTATGGCAAACAGCTGACGTTCCGCAATATTTTGTCCCAGGCCTCCGGCTTGCCGCGCCACACCTACAGCCATTTTATCGACGAGAACATGAGCTACGCCGAGATAGTCAAACGCTTGCGCTACGTGAATTTTGTCTGCCCGCCGGGTAAGTGTTTTGCGTACCAGAATGTCAGTTTCAGTCTGGCGGGTGAGATGATCAAAAAGAAATCGGGGATGAGTTTTGAGAAGTATGCGGCGCAGCATATTTTTACCCCGCTTGGGATGCGCTCTGCCTCATACGGTCTCGCTAGCTATAACGCCTCACCTAATCGCGCGGCGCCCCACATCAACAACGGCAGCCGCTGGATTCCGACCGCCGTCACCGCCAATTGGTACAGGGTGGCACCGGCAGCGGGCGTAAATGCCAGCATCACCGATATGTCCAGATATCTACTCGGTCAAATGGGCAAGCGACCAGACGCCTTGCCGCTGGCGGTACTCAACCCCATTCAATCGCGTGTTACTAAAAATACCCCGGCGCAAAACTATTACGGCGTGCGCAAAGCGGTGGCCAACACTGCCTATGGCATGGGTTGGCGGGTGTTTGACTACGGACGCCACAAAAATTTCATCCACCACGGTGGCCATGTGAAGGGCTTTCGCACCGAGATGGTGTTCAACCGCGACCTGCAAATCGGCATGGTGTTTTTAACCAATTCCGAAAGCCGCTTTGCCAAGGACATCATTTTTAAATTCCTCGATATGTACGAGCGCAGCCATCAACCACAAGCCAAGACGAAGAAGAAATAGCGATGAAGCTTGCCGATTTGCATCCGCGCCAGATACTTGTTGCGCTCGATCAAATCGACGCTGCGGCCCCGTCTTGGCAGATGCCGCGCCCGCAGGCATTGCGGCGTGTAGTGGCAGTTCTGGCCACTGTGTCAGTAAGTTTGCTGATTCTCCACTACGCCAAATTTGCGACCAATCTGCAGGGGCTGTTGCAGTGGCTGGGTGAGTGGCGCGGTACCTCCTATTTACAACAACTGGAAGCATCTGGCTGGTTAGAGCTAGCGGGTTATCTGTGGTGGACTGGCTGCCACCTGTTTACCTTTATCCTGCTACCTTGGCTGGTTATTCGTTGGGTGTTCAAGGAGCGGATGCACGATTTCGGATGGCGCTGGAATCAGGTCGGAGAGCACTGGCGCGGATATCTGTTGCTGCTTAGCCCCATATTGGTGTTTGTGGTGTTGGTCAGTCAGGGGGAGGATTTCGTCCACCACTATCCCTTTTATCGCAGCGCCGGGCGCAGTTGGTTGGATCTGCTGCTGTGGGAGCTACTTTACCTGAGCCAGTTTGTATTTCTGGAATTCTTCTTCCGCGGCTTTATGCTCAATGCCTTGCGGCCTGCACTGGGTGCCAATGCCATTTGGGTGATGTGTGTGCCCTACATGATGATTCATTTTCCCAAGCTCTGGTTGGAAGCCACCGGCGCGATATTATTTGGTCTGTTCCTCGGCATACTGGCGCTAAAATCCCGTTCCATCTGGGGAGGTGTTTTGGTGCACGCGGGTGTTGCCTTGAGTATGGATGTGGCAGCCCTGCTGAAAAAAGGTCAGGTTCCTGGATCATTTTTTCCTTTCTAGAACTCTGTTTATATCCATCTGCTACATAGCGCACAGCGCGTCTGATTTTGAGTCAATAGAATCAATACCTTGTCGCCTAAATAATCTTTAATGAGTTTTTGGCATCTAAATTGCCAGAAAAAAGAGACTTGCGTCACTTTTTTTCACTGCTAAAGTCTTGTTACTAAACACCCGTATTTGTGGGGTAAAGGAAATGATTCACTCAGTTCTATGCGCAAACCTCAGGTTTGCTGTGGGAGTTATTGCCCTGTTATTTGCTACCGCGAGCCAAGCGGCGCTGATGGATTGCGCTCAACTCATGGCCGCTGACGTTGGCCCGGATACCAACTGCACTGCTGATGAGCAGCGGCTGACGAATCCTTCTGTGGGAGTGGATTCGGTGGTTGAGGTATTACCACCCCAAGTGCTGGTGAAGTCGGGATTTGAGCTTGGTGCTCAGGCAACCGGTTCCCTCTCAGGTGCTGTGCCACTCATGGTATTATTTGCCGCCTTGGTCGGTGTGCTCCTGACCCGTGCCAAAAGCTTTAACAGCAAATAACCTGAATAACTAGTAATCCTGCTTATTACTGCAGTGATTCCAGTGCTCAAAGGGATGGTTGGCGCTCTCCAAAGGGCGGTGTAAAAAGGGAATCCGCCGTGCTCCCCCTTCCAGCGTGATCTGCTCGTAAATAAACTCATCGTCAAACCCGGCCGCCGCCGCCTGCATGCGGGTTGCGGCAAAGTAAACTGCTTTGGGTCTGGCCCAGAATATCGCCCCCAAACACATGGGGCAGGGTTCGCAACTGGTGTAGATCTCGCAGTCATCCAACTGAAAACTTCCCAGCCTTTGGCAAGCATTGCGAATAGCAACTACCTCGGCGTGGGCGCTGGGGTCGTTGGTACTGGTCACCTGGTTGCAGCCCTCGGCAATGATCTCTCCGTTTTTTACCACCAGCGCAGCAAAGGGGCCGCCTTGCCCACTATCGGCTTGGGTCTTGGCCAGTTCAATGCACCGCTCCAGCCACGCCTTTTGTGTATCACTCATAACAATCTCCTCCGCCAACAATGGCAGCATACCGGCAATCGTATGGGATGGAAGTGGTAGGGTAAAAAACAAAAGTGGCTATATGTATATCTAGCCAGTAAAATCGCGCGCATTCCTGTTTGATGATTTTTGCGGGCACCTGCCCCTCGGCCCAATGTTATGGATGTCTCCCTGCTACTCGATAACCTCAATGACGCCCAGCGCGCGGCAGTGTCTGCACCGGCGGCTAACCAACTGATCCTCGCTGGCGCCGGCAGCGGCAAAACGCGTGTGTTGGTACACCGTATTGCCTGGTTAATTCAGGTGGAACGGGTTTCGCCTTATTCAATTATGGCGGTGACATTCACCAACAAGGCCGCGCGCGAAATGCGCAGTCGCCTGGATGAACTTTTTCACAACTCGCTACCTACTGGCAGCGGCCAGCACGTCAATAGTCGCGCCATGTGGGTAGGTACTTTCCACGGCCTGGCTCATCGCCTGTTAAAGGCCCATTGGCAAGATGCGAACTTGCCGCAAAATTTCCAGATTCTCGACAGCGACGATCAATTGCGTTTAATCAAGCGCGTGTATCAGGCGCTCAATCTGGATGAAAATAAATGGCCGCACAAACAGGCACAGTGGTATATCAACGAACAAAAAGATGAAGGCCGTCGCCCGCAGCATATTCAGGAAGCCGGCGATCCGTTTGTGCGCACAATGTTGCAAATTTATCGCGCTTACGAAGACGATTGCCAGCGCGGTGGTATGGTGGACTTCGCGGAAATTTTGTTGCGCGCGCACGAATTGTGGCTGCATAAACCGCACATCCTTGAGCATTATCGCCAGCGCTTTCCGTTTATTTTGGTAGATGAATTTCAGGATACCAATAGCGTTCAATACGCTTGGCTGCGCGTGCTCGCGGGTAAGACCAGTTGTGTAACGGCAGTAGGCGACGACGATCAATCCATTTACGGTTGGCGCGGTGCAAAAATTGAAAACATCCAGCGCTTTTCGCAAGATTTTTCCGGCACCGAGATTTATCGCCTCGAGCAAAACTACCGTTCTACCGGAAATATTTTGCAAGCCGCTAACGCGGTGATCAAACATAATGCCGGCCGCTTGGGTAAAGAACTGTGGACTGACGGCGATAAGGGTGAAGCCATTTCGCTTTACGCCGCCTACAACGAACAAGATGAAGCGCGCTTTATTGTGGAGCGCATTCAAAGCTGGTTAAAGCAGGGCAACAAGCGCGATTCAGTGGCGATTCTGTATCGTTCCAACGCCCAGTCGCGGGTGCTGGAAGAAGCTTTATTGCGCGAGGCCATTCCCTATCGCATCTACGGCGGTTTGCGTTTTTATGATCGCCTTGAAATTAAAAATGCCATCGCCTACATGCGCCTCATTAGTAATCGCCATGACGATGCCGCATTTGAGCGTGTTATCAATACTCCCACGCGCGGCATTGGCGGAAAAACCGTCGACGATATTCGGTTATTTGCGCGTGATCAGGGCTGCTCGCTCTGGGCTGCTACCGAGCAAATGCTCGCGCACAAAGTCTTTGCCGCGCGTGCCGGCAACGCAGTGCAAACCTTTCTAAATTTAATTATTAAACTCGCGCAGGATTCCTTTGCATTTGATGATCATGGCGAAGCGCCTGCGCTCGATGAAATTGCGCGCATGGTGATTGAAGATACCGGCCTGTTGCTATTTCATCAAAACGAAAAAGGTGAGAAAGGTCAGGCGCGCGGTGAAAACTTGCAGGAATTAATTACCGCGTGTCGCGCATTCGATGCGGAAGAAAATGATGACGCTATTTCGCCACTGCAACAATTTTTAGATACCGCGGCACTCGATGCTGGTGAAACCCAGGCGGATGAATTTGAAGAGGCAATTCAGCTGATGACATTGCACTCAGCCAAAGGTCTGGAATTTCCGCTGGTATTTCTCGCCGGTGTGGAAGAGGGCTTATTCCCGCACAAAATGTCTGCCGATGACCCGGATCGCTTGGAAGAAGAGCGCCGTCTCTGCTATGTGGGCATCACCCGCGCCATGCAAAAATTATTTATCAGCTACGCCGAAACTCGTCGCTTGTACGGCAATGAAACCTTCAATGCGGTATCGCGTTTCGTCCGGGAAATTCCACCGGCGTGCATTGAAGAAGTCCGCCTGAAAACGGCGGTCACCCGCCCGGTCAGTTTCCAGCGCGCAGCGACCAAATCCTCAGCGCGCGAAAGCCTGAGTGATAGTGGCGATGACACCGGCTTCAAGCTCGGTCAACGCGTCACCCACGCCATCTTCGGCGAAGGCACCATCCTGCAATTCGAAGGCAAAGGCCCCAACGCCGTAGTGCAAGTAAAATTCGAAAAAATCGGCACCAAACGTTTGGTGATGCAATATGCGAAGTTGCAGGGGTTGTGATTGATTAGTATGGGTGTAGCCAAAAAAGCTACATTGGCAGCCATTTTAGCTACAACAATTTTCATAAACCGTAGTAAATATTCATTGCTAACTATTACAGCGAAGGAACTATGAACAATAAATCCATTAATTGGTACCCGCTTGTTATCGTTGTATTGATTGTTGCGTTTGCGGCAACGTTTGCGGCGCTGGTGTTGGAAAAATCCAAACCAAAACATGCACCAACATCGGTAGCGGCGAGTGAGCAAAACTCATCGGCGGTTTCTGCACAAACTTATCATTGGAAAATGGTAACTTCCTGGCCGAAAAATACGCCCGGGTTGGGCGTGGGTGCAGAAAACCTGGCGCGCGTGATTAACGAAATGTCGGGCGGGCGATTGCAAATTCATGTGTATGGTGCCAACGAATTGGTGCCGGCCATGGGCGTGTTTGATGCGGTGTCTGCTGGCAGTGTGGAGATGGGGCATTCGGGCAGTTATTTCTGGCGTGGCAAAGTACCAGCGGCACAATTTTTTACTTCAGTGCCTTTTGGAATGAATGCGCAGGAACTGTATGGCTGGATTAATTACGGTGGCGGTTTGGAGTTGTGGCGTGAACTTTATGCCCCCTTTAATTTAATTCCCTTCCCTGCGGGTAACACCGGTGTGCAAATGGCCGGCTGGTTTAATCGCGAAATTAATTCGGTGGAAGATATCCGTGGTTTGAAAATGCGTATTCCCGGTTTGGCTGGTGAAGTATTTAATTTGGCTGGGGGAACTTCAGTCAATATTCCTGGGGGTGAACTTTACACCGCATTGCAAACCGGCGTTATCGATGCGGCGGAATGGGTCGGGCCTGAAAATGATTTGGCTTTTGGTTTTCAACAGATCGCGAAATATTATTACTACCCGGGTTGGCATGAACCGGGCCCATCCATGGAATTAATTATTAATAAGACTGCGTTTGAAAGTCTGCCTAAAGATTTGCAAGCGATTGTGACTTATGCAGCGCGCGCGATGAGTCAGGATATGTTTGACAGCTATACCGCACACAATAGTCGCGCATTGAAAGAGTTGGTGGAAAATCAGGGGGTGCAAATTCGCAAGTTGCCAGATGAAGTGCTCAAACATTTTTACCAGATTTCGCAACAGGTTTACGCTGAGCAGGCTGCGAAAGATCCGCAATTCAAAAAAGTTTATGAGTCCTATAAAACATTTATGAATGATTCAGGGGCTTACCAGAAAATATCGGAACAGACCTACTATGAGGTGCGTGAACAGCAGCGGGTCGCCAAATAGTGTTAATCGCGCCCGCGTTTGAAGCGGGCGCGATTAATGATCGAATTTTTCTTCCTGTGCAGTAATTTCCACCAGAGTTGCAATTCCATTCTTACGCAGCTTGTCCATTAATTTGGCGAGCTGCTCTACCTCGGCGGCATCGCACTGTTCACCATGAATAAAGGTCAGGCGTTTTTTTGCTACCAGTTCGCGCACATAGTCGGGGCGCACACGCAGGCGTTCAGCAGTTTGGGTGATGGAGAGCAATTGACGAAGCATGGTCGATTCGCTGTAGTGGTGTTTGAGTGGTTTACTATGCCATATCTTTTACGGCGTGCATCCGGGTTTCTTCGGCTACCTGAAACTTTCGGCTGAGCCATCCTGCAAGCTGTGCCATAATTTCCGCTATTCTTTGATTCCTGTTCCCTCTGTTTCGAATTTCAAGGCGACTTCATGGCTAATCTCGGCACCCTTTACACAGTTTCAGCGCCCTCGGGGGCAGGCAAAACCAGTCTGGTCAGCGCGTTGGTGAAATCCAATCCGGAAGTTTGTGTCTCTGTCTCTCACACCACGCGCCCCATGCGCCCTGGCGAGGTTGATGGGGTGAATTACCATTTTGTCGATCATGCAACCTTTGAATCAATGCTGGAGCAAGGTGCATTCCTCGAGCATGCGCGCGTGTTTAGTAATCTCTACGGCACCTCGCAGCAGTGGGTAGTAGACACACTCAGGCAGGGTATAGATGTGATTTTGGAGATCGATTGGCAGGGAGCACAGCAGGTACGCAAGTTGATGCCTGATACCGTCAGTCTGTTTATCCTGCCGCCTTCACTGGCCTGCTTGCGCCAGCGATTGACGGGGCGTGGTCAGGACAACGAAGCGGTTATTGAAGCGCGTATGAGCGAGGCGATCAGTGAGATGTCTCACTATGTGGAAGCGGATTACCTGATCATTAACGACGATTTCACCGTCGCGTTAGCCCAGTTTCAGGCGCTGATTACCAGTCAGCATATCCGCTTGGCGCGCCAGGCAGAGCGTTACAATGAGCTGTTAAAAAGTTTATTGGCTTGATTTTAGCCAACGCGGTTGGCAGATTTGTTGCTACTAACGCATAATAGCAACCCCTTCGGCGTTTTAGACCCTAAACGCCCCGGATTCCAAGCGTTTATCGCGCGCTTATTTTTTGAAGAGCATAAGTTATGGCACGTATTACTGTTGAAGATTGTCTGGATCACGTTGATAACCGTTTTGAGCTGGTGATGGTTGGCAGCAAGCGCGCCCGTCAATTGGCTATCGGCGGCAAGGAACCCTTCGTTGCTCCTGAAAACGACAAGCCAACCGTTATCGCACTGCGCGAGATCGAAGAAGGCTTTATCGATGCGAGCATCCTGCTGGAGAAAGATACTCTGCCCCAGCCCAAGCCTGAGCGTACCTACGACAACGAGATTTAATTTCCAACAACCGCCACCTTACTCAGACGTGAGCTGGCGGTTGTGCTGTTGGAAACCTGATGCCAGCGCCGCTGGCACTGTGAGATTTGGAGCAAGGCGTGCAAACCATCGAGGCCCTTAGCCATCGACTATCGTCTTACCTCGAACCTTCCCAAATCAGTTTGGTGAAGCGCGCCTACTTCTACGCCGAACAAGCCCACGACGGCCAAAAACGCCGCAGCGGCGAAGCCTATATCACCCATCCCCTTGCCGTGGCCGACATCCTCGCCAGCATGCATATGGACCATCAAAGCCTGATGGCAGCCATGTTGCACGATGTGATTGAAGATACCGGTATCAGTAAAAAAGCCATTGCCGGCCAGTTTGGCGATTCAGTGGCGGATCTGGTGGATGGTGTTTCCAAGCTCACTCAGATTGAATTTGAGTCCCACGCCGAGAAACAGGCCGAGAACTTCCAAAAAATGGCGTTGGCGATGGCCAATGACCTGCGCGTAATTCTGGTTAAGCTCGCCGACCGATTGCACAATATGCGTACCCTGGGCGCTATGCCGCCGGATAAAAAGCGTCGCATCGCCAAGGAAACGCTGGAAATCTATGCCCCAATTGCACACCGGTTGGGAATGAACGATGTGCGCCTTGAGCTGGAAGATCGCAGTTTTTATTGCATGTACCCACTGCGTGCTACGCGTTTGCAGGCTGCGCTAAAAACAGCACGCGGCAATCGCAAAGAGCTGGTGGAGCAAATTCAGGCCTCGTTTGAAAAGCGGCTGCTCAAGGAAAATATCACATCGATTGTGATTGGACGGGAAAAGCATCTGTTCAGCATCTACGAGAAGATGCGGCAGAAGAAAAAATTCTTCAAAGAAATTATGGATGTCTATGCCTTCCGCATTATTGTGGACAGTGTAGACACCTGCTACCGCGTGCTGGGTGTGGTGCACAACCTGTACAAACCGGTTGCGGGCGAATTTAAAGACTACATCGCTATTCCCAAAACCAACGGCTATCAATCACTGCACACGGTGTTGGTGGGCATGCACGGGGTGCCGATTGAAGTGCAGATCCGCACCAAAGAAATGGATGAAATGGCCAATAGTGGTATTGCGGCCCATTTCCTGTACAAATCCAATAGCGACGCCACGATCAACGCTAGCCACAGCCGCGCGCGCCAATGGGTGCAAGGGTTGCTGGAGATGCAGAAAAACGCTGGCAACTCGCTCGAGTTCATTGAAAACGTAAAAATCGATCTCTTTCCCGATGAGGTTTATGTCTTCACGCCCAAGGGAAAAATTGTAGAGTTGCCGACCGGTTCGACGCCGGTGGATTTCGCTTATGCGGTTCATACGGATATTGGCAACACCTGCGTGGCATGCCGGATTAATGAGCGCATGGCGCCTTTGTCGCAGCCGCTGTTAAGTGGTCAGAAAGTCGCAATTATTACGGCTCAAGGCGCGCAGCCCAATCCCAACTGGCTCAATTTTGTCGTTTCCGCCAAGGCACGTTCGGCGATCCGTCACTACCTTAAACACCAGCGTCATCACCAGTCAGTTACACTCGGCAAACGCATGCTCAATCGCGCGCTGGCGGAGATTCATATGGATCTCGACCATTTGAGCGAAGAGCAGCAACACAAAATCCTGCACGGTGTGCAGGTGGATTCAATGGAGAAATTGTTCGAGGAAATCGGCTTGGGCAACAAGGTTGTCTACTCAATCGTGAAATTGCTACAGCCAGATGCCGAAGCCAAAACTCGCCCCGGAACCTTGAGCTCAGCAATCACCATCGACTCCGCCGAAGGTATGATGATTAGCTTCGCGCGTTGTTGTCGCCCTATTCCCGGCGACCCAATTATCGGCCACGTAAGTTCCGGCAAGGGCTTGGTGATTCATCAGGATACCTGCCGCAATATTGCGGAAATCCGCAACTACCCCGACAAAATCAGCCAGGTAAATTGGGCGGCGACCGTGAGTGGGGAATTCCTGGTGGATGTGCGCGTGGAGGTGGAAAGTGATCGCGGCATTATCGCCACCCTCGCCACCCGTATTACCGAGCAGGGCGCAAGTATCGAGCATATCAATGTTCATGAACGCGATGCACACAACAGTGTGATTCATCTTTGCATCGGCGTACACAACCGTATTCATCTCGCCAATATCATGCGTCGTATCCGCAATTTGAGTTTTGTGATTCGCGTGAATCGCTCTAAAAACTAATCGACAATCCCAATAATTTTTCACGAGAAGGTTAATTCAATGACCAATAAAGCCATTATTCATAGCGATAACGCCCCCGCCGCCATAGGTACTTACTCACAAGCGGTAAAGGTCAACAACACTGTGTATTTGTCCGGGCAAATTCCGTTGGACCCAAAAACCATGCAATTGGTGGAAGGTGATTTTGCGGTGCAAGCGCACCAAGTATTTAAGAACTTGCAAGCGGTGTGCGAAGCAGCTGGCGGCAGCTTGAAAGATGTGGTGAAGCTGAATATTTATTTGACCGATCTGGCCAATTTCCCCACCGTAAACGAAGTGATGGGCCAATACTTTCAGCAACCTTATCCGGCGCGCGCCGCGTTGGGCATCAGTCAATTGCCACGCAATTCGCTAATTGAAGCGGATGGGGTGATGGTGATCTAAGCCACATCAGGGTTTCAGAAAAAAAGGCCGACCAGTTAATACTGATCGGCCTTTTTTATTTTTACGTGTGTCAAACAATTATTTTTTAATCGCCTTGGGGTTGGGCAAATCGGTAATGGTGCCCGCACCCAATTCCGCCGCGAGACCAACCGATTCATGCAGGGTTGGGTGGGCGTGGATGGTCAGGGCTATATCTTCCACGCTGGCCCCAAACTCTAGCGCGAGCGTCAGTTCGCCCAACAGTTCTCCGGCATGCACACCCACCAAGCCAGCCCCCAGCAGGCGATCGGTAGTGGCATCGTAGATGAGTTTGGTTTTACCTTCGCTGCGGTCCGCGGCAATAGCGCGGCCGCTGGCGCTCCAGGGGAATACCGCAGTCTTGAAGTTGATGCCTTTTTGCTGGGCTTCTTTTTCGGTCAGACCAACCCAGGCAATTTCCGGGCTGGTGTAGGCAATTGATGGTATCGCCATGGGTTCGAACTTGTGTGGATGGCCAGCAACACCCTCGGCGGCGGCGTGACCTTCATGAGTCGCTTTGTGGGCGAGCATGGGCTGGCCGATAATATCGCCGATCGCGTATATGTGCGGCACGTTGGTTTGCAGGTATTCGTTTACCGCAATAAAGCCTCGCTCATCCACATTTACACCGGCTTTGTCCGCACCGATCAATTTGCCATTCGGGCTGCGGCCCACCGCAACTAATACGGCATCAAATGGTAGCGGGGTTGCGGGTGCTTGGGCGCCGCTAAAGGCTACTTCGATTGCCTCGGGTTTAGCCGTTACCGCTTCCACTTTGGTGGAGAGCAGCACTTCAAAGCGGCCTTTGTTGTACTTGTTGTAGACGGCGATCAGGTCCTTATCTGCCGCAGGTACCAACTGGTCGGCAAATTCCACCACGGTTACTTCGCTGCCCAGGGCTTCGTAAACGGTGGCCATCTCCAGGCCAATAATCCCGCCGCCAATCACCAATAAACGGCCGGGAACGGAACGCAATTCGAGGGCGCCGGTTGAATCGAAAATACGCGGATCTTCGGGGATAAAAGGCAGTTTCACACTGCGGGAACCGGCGGCGATAATGGCGTTATCAAAGTCAATCAGGGTGATTTCACCGTTTTTCTCTACCTGCAACTGATTGGGGCCAGTGAAACTGCCATAGCCTTCCACGACTTGCACCTTGCGGCCTTTGGCCATGGCGCCCACACCGGAAACCAGTTTGTTGACCACGGAATCCTTGTAGGCGCGAACTTTGTCCAGATCGTGGGTGACCGAGCCAATGCTCAGGCCGAGATTGTCCGCGTGTTTGGTTTCACTGATCACTTCGGCTACATGCAGTAGTGCCTTGGAGGGAATGCAGCCCACATTCAGGCAGACACCGCCCAGGCTGGAGTAGCGCTCTACCAAGGTAACTTCCAGACCGAGGTCAGCAGCGCGAAAAGCAGCAGAATAGCCACCGGGGCCGCTGCCGAGTACAACGAGTTGGGTCTTAACATTTGCCATGAGGTGCTCCTGTGCGGGTTCGCCAGTATGGTTGTGCCGGGTTGATCGTGAACGGAACCGCATCATAAGCGATTGTTTGGTATTTACATACGCGAAGCTAATTTGAAAGACCGCTACAGTAGTTGTCCCGGTAGCGGCCGTTCTCTTAGGGTGCTAGTACTTGCAGCGCCGCTGAGACGTACACCAGAGGCGCATTCCAGTTGATTGCAATCTCGTTGGTGGAATAGCTGCACTGCTCATCCACAAAGGATTTCGCCGGCAGTGGAGAGGGATAACTACCGCAATCGTTGTAGTGGTCCGGGTGCGGGCCGCCAACAATAAAACCGGGGATTGGCGCGGCTATGCCATCGCCACCGGAAGGGCGGTGATGAATATTAAGAGGCGACTTAACCCCAAACCCGGTCACAAACGAATAATCGGTAGCGTTGCGCCCGAGGACGTAGTCGAACAGGGCTTGGGCGGCGTTGCGATAGGCGATTTTGCTGGTATCCAATTGATACGCCTCAAGTAACATCATCGCTTGATTGAGCGCGCCCGAGTTGCTGCCCCAGAAGAAGTCGCCGGTTTCCAGCGAAACACCGTAAGGTGAGGTGGCTTTTTTGGAAGCAATCCCCGTTGCCAGCGTATCGAGGCGATTTTTGATCAGTGCTTCATCGGCCGCGCTGGTGAGCGAGTTCAGATTTTGTGCCAGTGAAATCCAGCCCAGGCTTTTTACCCCGCCCCAACCAGGGACATCCGCATTTTCAGTCGTATTCAAACCGGTGTAATAGTTGTTGTCAGCGGTGGTGATATAAAGCTCTGAGCCGGCCCAGAAGAACTCATCGCTGACATTGTTATCGCCATAGGCGCCAGTTTGAATGTCGCTTGGTTGGCTGTAGTAAATGGCAGGGTTGGCGTTGGCCCATGTCCATGCTGATTTTGCGGCGGCGAGCATCTGCGCGGACTTGCCGGGGTATTGGCTTTCATAGTTGCGGTAAATGCGGCTGGCAGCGGCCATCACGGCGGCGAAATCGAGGGTTGCCGCAGTAGTTTTCTGTACTAAATAGCGCTCGGATTTATCGGTCTCCGGCATTTCAAAGCCATTAAAGCCCTTGCTGGTCAGCTTGTGGTAGACACCACCATCATTCGGATCCTGCATGGCCAGCATCCATTCCAGATTCCACATGACCTCGTTGAGAATATCGGGGACGGCATCAGCGGATTCAGGGATGTTCAGTGATTGAGCTGTGAAAAAAGTGGGAAAGCGCTGAAAGGCGGCAAGCAACGTGTAGGTAGTTATGCCGGAGTTGACGATATATTTGTTGTAGTCGCCGGCGTCATACCAGCCTTTGGCGGCGCTAACGACTGTGCCTTCTGGACGTTTGGCGTCGGCCGCCGAGGCGTGGATAAGTACGTGTGTATCCGGATGCCCGGCGGCACGTTTATAGATGCCGGCATTGGCTTCCAGTAACTCGGTACTGGCGCGATTGAAGTAATAGGCTTTGAGTGCGGCGGCATTCACGGCGTCGTAGGCATTGGTGGCAATACTGAATTTTGCGGCCTCGGCCACGCCGGCAACTCGCAGTTCATAGTCGCCTGCGCTGCTCAGGCTGGATAAATCCGCCAGCTTTACCGATTCCAGCGCAGGCTCCCAAATTGCACCTGCGCTCAGGTCGCCGCTCAGAACTTGCTCACCAGTTCCCGCCTTAACTACCGTAAAGCGGGTGGCATCAACGGCAGGCACTACTGCCAGTTTTTCCGCATTGGGAGTAAAGCCCAGTTGGTTGAGCTTGATACGATCCGGAACAGCTACCTTGGGTGGTTCAACAGGGTGAATACAACTGCTTTCTGCCCCTTTGGGGGTGTTATTCAAGGCGACTGCACCGCCGTTGGCGGAGGTGAGTTTCAACCAGTTGAGGTTGAATGGGCCGCTTTTCATCTGGATGCAAAGTGCATAGTTTCCGACGGCAAGGTCGCCAATAGCGGTGTTAATGCTTGCCCAGGTTTGCCAGTCGCCGGTCGCGCTAACGGCGATCTGTTCCGCTGCTGCTTTGCCATCTATCTCCAGTAACAAGGCGCCGCCGCTCTGTGCGCTGGCTACGCGACTTTCGATCGAGAATGTGCCCGGGGTAGTTACTTCCAGACTGAACTCCAGCCAGTCGCCCGCATCGATATAGCCGATGTTGTAACCGCCACCCTGGTCATTGGTTTTTTCAATATCCACTGCATCCTGGCGGTATTCGTTGGTGGTATTGCCAGGCGTGGTGTCGTAAAAACGCAAGTAGTCTTCGGCTTCAATCACCAGCCCGTTAAAAGCGGCTGAAGAGGTGGCGCTACTTTGCAGGCTACTGGCCGCCAAACTGCTTGCTGCGGGCTGGCTCGATGTTGTCGGTGTGGATGAGCTTTTGTTGCTATTGCCGTTGCCACCACCGCCACAGCCGGCGAGTAAGCCCAGACTGAGTGCGGAAACGGTGAAGATAGTTTTTATGTTCATTGTGAATCCCCTGTCGCTGTTGTTTTCCAGTCGATGACTGGTGCGCGGATGCTAGGGGATTGGCGGGAGTTGAGGCTCGCCACTTTAGGCGAGCGCCTAAAGTGGCTGAACTAAACTGCTAGAAGAAGCTGAAACCTACCTGGAATAATTTTTCCACGTCGCGGATATGTTTTTTCTGCAGTAAGAAAATAATCACATGGTCGCCCGACTGCACGACCACGTCATCGTGTGCGATGACCACTTCATCGCCGTCCGGCCCCTGGCGCACTATGGCACCGATATTGGCGCCTTCGGGCAGATCTATATCTTCCAGCGCCTTGCCCACTACCTTGGAGGATTTGGCGTCGCCGTGGGCGATGATTTCAATGGCTTCGGCTGCGCCCCGGCGCAGTGAGTGAACGTTTACTATGTCGCCGCGGCGTACATGGGTGAGCAGGCTGCCGATAGTGGTGGTTTGCGGGGATATAGCAATGTCAATATCGCCGCCCTGCACTACATCTACGTAGGCGGGGTTGTTGATGAGTGTCATCACCTTGCGTGCCCCCAAGCGCTTGGCGAGCATGGATGACATGATATTGGCTTCATCGTCATTGGTCAGGGCGAGGAATACATCGGTATCTTCAATGCTCTCTTCCATTAGCAGGTCTTTGTCCGAGGCGCTGCCCTGAATCACAATCGCACGTTCGAGTTGTTCCGACAGGCGAATGGCGCGTTGCTTGTTGTACTCAATCACGCGCACGTTGTACTTACCTTCCAGCATCTTGGCTAGTCGCAAACCGATGTTGCCACCGCCGGCGATGGTGATGCGTTTGTACGCCACTTCCAGCCGGCGCAGCTCGCTCATCACCGCGCGAATATCGGCCCGGGCAGCGATAAAGAATACCTCGTCATCGGCTTCAATCACCGTGGTTCCTGTCGGCATTATGGCGCGATTGCGTCGGTAAATCGCTGCAACTCGTGTATCTACTGAGGGCATGTGTTCGCGCAAAAAACGCAACTCCTGGCCAACCAACGGGCCACCATGGTAGGCCTTCACTGCCACTAGTTGCACTTTGCCCTCGGCAAAATCCACCACCTGCAGGGTTCCTGGCTGCTCCAACAAACGGAAGATGTATTCGGATACCAACTGCTCCGGGCTAATTAATACGTCAATGGGTATGGCGCGTGAATCAAACAGTTTTTGATGGGTGAGATAGGAGGTGGCGCGCACCCGGGCGATTTTGGTGGGGGTGTGAAACAGGTTTTCAGCGACGGTACAGGCGATCATATTGATTTCATCGTCGCTGGTTACCGCCACCAACATATCCGCATCCTCTGCACCTGCCTGAGCAAGCACATCCGGGTGAGAGCCTTCGCCGGTAACAACGCTGATGTCGTGGCGGTCGCGGAGTTCGCGCAGACGTGCTTCGTCGGTATCTACTACGGTAATGTCATTGGATTCGCTGGCCAGATGTTCGGTCAGGCTGCCGCCAACTTGTCCGGCGCCGAGGATAATGATTTTCATAGAATCCCTGTTGTAGGTAGCTTGCTAATCTTCGCTAATTCTAGTGGTTGTGGCTCAATGTTGCCGCCATCTTAGTCGAACCAGCTTGTTGTATATCAAATGCTTTTGCGCAGGCGCGCGTAATAAAAACCGTCGTGACCATCCAATTGGGGCAGCAATTGACGGCCGCAGGTCTGAGTCAGGCCCCAGCTTACGTCGAGCGGGTCGCAGCTGGCGTCTCTATTGCGCGCCATGAACCCTTCGATGACGCGGGTATTTTCTTTGGGCATGATTGAGCAGGTGGCATAGAGCAACACACCTCCGGGTTTAAGCAGCGGCCAGAGACTTTTCAATAGCTGTTGTTGTAACTCGCCCAGCTTGTCCAACTCCTCGGGAGTGCGCAGCACCTTGATGTCAGGGTGGCGACGGATAATGCCGGTGGCCGAACAGGGGGCGTCGAGCAGTATGCGGTCAAATAATTCGCCATCCCACCAATCCTGTGGGCGTGTGCCGTCGCCGCAGATTATCCGGGCGCTTACATCTAGCCGGTCGAGGTTGTCCCTGACGCGCTGCAGGCGGCGCTCTTCTACATCCAGCGCCGTTACCGCTAGGTTAGACTCGAGTTCCAGCAGGTGACCGGTTTTGCCGCCGGGGGCGCAGCAGGCGTCCAATACCCGCAAGTTTGGCGATAATTCAAGTAAATCGGCGCTCAATTGCGCCGCTTCGTCCTGCACGCTCAGCCAGCCCTCGGCAAAGTGGGGCAGTTTGCGTGGGTCGCAGGCATGGTTGAGGGTAATGCCGTAGGGGCTGTAGCGAGTCGCCTCGGCCTCAATGCCATGCTCCTGCAGCAACTCGAGATAGGCAGCTCGGCTGATCTTCTTGGTGTTGAGGCGCAAGCTAAATGGCGGGTGTTGGTTGTTGGCGGCAATCAGGCTGTCGAATTGCTCCGGCCAGCACTTGCTGATCATGGCTTCCATCCAGGCGGGATGATTGCTCGTAAAGGCGCGATTTTGAGCCAGAAATTCGTTAATTTTGGTGCTATCGCGCTGGAAACTGCGCAGTACGCCATTGATCAGTTTGGTCGCCCAGGGTTTGTTGATAAGGCGTGCGACCTCCACGGTTTCGCCAATGGCGGCGTGGTCGGGAATGCGGGTGTGGAGCAATTGATAAAGCCCGAGCAGCAGCAGAGCCTGAACATCATTGTCTTTGGCGCGCAGCGGTTTATCCAGCAGGCACTCGGTGTAGGCCTGGAGTTGCGGGTAGTAGCGGCAGGTGCCAAAGCAGAGCTCTTGCAGCAGGGCCCGGTCATTGTCGGCTATCTTCGGCGAAATGGACGGCAATAGGCTTGAAAGCGAGCCTTTCGCGTTCAGGATTTGCGCGAGAACCTGGGCGGCGGCGGCGCGGACTGTCAGCATGCCGGTTGCTCCAGCAGGTCGCCGGCTTTAAATAAATCCGGATGTCCGCGCAATACGTCATTGACGCTCATCGCTTTCTTGCCGGGCAGTTGCAGTTCCTGGATCACCAACTGCCCTTGGGCGCAGGCCACCCAAAGTCCATCGGTACCAATGTGGGTGATGGAGCCGGGCGTGACGCCGGTGGTTTTATCGACGGCTGCAGCCGCCCAGACTCTAATACGCTGGTCATCGCCTGTGCCCGCCGGTTTGGTGTGTGCAATGGGAAAGGGGTTAAATGCGCGCACTTTGCGCTCAAGCGCCTGAGCCGATAGCTGCCAGTTGAGTGCCGCTTCTTCTTTGCTGAGCTTGGGGGCGTAGTTGCTTAAGGTGTCGTCCTGCTTTTGCGGTTGGGTGGCGCCCGCCTCGATTTGATCAAGGGCCTCCAGCAGCGCCGGGCTGCCAATACTAATCAGCTTATCATGCAGGCTTCCACCGGTATCATCGCGCAAAATCGGGCAAAATGCTTTAATCAGCATGTCCCCGGTATCCAGACCTACGTCCATCTGCATGATGGTTACGCCGGTTTCGCTGTCACCCGCTTCAATGGCGCGCTGAATCGGCGCCGCACCGCGCCAGCGCGGCAAAATCGATGCGTGAACATTGATACAGCCGAGGCGCGGGGTATCGAGTATTACCTTGGGCAAAATCAGTCCATAGGCGACCACCACCATTAAATCGGCGTTAAGGCTGGCAAGCTCGGCCACTGCCTCGGGCGATTTAAAGTTTAAGGGTTGATAAACGGGTATCTGGTGCGCCAGAGCGACTTCTTTCACCGGGCTGGCGGTGAGTTTCTTGCCACGGCCGGCCGGGCGATCCGGTTGGGAGTAGGCGGCAATAACCTGATGGCGGCTGCCCAACAGGGTTTTCAGATGTTCGGCGGCAAACTCCGGGGTGCCAGCAAAAATAATGCGCAAACCTTGGCTCATGAATGACCTATCAACGGGTAAAAAGCGAAATCGCGAAAAACAAAAAAGGCGCACTGGGCGCCTTGGTGGGCAGTGTGCGTATTAACGCGCGTCTGCCTTGTGTTTTTTCTCCAGCTTGGCGCGAATACGCGAGCGCTTGAACGGAGATATATGATCGACAAACAGCTTGCCGTTCAGGTGATCCAGTTCGTGCTGGATGCATACTGCCAGTAGGCCCTGGGGTTCAATTTCAAAAGCGTTGCCTTGGCGATCCAGTGCTTTGACGCGGATATGGCCGGGGCGCACCACGGTTTCGTAAAAGCCGGGAACTGACAGGCAGCCCTCGTCATATTCGCTGGTTTCCGGGTCCAGCACCTCAATTTCAGGGTTGATAAACACCAGCGGCTGGGATTTATCTTCACTCACGTCTATAACTACTACGCGCTTATGCACATTGACTTGGGAGGCGGCTAAGCCGATACCCGGGGCGTCGTACATGGTCTCAAACATGTCGTCCACCAGTTTGCGGATGCTATCGTCCACAAGTGTGACGGGTTTGGCGACAGTGCGCAGGCGTGGGTCGGGAAATTCAAGGATAGGTAACAAGGCCATAGTGTTTGTGACAAACTTCTAGTAAAAAGGTAATAACCGCTGCTAACATGATGATCGCACAGGATTTATGCGGTGCAAATGGAAACAGCATGGGCTTTAATAACTTCATTATACGTCTATCTGCCTCAGGACCGAATAAAACAGGATCGGTTTCTATGAAAAAAATACTTTTGGCGTTCGTCGCTGCTTCACTTTTAAGCCTGTTTACCTGGGCTGATGACTCAGTGCTTAAACAGGGGCATCCGGACGAATATACCGTCAAAAAGGGCGATACCCTTTGGGATATATCGGCCACCTTTTTGAACAGCCCATGGCTTTGGCCTGAGATTTGGCATGTTAATCCCCAAATCGAAAACCCACACCTGATATTTCCAGGTGATCTGATCAAGCTTATTTACCTTGATGGTCAGCCGCGTCTTACTGTGGAGCGCACACTAAAAATGGTTCCCGGTGCTGCAGGTGCGGGTATCAATGGTGCCACCAAATTAAGTCCTAGCATTCGGGTGCAAAAAACTGATGAGGCGATCACGGCGATCCCGCTGGACAAGATAGATGCGTTTTTGTCGCGCAGCCGTATTGTCGAGGCAGGAGTACTTGAAGCTGCACCTTACATGCTGGCAGGTCAGCAACAGCATGTGATTGTGGGTGCGGGTGATCAGGCGTATGCGCGTGGCAGTTTTGACTCCAGCATTTCCAATTACGGAATCTACCGTAAAGGCCAGGTGTTCAAAGATCCCATTACTCGTGAATTGCTAGGGGTTTACGCGCAAGGCATTGGTACTGTTGCTGTTGATAACGTTGACGGTGAAGTGGCAAGTGTTGATGTAATTCGTACTTATGAAGAAGTTCGTCCCGGAGATCAGTTGTTACCGAGCGAGGACCGCGCGGTTGAATCTATGTTTTATCCGAGTGCCCCGGATGATGATATCAATGCCCAAATTATTGCCGTTGAAGGTGGTGTCACTCAAGTGGGTAAGTTCAATGTGGTGATTATAAACCGGGGTGAGCGAGAAGGTCTTCAGATTGGCAACGTGCTCGCTATTTATAAAACCGGTGAAGTGGTGCGTGATCGGGTCAAGGGCGGGAGGGTTGCTCTTCCTGATGAGCGCGCGGGGCTCTTGATCGTTTTCCGCACCTTTGAAAAGCTAAGCTTTGGTTTAGTGTTGGAAGCGGATCGTGCCTTGGCAGTAAACGACAAGGTAAAAAATCCTTAATTGATCTCAAATAATCGCCCCGCTTCGGGGCGATTGCTTTTCAAGGACGATAATAATGCAAACTCTGCTGAATAATTCCCTCGCCAAACACCTACTCTTTCTGCGTTTGCCTGAGACCGGTGCCGGTACTTACTGGCAGCTATATGAACAGGGCGTAGATATTGAAACCTTGCTGGATAAGCCGGCGACTTCGCTAAAATCATTTTTGCGCCCCGCTGCGCTAAAGGCGCTTTTGGCGTTCAGGTCTGGCTCGTTGTTAACCCGAAGGCTGGAGCAGGATCTCGCCTATATCGCCAGTCAACCGGATCTGCATTGCTTAACGTTCGATGATCCACTTTACCCGCGTTTGCTGCGTGAAATCCCCAAGCCTCCCCCCTTATTATTTGTGCGCGGTGATCCCACTTGTCTGAGTTTGCCGCAGGTGGCCATAGTTGGTAGTCGTAATCCTACGGCCAGCGGAACAGAAAATGCTGAGCGTTTTGCTCGTTACCTGGCTGAGTGTGGCTTTGCCATCACCAGTGGTTTGGCGCTCGGTATAGATGCGGCGGCTCATCAGGGGGTGTTAAATGCTGGTGGAAAAACCATTGCAGTGATGGGAACCGGTATAGATTTAATTTACCCGGCCCGTCATCGCGGGTTAGCCCAGGCTATTTTGCACAGTGGTGGAGCCCTGGTGAGCGAGTTTCCGTTGGGAGTTAGTTCACAAGCGGCTAACTTTCCCCAGCGCAATCGAATAATCAGTGGGCTTTGCGGCGGAGTCTTGGTAGTTGAGGCAGCAGTTCAAAGTGGTTCGCTAATCACTGCTTCTTACGCGTTGCAGCACGATCGCGAGGTTTTTGCGATTCCCGGTTCTATCCACAGCCCGTTGGCGCGGGGTTGCCATCAGTTGATTCGACAAGGCGCTACGCTGGTAGAAACGGCTCAGGACATAGTTGATCAATTGGCCGGTTTGATTAGCTACAAGCGTCATGAAGCTGGCCGCGCTTTAATCGTGCGATCCCTGTTTGATGAACCGCAAACCAATGAGGTTGCCCCGGTGCTGGATGCCAGTGAACAGGCCTTGCTGGACGCGCTCGGCTTTGATCCTTTATCGCTGGATTTATTGGCAGAGCGTACCGGTGCCGACATAGGCAGTCTGTCTGCTGGCCTGATAACACTGGAAATCAAAGGTCTGGTACAGCAGATAGGTGCCTGCTATCAACGGATTTAATTCAATGACATACGAATCGGAGGCTGCCGCTTCAACCGCTAAGCTGGGATAATGGCGAAAGTGGTTATCTGCTTAAAAACTAAAGGTATTGTCCATGTTTGAATGGTCGCTCAATCCGCGTGTACAGTTCGCTGCCCGGCAAATGCGCTTGGGTGGGGTTGTGGCCTACCCTACTGAGGCCGTCTGGGGCTTGGGTTGCAACCCTCATGACGAAATGGCAGTTATGCAATTGCTGGAACTCAAGGATCGCCCGGTCGAAAAAGGAGTAATTTTACTGGCCGCGCATATCCGAATGTTTGAACCTTTGTTGTCTCACCTGGATGATCTGCAGCGTCAGCGATTGAAAAATTCCTGGCCTGGTCCCTATACCTGGTTGGTACCCAACAACGGACTGGTGCCGCCCTGGATTACCGGCAGGTTTCCCAGTGTTGCACTACGGGTGACTGATCATCCGGTTGCGGCGGGCTTGTCGAGGGCGTTCGGCGGGCCGATTGTTTCTACCTCTTGTAACCCGGCGGGTTTGGATCCAGCGCGCAGTATCGATCAGGTGCGACGTTATTTTGGCAATCAGCTGGATGCAATTACATCGGGGCAAGTTGGCACTCGAGCCAGTCCCTCCGAGATTCGCGATTTGCTCACCGGCGAAATAGTTCGCCCCGGTTAATCCTCGGTAACTTTTCCTCTTTACCGCAAGGCCGCGTAGAATGGCGGCCTTTTCTATTTCCCAGTCTAAGGACATTGCTATGACAATCGTTTCCGGGCCGGATAAAGCCGCCGTAAAAGCTTATTTATTGAATCTACAGGATCGCATTTGCCAGGCGCTGGCAGCCGAAGATGGCGGTGCCGAATTTATTGAAGACAGTTGGATTCGCACCGAAGGTGGTGGTGGTCGTTCGCGCGTTTTAACCAATGGCAAGGTGATTGAAAAAGGCGGCGTTAATTTCTCTCATGTCCACGGCACGCAGATGCCCGCGTCGGCGACTGCTCATCGCCCTGAGTTGGCCGGGCGCTCCTTTGAAGCCATGGGTGTGTCACTGGTCATTCATCCGCATAATCCCTACGTTCCCACTAGCCACGCCAATGTCCGCTTTTTTATCGCTGAGAAAGAAGGTGCTGCCCCTGTGTGGTGGTTTGGTGGAGGCTATGACCTGACTCCCTACTACGGCAATGAGGAAGATGTCATTCATTGGCACCAAACCGCCAAAAATGCCTGCGATCCGCTGGGTGAGCATCTCTACCCCAAATTCAAAAAATGGTGCGACGATTATTTTTTCCTGAAGCATCGCGGTGAAGCGCGCGGCGTTGGAGGACTGTTTTTTGACGATTACAACGCGGAAAATTTCGAGCACAGTTTTGCACTTATGCAAGCGGTGGGTGACAGCTATATTCCAGCCTATGTGCCGATTGTAAATGCACGTAAAGGTGCTGCATTTGCGGAACGCGAGCGCGAATTCCAGCTCTATCGTCGTGGCCGCTATGTGGAATTCAATTTGGTTTATGATCGTGGCACTTTGTTTGGTTTACAAACTGGCGGCCGCACCGAATCTATTTTAATGTCGCTGCCGCCGCTGGTGCGGTGGGAGTACAACTGGCAACCTGCAGCAGGCACCGCCGAAGCGGAGCTCTACGAAAAATTTTTACCGCATCGCGATTGGTTGAAATAGTTTTCTGCGATAACCCTGTGCGCATTAAGGCAATAAAATTTCGATATCAAGTGGAACTCTCATGACAGATTTGTACGCCGTATTTGGCAATCCCATTAATCACAGTAAATCGCCTGTGATTCATCGTCAGTTTGCCGAGCAAACGGGTCAGGATATGCATTACACCAAACAATTGGTAAATGAAGGAGAGTTTGAGCAGGCCGCACAGAATTTTTTTGCGCAGGGTGGCAAAGGCTTAAATATCACCGTGCCTTTCAAATTAAACGCGTTTGATTTTGCCCAGAAGCGCACACCGCGTGCGGAGCGTGCCGGCGCAGTAAATACGCTCGCGCTACTGAGTGACGGTACTATTCTGGGCGATAACACCGATGGCATTGGCATGATTCACGATATGCATAACCTGGGCTGGGAAATTCAGGGGAAGCGTGTATTAATTCTTGGTGCTGGTGGTGCTGTGCGTGGCATTTTGCAGCCATTGCTGGAGGAAAATCCGGCTCGCGTCACTATCGCTAACCGCACGCTGAGTAAAGCAGAGGAATTGGCAAAAAACTTCCTGGATCTCGGTGATATTCAGGCTAAATCTTTTGAGCAGTTAGCGGGCGATAATTTTGATATTGTTATCAATGGAACCTCGGCGAGTTTACAAGGCGAGTTGCCACCCCTGCCGGATAATCTACTGTCTGCCTCAGCCGGTTGTTACGACATGATGTATGGCGCAGAGCCAACAATTTTTCTGCAATGGGCAAAAAATCATGGCGCAACCCAAGTCGCCGATGGACTGGGGATGTTGATTGGTCAGGCTGCAGAAGCTTTTTATTTGTGGCGACAAATTCGGCCGGAAGTGGTGCCAGTTATTACCGCGTTGCGTCGCCAAATTGCTGAAAAAAAATAGTAACACCTTCTGCCTTGGTGCTTGCAGGGCTGGTGTCTTTTTAATAGCGGTATTGTAGTGTTATGGCTTACCTATCGCTATTTTTCGCGGCCATTATTGCGGCTACTATTTTTCCCTTTTCGTCAGAGGCGCTGCTAGCGGCGCTTGTCTACCAAGAAAAATCCCTTTTACTATTGTGGCTGGTTGCAACGACAGGGAATAGTCTTGGTTCCTGTATAAATTGGTATTTGGGAGGAAAATGTCTGCAGTGGCAAGAAAAACACTGGTTCCCGGTAAAGCAAATACAACTGGTTCGCGCGCAACAGCTTTTTCAGCGGTATGGAGTGTTTTCGTTATTGTTTGCCTGGGTGCCGGTAATCGGTGATCCATTAACGTTTGTTGCCGGCATTATGCGTGTATCTTTTAGGTTGTTTGTAGCGTTGGTTGTCTTAGGAAAGGCGGTACGTTATGCGGTCGTTATCTGGTTAACGCAGGTTGCTCTTGCTTAGCACCATCTGTCATTGGTAATAAATCGATGGGGGAAGTCGAAAGTAAATTGATGGTTAGCTCCCGTTCATTGCAGTTCTGCCGTAAATATTACACAGGCTGTCTGTCTCAGAAAAATAGAGTTGATTAGGAATTGGTGATCGCAAAATGGAAAGTAACAATGAGCTAAGTCTTGCCAAGTTTATTTTGGTTGTTTTTTTTGTAATGGCAATTCCTTTAGCATTTAGTCAACTAATCGTTCGTTATGTTTATACTCAGTGGCTGGAGCCTCAATCGACGGCGGGAACTGTCATGATGGCTGCATCAGCCGTTCAGCAACAATGGAGCCCACAGAAAAAGAATATTCTTATTATTGGTAATTCACGTATTGGCGAAGGCTTTTCAGCAAAGCTGGCTAATGGCGTCATCAATAGCAATGAATACAATTTTGTCGTTCTTGGTCTTCCTGGCACGACACCGAGAGTTTGGTTTTATGTATTAAAGAACCTCGATAAGGACGCTAGTAAATTTTATTCTGTTTACTTGATGGCGGAAAACTATAGTGATACCGCTGAAGAGAATTATAACGATCGTGACATAGATACTGCTTATTTGGCGGCAATACTCACTCTGGGTGATTTGTCTACGTATCCTGCCTCATTTGATGATCAAAAAAAATCAGTCGATGCTTACCGAAATGTTTTGTTTCCAATTGCTCCATTGCAAAAAGATATGATGCAATTTCTAAAAAATCCGAGCGCGCGCATTAAACAGGTACTGCTTTGGAGAAGGGATTATATAAAATGGGCCGCGGATTACACTGGCCGATCAGAGCGCCTTCCAAATGTAGCTGAATTGACACATGGTGCTTCAATTTTGCCGCAATTAGCAGATTGGCAAAGGCCGGGGATGGAGTGGTATTTTCAGGCATTGCCTAAATGTAATAAGGAGTATTTGCATAGTTTTCGCTACAACTCTCGTTGGTTTGGTGCAATTAGCGAGCATTACTCGCAAAGTGCAGTTCATTTAGGTGCATTTATGATCCCGCGAGGTCCCTATCACAATCAGTTTGGTTGTGATTCGCGCTTAAAAGGCAGCTTGGCATCACTGCATCACAAAGGGAGCATTGACCTTATTCCGAGTGATGTAGCAACCCGCCTTGAGAAACCGGAATACTTTTTTGACCACTTGCATATTAATGCTGCGGGCAGAAGCCAGTTCTCCGAATACCTGGCCGTTGCCATTGTTAATCAGCTGGAAGATTAAGCGCTATGCAATTTGATACTTTTAGCTACTGGTTGTTTTTCTTTATTACCCTATTACTTTTTGCATCCCAACAACAACGCAACGCACGAATTGTTCTGTTGCTTGCAAGTTATATTTTTTATGCATTTTGGGATGTGCATTTCCTATTGCTTTTGGGTGGTTCTACCTTGGGCAATTATTACTTGGGGCGTTTAATTGATTGCACTGAGGGAAGGCGTAAGCGCCTATTCCTGATTGTTGCTATCGCAGCTAATCTTTCCTTGTTAGGTTTTTTCAAATATTGCAATTTTTTTATTGAGTCGTTTGGCACCCTATTTGGGTTATCCGAACAATCATTGGTGTTGAATATAGTTCTTCCAGTGGGGATCAGCTTTTTTACATTTGAAGGTATTGCGTATGCAATGGATATCTACCGAAAAGACATTCGCGCAGAGCGAAGTCTGTTTAATTTTTCCTTGTTTATCTCGTTTTTCCCACACTTGATTGCAGGCCCCATTATTCGTCCGCATGATTACTTTCCTCAACTGGAACAGCCGTGGCGGTTAACGCGGGCAAGTATTCAATGGTCGGGCTATCAAATTATTAAAGGCTTGTTTAAGAAATTGGTGTTGTCAGATTCTGTTGCAGTTTATGCCAACCAATATTTTGCAGGTGATACTAGTGTTAGCGTTTGGGCTGGCGTGATTGCTTTCGGTTTACAAATCTATTTCGATTTTTCTGGCTACACAGACATGGCACGTGGCTGCGCGCGCCTGTTTGGTATTCAATTACCTATTAATTTTGATCGCCCCTATTTGGCCACCAATATCAGTAAATTTTGGCGGAAATGGCATATTTCTCTGTCGTCTTGGCTGCGGGACTATCTTTTTATTCCACTTGGGGGCAGTCGAGTTGTCGCATGGAAAATTCATCGCAACCTCCTTATCGTGATGATTTTGGGTGGGTTATGGCATGGTGCTAGCTGGGGTTTTGCGTTGTGGGGTTTGTGGCATGGTTTGCTATTAAGCATTCACAAATTAAGTGTTGATATTGCCAGCGAAAAAATAAAGCTATTTTTTACTGGGAAGATTGGTATCGCTGTAGGTTGGGCGACGACTATTCTATGTGTTTTTGTGGGATGGATACCTTTCAGGGCGACAAGTTTTGAGCAGTCACTAAGTGTTGCGGGCGATTTTCTCGCTATCTGGAACTTCAGGTTGCAAAGTTTGCCTGCCGTAATTTTGGGGGTTATCGGCTTCTCGGTTGTCTATATGTATATGGACCGCCATAAAGTCATCGACAAAAATTTGGAACAAGGGATTTCGTGGGTGACCTACATCGTTAGCATGGGATTGGTGCTGTGTTTTATTGATATTTTTATGGTGAGGAACGTTTCCATTCCGTTTATTTATTTTCAGTTTTAGCGTGGCTGGTGCGAACGTGGGAGCCAGACTTCACCCATGCATATATTGATAAACCATTGCAGCGCTTTGCCCGTATTATCTTTGCGCCACGCCATGTAGAGCGGAATATTCGGACGCGGCACTGTGCAATCTAAAATAACTAAATCCCCGTGCGCAATTTCATTGTGAATTAAATGCTTGGGTAAAAAGCCAATTCCCAGGCCCATCATCTGGGCTTGAATTTTTGCGGTGACATTAGGGACACGAATTATTTGCCGGCTTTCCAATAAACCCGATGAGCGCCCCGGTGTGGTGAGCGATGAATCTGCAATCACTATAGTGGGAAATGCCGCTATGGCAGCAGCGTCCACGGGGCCATTGTGAAAGCGCAGGGGATGTTCACGCGCAACCGCAAATACAAACTCCACTTCACCCATCAACCGATACTCAAAAATCCCTTTGGGTAAATCCCCGCTGGCACCGAGTGCCAGGTCGCAGCGCTCGGCGATCAATGCATCCCAGGTGCCGCCCAATACTTCTTCGCGAATGGTAATAGCCACACGCTTATCCAATTGATTGAATGCGTTGATGTGCTGGAGCAAGGGCGCAAGGGGCAGCACAGTGTCAATGGCAATGCGTAATTGGGTTTCCCAGCCCGACTCCAGCTGCTGTACCGCCTCTTCAATGGCGCTAGCCGCCTGCAAGAGTTGACGGCCCTGTTCCAGCAACAAGCGTCCGGCGGTAGTCAGCTGCGCCTTCTGCTTGCTGCGATCAAACAAACTGATGCCGAGATCTGTCTCAAGCTTTTGGACAGTGTAGGAAAGCGCCGAAGGCACCTTGAACAGGGCGTCAGCGGCGGCACCAAAGCTACCTTTACGGTCGATCGCATCCAGTACGCGCAAGGCTTCCAGGGTGATGGCGTGGTGCATGGCTTGGTTGTTTTCCAGTTGTTCAAAAAATTTGAATTAATGGGTCAAAATCTTCCGCTTTTTTATCGCCGATGACAAGCCTATTCTGGCAACAAGTGAGGCGAACAGCGAAATGCAAAGCGCCAAATCAGAAATCCTAACCCTGTAGATAGCATTCAAATTTTTTGGAGATAATCATGAGCGTAATTACTAAAGTATTGGCAACTGACAACAGCTTTTCGCCACTGGCCCTGCGTTTACCCTTGGGCATCATCTTCGCCGCCCACGGCGCGCAGAAGTTGTTCGGCTGGTTTGGTGGATACGGTTTGCAAGGTACCGGACAGTGGATGGATTCAATAGGCCTTGGCCCTGGTGTGGTAATGGCGGCCCTGGCAGGCTCAGCTGAGTTTTTCGGCGGTTTGTTCCTGATCCTTGGTCTGCTCACTCGCCCAACAGCGTTGGTTCTGTCAGTGACCATGGTGGTGGCGATTTTGTCGGTGCATATCAACAACGGTTTGTTTATGAGCAACAACGGTTATGAGTTTGGTTTGGCGTTACTGGCTGGTGCGGTGTCACTGTTAATTTCCGGCGGTGGCCGTGCAAGTGCAGACAGCTTGATTGCCAAACACTAATCGCCGTAGGTAGTGGTAAAGATTGTTCAATAGTTAAATGAAAAAATGCTGCGCGGAAATAGGTTCGTGCAGCGAGTAACGGAGATGAATCATGATCAGTATCAGACGCAGCAATGAACGCGGTGGAGCTAACTTCGGGTGGTTGGATAGCAAGCACACATTTTCGTTCGGCAGTTATTACGATGAGCGTCACATGGGGTTTTCAGCGCTGCGCGTCATTAACGATGATCGCGTAACTCCGGGTGCGGGCTTCGATACTCACGGTCATCGCGATATGGAAATTATCAGTTACGTGCTGGATGGTGAAATTGCCCACAAAGACAGCGAAGGTAATGTTGCAACCTTGCCAGCTGGTGAATTCCAGTTGATGTCTGCAGGCAGCGGTATTCGCCACAGTGAATTTAATCCTTCGCGAACGAAAGGATTACATTTCTTGCAAATCTGGATTCAACCAAGTGTGTACGGAGAAGCTCCCGGCTATCAGCAAAAAGATTTTGGTAGCAACCCGGGGTTAACCCTCGCGATAAGTCCGGATGGTGAAGCGGGTAGTTTGGTGATTAAGCAGGATGCACGTGTTTATCAATTGCTGTTGGCGCCAAATGAGACGGCACAATTAAATACCAGTACCAAACGTCACTATTACGTTCACGTGATTGATGGTGAATTAAAAATAGCTGGCGAAACAGTTAGGCCCGGGGATGGTGCAAAACTGTCTGATATAAGTGCGCTGCAATTAAATGCGACCAAGCAGCCAGTGAAAGCCCTGGTGTTTGATTTGCCCTAGATTTAGCTCGTTTGTTGCGCTAAAAATGACGAAAAAAACAGGTGGAAATATTTCACCTGTTTTTCTATGTATGGCGTTTTCTACTGCGCGTCGCTTACCACACGCAGTGTTAAGTGTTGCGAAAAGCCTTGCAAGCTAGCTTCCAGTTGATCGCCTACCTCTACCGCCCCAACCCCGGCAGGTGTGCCCGTAAATATCAAATCGCCTGGTTCCAGCTTTATATAGCGAGAAACTTGTGCGATTAATTCAGGAATTGACCAAACCATATCGCGCCAATTGCCACGTTGTACTTCTCTCCCGTTTCGGGTTAACACCAAATCACCGAATTGCTCAAGGTCATCAAGACCGCCGCGCTGAATGGCGGTGCAGGGTGCGGAGCCATCAAAGCCTTTGCCGAGTTCCCAGGGGCGACCCAGTTTTTTGGCTTCTTTTTGTAAGTCGCGGCAAGTCATGTCCAATCCTACTGCAAAGCCAAATACATAATCGGCAGCGTCGGTAGCCGAAATTTTTGTGCCGGATTTGCCAATCGCCACCACCAACTCAAGTTCGTGCTCAACCTGATGGGAGAAATCCGGGTAGTAAAAATCATCGCCATTTTGCGCCAATGCACTTTGCGGCTTAAAAAAGAAAAAGGGTGGCTCGCGATCGGGATCGTGACCCATTTCGCGCGCGTGTTCAGCGTAGTTGCGGCCGATACAAATAATTTTATGAACGGGAAAAATATCTGCGCCGTTGATTACCGGTAGCGAATAGTTCGGCATAAAAATCCTTTATAAAAATAACGTTAACTAATTAATCGAGGCTGGAATTCTCTTGCGTAGATTTAGCTTCGCCAAGGTAATCATTTTTTAATTTCACATAATTATTGGCGGAGTAAGTAAAAAAGCTGCGCTCTGAATCTTTGAGCGGGCGAATTTGTTTTACTGGTGTACCCATGTACATGAAGCCCGATTCAAGGCGTTTGCCAGGTGGCACCAGTGACCCTGCGCCGATCACCACATCATCTTCCACTATGGCGCCGTCCAGAATAGTCGAGCCAATACCAATCAATACGCGATTGCCAATAGTGCAACCATGCAGACATACCGAATGGCCCACAGTTACATCATCGCCAACCGTCAGTGGGTGGCCAGCCGGGTTGTAACTACTCGCGTGGGTGATGTGCAGCACCGAGCCATCTTGCACGCTGGTGCGCGCGCCTATACGGATGCGATGCATATCGCCGCGAATTACTACGCAGGGCCATACGGACGCGTCATCCCCCAGTTCCACATCGCCGATCACCACGGCGGATTCATCCACAAAAACCCGCTCGCCTAAACGCGGTGTATGACCTTGGAAACTTCTTATTGCGCCCATAAATAATTCCTCGAAAACCCATACAATCTTGGGTGTATGATACGCGAAACCGCGTTTGATTTTCGCCTGACGGAGTTATTGCATGACCAATCCCCTGCTTGCTGCTCATACCCTGCCCCCTTTTTCCTCCATTCGTGCCGAACAGGTAGAGCCAGCGGTGCGCCAGTTAATCGATGATGGCCGCGCCCAATTAAAATCCCTGCTGGAGGGGCTTTCCGTCCCTACCTGGAACAATCTGATTGCACCTATTGAAGATCAGGGCGATAAGTTGGATCAGGCTTGGGCGCCGGTCAGTCATTTGAATTCGGTAGCCAATAGCGATGAATTGCGCAAAGCCTATACCGAAAGCATCGCCTTACTGACTGATTATTCAACCGAATTTAGTCAAAACGAAGCCTTATATCAGGCTTATCAGCAGCTTGCTGATAGTAGCGAATTTGCGCAGTTGTCCCAGGCGCAACAACAAACTATCAGTAATGCGCTACGCGATTTTCGTTTGGGCGGTGTTGCGTTAAATGACGCCGATAAAAAACGTTTCGGTGAAATTCAAAAGCGTTTGTCAGAGTTGTCCACCCAATTTTCCAATAATGTCCTGGATGCAACCCAGGCTTGGTATAAACAATTTGATAATGCGGATGCGCTGGCGGGCTTGCCTGAATCGGCACTGGCACAAGCGGCACAGGCCGCCGCACAAAAAAACCTGCCGGGCTATGTGGTCACGCTCGATTTTCCCTCCTATTACGCCGTGATTATGTACGCGGATAATCGCGCATTGCGCGAAGAAATTTATACTGCTTATGTAACACGTGCATCAGCGGCCGGAAAAAAAGCGGACGGCTCTTCAGCGGCTGAATTTGATAATAGTGCGCTGATTGCTGAGACACTCGCGTTGCGTCATGAGTTGGCTCAACTGTTGGGTTTTGCGAATTATGCCGAGCGCTCGCTGGCCAGCAAAATGGCGGAATCACCCGCGCAAGTATTGCAATTTTTGAATGAACTCGCGCAAAAATCCAAACCCTTTGCTGAGCGGGATTATGCTGAATTGTGTGCATTTGCCGCCGCGCAAGGCTGCGTGGATTTACAATCCTGGGACAGTACTTACTACAGCGAAAAATTGCGCGTAGAAAAATATTCGGTATCGCAGGAGGAATTACGCCCCTATTTTCCGGCGGAAAAAGTGATTTCTGGTATGTTTGAGGTGGTGCAACGTTTGTTCGGTATTCAAGTACAACAAATCGCTGAATTTGATACTTATCATCCGGATGTGCGCTTTTTTCATATCGAAAAAAATGGCAAACAGGTTGCGAGTTTTTACCTCGACCTGTTTGCACGCGACAAGAAAAAAGGCGGTGCCTGGATGGCGGATTGCCGCGTGCGACGTAAAACATCCACCGGGTTACAATTGCCCGTTGCTTTTTTAACCTGCAACTTTACTCCACCGGTGGGTGAAACTCCGTCGCTATTAACCCACGATGAAGTGACCACCTTGTTTCATGAATTTGGTCATGGCTTACACCATATGCTTACGCAAATTGATGTGGCGGCCGTAAGCGGTATTAATGGTGTAGCCTGGGACGCGGTGGAACTGCCTAGTCAATTTATGGAGAACTGGTGTTGGGAGTCAGAGGCAATTCCATTGATTTCTGGCCACTATCAAACTGGCGAGCCATTACCGCAACGCTTGCTGGATAAGATGCTCGCTGCTAAAAATTTCCAATCCGGTTTGCAAATGATTCGCCAGTTGGAATTTTCGCTATTCGATTTCCGCTTGCACGCGGAATACAACACGGCCGCGCCAAAATCTGCACAGCAGGTGTTAAATGAAGTTCGCGATCTGGTTGCGGTGATCAGGCCGCCGGTGTTCAATCGTTTTGAAAACAGTTTTAGCCATATTTTTGCTGGCGGTTATGCAGCGGGTTACTACAGCTATAAGTGGGCAGAGGTCTTATCGGCTGATGCTTATTCGCGCTTTGAAGAGGAAGGTATTTTTAATGCGCAAACAGGTGCAAGTTTTCTTCAGGAAATCCTGCAGCAGGGTGGCAGTCGTGCGCCCATGGAATTGTTTAAAAATTTCCGTGGACGCGAGCCGCAAATCGATGCACTCCTGCGCCACTCGGGTATCGCGCCCGCTAACACTTCAGCGGAGGTGGCAGCCTGATGGTCTATAGCAGCAAACGCCGGTTTGTCGCGGGTGCCGTATGCCCGCGCTGCTCGGAGATGGATAAACTGGTGGTCTACAGCGAGGATGGCAAAGATTACCGCGAGTGTGTTGCTTGCGGTTACAAGGATGAAATGCACTTCAAGCCGGTAGCGCGCGAACTGGAAACCCGGGTCAACCAAACTGAAGAAGACAAGCGCGACGCAGTCCAGGTTATCAATATCCTGCCCTTTAAATCGCCCGATCAATGATCGGGTGAGCTTTGCTCCCGCAAAAAGCATTAATAAAAGTGTTTTTATTAATGGAAAATAATTCTAAGTGATGCCCCCCAGTCTTCTATAGTCCATTGGGGAAAGCATTTTTCCTGCTAATTCCTGTTTCGCTAATAAAAGTGTGTTTCCTTGCTGCTACTGCTGGCTGATTTTTGTGCCAATGTGTGGTGTTGAGTAACAGTCTCTCTAAATAGTTTTGGCTGCCGTCTCAATTTCTTGTAGTCAATCTGAACATATGATACTTGTATCCAACAATGCCAGTTGCGGGCTATGTCTCATTCAGAATCACAATAACAGCAACTGGTAAGTGTGGAGGCAGGCGACAAGGCCTGGTGTGACCTGTTCATCTTGCTAACAAGGTGATAACCAAATTCTCATCTCACCCAACGTGAGAGCGGATTTGGTTTATGCGTTAACCATAAAAAAATCCTGAGCATAATTAATCCAATTAAGGAGAGCTCCATGAGTAGAAAAGTCAGTTTCAATAAAACCATGCTGGCCACAGTTATTGCTTCATCGGCGTTGAGCGGCTTTGCTTTCGCGCAAGACGATGGTTCGGTTGAAGAGGTAATGGTGACTGGTATTCGTGCGTCTTTAGAGCGTGCGATGGATGTAAAACGTAATTCTTCGGGTGTCGTAGACGCGATTAGCGCTGAAGACATGGGTAAATTCCCGGATACCAACCTTGCAGAATCTCTGCAGCGTATCACCGGCGTTTCTATTGACCGTAACAACGGTGAAGGCTCGCGCATCACTGTTCGTGGTTTTGGTCCCGACTACAACATGGTGACTCTGAACGGAAGAACTATGCCAACTGGCAGTGCCTACGGTGGTAGTTCAGGTGCAGACTCACAAACTCGCGGCGGTAACTCGCGCGCATTTGACTTCGCAAACTTGGCCTCCGAATCTGTTTCGGGCGTAGAAGTTTTCAAAACAGGTAAAGCAAACGTCGCTGCAGGCGGCATGGGTGCGTCTGTAAACATTAAAACTGCTCGTCCACTGGACACTGCTGGTTTTAAAGCCACTGTGGGTGGTAAAGCAGTGATGGATACCACCAACCGTACTGGTGACGATATAACTCCGGAAGTATCAGGCTTGGTGAGCTGGGCGGATGATTCTGAAATGTTTGGCGTTTCATTGAGCGCAAGTTATCAAGAGCGTGATTCTGGTTTTACCGGTGCGACAGTTAACGACTGGCGTGTGGCTGAGTGGGGCGGTGGTGATTCAGCAACGATTTATGATCGTCCTGCGTCTGCAGCAATTTTCCAAAACGAGCCAGAAGTCGGCCAACTTTATTCTCGTCCAAACGACATTCGCTACGCGTTCTCTGATCAGCAACGTGAGCGCACCAACGCGCAGTTAACTTTGCAATTCAGACCAATTGAAGATCTGACGGCAACTCTGGACTACACATTCGCTGAGAACAGCAGAACCGAGAATCGTGGGGAAGTAACTACCTGGGTTCAAAACGGTGGAAACCTGACGTTTGTAGAGTTTGATAACTCTGCGATTGCAACCCCAAAAATTATTCGTGAAAGCTATAACGGTACTCGTGACGTAGGTTTCTCGCAGCAGTATCGCGCGCAAGACGACACTTTGGATTCTATTGGTCTGAATGTTGACTGGGCTGTTAACGATCAGTTGACCGTAAATGTAGACCTGCATGATTCAGAGCTTGAAAGTATTCCTAAAGGTCCAGGTTACGCTGGTGAATTGGATGTGGGCGTTGGCGCACCCATCAAAACTGGCGCATCCTGGGAGTTTGCGGGTAGAGATTTACCAAGCTGGACTCACACCCTGGATGACAGCATCGTCAGTAATGGCAACGGTGCGTTGGAAGAAGGTGACCTGAGCTCTTCAGTAATGCGCGTATTCTCTGCTGAACAATTGTCCGATGTAACTCAAGCGAAAGTGGATGCGTCCTGGAAGTTTGACGAAGGTCGTTTTGACTTTGGTATCGAGCGTCGCGAGATGGGTTCAAACACCATCAGCTACAACGGTAACAACAACCAAGTGTTAGGTGGTTGGGGTGCATCTGCGCCTGGTGAGTTCCCCGCTGGCTCGTTCGAGGAATTTAATGTTGCTGGTGAGTTCGATGACTTCAATACTGGTAGCTCACCTGCAATTGGCTTCCGTGCTGATGCTCGTGATCTTGCCAATTTCCTTGTTAGCCACTACAACGGGCCACAAAAAGCCTATATCGGTGTTGAAGATACTCAACTGGGTGGCGTTCGCAACAGCAAGAGCAACAACGACATTCAGGAAGACACTGATGCTTTCTATGTACAATTAAGCACCCCGGGTAAGCTGGGTGGTTTCGAAGTTGAAGTATTGACTGGCTTGCGTTACGAAGACACCAAACAAGTGTCGTCGTCTGATACCCCGCTCATGGATTACTTCGTGTGGAACTCTGATAACGACTTCACTCGTGTAGATCGCGCCGCTGGAGTGACCACTTCATTCACCAACAGCTACGATGCGTTGCTGCCTAACCTGGACGTAGCGGTTAAGTTAACTGATGATTTGGTGACTCGCTTCTCCTTTAGCAAAACTATTGCGCGCGCTGGTCTTGGTCAATTGGGGGCTGCGGTAGGTGGTTGGTCGATCAACGGTTCAAGCTTGAACGAAGGTACTTCAGTTCGCGCAACCGGTAACAACCCAATGTTGAAGCCGCTTGAGTCAAGCAACTTCGACTTGTCAGTTGAGTGGTACTTCGATGAGGCGAGCTATGCATCTGCTGGCATATTCGAGAAGCGCGTAATTAACTTCATTGGCCAAGAAGACGTAGTTCGTACTTTTGATGGGATTCGTGACCAAACCGCTGGCCCACGCGCTCAAGCTGCAAGACTTGCGCTGCAAAGTGAGGGTCTAACGGTTGATAACGGCAACCTCTATGCAATGATGGCAATTCTGCGTGACCCAGTGAGATTCCCGAATGGTGCGGCTGACTTCACTGAAGACTTGGTGCAAGAGTTAGGTGAAAACTGTACGGCGGCAGCTTGTGATTTCTATCCGACTTCAGAAGACCCGTTAATGGAATTCACCATGAGCAGCCCGGTGAACAACAAAGAAGCGAAAATCTACGGTGCTGAGTTTGCAGCGCAGCACTTCTTTGGCGAAACCGGCTTTGGTGTAATGGCTAACTACACCATTGTAAGAGGTGATGTGAAGTTCGATAACATGGATATTTCAGCTAACCAATTTGCTCTGCTGGGTCTCAGCGATACTGCAAACTTGGTGTTGATGTACGATAACTATGATATCGAAGCACGTCTGGCTTACAACTGGCGCGATGAGTTCCTCAACAGAACTAACGCGGGTTCCAATAACCCAGGCTACATTGAAGCTTACTCACAAATTGACATGAACGTGACTTATCACCTGACTGAAAGTTTGGATGTGTCTCTCGAAGGTATCAACGTAACCGGAGAAGATCGTCGTGAGCATGCGCGCAACAAAGACATGTTGTGGGGCTTGGATGACTTGGGTGCTCGTTATCAAGTGGGTGTTCGTTACACCTTCTAATAACTTTCTGCAGGTTATTGCTTGAAAAAAAGAGTCGCTTAGGCGGCTCTTTTTTGTTTTACTGGAGCCAATATTTGGCAGAGATTGATGGTGATCAATATGCAAAAAATAGAAACATTAAATAATATCGCGCACGAGCATGTGCAGGTTAATCCCCGCTACTCTGCAGAGCTGGGTGATAATGTGGCCAGCACGTTTACCTACGTTACTGAATTCGCCGATGTACAAAAAGAATACCCCATTTTATTACGCAAAAACCTGGAGACAGGTGAGTACCAAGCATTGGTGCTTTTTGGCTTCGAAAAAGAAGAGAATTTATTTTTAACCGATATTGATCCGACGCGACAAAAGAATCTGGGGTGGAGCGCCGAATATGTTCCTGCGGTGATGGCGCGAGGTCCTTTTTCAATTGGATTGCATCGTGAATTGGTTGACGGAGCTGAGCGACACCACCCCATGGTTCATATTGATATGAATCACCCCAAAGTGGTTTCAGAAGCAGGGTATAAGCTGTTTTTGGATGGCGGTGGGAATAGTACTTATTTAAATCAGGTTTCCAAGACACTGGAAATCATCAATGACGGCATAGCGCTGAATAAGAAAATGTTCGATATTTTTTCCCGGCACGAGTTATTAGAATCTGTAGTGCTGGATATCGAATTCCAAAATCAGAATAAATTAAAAATGAGCGGATTTGAAACAGTTAGTTTAAAAAGACTGGCTGATCTTGATGGTACGGCCTTGGAAGAATTAAACAGGTCTGGCTTTCTGCAGTCCGCATATTTCATTGCTGCTTCCCTCTCAAATGTTAGAAAACTAATTGATTGGAAAAATCGCAAGTTGTTACGCAGTTGAGGTGACAGTTGATTAACGCTAAGCCAATAGAAATATTACACGGTGTACGCCCAGACGCCATACCGGCGGAAATTATAGCTGCCGCTGAGCCGGTGGTGCTAAAACAAGTGGTAGGCAATTGGCCCTTGGTTAATGCGGGGCGAGTTTCCGATCAGGAGTCTGCGAGCTATGTAAAAAAATTTTACAACGGTGGCTCGACCATCGTTTGCAAAATTCCACCCCAAAATAATGGAAGAATGTTTTACAACAATAATTGTACAACCCTCGACTACGAAAGCTTTAAGGGGCGTATTGATGACACGCTGGATGCTATATTGGCAGGCGCTGGCAAGGTTGAGGCGCCCGCTTATTACATTGCGTCAAACATAATAGATACCCACTTACCGGGATTGCGCGCGGAAAATGATTTAGTCATTCCCAGAGTCAAACATCCAGAGGCGATGACTGAGCGGGTTAGCATTTGGATTGGCGGAGCCACAACGGCGACATGTCATTTTGATGCATTGGACAATATCGCTTGCTGTGTGGCTGGTAAACGCAAATTCACCTTATTTCCTCCCAATCAGGTCAGCAATTTATACCCGGGTCCATTAGATCCCACGCCGGGTGGTCAGGTAATTAGTCTGGTTGATTTTAAAAACCCGGATTTCGAAAAGTTTCCGCGCTTCCGGGATGCGCTTCCCACCGCGCTAGTTGCAGAATTAGAGCCGGGCGACGCGCTATATATTCCCAGCATGTGGTGGCACCACGTAGAGAGTTTGCATACCTACAATTTGCTGGTGAATTATTGGTGGGATGATTCGCCTGCTTACTTAAGCTCCGGCATGAACGCTTTGTACATGGCGATGCTGACGATACGCGATAAATCTGCTCATGAGCGAGAAGGTTGGAAGCAATTATTTGACCACTATATTTTTGATGGCGCAGAAAGTGCGGGTGCTTACATTCCTGATGAGGCCAAAGGTTTTCTGCGGGAATTGGATCGGCTTGATGCAAGAAAACTAAGAGCCTTGCTTATTAATAAATTGAATCGTTGATAATCACATGATGCCTGACAAAAAAATGAAGATCGTAATTGCCGGCGGTGGTACGGCTGGTTGGATTACTGCTGCGGCCTTGTCGAACCAAATGGGTGAATTGCTCGATATTACACTGGTGGAATCCCAGGATATTGGCACTATTGGCGTGGGCGAAGCGACCATTCCGCCCATGAGAACTTTTCATCGGCTATTGGGAATCAATGAGCAGGAGTTCATGCGAGCTACCAATGCTACCTTTAAACTTGGCATCCAATTTGAAAATTGGAAAACAATCGGCGATAAATACTTTCACTCATTCGGAGTGACTGGCAAGCAAACATTAATAACCGATTTTATTCATTTTTGGTTGCGCGGGCGTGAGTTAGGAATTGCTCAGGAATTCGGTGATTATTGCCTGGAATTTAAAGCGGCACTGTTGGAGCGGTTTTCAACTAATTCTGAAGCGCGTATGAATTATGCATTTCATCTTGATGCGGGTCGCTACGCGAGTTTTTTGCGCGCACGCTCTGAAGCGCGCGGAGTAAAGCGAGTAGAGGGAAAAATTGCCAAGGTAAATTTGAATTCCGACTCAGGATTTATCGCATCTTTGGATCTGGAATCAGGTCAGAATATCGAGGGCGATTTATTTATCGATTGCACGGGAATGAGGGCGCTATTAATTGAGCAAGCCCTTCACACAGGTTACGAAGATTGGGATAAATGGTTACCCTGCAACCGCGCGATTGCTATTCAAACCGAATCAACCGGACCTGCGTTGCCCTATACAAGATCTGTCGCTCATCACGCGGGTTGGCGATGGAAAATTCCTTTGCAGCACAGGGTTGGAAATGGTGTGGTTTTTTCTGCCGAACATATGTCTGAAGAGGAGGCAAAACAGTTACTGTTCGCGAGCGTTGACGGGAAAGTACTCACTGAGCCAAACGTCATAAAATTTAGAACCGGCCGCCGCAAAAAAGGATGGAATAAAAACTGTATCGCGGTAGGTCTGTCTGCCGGCTTTTTAGAGCCCTTGGAGTCAACCAGCATCCACATGATCATGACGGCCGTAACACGCCTTCTGCAATTGTTTCCCCAAGGCGGAGTCAGCCAGGCACTCGTTGATGAATACAATATGCAAGCCGAGAGTGAGGCTGCTCGTATAAGAGATTTCATCATTCTGCACTACAAAGCAACTGAGCGCGATGACAGTGCTTTTTGGCGCTACTGCAGGGATATGGAAGTGCCCGAAGAACTTGCGCATCGAATGAAACTCTTTGAAGAGCATGCAAAGTCGTTTCAGGTCGAAGGTGAATTATTTCGCCTCGATTCCTGGACCCAAGTCATGCTCGGTCAAGGCATTATTCCGACTTCCTATCATCCAATAGTGAAGCTGATGTCGGCGAAAGAGTTGCATCACTTTCTGACAACTATTGCTGCAGATGTGGATAAAAACATTGCCATGATGCCTTACCATAATGACTTCGTTAATAAATATTGCACTCAATAAGTTTGATGATCGAGTGATACCGCTATGGCTGACAGCTGGGTGCCAAAATTACATTCCGCGCTTACCTATAAATACTACATGGTCGGCAATGAAAAGACGCCGCTACTGGTCATTGATAACCTAATTAGCGATGCTGATCGACTGGTTACTTTCTGCAAAGAAAATAATAATTTCAATGCAAGCGATAATTTTTATCCGGGGCTGCGTATGGCCGCGCCGAAGACGTATATCCACGGAGTTAATCGTTTTTTGGCTGAATTGTTAGAGAATATTTTTGGCTTGCCACAGCGCAACATTGCCGGGGGAAAAGCCTTGTATTCCATGGTAGTTACTCGCGCGGATCAATTGGAAATTAAGCAGTGCCTTCCCCACGTGGACTCGTACCTCAGTGGTGATCTGGCCTGTGTGCATTATCTTTGCGGCGCTCAACATGGGGGCACTTCTTTATACCGCCATAGAAAGACCGGCTATGAAAAAATAACCAGCGCTAATATTGATCACTACCGGGAGACCGTAGCGAAAGAGGGTGCACTGGAACTCGAATGCAAGTCATATATGTATGGCTCAAACAATTACTTTGAGCAAATAGCGTCAGTCGATGCGCAATTTAATCGAATGGTGATCTACCCTTCCAATATTTTGCATTCCGGTAATATCGCACCGGATTTTGATTTTGATCCAAATCCCGAAACCGGACGCTTGACGCTCAATTCTTTCATCTATAGTAAGCGCGATTAATGGTTGTTACGAAAGATGTTAAGCCAGGTGAAAAAACTTTTTAAAACAATTGCGGTTCAAAGCTATGACCAAACACGTTCTACTTAATAATATTGCGCATAAAGACCTTAAAGTCATTACCGATTTTGCAGCGGCGTACGGTGATGATGTCGGGAGCACTCTGACTTTCCCGACTGAATACGCTGATGTGCATCGCGAATACCCCATCCTGTTCCAGAAAAATGAAAGTACCGGGAAATTCCAGTCGATCATATTGTTGGGATTTAAAAGCGACGAAAATCTTTTTTTAAATAGTGCGGGTGGTTGGAATGCCAATTATGTGCCTGCCGTGGTTGAACGAGGTCCCTTTTTGATTGGTTTCCAGGACCAAAGCCGTGATGGCGGCAGCGAACGTGCACCGGTTGTACATGTGGATGTAGAAAGCCCGCGCATTAGCTCTACTCAAGGCAAAGCCGTATTTCTTGAGCACGGTGGTCTGAGTCCATATCTGGAAAAAATTTCACAATTGTTGAATCGTATTTATGAAGGTATGCAAGTGAGCGATGCAATGTTTGCTGCGTTTACTGAATTGGATTTAATCGAACCGGTGAATCTGGAAATAGCCTTGAATGATCGCGAAACCTATCGATTGAACGGCAACTACACTATTCATCGCGAAAAACTAGCTAATTTAAATGGGGTTGATCTTGAACGGCTTAATCGCGCCGGATTTTTGCGCTGCGCTTTTTTAGTGGTGGAATCGCTTGGGAATATTCAAAAATTGATTACGCTAAAAGGCAAACGCGGATAATTTCGTTCGTGCTTGTTTGTAATTTAGAGATATAGCGATCCAAATGCCGCAACCCAAAAAAAGCCCGATCAGCAAACACTGATCGGGCTTTTTTTAGTGCGAAAAAATTATCTTACGGACAAGCGACATCCTTGCCCGCACCTTTCACAATACTCACGTTGGCAAAGGTGATATCCAAAGTACCTTTGGTGATAAGTGAGAAAGGTTGCAGCACTTGGGTCCAGAATTCTTCCGGTGGTTGTTGTACGCCGAAGTTAGCGCCGGAGGTTGGGTAGCAGCTGAGTGGGATGGTGACGGTTTGCCAATCTTGCCCTGCAAAGCCTTTGAGCTTTTCACTTAGGTCGATGTCGGATGCGCAGTAAGAGCCGCAACCTAAACGCAGCCAGGTGGCATCACTCGGCGCGGCGTTGACTTTAATATCAAAGACCAGCGCTGAATCTTCTTTCACGTAATTAATAAAATCCTGACGTTCATTAATTGAAAGTGCGACTTGACCATTGCCATTGCCGAGCCATTGAACGCGACGCGCGTCTTCCTGCACGTTGCGATCTACTGCTTGCAAAGTAATGGACGATGCTTTGATGGTGCTGGTGGTTGCCGGAACCAAATCATTTTGGAAACCGATAATTTCCAAATGCCATGGGTCGATCGGGCGCTGTTTGAAAAGTTCGAGCTTATCCTGTGCTTCGGCGGCTTTGGGGCCTTCTTCAGAAAGATTGTCGGCGAGTGTGTCTTTATCGCCGTAACTTAAACCATAACCGTAAGCGAAGAGAGGATCGTAATTCGCATCGCCCACGTTAAGCGGTGATTGGTTAGGCAATTTCGGCCAGGAGAAACTCAAGCGGCCTTTCATGTCGTAATTCATATTGCCTTCGGCATTTTTGAAAATCACATCGGCAATGCCGTTACCTTCGGTGCCGGGTAACCAAATAGCCACAAATGCATCAGACGCATTGATTTCGCGATTCACCCAGAGCGGGCGTCCGGAAATAAATAAGGACACCACTGGAATACCCTGGCTACGCAATTTTTTCAGCAATTCCCAATCGCTTGGGTCGCGCACTTTGTACGCGAGTGAACCTGCATCGCCTTGCATTTCAGCGTAAGGCTCTTCACCGAATACAACGATTGCAACATCGGGTTTTTCACTGAAGGAACCATCGACGCTGAGCGTGGTTTTACCACCGGCTGCATCGACAACTTCTTTAATGCCGGCATAAATCGATGTACCGCCAGGGAAGTCTGAGTTGGTGTTGCCAGTGCCCTGCCAGGAAACAGACCAGCCACCGGATTGTTTACCGATATTGTCGGCACCATCGCCAGCGACCAACACTTTTTGTTTGCGTGCGAGCGGCAACAAATTGTTTTTGTTTTTCAGCATCACCAGAGATTCACGCACCGCTTGACGTGCGATAGCGCGATGCTCAGGCGCGCCGAGCACTTCTTTTTTGCCTGCGAGAGGGCGCGTAGACGGTGCGCCTTTTTCAAATAAACCCGCGCGGATTTTTACGCGCAAAATTCTGCGCACTGCATCGTCCAAACGTTCAGCAGTCACTTCGCCAGATTTCGCTTGCGCGACTAAATTGTTGTACAGCTCTTTCCAATCCGGCTCCGGCACCATGTAAATATCCAGACCGGCCATTAAGGATTCAGGGCAGTCTAGTGCGGTACAGCCGGGAATAAAACTGTGACCGCTCCAATCGCCGACGACCAGGCCGTCAAAACCCATGCGATTTTTTAATACATCGGTGAGCAAATATTTGTGGCCATGCATGCGCGTGCCGCCGTAACTGGTGAAGGAAGCCATCACCACCTGTACGCCGGATTCAATCGCGCTGAAATAACCGGCGCCGTGCGTGTCGCGCACAAATTTTTCATCGCCTTGTGTCTCGCCGCGATCCACACCGTTCAGGGTGCCGCCATCGCCAATAAAATGTTTGGAGGTGGCGATAACATGTTCGTTAGTGAGGAATTTATCGGAGCCGCCTGTGCCCTGCAGGCCTTCCACCATTTTGCCAGCGAAGGAGCCAACGATACGCGGGTCTTCCGACCAGGATTCATAGGTGCGACCCCAGTGATCGTCGCGCGCAACGGCTACGGTGGGGGAGAAGTCCCAGTCGAGGCCGGTGGCAGCGATTTCGCGCGCGGTGGCCCAACCAATTTGTTTCAGCAATTCCGGGTTATTGGTGGCACCCAGGCCGATGTTGTGTGGGAACAGGGTTGCACCCACTACGTTACCGAGGCCGTGCACTGCATCGGTACCCCACATGATGGGAATTCCTATACGACCATTGGATTTATCGATAGAGGCGTTGTAGAAACTGTCGGCAAGTTTTACCCAGTCTTGCAGGCTCGCATATTTGTTAGCGCCCGGCGTGCTGCCGCCGCCATTCAGTACTGAACCCACATGATATTTGGTGACGTCTTCGGGTGTCAGGTAGCGAATTTCCGGTTGGATCAACTGGCCGACCTTTTCTTCCAGGGTCATTTTTGCCAGAAGCTCATCGATGCGCGTTTCAACAGCGGGATCTTTGGCAACGGCGCTTTTAATCGCAGGCCATTCGACCTTGGTTGGTTCGGCAGTGGCGGCGGGTGTGGGCGCGGCAGTGGGCGCCGGTGCCTCCGCTTTTTTGGAGTCGCAACTGCTAAGCAGTGTGGCAAGTACGGTGACCGAAACCAGACTACCAAGTAGTGTTTTTGTGTTCATAGTGAGTGACCTTTTTGTAAAGCGAAAATACGCGCAATTCTTAATTTAAAGTCTTCAGGCTTTGCGCAAAAAGCAGGCAAGGATAATTAAAAATAGTTATATAAATTGGCCCTTGCGGGTTGCTGTAAATGAGGAGTGAACGAACAACCCGTAAATGCGTTTATAAAAGGTAGCAGGTGCGACACTGGCTGCGTACAAAATTTACTTTTTATATCGTCTTATGCGCCAAAAAATATCGTATTTAAATTCTAAATTTATATATAAAACTATCGCCCACCACTCACATCCAACAGAGTACCGGTAATGTAGGAGGCCTCAGTGGACGCGAGCCATAAAATCGATTTGGCAATTTCATCCGGTTCGCCTGCCCGCTGCATCGGGATCATAGGTGCAATACGTTGGATTCGTGTCGGCTCACCACCTTTGGCATGCAGCTCGGTATTGATAATGCCCGGGCGCACGGCGTTTACACGAATACCTTCACCCACGACTTCTTTGGCGAGCCCCATGGTGAACGTATCGATTGCCCCTTTGCTCGCGGCGTAGTCGATATATTCAAACGGGGAACCCACGCGCGCGGCAACCGAAGAAACGTTGATTATCGAACCACCACTGCCGCCATTAGCGGTGCTCATGCGTTTGACCGCTTCGCGTGCGCACAAAAAACTGCCCACCACATTCACGGCAAAGGTATGTTGTAACTCGGTTGCATTGGTATCGCGAAATAATTTCTGGCGCAGAATCGCCGCGTTGTTGACCAACAAATCCACGCGGCCAAATGTGTTATCGACTTGCGTAAACCAATCGACTATATCGGTCTCGCGGCTGAGATCGACGCGTGTGCACAAAACCTTGCGGCCAAGTGCGGAAATTTTTGCGGCGATGAGCTCCGCTTCCGCTTGCTGGCTGAGGTAGGTGATGGCGACGTCATAGCCGCGCTCGGCGGCAAGTAGCGCTGTGACTGCGCCTATGCCGGCGCTACCTCCGGTAATCAACGCAACAGGATTGCTCATTGTGACTTCTCCTTGCGAAATTGCTCGCGTTTTAATCCGGCATCCATTTCGCGCAGCAGTGCCATGTAGAGCGCATCGGCGCTGGCGGCGTAGCCTTCGGGGCTCATGTGCACGAGATCCGGTCGCATGAAGGGTACTTTTTGTTTAAGCCAGACTTGCGCGCCACAGTTGCCGCCCATCATCGCACTCCAATCCCAGTAGAGGGTTTTTTCCCGGTGGGCGATGCGGCGCTGGCTGTTTTGGACTTTGATCAGCGATGGCGGCAATGGGAGGCGGCAACCACCGTTGATGTTGGGCGCTTTGGTTTTGGCTGAACTGGGGGCGCCGATCAGCAAAATGGCAGCTTTGGGTGCGGCGGCGCGCAGTTTGCGAATTACCTGGCGCATCTCCTCTTCATAAGTCTGGGGCACCAGATCCTTGCCGAAGGCCTCGTTGGTGCCATAGGCGAGGATGATCAGGTGCGGGTCGCGCCATTGCAGTTGTTGGTTCAGGCTGGCGCCGTCCCAGCGATTGATTACATTGGCAACCGCGCCGTTAATGCCCAGCGCATCCAGAGTAATCCCCGGGGTCTGGCGATCCAGCACTACTCCACCCAGTTTGCCGCCGCCCGGTGCGAGTAAGCGCAGCTTATCCAGTTTACTGGCATCGATCGTCTGGCTACTGAGTTGCCAGACGGCACCTTTGTTTTGTCCCTTGGAATCGCCCTGCCCTGGCAGTTTGGTGACCTTGCCGCCCACCAGCGCCAAGCTCCAGGGCGTTTGTTTGGACTGTTGCCAAATACTCAGTTGCCATTGGCCAGCGGCAACCGGATCTTTGATTTTCAGCTCCAGAATCGAGTTGCCGGTAGAGGTGTTGATCAACCCGCCAAGAGGGAAAATGCCGTTGTGTTTGGCGATTTTACTGTCGCTGAGTGTCCATTTACCCAAGCTACGCAACAGCACTTGATGCGACCGCTGGTTGGTGACATAGCCGGGCGTCAACCAGCCAATGCCCGCGTTGCCAAACTGGCGCTGCAAACGCTGGCGCAGTTGGCCAGTGAAGTAATCGCCCGCCGTATGGGAGTCGCCCAGTTGAATGATGCGGATCGTTTGGTTGCCACCGGCTTTTTCAAGTTGCTGGAGCTTTTCCCACAGCGCTGGCGCCTGACGGTCGCCGTAATCCTGGATCGGGGTGAATTGATTGGCGCGCGAGTAGCTCGCGAGCAGGAACAACAGGCAAAAGCAAAAATATCTCATCGTTGACTAAGGGCCGGATCAGGCTTTGGTGTGGGTTGCGGTGGCTGTACTTGCGGCTCCCCCATTGGGGCGGGAGATGCGGTGGGTTGACGCTCTGCCGGTACTGGGTTGGCGAGAGGTTGATTGTTGGCCGGCTGAGCGGCGGGCGATGTTTCCTGAGTGGAGGATTCTACCGGGGGGCGTGCGGCGGCTTTAGTGAACTGCGCCAACGCCAATTTGGCCAGAATTTTTTGGCCTTGGGTGGTGAAGTGTACGCCATCATCGGTACGTACCATCACGCTGCCGCGCTCGGGTAACTCCATAAATTTGGTAAAGCTGCTGCCGTCCTCGCTCAGGCTGGGCGCAGTGGCGATAAAACGGGCGAAGAGCGGGTATTTAGCGGCCTCATGGGCGTAGATTTCATTGAGTTTTGGCTCTTTGCCGGCCAGATCCTCGCGCCCCATGGGTGGCGCGCCCAACCAGAGCAAGCGCGCATGGTGTTCCGCCGCTGTGTGGACGATTTGCTGAACGCGCGCGCTGTACACTTCTTTCCAGCGTTCGGAGCCGAAACGCACGTACTTGCCCTGCAGGTTCATGTCCCAAGGGTCGTTGGCACCCAGGAAAACTATCACCACTTGATACTGCTCCAGTTCAAACGCGGCTTTTACCGTTGCTGGCCAGTCAAAGAAAGCCGGATAGGTCAGGCCGGTACTGTGGCGGCTCAAATCCATGGATTCGACCTTGTAATTGCGTTTGAGGGCGGTAATCAAATGGGGCGCGACACCCTGCATCAATGAGTCGCCTACCAGCAGGATACGATCGCCCGCTGAAAGTCCGATGGGACCGCTCGCCGCCGCCAATTCTTCCTCGGTGGGCGTAGGCAAGTTGGCGAGATCCAATACCGGTGCTTGGTTAGCTTCCCGTCCGGCCGGTTCACCGGTGTTAGCCATTGAGGAGGTGCTGGCAGCGCTGGTTACTGTTTTGGTTGGTGCCAGGCTGATATTTGCCACCACCGGTGCGGTGGGTTGCGCTGCGGGCGTTGTCGGCTCAATAGCGGGTTTGCTGACTGGCTCAGCGACAGGTGCCGGAGCCGGGCAAGCGGGTGCTTGTGCTGCAACCGGTGTTGGGCATTCAGGCACTGTAACTACTGGCAATACCGGTTCCGGCAGGGCCTTATCACCCGCCAACAGTAACTGCCCAGCCAGCAACATACGTTCACTGCGCTGATCCAACCAGCGATTGGTGTTCGCCAGCCAGCGCGAAAATTGTTGGTTGCCGGGGATCAACTGGCCGACCTTGGGTGGGCTGTTAACCTCCATCAGAATATGGTGCGTCTGTTGCCAGTACTGGAGCAGGGAGCTGCCTTTGACGATCACCAATAGCAGGCAGGCGAGACTAATCGCCGCCAGGGCACTGCGGTGATGGGATTCCTGCTCTATTGCAAAAAATGGCTGTGACTGCATAGGTTGTTGTGTCCGTTAAAATCCGTTTTAAAAAACTGCGTAAATTAAAAACCGCGCATATTAAAAACCAAAGTAAATGAAGCCCGGCATACCCGCCGGCGCCAACCCCATAATTACCAGTGCGCTTAAAAACAGGCACAGGCTCTGCGCCCACCAGGGCAACTGGCGCAACAGGATTGCTGATTTTTGCATGATATTTTCCGCCTGTCTGGCCAGTACAAAAAATATTCCTATGGCGAGGAGTAACCCCAGCCAGTTCAAGCTGGGCACTAACTCCCATTCGCCAAACCCTAACAGGAAAGTTTTGGCGGAGTCCCAATCTTCGGCGCGGAATAACAGCCAGCCCAGACAAACAAAAATAAAGGTAATAATTTGCCCGATCACCGCCGGCAACCGCCAGTCAGAGACTTTATGCCAGATGTTTTGGCACACCAGCCCGATACCGTGCCAGAGTCCCCAGACCACAAAAGTAATGCTTGCGCCGTGCCAAAATCCCGAGAGCGTCATGGCGACCACCAAATTAATTTGGGTGCGGCCGAAATTGCCGCGATTACCGCCGAGTGGTATGTACACAAAATCGCGAATCCAGCGCGATAGGGTGATATGCCAGCGTTTCCAAAAATCACTCAAATTGGTGGCGAGATAAGGCTGGCGGAAATTCACCGGCAATTTAAAACCCAGTAGCAATGCCAGCGCGGTAACCACATCGGTGTAGCCGGAAAAATCAAAAAATAATTGCCAGGCATAGGCCATCAGCCCGCCGGCCAACTCCACCGCGTGATAACTCTCGGGGCTGGCGAAAACCGGGTTGGCCCACTCCTCGGCGAGCCAGGCAGCCAGCCAGATTTTTTTAATCAACGCCGAGATGATCAATAAAATAGCCCACTCGGGCGCAACCAACGCGCGGCGTGCAGGAGCTTCAATTTGTGCGAGCAATTCACCGGGGCGACAAATTGGCCCGGCGAGTAGTGTCGGGAAAAAGGAGAGATGCAATAAACCATCGGCGAGTGTTGCGGCTTTGTATTCGCCTCGCCCTACGCTCACCAGATAAGCAATCCCCTGGAAGGTGTAAAACGAAATCCCCACGGGCAGCACCAATTCCAACACCGGCAAGCTGGCGTCGGTAAAAACCGGTGTAAGCAAGGCCATGGCCTCTTCGCGGAAAAAATTGTAGTACTTGAATATTCCCAGGTTCAGAAGCGCGATGGCCACACCCAACAGCATGGGCCAGCGCCGCCGGGTGCCATTCGGTGTTTGTATTGCCTGCGCCAGCAACAGGATTACCAGCGAGAAATTCGCCAACAAAAGCGCAAAACGCCAATCAAAGGAGCAGTAAAAAAGATAGCTGGCGATCAGCAACAAATAGTTCTGCGCCTTTACGCCACGGGCAGAGCCAATCCACCAGTAGAGCCACAAAAAAACAACAAATAAAATCCCGAATTCGGGCGAGAGGTAATGCATCAGGCAAGTTCCATTTCAGTCCATAAGCGCGAGCGGCCATGATACTCGAACCCGGGCGCCAAATCTTTGCGGCGCGACAAAATCCCGCAGCGCACCGACAACCTGTGTTAGCACTCTGCGTGAACGGTGAGCATCGGTGTCCGGGGTATTGGGTCAGGCTATTGCCGTTATGGAGGATTGAGCGGGGAAAAAAGATATTGCTCATAACCCCGGTCCAGATGGGCAATAAACGGGTTGGCGAGGTAAAAGACAGTGCGCTCTGGTAAATGGATCTGGCGCAGGCCGGGACCAAAATTTTCTTGCCACAGTTGCTGCATGCTGCCGTCGTTATAGGCGAGTGTTAACCCGGTGGTGATGCGCCGTTTCAACAATTGATTATCCGGATGCAAAAAGAAAAAGCGCGGCAGTTTGTACACCAGTGTAAATGCGTTATCGATACTGAGCTGTGTTAGCGTCTGGTGTGCCTGCAATTCAGCGCTGGCCTGATTGGCGCCGGTACAAAATAAATCAATTCGCCCGGCGGCGACCATCTTAAACAAGCTCTCATAGGCCTCCACCTCAATCACGTTGAAGCCGTTGTGCTTCAGTATTTTGGCATCCTGCCAGCCTATGCCCTGGCCGAGCCGAAACTTTTTTAGTTCCTCAATCGATGTGATTCGCGCAACGTCCGCTTTGCGCTGCGGGCTTACGAAGCAGACCCGATAACCCAGAATTCCCAGGTCGATGGGAAAGGGAATAAAGTCCAGTTTGCTTTTAGTGACAAGCTCATCGTCGTAACTTTCTTCGAGCAGAATGTTGGGATACTGATTGCTGCTAGTGGCAAGGCGTGCGCGAAGCTTGTAGTAGCTGGCAGGAATGGGGCGCATTTCATAAGCGCCGTAAGCGGCTTTGGTTTTTTCCAGCGCTAGTCGAATCAAGGCAATGGTGTATTGGTCTCGCGTATCTGTGTCACCGGATGGCTCGCGGTGCGACACAATAAAATCGGCGCTGGCTAGTGTTGTCTGGAGGCTGAACAAGAGGCCAATTATCCATCGCCAACGCCTGCGCAGTTTTAAGGTGTTACCTGTAACCATTATTGTTGTCCTTTCGCCAAGCGCGATCCCTGGTCGCACATTTACATTCATTGTGGATGTTAACCACGCTTGTGACCCATCGCCGAATGGCGGTAATTATAGCCTGCTCTAAGCCAATGCTGATGCATAGCCAAGCCTGATAGAAAGCGATTAAAACATCATGCGAAAACAGCTGCCGTGCGGCAGAGCGAGATAATTTACCGAACCTCCATGAGCCTGCATGATTTGTTGAACCACAAACAGGCCGATTCCCGTTCCCGTGCGCTTGGATGTATAGAAAGGAACAAAGATTTGCGCTCGTTTATCCTCAGCAATGCCCGGCCCGTTATCCTCTACGTCAATGACAAGCTTGCCTTGGGGGTGAATATAGGCGCGCAGAAAAATATGTTTGCCGGCTGCAGGCGCCTGGTGTTCGCGCAGAGCTTCAATGGCATTTTTAATCAAGTTAATCAGTGCCTGTTCAATCTGCGCCGCGTCGGTATTAAATTCCAGGTGTTCGGGTGTAATGTCAAGCGCAAGGGAAATCGTGTCTCGTTCCAATTCCTGAGTAAATAAAGTTACGACCGACTGTAATAAGTGGCGCAGCGCATGGGGTCGTAGCTCGAGGTGCAGCGGCTGCGCGACTGTGCGATAGGCGCGTACAAAATCCATCAAGTGTTCGCTGCGACGGCTCACGGTTACTAATGCTTCATTGGCGTCGGTTAATAAGTCGGTTGCGAGATCTTGTGGTGCCGTTGCGAGTTGTTGTTGGTAGCTCGCCAGTAAATCCTGCGCTGTGTTGCTTAGGGAATGAATTGGCGTCATTGAATTCATGATTTCATGGCTGAGTACTTGCACCAGTTTTTGCCAGGCGTCGATTTGCTGGCGATCCAATTCGCGCTGGATCACTTGCAAACTGATAATTTTATTCGTGCCTTCGGGTGTTTGAATGCTGGTGGCGGAAGCGGCGAGCGATAAGGTTTGCTGCGGCAGTTGCAAGCTAAGCAATTGCTGATCACCCGGTTGCAGACCGGTTAGCGCCCGCGCAAAGCCTTGGCCGAAATGATTCAGCTCGCTCACGCGCGTTAATTGATTATGCTGAAATAATTGCCGCGCGGCGCTGTTGAGCAACTCGATTTTTTCTGCGTGCAAGCGCACCAGCGGCACAGGGACTTTTTCCAGCAGCATGGAGTAGTAGTGCAACAGTGACTCGTTGCGCGCGCGTAGCTGCTGCATGTCGCTTTGAATTTCCTGCCAGAGTTGAGCGAGCTTTTTGCCTTGGTAAAACACCGGTACAATCTGACGCGTTGTATCCTGGAAGTGCAGGCTGGTAAAAAAATCCTCCAACTGCAAATAAATTTTTTGGAGCGACTGCAACAGCAAAAGAATTTGAAGTAACAATAGCAGGCTACATCCAACAAGACTAAACACTAGCGGCGTCTCGCGCTGCAATAGCCAGACAATAGCAGCCATGGTCAAAAAAATGAGCAGCAAACGCAGGCTAACGGCTATGCGAAAATCAGTACGCCACTTAGAGATCATATTTTTCCATCCGGCGATAAAGCGCAGTGCGGGTTAAACCCAATTCCGTTGCCGCTTGTGAGATGTTGCCGCCATGCTTTTTCAACGCGGTCTCAACGGCATTGCGTTCCAGTATTTCGAGATTCAGTGTTTCCGGGTGCAGCTGGCGTGCAGCGCCGGTTTTTAGCGGCGATTCGCCCAGCGCAAAATCGGCGCTGTCCAATAAATCCTGGTCACTTAAAACCAGCGCGCGCTCTACGGCGTGGCTGAGGGAGCGCACATTGCCAGGCCAGGAATAATTTGCCAGCGCGCGTTGGGCTTCGCGCGTGAGTAGCGGCTTCTTACGCTGATATTTTTGCGCATAGAGCCCGAGAAAATAATCTGCCAGTAAGGGAATGTCTTCTTTGCGCTCGCGCAGTGGCGGCAACTGCAATTCAACGGTGTTGAGTCGGTACAACAAATCCTGACGAAACTGGAGTTCATCGTGTAATTGTTCGGTGCTGGCGTTAGTCGCTGCAATAACGCGTACATTTAACGCTTGGGGCTTGTCATCGCCCAATGCCGTCACCTGGCGCTGTTCCAATACGCGCAATAATTTTACTTGCAGATGCATGGGGAGGTTGGCGATTTCATCCAGAAATAAAGTTCCGCCATTTGCTGCTAATAAACGCCCTGCGCGATTTTCCTGTGCGCCGGTAAATGCCCCTTTGCGATAACCAAATAATTCTGCTTCAAATAAATTGTCCGGAATGGCCCCCATATCAAGCGCCATAAAAACCTGCTCGGCGCGCGCTGAGCGACGGTGAATTTCACGCGCAACCAATTCTTTACCAGAACCATTTTCCCCCAGAATTAATACGTTGGCTTCAGTGGGCGCGCAGCGATTAATTTTGCGCAACAATTCCTGCATTGCGGGTGTTTCACCAATAAATGCCGGTAAGCTGGCGGCAATGGATTGGCGCAAGGCGCTGTTGTGCTGGTTCAATTGTCGATTGTCCTTGCGCGAGTGCGCGAGGCTAAAGGCTGCATGCAAAGTGCCGAGCAATTTTTCATTGCTCCAGGGCTTTATCACAAAATCGGTAGCGCCCGCTTTCATCGCATTAACCGCTAATTCAACCCCGGCAAAGGCGGTCATTAAAATAACCACTGTGTCAGGGTAGTGTTTTTTAATAAATGTTAGCCACTCCAAACCCGCATTACCGCTGTTTTCACCCAGTACAAAATTCATATCCAGCAAAACGACGTCAACGGTGTGAAGTGATGAATGTTGCTGTAAGAAATCGGGCAACTGCTGGGGGTCATTTAGGCTGCTAAAGCGCGCAACCTTGCGTTTCAACAATAAACGCGCGGCCGCGATGACATCCTCGTCATCGTCAACAACCAACAAATGCCCTGCCAATAAGGGTTGTGCAAGCGCTGCCATAAAAATCCTGTGCTGTTTTGTCCGTGGAGTGGGTGGAGTCGGTAAAGTGCGCACAGTCTATTTCGCCCGAAATCGCACAGCAAGTGTACGTTTTCGGACGGTAGTCTTTGCTCAACTACTCAGGTGGGTTGGCTAACTCGTTGATATTAATTGCTTTTTTGTGTTGGCACGGCAGCTGCAATTTATCGCTTATACCGCTTCCTCCCGCTGGAGTAAGTGTGGTGTTAAGTGATTGATAAAAAAATGAGTTTTATGGATACACCAATACCTGCCAATGCCTGGCGCCGCCAGCGCAAATATTTTTTTTCAGTGCTCGGCTTCAGCTTGGTGTGCGCGCTTTGGGCCTGGGCCGCGCCCAGTGGTGAGCGGCGCTTGCGCGTGCTGAAAAGTGAATTAAGTGTTGCGCAAGTGAGCCAGGGAATCTTTGAGGATGTAATTCCGTTGCGCGGGCAAATTACCCCGTTGTACACCATTTATCTGGATGCGATGGAAGGTGGGCGAGTGGAAAAAATTCTGGTGGAAGAAGGCGTAGAGCTGCAAGCGGGACAAGCGATAGTGGAATTTTCCAACGCGCGTTTGCAGTTGGAGTCCATCACTCGGGAAGCGCAGGTTAGCGAGCAGATCAATTTGTTGCAGTCGCAGGAATTAAATCTTGCACGCAATGCGCTGGATCACAAACGTCAACTGAATGAATTGGAATTGCGCTTAAAAGACACCGCACAACAATTGGCGCGCGCCAAAAAATTGGCCGCGCAAAACTATATTGCACAGGACAAATTGGATGAGCTGGGCAATCAATACCAATACTTGCAGAACAGTCTTGCGCTCACCAAAGAATCGCAAGCGGCCGATAAAGCGCTACAGGAATCCCAATTGCAGCAACTGCGCGGTTCGGTCGCATCGCTCAATAAAAATCTCGCTTTCGCGCGCGATAATCTGGAATCATTGAAAGTAAAGGCCCCGGTGGATGGGTTGCTCACTGCCTTCGATTTGCAGCCTGGTCAATCGTTAATGCCGGGGGAACGCTTTGGCCAAATCGACGATCCGGATAATTTTAAAGTCATGGCGTTGGTTGATGAGTTCTATAAAAATCGCTTACAGCTTGGTCAAACGGCTTTTTACCAGCAAGGCAGTGAAAAATATGATCTGCGCGTAAAAAAAATCTATCCGCAAGTGATTGATGGGCAATTTCGGGTGGATTTGGTATTTAACAATGCCCAACCCCCTAATGTTAGCCGGGGTCAAACGCTGCAGATGCGGTTGCAAATTGGGGCAAATGAACCGGCTTTGTTAATACCCAACAATTCGTTTTATCAGGATACGGGCGGGCATTGGATTTATGTGATGGATGGCTCGCAGCAATTTGCGCGCAAGCGCGACATAACATTGGGGCGGCGCAATGCCCAGTCTATTGAAGTCTTGAATGGTCTCGTGGAAGGGGAATCGGTCATAGTGAGCCCCTATACCAATTACAAAGAAATAGACCGGCTAATTATTCGTTAACCTGTGACCTCAACTATTTAAACAAAAACTACTTACTCATAAAAAACACCAAGGAGAACACTATGATTCGCTTGAACGGTATCGACAAAATATTTCGCACTGACACACTGGAAACGCGCGCGCTGAGCAAAGTAGCCTTGGAAATTAATGCGGGTGAATTTGTTGCCATTATGGGGCCGTCCGGCTGCGGCAAATCTACGCTGTTAAATATTTTGGGAATGCTTGATAGCCCGGATGCAGGCAGCTATTACTTTAACGGTGAAGATATAGCGGGTTACAGTGAAAGCAAACTGAGTCAATTGCGTAAACATCAAGTCGGTTTTATTTTTCAAAGTTTTAATTTGATTGATGAGCTAAGCGTATTTGAGAACATTGAGTTGGCGCTGCTCTATCAAAAAATTCCGGTTAAAGAACGCCGTGCCCGGGTGCAAGCGGTCATCGAAAAAATGGAAATTGCGCATCGCGCCAAACACATGCCGAGCCAATTATCCGGCGGCCAACAACAGCGAGTCGCAGTGGCGCGCGCCTTGGTTGCCAACCCAAAATTAATTCTCGCCGATGAGCCAACCGGTAACCTGGATTCCACCCACGGTCAGGAGGTGATGAATCTGCTTAAAAAATTAAACCAGGAAGGTTCTACCGTCGTCATGGTGACTCACTCGCAGGAACATGCCAGCTACGCCCAGCGCCGCATTAATTTATTCGACGGAAAAATTATCGCCCAGACCCAGTTGGCCGCAGCCTAGTAGTTCATAAGGAAATTATTATGTTTGTTCACTATCTGCAGGTGGCTGTGCGCCATTTGCTAAAGCATCCGCTTAATAGCGTGATCAAAATTCTGGGGCTGGCCCTGGGGTTGGCCGGTGCCCTGCTGGTGATGATTGTCAATTACAGCGAGCTCACCTGGGATTCGTTTTGGCCGGAGGCGGAGCAGATCTATTTGGTGCGTGGCAAAACGGAAGCCAGTAATTTAAAAGGGTTCCAGGACAGTGTGAGTGAAGTGGATTGCTACAATTTTCGCACGGCGCTTGCGGGAAAGCTTTGGTTTAGCGAAATACGTCCGTTCTCGGCCGCCGTGAGTTGGACTGACGGGGCGGTGGAGCAAACTCAGAGTCAGCAGTTGCTTACTCTACAGGTTGCTGCGGATTTTATAGAAATATTCCAACCAAAAATAATAGCGGGTGATTTGGGTGCTTTTGTAAGCGACCCTAACACGGCATTTATTACGAAAAAGGCAGCCGAAAAACTATTCGGCAAGACAAATCCAGTCGGGATGCTGGTGACTATTCCACAGCGACCAACTTTTTCGCCCCAGCACGACAATGTGCCCACGAGTCCCGTTCAGGCGCGAATCATCGCGGTAGTAGACATGGACAATCCCCGTAGCCAAATACCTGGAGGTATTTATTATCCAAAGTTGGAATATCCCCTGCTGAGTCAGAATGAATACTTTGAGTCGTGGGAGGTCTACGCAAAACCTAAAGAAGAATTAGATAGAGAATCGATTGCTGCACTATTAAATCAAGTGGTAGCCAGCAATTTACCTGAAGTGCCTGAGGCTCGCCGATTGCGGGAGACCGTGTATCAATTAATGCCTATCACCGAACGACATTTGCACGATGGCGGTAGCGCAGGTAATCAGCAGCGGATATTAATTTTGGGTGTGCTGGGGTTGCTGATTCTAGTGGTTGCGCTAAGTAACTTTATCAATTTGGGGTTAGCGGGACACGTTGCGCGGCAAAAGGAAGTGGCTTTGCGTCGTGTTCACGGTGCGGCCAAAACGCAGCTTCTTTGGCAATATTGGGTGGATTCGCTAATTTACGTGAGCATTGCGTGCTTGTTGGCGCTCATGATGTGTGAATCACTGCTGCCAAAATTATCCGCTGACTTGCAACTACCCTTGGTTGACGGTGTTTTAGTTGATCCTCAATTAGCGGGTGCTGTAGTTATATTGATGTTGCTGGCATCTTGCGTTGTTGCGCTCTATCCGGCGATTTACTTTTCCAAACAAAATGCCGCAACAATATTGCGTGCGAATCGCTCTACCGAGAATCATATTTCAATTTTTGTACGTAAGACTCTGCTGAATATTCAGTTTGTAGCAGCGAGCGGCCTGATCATTGGTTTGGCGAGTATTTATTTGCAACTTAAATTTATTGATAACTACAAACCTGGCTACAAAACCAAAGATATTGTAATGCTGGTGGATCAGAGTGGATCTCAGATAACTCCGGGACAATTGGATGTGCTTGGAGACCGGCTCAAACAATTACCGGGTTATATAGCTGCCAGCAGCTCAGTCACCCCACTTCCTGGACAAAATGAACGGCCGGAGGAGGTGACGTCGCAGATCGATGATCAACAGATAACAGTGAATACCAATGCAGAGTGGTTCGCTTCACCGGATTACTTCGCCGCTATGGGCATACCGATTCTTGCGGGTAACCGTGAGACTCTGGCAGCAGGGTTTGAGTTAACTGCCGAAGGTGCGCGTCCGGCTACACAAGTGGTGCTGTGCCGCACAACTGCGCAACAATTGGGTTTTAAATCGCCGGAGGACGCATTGGGACAAAGGGTTCAAATTTTTAAATGGATCGGTGCGAATGATATGGATTCCCGCGTGAGAGCAGTGGTGGATGATGTACATTTGGGGAGTCATAAACTTGCGCCTAAACCATGTATGTTTCTGAGCTTGAGTGGTGTTGGTGGTAATTTAATTCACGCCGTTAATTTGGATCACCCCGCAACCGAAGCAGAGATCGCGCATATAAAAGCAATCTGGCAAGAGATAACTGGCGCGAAACCTCATCACTGGTTGCTTGCGGGTTCCTTGGCTGATCAGTATCGGCATGAACGAAATATTGAATGGTTTCTCATGTTATTTGCGTTAGTAGCTTTAGTCATCGGCATACTCGGTGTCTACGGCATGACCGCACTGAGTACCCAAAAGCGCGCGCGTGAAATCGCATTGCGCAAATTGCACGGCGCGAGTGCCTGGCAAATTCTTGGCCACATTAATCGCGATATGACCCGCATAGTGTTGGTCGCCAATCTTATTGCCTGGCCTGTTGCCGGCTATTTGGTCAATCGCTGGCTGGAAAACTTCTATCAGCATTTTTCTCTCGCTATCTGGTTGCCGCAGTTCTGCGCCTTGGCGCTGGCATTGGGTTTATTTAGCGTTTGGTTTACCGCCAGCCTCCATAGCGTTGCGCAGGGACGCATTCGTCCGGCAGACGTATTGCGCGATGCCAATTAATTACAGGGAATAACTATGTTCTATCACTATGCAGTGTTGGCGTTACGTCAATTGTGGAAACACAAAATTCAAAGCCTGGTAAAAATTCTGGGTTTAACACTCGGCCTTGCCGGAGCGCTGCTGGTAGTTGTGGTGAACTACAGCGAATCTACCTGGGATAACTTTTGGGATGAGGCGGACACAATTTATAAATTTGAGTTTTATGACAACGGCAAGGCAGCGTCCGGCTTCACGCCCAAAATTCTCGCCGGTGCGCTGCGCGAACAAGCGCCGGAGTTGGCAGCCGTAGGCAACTTGGAACGCTCCATAATATTGGTCCAATTTCCTGATCAACAATCCAAAAGCTTAAAAACCTTTTCTCAATCGGTAACGCGTATTGACGACGGTATTCTAGATATCTTCACGTTTACACCGCTTGAGGGAACAATAACTGGCTTTCGTAACAATCCAACCGCCGCGATACTCAGTGAAACTGCGGCGAAAAAATATTTTGGAACGCAAAGCGCGCTTGGGAAAACCTTTGCGATAGGGCGCAGCCAATTGGAAGGGCCAGCGCCCGACGCGTTGGAAGCGCGGGAAGAGCAGCGCTTGTATACCGTAGTGGCGGTGATTGCCGATGTAAACCGGCGCAGCAATGAAGTTTTCCAGGTGATGGTTCCTGCGTTGGAGGCGGTCACTGAGAGCGACAGGAATTGGCTGTCGCGCTCGGTAAGCACCTATATCAAATTGAACACGAGTAACTCCTTAGCGAATATTGAGCAGCGCTTGAATAATTATGTGAAAAAGCAGCTCGAAGCCTTAAAGCTCTCAAGCAATGCCGAGCCCAGCTTTAAAGCGATGCCCATTCGTAACGTTCATACCCAGGGTGCTGAAGTTAGCGGTGGAGCGCAGCAACTTTTACTCTTGTATGTGTTGGGTTTCCTGGTGTTGGTCATTACGCTGGTAAACCACATTAATCTCAGTATTTCAGGCTACTTGCAGCGCAGCAAAGAAGTTGGCTTGCGGCGGCTGGTCGGTGCAAGCATTGGGCAGCTCTTTGTGCAGATATGGTTAGAGTCCATTCTGTATTTGGTATTGGCCGGCTTGTTCGCGTTTATGGTGCTAGAGCCGCTCTTGCCAATTATTGCCAGCAGCTTGAGTATTCGTTTGGGCAACAATTTGCTGCTGGAACCATCGCTGATGCTGATTATTGCCGGCCTCTTCCTCTGTGCCAGTGTACTGGTAGCTATTTATCCGGTGTGGCGCGTCGCCGGTTTGTCGCTCGCCTTTTCTTTGCGTGCAAATCGTGCCCGTGAAAATCTGATCGATACGCGCGTGCGCAAAATGTTCTATCTGGTGCAATTAATCGCATCAAGTTTGTTATTAATTAGTGTGGTGGTGGTAAATGCTCAATTGGAAAAATTTAGCCGGTTTGATCCCGGCTATACCACCAAATCCATTTATTTTTTCCATGGACAGGAATTTCTCACTGCCAACAAAGGCCAATTTTTGCAACTCAAGGCGAGGCTGGAGCAGAACCCTGCAATTGAGTCTATGGCGCGCATGGGAATTGGATTATTGGGGGCCAATGCCGAGCCAGGTTGGGTATCAACCCTGGAGCAGGATCGCGCCCATGGGGTAGCTATAGCATTTCAGCATGTGCCGGATTTTAATGGCTTGCGAGTGTTCGATGTTCCCATTGTTGCCGGTGAGTTGCCACTGACAGGCGACAAATTTTTGCAAAGTAATCCCACGACACAACCAGCAATGTCGCCGGGTGCGCCGGAATTTAAAGAATTGGTAATCTGTGAAAATTTATTGCCTCTACTCGGTTTTCCCAATGCACAATCTGCGATAAACCAGACGATAAAATTTTATATGGGCGATTTCGGAATACCGACCAAAATTATTGCGGTAACCGGGAATTTTCATTTCGGTGAATTTTATTCTGCTCCGCAACCCTGTGCGTTTTGGCAGGTAACGTTCGGCAATGCCATGAGCTGGGGAATCCAGTATAAAAACGGCGAGTTCACCGAGGTAGATGCCTACTTGAAGCAAGTTTGGAAAGAGGTGATGGGCGGAACACCTTATGTGATACCGCTGAGCGGTATGGTTGAAGCCAGTGTCGGGCGTGAAAAAATTTTACGCTATTTTCTTCAAGTGATTGCCGGCATCGCTTTGGTGATTTCGCTACTGGGGGTATTCGGTTTAATACAGCTCACCTTGCAAAAGCGCCAGCTGGAAATCGCCTTGCGTAAATTGCATGGCGCTTCGGTTCGTCAAATTTTGGGTATGTTAAATAAAGAAATTGCCATTCTGGTACTAGTCGCTAATTTGCTTGCCTTGCCTGTTGGTTTCTATTTTGCCAATCAATGGCTGGAAAATTTTTACCAACCGATCGAACTTTTGTGGTGGATGCCCGTAGCACTTGCAATATCGATTGGGCTATCGCTGTTATTAACCCAGTCTACAGTCACACTGCAATCTATGTGGGTGGCGCGCAAGCGCCCGGCGAGCTCGCTGACGCAACACTAATTCCTATCAATTGGCCAACCCCCAGGCATTCACTCATCTGCCTGGCCAATGCAATAGGCTTGCCCCTGGTGACAGGGGCCTTTTAATTGGCAAGTGAATTAATCGATCCGCCAATCGCCAAAAATTTTCTCGCGCGTGTAATTGTCCACTTCAGATTTATGCAGTTGGCGGCGGTTGCTATTAATCGTCGCGCCCGGCCCCTTGCTGTTGAATTCAAAAAAACGGGCGTCTTGCGGTTGAAATTGAATTTTGTTGCCGTCTTTGGCGGTGCCGGCCATGGAGTGCCAACCGTCTTGAGTGATGTGCGCGTCCATCCAGGAATTTATAAATATTGCTTTGCCGATGGCATTGGGGTCGGCGTAGCGGCCATCGGCAAATTGGGTGGAGGGGTGCCAGGGTCGGCCAAGCGCGGTGGAGTTGTCCGGCACTGATTGATCACGCGTTAAAATACAATCGATAAAGGTTAAACCGTATTCGTTATTGATATTGGTGGAGGGGGCTACCAAATAGGCGTGGGGTGAACTGGGCTTGCCGCGTCCCAGAGTTTTAATCTCTGAATTCGTAAAAAGCGCGTTGCCCTTACCAAAAATAAAATCCACATTGCCGGCGATAAAGCTTTTATCAAACCAGCTGCGACCGGAGTTTACATAAAGCGTGTCTTGATAGCCCAGCAAGCGAATATCCCGCGCAAGAAAACGGTCGCTGCCATAATCCAGATGCAGCGCAACGGCTTGGCTATTGGGGATGAGTTTCGGGTCATCATGGGCCAGTGCATCATTGGCGAGAAAATTAAACGTATTTTCAACGGTGAGATGCCGTAACTGAATATTGGCCGCGCGAATAATCAGTGTGGCAGAGCCAGGTGTTCCCCAGATTTGGCCTTTGGTCGCACCAGCATCGGTAGATTGTTGCCCGGCATAGGCGTCGTAATAAATGCGCGTGGTATTTTTATCGGCGCCTATCAACTGAATGTTGGGTTTGGCGATTACCAGCTTTTCGTAGTAGTTGCCTGCAACGATAAAAATTCGATGAGGTTTATTATTATTAATTGTTGGGGCAGCATCCAAGGCGGCTTGAATGCTGATGAAGGTTTTTGTAGAGGGTTTTTCGGATGCATTAACTATTGCATCGTAGTGTGCATTCGGTTGAGTGGCGCAGCCAGACATAAGTATCAGTGAAGAAAAAATCGCAATAATAGAAACTATATGACGAACAATCATGCAGTCATCTCTCCAATGTAGGGGCGCAATAAATTGCGCCCTGATTTATTGTGTTTTGATTTATTTCGGGTTGATTTTTTTCAGCAGGAATTGATGCTTTATCAAAAAGGGCGCAATAAATTGCGCCCCTACGGATTATTGGAAAGATTCTTGTATAGAAGCCAACACACCCTTGCTATAAAAACGCTCCAGCCATTGCGTCGTAGTTTGAATAAAGCGCGGCTCATCGATTAAATCAGTACCGAATACTTTTTGGATGCTCGCTACCGCTTTTACCATGCCGGCAGGGTTGCCTTGGTTGGCATCGCAAGCGGCGCGCAGTTCTTTTGCGAGCGGGTCAGAGACTTCAATCGCTTGACCTTGTTCGTCAACACCGGAGACGTAGCGAATCCAGGCAGCAACACCCAGGCACAAAATATCAATGTTGCCATTGCCCTTTAATTGTTCGCGCAACGTTTCCAATAATCGTTGTGGTAACTTTTGCGAACCATCCATGGCGATTTGCCAGGTGCGATGTTTGAGTGCTTTGTTGGAAAATCTATCGCGCAGTTGTTGTTTGTAGGCTTCAATGTCGAAACCGGCGGGCGCTGCTACAGTTTCACCGGCTTCACGCGCCATATAGGTTGTTACCAGCTTAACGAACGCGGGCTGCTCCATAACTTCGCTGATATATTGGAAGCCGGAGAGATAACCGGTATAGGCCATGGTGGAGTGGGCACCATTTAATAAGCGCAATTTGATTTTTTCAAACACACGTACATCTTTCACTAACAGCACACCGACTTTTTCCCACTCGGGGCGACCATCGGCAAACTTATCTTCCACCACCCATTGGCTGAATGGTTCGCACACCACCATGCCTTCATCGCGTGCGCCGAGACGGTTTTCAATATCGCGACGGTCATCATCGGTAGTGGCGGGCACAATACGGTCGATCATGGTGCTGGGGAAAGTAGCGTTGGCTTTAATCCAGTCAGCCAAGGCTGGTGAAATTTTTTGCGCGAATTGCAGCACCACTTTTTCCAGTACTTCGCCGTTGTTCGGTAAATTGTCACAGCTGAGCGCGGTGAAGGCCTTTTGATTTTTATCAAAGCGTTGTTTTAAGGCGGCAACAATAAAACCAATAGCGGAAACTGGCGCTTCTAAATGTTGTAAATCGTGAATAATATCTGGATGAGCTTCGTTGAGGTTGCCAGTGGCTGGGTCGTGGCAATAACCTTTTTCGGTAACGGTTAATGAAACAATTTTAATCGTTGGTTGCGCGATGGTGGCTACCAGTGCAGCGGGATTTTCCGGTCCAACCAGTGTATCGGTAACGGCGCCAATAATTTGCAGTTTTTCGCCTTCACCGGAGCGCTCTACCAAGGTATACAAACAATCTTGCGGTACCAGTTGATCGCGCACGCTGGCGGAGCGCAGGCTGCTGCCAATAATTCCCCAGTCGCCGCCAAACTGATTGAGCACCGCCTCGGTGTAAAACGCTTGATGCGCGCGATGAAACGCGCCTATGCCCAAGTGCACAATGCCAGCGACCAATTTCTCGCGTTCATATGTCGGGAGCGCTACATCTTTAGGTAATTGTGACAACAAGTTTTTGTTTAAACGGTTCATTATAGAAATCCAGCAAAGTTAATAGCTAATGTCGAAAGAATGAAAAAATAAATCCATAAATAAATTTCCCGATTTCATTATCAGGAATTAAAAAATTAATTTGTAAAAACCTACAGCAACTCAATTTAAATCGCACAAAATTCTAGGGTTGCCATTTAACAAGTGTTATAGTTAACGGGTTAACAATTGCTATTTTTTAGCACAACCCATAACAATATTTTTAACCAGCATTTCTGTGGATACATAACATGGCACACATAGCAGCAATTGGCGAAGTCATGGTGGAGCTTTCCCCTTTTCCAACCGCCGACAGTAATGGCCGCGAAACTATGGCCCTCTCATTCGCTGGCGATACCTACAACACTTCCGTTTATATGGCGCGCCTGGGTTTAAAAACCGATTATGTTACCCAGCTGGGTGATGACCCTTACAGTGCGCAAATTATGCAGCGTATCGCCGATGAAAGTATTGGCACTGGCATGATTAAACAAATTCCCGGCCGCTCGCCCGGGCTGTACATTATTCGCAACCGCCCGGACGGTGAGCGCGAATTTTTTTACTGGCGTAAAGAAGCCCCGGCGCGCGAATTATTTCAAACCCAGGAAGCGGCCGATCAACTCTGCCAAAAACTGGTTCACTGCAATTGCGTTTACCTAAGCGGTATTACCCTGGCAATTATCGGTGAAAAATCGCGTGAGTTTTTGTACAACGCCCTGCACAAGTTGCGTCAGCAGGACGTGATAGTCGCCTTCGACAGCAACTATCGCCCGCGCTTGTGGCGCGACAAAAGCGAAGCACAACAGGCTATGCTCGCGATCATGGAATACACCGATATTGCGTTACTTACACTCGACGACGAGCAACTGCTCTGGGGTGACGACACTATCGAGGGCTGCAAAAAGCGCTACTCGGCCTACAGCCTGAGTGAGCTGGTGTTAAAGCGCGGCGCCGATGATGCTGTGATTATTACCCCGGATGCCGAAATTCGCGTGCCTGTGCCACCGGTGCAAGGTGTAATTGATACTACCGGTGCGGGCGATACCTTTAATGCAGGATATCTCGCGGGCCGCCTGATGAAAAAATCCATTGAGGATTCCGCCAAGCAGGGCATTCGCTGCGCCGGTATTATCATTCGCCACCGTGGTGCGATTATTGATAAAGCTGTTTTTGATAAAGAACTGGGCGCATAGGCCACTCAATATAATTTCAAACTCAAAAAGATCATTTGGCACATTGTGAGTTTGGGGTCGGAAGAGTCTATTTCAAAATCATCGAGCCATGGATGGCGAAATGAAGCTACATGGATGTATTTATGCGGTTTTGAAATAGACTCTTCCGATCACAAACGTATTCTTGGTACTTGTTTTTAGTTAGAAACTCACTGCTGAAACTTCAGCATTTTATTGCCGCGTTTACACAATTGGATTGCCAGCCCCCAGGGGTCGCGCATCATCACCAAATGTGAACCATCTTTAATGTGTACTTCTTCCGCAAAGCTTGCGCCCGCCGCTTCCAGTTCGGCGCGTTTTTGTTCCGGGTTCTCGCACACAAACGCCAAATGCAACATCAGCGGATTCATATTCTTGTAATCGGGAACCTCGTCCGGTGGATTGTTATAAATTTCAATCATCACATCGCCGGAATCATCTGCCAGAAAATGGGTATTCGCCCCACCCTCTTGTTTGCGCACTACACGCAGCCCCATGTTGGTAACGTACCAGGCAGCCATGGCAATGGGGTCGGCAACGTTTACTGCAAAATGCTCTATTTTCATAAAAGTAATTCTGATTACCGGGTTAATTCGTTGGAGCTAAAAAAAGGAGTGCCCTCACTGAGCGGCACTCGCTAAATGCTTTTTAAAAAAGCAGCTCCATAAAAACAACTTCATCAACGTTTCTTGCAAAACAATAGTGAGCAGGCAACAACCGGTGTTGCTACGCGATATTCTTAACGATGGATTCCACCATTTTTTTCGCATCGCCAAATAACATCATAGTGTTATCGCGATGGAATAATTCGTTTTCCACACCTGAATAGCCTGAGGCCATGGAGCGCTTAACAAACAATACCGTGCGCGCTTTTTCCACTTCCAGAATCGGCATGCCGAAAATGGGGCTTTGCGGATTGGTTTTTGCCGCTGGATTGGTGACATCGTTAGCGCCAATCACAAAGGCTACATCAGCAGTTTGGAATTCATTGTTAATGTCTTCCAATTCAAACACTTCGTCGTAGGGTACATTGGCTTCAGCGAGTAGAACGTTCATATGGCCGGGCATACGGCCCGCCACCGGGTGAATGGCGTAGCTCACTTTTACACCCGCGTGTTTTAATTCATCGGCCATTTCACGCAAGGCGTGTTGCGCTTGTGCCACTGCCATACCGTAACCGGGAACAATAATCACCGAACCGGCATTTTTCATAATAAAGGCGGCATCTTCCGCGCTGCCTTGTTTTACCGGTTTGTCTTCGCCACCGCTCGCCGTGGCTGCAGTCGCATCGGCACCAAAGCCACCGAGAATCACATTAAAAAATGAACGATTCATGCCTTTGCACATGATATAGGAAAGAATGGCGCCGGACGAGCCGACTAGTGCACCAGTGACTATTAACGCGTTGTTATGAAGTGTAAAACCTATACCGGCGGCGGCCCAACCTGAGTAGGAATTGAGCATGGAAACCACCACTGGCATATCGGCGCCGCCGATGGGAATAATCAGCAGCACACCAATCACAAATGCCAGTGCGGTCATGATCCAGAAAATCCAGGGCGATTGATCGATGCAGAAATACACGATCAAACCGATAATCAATAAACCAATTAACGCATTTAAAAAATGCTGGCCAGCAAACACAATGGGCCTGCCAGAAACCAGGCCCTGCAATTTGGTAAATGCAATCACTGAACCGGAAAAAGTAATTGCGCCAATCACTACGCCCAAACCCATTTCAATGCGGCTGGCGATAAATATTTCACCGGCGGCATTGGCGATACCAAATGCCAGTGGATTACTAAATGCGGCACCGGCTACTAATACTGCCGCCATACCCACCAGACTGTGAAAAGCCGCGACTAATTGTGGCATGGCGGTCATGGCAATCTTGCGCGCGATAAAAATTCCAATCACCGCGCCTATCGCCAGTGCAGTGAGAATCCAACCGTAGGAAGTGATTTCAGGACTGAGGATGGTGGTGATAATCGCGATGGCCATGCCGATCATACCGAGCATATTGCCGCGGCGTGAAGACTCGGGGGATGAGAGGCCGCGCAGCGCCAGAATAAATAGTACTGCGGCAACCAGATAAGCGAACGCGGTTAAATTGACGTGGAAGCTGGTCATAATTATTTGCCTCCCGCTTTATCTTTCTTTTTGTACATGGCGAGCATGCGTTGGGTCACGGTAAAACCACCAAAAATATTAATCGCCGCTAGCACCATTGCAACGAAGCCCAATATCTTGGATAAACTCATTTCTTCCGGGCCAACGGCTATTAATGCGCCCACAATAATTACGCTGGAGATGGCATTGGTTACCGCCATGAGCGGCGTGTGTAGTGCTGGCGTTACACTCCAGACCACGTAATAGCCCACAAAAATGGCGAGCACAAAAATGGATAATTGCGATACGAAACTGGTTTCCATAATGAATGCCCCTTAAGCCGCCGTTGCAGGTTTAAAGTTGGGATGAACAATATCACCATCGCGCGTGAGCACAGTTGCAGCAATAATTTCATCGTGCCAATTCACCGCCAGCTGTTTATCGGCATTCACCATGGGAGTAATAAAATTCAAACAGTTTTTTGCGTAGAGTGCACTGGCATCAGCAGATAAACGGCTGGGAATATTTAACAGGCCAATAATACTTACGCCGTTCACTTCCACAATTTCACCGGGTTTGGTGAGTGTGCAGTTGCCGCCTTGCTCTGCGGCGAGATCCACAATCACCGAGCCTGGGCGCATGGAATGCACCATTTCATCGTTGATCAATGTTGGCGCTTTGCGGCCGGGAATTAACGCGGTGCAAATTGCAATGTCTTGTTTCTTCAATGTTTCGGCAACTAATTCTGCCTGGCGACGTTTGTAGTCATCGCTCATTTCTTTGGCGTAGCCGCCAGCGGTTTCGGCATTTTTAACTTCTTCACTGTCCACCATCACAAATTTTCCGCCGAGGCTTTCCACTTGCTCTTTGGAAGCCGCGCGCACATCGGTGGCAGAAACAATTGCTCCCAAGCGGCGTGCGGTAGCAATGGCTTGCAAACCGGCGACACCCGCACCGAGTATCATCACCCGCGCGGGCGCAATGGTGCCAGCGGCCGTCATCATCATCGGCATAGCGCGATCGTAAACATTAATCGCTTCTAATACGGCGCGATAACCCGCAAGGTTGGATTGCGAGCTCAATACATCCATGGATTGCGCGCGCGTAATACGCGGTACAAATTCCAGTGTCATGGCGGTAACACCCGCCTGCGCGTATTGGATAATCGCAGCGGGATCAGCGTAGGGCGAGAGCATGGCAATTAACAAGGCGCCGCGTTTGATCAATGCGAGTTCATTAATATCGCCTTCACCGGCTAAGAGTGGGCGCTGCACTTTTAATACAATGTCTGCATCGCGTAATAAATTTGCCGTATCACTTTCGATACTGGCGCCGGCTGCTTGGTAGTCGCTATCGGGAATGCGACTGGCTTCACCTGCCCCCTGTTCGATGGCGACGCTAAAGCCCAGCGCGATAAGTTTTTTTACGGTATCGGGTGTGGCGGCAACACGGCGTTCGTGTGCCCGTCTCTCTTTGGTGATGGCTATTTTCATTATGTCGTTCTCTCTGCGGCAAATTTGGGCAATAGGGGATCACATCAATAGTTGTATTAATGTGACCGATGGAACTGCCGTAATTTGCTTTCTAGTTGATCCAGCTATTGCTGGTTATTGTTGTGTAAAAATTTTTATAAATTGCGAGTAAAGGAAAAAATGTATTCTTTGCACGGCCTCGCTCCCCCTTTGAAAAAGGGGGCTGGGGGGATTAAAGCCCTACAATCCAATCCCCCCTAACCCCCCTTTTTCAAAGGGGGGAATTGGAGAGTTAAACAACCGCCCCGATTTTCCAGGGAATAAATTCATTATCCCCATAGCCGAGCAATTCGCTTTTGGTTTTTTTGCCGGAGGCCACCGCCAGAATTTCTTCAAATATTTCCTGGCCGTTTTGTTCCAGTGTTACTTCGCCGTCCAGCACCTTGCCGCAATTCAAATCCATGTCCTCATTCATATGGGCAAAGATTTTACTGTTGGTAGCAAGTTTGATACTCGGTGCTGGCTTGCAACCAAAGGCAGAGCCGCGGCCAGTGGTGAAACATAAAATTTGTGCGCCCGACGCAACTTGCCCGGTGGCGGATACCGGGTCATAACCTGGGCTATCCATAAACACAAAACCTTTGGTGGTGATGTCTTCGCCGTAAAGAAATACATCGGTCAAATTGGTGGAGCCGCTCTTGGCTTGCGCACCGAGCGACTTTTCAATAATGGTAGTTAACCCGCCCGCTTTATTGCCCGGTGAAGGATTGTTATTCAATTCAAAATCATTGCGTGCGGTGTAGTCTTCCCACCAACTGATGCGATCCAATAATTTTTGTGCAATGGCAGGGCTTTCTGCGCGACGTGTCAGCAAATGTTCCGCACCAAAAATTTCCGGCGTCTCGGATAAAATCACCGTGCCGCCATGGCGAACCAGAATATCGCCCGCAATTCCGAGTGCCGGGTTGGCCGTGACACCGGAGAGTGCATCAGAACCGCCACACTGCAAACCAATAATCAATTCACTCGCGGGTACTGTTTCGCGTTGGCATTCATTCACCAGCGGTAACATCGCGCGCAGGGTTTCAATGCCTTTTTCAATCGCGAGGCGAGTGCCGCCCACATCCTGAATGGTGTAGGCCGTAAATGTTTTGGAATCGGCGAGGCCGCACTCTTGCATCACGCGTTGGATCTGCATGGTTTCACAGCCCAGGCCCACCATCATTACGCCGCCGAAATTGGGGTGGCGCGCGTAGCCGTTAAAAGTGCGACGCAGGGTCTCGTAGCCCTCACCGTCGGAACGCATGCCGCAACCGGAATCGTGAGTCATGGCCACTACGCCATCAATGTGCGGATATTTTTCCAGCTCGCCGGAAAAGGTGAAGTGTTGGGCGATGGCTTTGGCCACGGTCGCGGAGCAATTAACCGTGGTGATAATGCCCACATAGTTGCGCGTGCCCACTTTGCCATTCAGGCGTTTGTAGCCTTGGAATGTTGCGCGTTTTTCAGCGGGGAGAAAGGCAGTGGGTTTGGTTTCTTCGCAAAAGCCGTAATCTTTCTCGAGTTGACCCATGATGCAATTGTGCACATGCACATGCTCACCGGCGGGAATGTCCTGGCTGGCAAAACCAATGGTCTGGCCGTATTTTAAAATCGCTTCACCCTGGGCAATGGGGCGGATCGCAAACTTGTGCAAGGCGGGAATGTCGCGTTGGAGGGTGACATCTTTTTCTGCATACAGAACCCCGGCTGGCAGGGCCACTTTACAAATACCCACGTTATCTCTGTCATGCAAAACAATAATACTGCTGCTCACGCGTCTCTCTCTTTCGATGCTGTCGAAGTAATGAATCGAAGTGCTGGATCGAGGTAATAGAACCGAACAGGATTGATGCCTTGGTGATCTTTTCAAGTGTAGCTGGCTTATCGAACCGCTACTGCCATTCCACGTTGGCCCGCCCGAGATTGGCGTGTTTATCCACCTTTATAAATCGACCCTAAAAAAAAGGCGCCTTGCGGCGCCTCAAAATCGGCAATGGTATTCGGTCAATACCGGGATCAAATCTACGCTCGAAATTTACGTCTCGCAACCGCCCCAAATGGCCAAAAAATAGCAATGTAACCGATTTCATTGGCAGTGAAACCAAACTTGAGCCTGTTACACAAAAAGGGGTTCAATCAAACATTATGATCATCCTAATAAAGTGAATATTTTGGGATGTTTTAATTTTAAGAAAAGTTAAATATTTTTTAAATTTTTTCTATCTCATAAGTTGTGTATACGTTTACATTTTAATTATTAAATAAAAGAAAACGGTTACATGACAAATATGGCGCAAAAATCACTAAATTGGCACTGGAAAGGGAAATTTTTTGTGCTATCAGCTTGCAAATATCAAACATGACATACAGAATGATTTTCGTTCGATAGGAGGATAAACATCTTCTTTGATGAAAACCGGGTTGAGCCGCTTGCCAGTCAGCGAAACGTATCTGCTATTTTTTAGTGTTTATGTAGATGGCGTTGCAAAAACGGGCGTAACGCCTGATCACCCCGGGCAATAACGACAAAAGCAATCAGCCGACCAGAGCGACACACGAGAGAACACGCAGTGACTAAGATGTACCTGGAACACGCGGGCCATCGTGCCTTTATTCATCGTCGTGCCTTTATCCAACAAGGTGCGATGGCGGCTGTTGGTTGTACAGCACTCGGTGTTTTGGGTGGTTGCGCGCACAGTCCCAAGCTGTCTGGTGCGGGTGCTGATGTTTGGGCTCAAGCAGAGCAGATTCGCCAGCTGGTCCAACCTCCGGTCTTCCCGGCACGCACCTTTGATATTCGCGATTACGGGGCGAAAGCCCAAGCGGGTTTTGATAATAGCAGCGCAATCGCTACAGCAATTCTCGCCTGCCATAACGCCGGCGGCGGTAAAGTGCTGGTGACGGGCGGTAGATACCTGAGCGGCCCCATTCATCTGCGCTCCAACGTAAATTTACATGTTGATGAAGGTGCGACTATCGCCTTCATTACTGATCCCAAAGCCTACCTGCCGGCGGTATTCACCCGTTGGGAGGGAATGGAGATCATGGGCTATTCGCCCCTTATTTACGCCTATCAGCAATCCAATATCGCGGTAACCGGCAAGGGTACGCTGGATGGCCAAGGCAATCGCACTACCTGGTGGCCCTGGAAAGGCGGCAACTTCAGCAGCGTTAACTGGAGTATTCCCGGAGTACCCACACAGGAAGCAGCGCGCAACAAACTTATGCAGGACATGGAAAACAATGTGCCTGTAGCAGAACGTATTTACGCCGATGGCGCGTACTTGCGCCCACCCTTTGTGCAACCCTATTCCTGCAAAAATGTATTGATTGAAGGTGTCACCATCACCAATGCGCCCTTCTGGTTATTGAATCCGGTGTTGTGTGAAAACGTGACGATTGATGGCGTTAAGTTGGTGAGCCTGGGGCCCAACTCGGATGGCTGCGATCCCGAATCCTGCAAAAACGTCATTATCAAAAATTGTTTATTTGACACTGGTGATGATTGCATCGCCATTAAATCCGGCCGCAATGCGGATGGCCGTCGCATTAATATCCCGTCTGAAAATATTGTGATCAGCCATTGTGAAATGCGTAACGGCCACGGTGGTGTAGTGATTGGCAGCGAAATTTCCGGCGGTGTGCGCAATGTATTTGTCGAACATTGCACCATGAGCAGCCCGGAGCTGGAACGCGGCATTCGCATTAAAACCAATTCCGTGCGCGGTGGTGTGATCGAAAATTTTTATATTCGCGATATCACCATCGGTGAAGTGCAGACGGCGATCGTGATTGATTTCCATTATGAAGAAGGCGATGCCGGAAAATTTACCCCGACAGTGCGCAATATTTCGATAAGCGAACTCAAGTGCGGCAGCGCACAACAGGTATTCCAGGTGCGCGGATACAAGCGTTCGCCTATTCAAAGCCTCCAACTTGCCAACTGCGATTTTAAAACCGTAAAAAATATTGGTGTGTTGGAAGAACTGGATAAATTTGTCGCCAAAAACGTAAAAATCCAGGGCGTTGAATTTAAAGTTTGATGCGTGTTGTGCCAACTGCATCAAATCGTTTTGTTATTTGTTTTTAATACAGCAAATTGAAATATAAAAATTTTTGATTAGTGCTAATCCCTGTATAAAAAGGAAATGCACACAAAATTCGTCTAGGCTCAATGCATTTGCAACAAACTGATTACAAATAACCGCGAGCTTTGTGCCACCAGAGTTTGCTCGTTTGTGAAACTGTACTGCGTGCTGTCATCCACCCGGCAACACAGAGTGCAGCTCTTTAGCTCAATGATTTAATCACAATAAAGATGGGGAATAGCTATGAGAAAGTTTGCCTTTAACCCGCTCGTACTCGCGATGGCTGCAGCGGCATTGCCAATGAGCGTTTACGCGCAAGACAACCAAAGCGGCGACAACACTGTCGAGGAAGTACTGGTAACCGGTAGCTTCCGCGACAGTTTGGCGAATGCAATGAATATCAAGAAAAACCAAAACGGTTTTGTGGATGCAATTGTTGCGTCTGATATCGCGGAATTTCCAGATAACAACCTCGCTGAATCATTGCAGCGTATTTCAGGTGTGGCGATTCAACGCTCTGGTGGTGAAGGTCGCGGTATTACGGTTCGCGGTCTTGGCCCGGCATTTACTACCGTGCGGTTGAACGGTATGGAAACCATGTCTACTACTGGTGGTACTGACTCAGGCGTTGGTAACAACCGTGGCCGCGGGTTTGACTTCAATACCTTCTCTTCAGATTTGTTCAGCTCGTTGACCGTACACAAAACTAACTCTGCTGAAATTCAAGAAGGTTCTTTAGGCGCAACTGTTGATCTGAAAGCTGCGCAGCCATTCGATTATGATGGCTTCGTATTTACCGCGTCCGGCCAATTGGGCTACAACGATCTTTCTGAAGAAACTGATCCGGGCGCTGCGTTCTTAATTAGCAACACATTTGCTGACGGAAAATTCGGTGCGCTCTTGTCTGTCGCTGTTTCTGAACGCAGTGTAAAAGACGAGGGTTACAGTACTGTTCGCTGGAGCAATCAAGTAACCAACCGTTTTAAAACTGTGAAAGGTCAAACTGTTGGTTCAGGGGGCACAGCGGGATATACCGAAGCACCTGCTAATCCCAATGACTTTGACATTGTTAACGGCTGGTGTAAGGACGTAGACAATAAACCGTCTACCGCGTGCGTTCTGCAGGACGCTAACCGTCCATTTGCTCCGCGTATTCCTCGATATGATTCATACACGCATGAAATGGAACGCACGGGTGCTAGTTTGTCATTCCAGTTCCGTCCAACCGATTCAACGGAAATCAGTTTTGACAATTTGTTCGCAAAATTCGACGCAACTCGTCAGGAAGTTTTCATGCAGGGTTCGCTCAACCCTGGCACCAACCTGACAACTGGTAGTGTGTTGGATTATGCGATTGAAGATAACACCATGAAATACGCAAGTTTGACGGGTGTACGTTTGATTTCTGAAAATCGTTTCGATGAAATGAGCACAGACTTCTCGCAAAACACGTTAAAGTTAAAGCAAGAGTTTACTGATTCATTCCGTATGGATGCAATGTACGGTCAAACCAAATCAGATTTTGCTAACCCAATTCAAAATACGCTGATGATGCAGGCTGAGAATCAAGCGTTCACTTACGATTATCGTAACTACAGCTCGCCAGTGTTAACCTTTGGTGCTGGTGCATATGATGCGGCTTCCTGGAAGGCCGGTGCTGTACGTCAGCGTCCACAGTCAACCGTCAACGAAAGTGAGGCACTGTCTGTTGCGTTTGAATACGACGTTAATGATAACCTCAAGTTGAAATTTGGCGCAGACAATAAAGATTTTGATTTTTCAACCAACCAATTTGTCTTGGGTGCTGGTGAAGGCGCAAATGGCGTTGTGTTAGCGTCCAATCCTGATTTTATTCAGGAATATGATTCAGGTCTTGGTGATGGTCGCGCATGGTTAATTCCGAATCGTAGTTTAATTATGGACAGTTACAATCTGTTTGAGGCTGCGATGGTGCCTAACTATGGCAGCACTTATGAAGTTGGCGAAGAAACTCTGGGTGCCTACGTCCAGTTAGATTACAACTTCGAAGTAGGTTCAGTTCCAGTTCGCGGAAATATTGGTGTTCGTGATTTTGAAACAGATCAAACTTCAAGTGGATGGATTAATGGCAACCTGGCAAGTCGTGAATACCTCACCTACGAGCACACTTATTCAGACACTTTGCCGTCGTTCAATCTGACAGTAGAGCCGCTAAGTGATTTCTTCATCAAAGCAGCTTACTCAGAAGGCATTTCAAGAGCAGCGCCAGGCTCAATCGTACCAACTACCACTATTGCTGCTACCGGTACCACTCGCACCATTACCACGGGTAACCCTGAGCTTGAGCCAACTAAAGCTAAAAGTTACGACCTGGGTGCGGAATGGTATTTCTCTGAAGAAGGTTTGCTGTCTATTACTTTGTTCAAGAAAGAGATCGCCAGTTTTGTTACTAGCGCAAGAAGCAGTGTGATCTATACCGATACTGGCCTGCCTGTTCAGGCAGCAATCAATGCTTGTGCTGCGGCAGGGCAACCTACTACAACGTGTAACGAAAATGTTGATTGGGCCGTTACTGTACCAACCAATACTCCTGGTGGTGATTTGGAAGGTTATGAAATTAGCTATCAACAACCGTTTACTTTCTTGCCGGGTGTATTTAGTAACTTCGGTACAATCCTTTCTTACACCAGCGTTGAATCGGATATCGATTATTTAGACGTGAATGGTAACTACATAAAAACCAGACCTCTGACGGGGCTTTCTGACGAAACGTCTGCAGCAACTTTGTACTATGAGAACGACACCTTTAGCGGTCGTGTTTCTGTAGTTGAGCGCAGTGGGTATATCACCTCAGCCGTAGGCACAGAAGGCAGCCCGGAAAATGGCACTAATGGAACCGTAAACGTTGATGCGTCATTCGGTTACAACATCAATGACAACATCAAAATTACCTTGGAAGCATTGAATTTAACTGATGAAGTGGATGACCAATGGGTTGGTTCAGAAGACAATCAACGTTTGTCCTATTACCACAACACCGGTATTCAATATAACCTCGGTGTGCAATACAAATATTAATCCACGTAAGCCCGGGGATGCCTGAATATCAGGCATCCTTTTTTTTCACCTAAATAAAAATAAACAACACAGCTCAGCTCGAGGACAGAAATGAATAACTATAAATTCCACCCCCTGGCACTGGCCATTGCGATTGCTGCAATGCCGGTTTATGCACAAGACAACCAAAGCGGTGACAACACTGTTGAAGAAGTGGTTGTTACTGGTAGCTTTCGTGACAGCCTTAAAAACGCGCTGAATTTGAAGCGCAATAGTTCCGCCTCTATCGATAGTATTGTTGCGGAAGATATTGGCGATTTTCCGGACAATAACCTTGCCGATGCAATGGCGAGAGTTCCTGGTGTAAACATCACCCGTGTTGGCGGTGAGGGAGCGCAAATTAACGTTCGCGGTTTGTCTGCTGATTTTAGCCGCGTTCGTGTTAATGGAATGGAAACAATTGCTGCCGGCTACAACAACAAAGGTCGCGCGTTTGATTTCAATATTTTTGCATCAGAACTATTTAGTCGTATCGACGTAAGAAAAACACAAACCGCTGAAATTGAAGAAGGTTCTTTGGGAGCAACAGTTGATCTTTTCACTGCGCGCCCGTTGGATTCTAGTGAGAGCACCTATGCAGTAAATTACTCGCAAGGATTTAATGATCGCTCTGAAAATAGTGATCCGCGAATTAGTGGTTTAGCAAGTATTGTGAATGATGACGGAACCTTGGGTGCCGCATTTTCTGTGGCCTATTCACAAAGAAGTTTGATTCAAGAAGGTCACAATTCAGGTCGCTGGGAACGTTTAGGAGACCCTGCAACTGGCAACAATCGCTGGAAAAATGCAGCATCATTACCTGCTGCAGTTAATTATGCGAATATTCCTCGGTTCCCTCGCCAGCTTGATCGTAGTATTGATCTGGATCGTTTGGGGGTAACAGGTACTTTTCAGTGGCGCCCGGCTGACGAAACTTTATTTACGTTTGATGCAATGCATGCGGATCTTGGTTATCAGCAAACTGATCTTACCCTGACCCCAATTTCTTTAGCTCGTACTGGCACAACAGGTCGCCGTGAAACGACTGTGACTGACTACTATATCGATGCAGCCACCAATTCAATGCAATATGCAACTTTGAGTGGAGTTGATGTACGTTCGGAAAATGCGTTTGTTGATGCCGATACGTCGTTTGATCAATTCTCACTATCTGGCGAACATTCATTTTCAGACAGCGTTAGATTAAAAGCGTTAGTAGGCTCGTCCGAATCCAAAACGGAGTTGAAGGAAGAATCGACTGCAATTCTTGAAAAATTCAACGCTGACTTCGCCTATGACTATCGTGGGAAAGCTTGGAATCCGTCACTTACATATAACTTTGACCTAAAAGATCCTGCAAGTTGGAAAATTTCTGAGTTGCGAGATCGTCCGGGAGATACCACAAATATTTACCATGTTGGGCAACTTGATCTTGCTTGGGACTTGAATGATGTTTTCACCGCTAAAATTGGTGCGTCGGTGAAAAAATTTGAATTTGAAAACAATAAATCTGCACGTGACAAGGCGATTATTAACCAAACTGCAATTCCTCAGGGTAACTCGGTGAGTGTACCTTCGGGTTGCGGATTAACGCTGGCGAACTTGTCTGTGGATAGCAGCCTCGGCTCCTTGTATACACCGAGTAATGGTGCCAATACGTTCTTCCTCCCTGATATGAAAAAAGTTGCCGATAAGGTTGGCTTTTTTAGTAACACAACTTGTTTCCCTCTCACTGCAACTGCAGGTGAAGACCGCGCCGTGGACGAGCTGGACTCTGGCCAATATGTACAGCTCGATTTTAAAACTGAAGTTTTCAATATGGAGTTTACCGGCGATCTTGGTGTGCGCTATGTGAAGACAGAGCAGGATGCAAGAGGATTGGTCAGTGGGGCAGACGTGATTGTCTCGCGCGAATACACCGACTCACTCCCCGCTTTGAACTTAGCGCTTCAACCAGTCGATGACGTTATGTTAAGGGCATCCTGGGCTAAGGTGATGACTAGACCAGGGTTAGGAAGTTTAACCCCGGGCGGTAGTGTAGATAGATTTAACCGTGCCTACACGGCGGGCAATCCAAACCTGGATCCTTTCCGCGCTGACGCCTTGGATGTTTCTGTGGAATGGTACTTCGCCGATGAGTCGCTAGTATCGTTGGCCTGGTTTGAGAAAGATATCGAATCATTCCCTGCGAATATTTCAGTCAATGTGCCTTGGACATCGCTCGGCTTGCCAGACAGCCTTTTGAGTGGTGGGCCTGCAACCTCGTCTGACATATTTAACTTCAAGTCAACAGGTAATGGAGAAGGTGGAAAGCTTGATGGCTGGGAGTTGCAATATCAGCAGCCTTTCACTTTTGGTCCTGCATGGTTACAAAACTTTGGTATCAAAGCTAACGTGACAGTTATTGAATCTAAGGTTAATCGCGGAACGGCTGAAGCGCCTGTGTGGCGTCGTCTCGATGGCCAATCTGATGACAGCTATAACGGGACGCTTTGGTATGAAAATGAATCCGGCTTCTCTGGACGTATTTCATATACGTTTAGAAGTGATTATCAAACCAACGCAACTACCGTGCTGAAGGATGCAAATCCGGTGTTGAATAGCGCGTTGCCGGTAGGTAGTGATAATAGTGATGATGCTGGAGTGGTTGATGCGTCGTTCAGCTATCAACTTAACGATAATCTGAAATTGACATTTGATGCATTGAACTTGACTGATGAGCCAGAGACTCTGCTGATTAGTGATTACGGTTTAGTAGATACTACACTTAAATCGGGTCGTCAGTATTACGTAGGTGCACAATACTCATTCTAATGATGATTGGTACATTTTAAGCAAGACCCAGGGATGCCAGTTTGCTGGCATCCCTGTTTGATTATATTAGAAAGCGATTTTGCTGGTTTTTACACACAGCTAATTATTAGGTAACAGTAACTGAGAGAAGGTGAAGCGCGTGAGTTTATTGTTGAAAAGCAAAACGCCCATCAAGGCTATTTATGGCGGTATTTTTCTGGCAGCGATTACAGGTTGCTCACCGGAAAAAACCAGTGAACAACAAACCACAGCTACAACACCTGTTGCGCAACCTGCACCGGTCAATTATCAAATTGCCACCGCAGAAATTACCAATGCGAATAATTTCGCGATCCAACAAGAACCCATTTATTTTCCGTTTTACGATTTGGGCGTGAGTCCGACCGATGACGCGGTAAAACATTTAAGCGTTTCTGCGAACGGCAGTGTGCAACCTAGCCAAACAGTAGATACCGATGGCGATGGCACACTCGACAGTTTATTACTGGTCAGCGACTTTGCCGCGGCGGAAATAAAATCATTTGTGGTCTCCAGTGACCCCGCTATTCAAAAGCCAGCGTTAAAAAAACAAACCCAGGCGGAAATCTCCATTAAAGAAGGTGGCGAATGGAAAGGTAAGGAATATGTCGGCGGTACTTTCAAAAATGTAGACAAGGTAACGCCACCCGCGCAATACACCGATCACTCATTCTGGATTCGCTATGAAGGCCCGGGAATTGAATCCGACAAGGTCGCCTATCGTGTTTATCTCGATTGGCGCAACGGCTTCGATATTTTTGGCAAGAAAACTCACGATGTGGTGTTACAAAATGTCGGGCAAGACGGTTATGACTCTTATCACCTGAATTCCGATTGGGGGGTGGATGTTTTAAAAGTGGGTAAATCACTCGGCATGGGTGGTTACGGCTTTTGGAATGGCAAGAGTGTGGATCTGGTGTCCCTGGTAGATACTCGCGATGCCATCATTACCAACAACGGCGATTTGTATTCCGGATTCAAAATTAATTACAACGGCTGGCAAATTAACAATCAAAAACTGGATATGTCCGCGCATCTCACCATGAATGCTGGCGGCCGGTTGGTGAATGTAAAATTGCAAGCCAGCCAGCAATTGCCCAATTTGGCAATTGGTTTGGTAAAACACCCGAACACTACTTTTATTGAAGGTCCGCAAGATATTAGCGGTTATGCCTGGACCTATGTAGCCAGTTGGGGCAAGCAGAGTCTGAGTGGCGAGAATGATCATTTGGGAATGGCGGTTATTTTCCGCCGCGATGATCGCTCACAACAAACAACCGATGAAACGTCTTATGTGTCAGTGATGAAAGACAAGGGCGGCGAATTGGAATATTACTTCCTCGCGGCCTGGGAACATGAGCTGGATGGCATTAAAACTGAAGCGGATTTTAAAGCGTATCTGGATCAGGAAATTCAACGCTTAACCAAAACGCCGCGCGTACGTTTTGAATCGGCGATTAGTGCCGATGCGAAAAAAAATCCAATTGACGCAAATGCTGCATTGAATTGGGCCAAGCAATTGGCTGATTCAGAATTGGAACGCAAAACCCTGAATTATCATTACCAGGGTTGGGATGAATATCGCAAACGTCCCGGCAAATTTGAATACGATGTGGTGGGCATGCAAATCGCTGCGCTGCAGGACATAGATGCAATCAGCCCTAACCCCGTGTACCGCAAAGCATTGGAAACGGTGACGGGCAGTTACATTCGCGATGACGGCCATATTGAAACTTTTGAGCCGGATTTATTCAGTATCGATTTAACCAAGCCGGGCGAAATGGTGATTCTGCTGGAGCAACGCACCAAGCAGGAAAAATATCGCAAAGCAGCGGATTTTTTGCGCGAAAATTTGAAGCGTCACCCGCGTACCAGTCAGGGCGCGTTCTGGCACAGAGCCACCTACCCCAATCAATTGTGGTTGGATGGTGTGTACATGGGCATGCCATTTTTAGCGCGCTACGCCGCCGCTTATGAATCGGGCGAGCAGCAGCACAAAAGTTTTAAAGAAGCGGTGCACGAATTTACCATCGCACGCGAACACCTGCGCGATGCAAAAACCGGTTTGTACTACCATGCGTGGGATGAATCCAAAAAAGCGGATTGGGCCGATAAAGAAACTGGCCGAGCATCGCAATTTTGGTCGCGCGGTATGGGATGGTATGCCATGGCGTTGGTCGATGTGCTGGATTTTATTCCTGAATCTGAAACCGAATTGCGCAAAGAGTTAACCGATATTGTTGCTGAACTCGCGCCCGATATTTTGCGCTATCAGGATGAAACTACCGGGACCTGGTGGCAAATTACTGATAAGCCGGGTGAGCTGGGCAATTATCGCGAATCCTCCGCCAGCGCTATGTTTACCTACTTTTTGGCGAAGTCCATTAACAAAGGTTATTTGCCAGATTCTTACCGCGCAGCGGCAATAAAAAGTTATCAGGGCATTATCAATGAATTTATGACCGTCCATAAGGACGGCAAGGTCAGTATGAATGACCAATGCTTGGTAGCGGGCCTGGGCTTTGGTCGCGACGGTAGTTACGACTACTACATGACTGAACGTATTTTTTCCAACGACCCGAAAGGTAATACGCCGTTTATTGGCGCCAGCCTGGAAATGTATAAGTTACTCAAACAATAACAATTCCCTGCATAGTCAGGTTTAATTTTCGCCTGACTATGCCTTGCGATACGCTAAGGCTATCGCTTTAAAAATCCGTGTTAGAAAACTGCTGCCAGTTATAAGCTGGCTGATTATCAAAAGGTTTTATTATGAAAGTTCTAGAAGAGCGTTTTGCCGTCCACGTTGATGACTACAAAAATTACGATACCGAAAAATTGCGCAAGCATTTTCTGGTAGAAAATATTTTTGCCGCCGACGATATTTTATTTACCTATACCCACTATGAGCGGTTAATGGTGGGCGGTGCATTTCCGGCAAGCAAGCCAGTGACATTGGAAACCTATGATCAGCTGAAATCAGAATTCTTTTTGCAGCGCCGCGAGCTGGGTGCAATCAATATTGGTGGTGTGGGCAAGGTATCGGTAGATGGTGAAATCTACGAGATCAATACCAAAGAAGCGCTCTACATTGGTCGCGGGGCCAAAGAAGTCATTTTCTCCAGTGTGGATGCGAGCAATCCGGCAAAATTCTATTTGAACTCTACGCCGGCGCATTGCACTTATCCCACCAAAAAACTGAACAAAGAAAACAGCAAAGTGCTGCACATGGGCGCAGGAGATACCTGTAACGAGCGCGATATTTATCAATTGATGATCAGCACTGTGTTGGACACCTGCCAACTGCAAATGGGGATGACCGAATTAAAACCCGGCAGCATTTGGAACACCATGCCGATGCATACCCACAGCCGCCGTATGGAAGCCTATTTCTATTTCAATATTCCGCAAGATCACGCTGTCTGTCATTTCATGGGGCCAGCAGAAGAAACTCGTCACTTGTGGATTGGCAATGAGCAAGCGGTAGTGTCACCGCCCTGGTCCATGCATTCCGGTGTCGGCACAGCTAACTATACATTCATTTGGGGAATGGCCGGTGAGAACCATGACTACACCGATATGGATCACCACAAACCCAGCGAACTCAAGTAATTTGGATGATGATTCGTAGCCCGTATGGAGCTTAACGAAATACGGGTTTTTGATGTAGTTGTTTATCCGAACGAAGAATTTTAAAAAAACTCCGACCGAGATCACTCTATGACTCATCCCCTTTTTGATTTAACCGGAAAAGTTGCCCTAGTGACTGGCGCAACCCACGGTTTGGGTATGGCGATGGCCGCAGGCCTTGCCAGTGCCGGCGCAAAATTAATTATCAATGGCAATTCTTCGCAAGAAAAAATCGACAACGCGGTTAATGAATATCGCGCAAAAGGTTTTCAAGCCTTTGGTTACAAATTTAACGTAACCGACGAAGACCAGGTAACCGCCGCCGTTGAACAAATTGAACAAGACCACGGCCCCATTGATATTCTGATTAACAACGCCGGCATTATTAAACGCACACCCTTGCTGGAAATGTCGCTGGCGGATTTTGAAGAAGTAATCAAAATCGATTTAACTGGTGTATTTACTATGACGCGCCCGGTTGCGCGCAAAATGGTAGAGCGTCGTCAAGGCAAGATTATTAATATCTGCTCCATGATGAGCGAGTTGGGCCGCAATTCGGTGGGCGCCTACGCTGCTGCCAAAGGCGGTTTGAAAATGCTCACTAAAAATATGGCCACTGAATGGGCCAAATACAATGTGCAAGTAAATGGCATTGGCCCCGGTTATTTCGCTACCAGCCAAACCGAACCCATTCGTGTCGATGGTCACCCGTTCAACGACTTCATCATCAACCGCACTCCCGCCGCCAAATGGGGCGACCCGGATGACCTGCAAGGCGCAACGATTTTCCTTGCATCCAAGGCAAGTGATTTTGTTACCGGGCAAATTGTTTACGTTGATGGTGGTATTCTTGCCACGATTGGCAAACCTTCGAATGAAGTTTAGACGCGACTAAAGATCTATCCACTTTTGCGTTGCAAAAAGCCGCCTCACAAGGGCGGCTTTTTTATTCGCAATACGATTTTAACAATTTTTTAAATGGATAACTTTACTTGTAAAATAAAAAAAATCGCCTCATTCAGAGGCGATTTTTTTAGTGACTAATAAGGCTTTACCGTTATGTCGTAGCTGCCGATATTGTCGTTAAGCTCGGCGGGTGTTTGTTTGTCATTAATTCCAAAAATTAAATCACCAGTGCGATAAGCGGTAAATATTTTATTATCGCCAATCAATACCCAATTACCATCAACGCCAATTTTCACCAGTAGTGCACCCTGCGGCCCACCGGGAAATGTGCAGTGACCTACATTACACGTTGTACCATTACCTTTGGGTGTTGAAATTGGAAAACTCGCATTTGCTGGCCAGGTACTTACTTGCCCAGTTGCGGTGATTAGTACGCGTTGACCTGCCATTAAACGAATACTGGCCTCTCGGTGAACACTATTACCCGGTAGAGTCAGGCTATGAGGCAGGCTTTGATAAATGCGTTGACTTTTCTGAACGCGATAAAACGCATTGCCTTTGTATATCACCGTAGAATCTTTCAAAATGGCGATGCTTAATTCGTTTATTTCTTTGGTGAAAGCCGTACTATTTTGTTTTTTGCAGAGCAGATAGTTGGTGCCGGTTACCGTAGTGCGATATTGATCAGTACACTGACGTAACCAGTTGGTCATATCAATACCGTTGATGCTTGCTACTATTTGGTAGGGGCTGTTGGCAACAAATACTTGCGGTGGCAATTCCTGCGGCAAGCCAAGGGTAATATCAAATTCTTGTACATCCAGATATTCACCGCTTTGAGGATAAATTGGAAGTGGCGGTACTTCTTGTGCAGCCGATTGCAAACTCATTCCCATGCCGATTATCGCACTGGCAACCATAAAAACCTTTTTAAATGTCATATTTATATCCTATTGATTTATAAATGCGGCACACACAATTAAACCAGTAACTCATGAATAGTTGTGCGGCAAAGAGTTTTGCCGTGTTAAGGGCAAAATAATCTTAGCGGCAATTGTTGTTAAACAAAACCTGAATTGATCAACGGCATTTGTGGGCGATGGAGAGCAACAGGAAATGTAATTAATTTAATTACATTTCCTCTCGTAGGGCGGGATACAAATTATTTGGAGTGAGGCGAGCTGAGTGACACTCTCTCTGTGAGTAAGGGCGGTTCTTGTACGCGCAAGCTGTGCATTATTTTGCAGGCAACAATTACCGCCCCTATCACCAGCGCTGCATATACGAGCATTACAAATTCATATTGCGCGGTGTAATTCCAGGGGCGCGCAATTCCAAGGAAACATGCGAACAACCAGGATGTCGATGAGATGGCGCCAGTCGTGGCGATGAGTGACTGCTCTAGCGGCGAGCGACCCAGCAAGCCTGTGTGGGAAACCACGCGCGGAAAACTGAAATAATGCAGTAATAATCCGTTTAAGGTCAGTATCGAGACCACCGTGAATTTGGCCCAGAGTTTGGGATTCATTAAATACTGTTGCGGGTTGTCTAGATAACCAACAATCACTAATGCCAAACCGGTAACCCAAAGTACTACCAGCGCAGCAAACATAATGTCGGCAGCGGTGCGTAGGTCATGTACCATTTTTTCCGGCAGCGGATTACCACGGGTTTTGGCGAGGGCGAGATCCTGCAGTAACAGGATTCCTACAGAGACACAGGCAGCCAGCAAGTGTGCATAGACAAGTAAGGTTTTCATTTTGGTTCCATTTTTTGTTGTAGTGAGCCTGAAATCAACGGGTTAAACGCAAAGCTATAGAGCAACACCAGTCCGGTGCATAAAGCACAGGGTGTGGAAAGTTAGTTGCCGAAACTGGGTTGGGTGTTGTCCACTGAATTTGTGTTGTCGGTTTGGCGCGGGAGAGGAGCGTTAAATACGACAGCTTCAGTTTGTAATTTTGTTCTACTAAAAATGCGTTTTTATGCAATTTTGTCCGGCGATTTTGTATTTTTAAGTCGACGCCGAACTCTGTTGATGTCTTGCCAATCTACCGGGCCTGTCGTGCAAATTCTGTTTTTTGGTTCTCATTTTTTATGGATAAACATACCGGCTTGAGACTTTATGGTTCTAAAAAAGAGGTTTCGCGATAACCCGGAGTGAATAGCCAATCTTTGCATAAGCCCGGTTGATGCCTGATGCATCAACCGGGCTTATGGCGGCCGCCGAATGCTTAAGTCTGCGGTTTGGTTGTTGCAGTTTTATGTTGTTTTTGGCGAGCTTTTGCCAACTCGCGCTCGAACGGATTTTTGTTGGTCAATTTTTTACACGCTGATGAATTGGCCTTCAGGCAGGGGTGGTTGCTACCCAGTTCTTCCACCAAACGGAAGCCCTCGAGGGCACCGATGAAATCGGCTGCGAGGCGACCGCGTTTATTAATTGCAAAGGGCGCCCAATGCCAGGAACCGCCGCGCCACACACGCTGGTTGCATTCGCCATCAGTACGCGCGCTGCCATCGGCATTTTTCTCGGAGAAGCTTGGGTTAAAGCAATCAGCAGTAAACTCGTTGAGGTTGCCGAGCATGTCGTGCAGGCCAAGGGCATTGGCTTTGTGGCTGCCGACGATACTTGCGTAACCCGCACCGTCGTCACAGGTCTGACGTCTCCAACGGCCGGTGTATTCCAGTCCGTCATAATCGCGTTTGACGGCCTCGTTGGCAGAGTGATCGGCAATGTTGGCGTACTGACATGCTTGCTCGGGGTCATCGCCCCAAGGGTAAGTAGACGTAGCTCCGGCACGAGCGGCAAACTCCCATTCCGCTTCGCTGGGTAATCGGTAATGCTTGCCGGTTTCTTTGCTGAGCCATTGGGCATAGGCCTCGGCCGCAGGCCAGCCGATACAGGTCACAGGTCCATACTCCCCGGGGGAGTGTGTATGCTGATTCCAACTGCCGGGGGCCAGTTCAAACCACTTTTTACTCAGCATCTGCCGACACTGGTCGGGCGCCGGATAATTGGTTGCCGCAATGAACCTGGCAAATTCCTTCACTGTTACTTCGTATTTGCCCATACGAAAGGGTTTGATAATGACCGGTTGCGGCGGCGTCATTTCTGGCGCGGCAGAGCTGACAGCAGCGCTGTTGCTCGTGGCGCTGGAGGAATTCGCTTGCGGCAGCGGTAGAATCGGGCTTTGCAGAGTGAGCGTGCCGCCGGGAATATTTACCATCACCGGTTCAATATAGTGTTTTGCCGCGAAGGCCGGCGCACTGAGCAGCAGTGCGAGGGTCAGGCCCGACCAGCGGGATTGCGTAAATCTGTAAATCATAAAAGATCCTTATTGGGGCAACAGGCGAATGAAAGCGTTTTGCTGGGCGTGAGGGGGCGACCAGTGGAGCAATAAAGCACCAGTCCAACGGCTGAAATCTTATGAAATAGTTAATTTTTGGCGTTTATAGAAAATTTATAGATTTTTGAGGGGACGAGGTTGCTGCAATTTGGCCAAGTAAAGGGTCTGAAACGGGTAGACTGCTATAGCAGTCTTCGGACGAACTATTCCCTGCTAATAACAAGATGCCTGTTAGATGGACTACTACTTCCTCGATTTTCAATTCAATAGTCAAACCCTGATTCTGACCCGTGCCGGTGATGATGTTCCCATTCGCAACAATGAGGCGCGGCTGCTGGCATTTTTCCTCTCGGTACCCGAGCAGGTGTTAAGCAAAGACGTCATCCTGGAGCACGTCTGGGTTGGCAAGGTGGTATCGGATCAAGCTGTGTTCCAGGCGATCAGTAATTTGCGCGCGCTTTTTGGCGAGGGGGCGATAAAGACTTTTCCCAAGAAAGGCTACCAATGGCAAATCTCGCTTGGCGCCAACCCGGTGGCGCACACGGAACCGGAGGCGGCGCCGCGACAAACAACGCTAGCACGGCATTTCGTTTGGCGCTGGTCGCTGGCGGCAATCGTACTGGGGTTCACCGGCGCGTTCTTGAGCGGCTTAATTGATCCGACGGGATTTGGCACCAGGCATCCGACCGTTATTCTCGCACCCTTTGCGATGGATTCGAGTCCCGCTAGTGCTCAAGCTGCTCAAGGCTTGCAGCAAATGCTCACGCGCTCTGACGCGGACATTAATATTCGCTTGGCATCTTCACTGGGCAGTCCGGAACAATTACTGGCATCCCCTGAGCATTTTTTTAGTCGCTATCAGCAATCCGGGGAAGCAGATTTGTTGGTTGTCGGTCGTCTCTGGTTACATGGCTCGCAAGTTCATCTCGCTTATTACTTACAGGGCAATGGCTATAAATGGCCGGGTTATATCGCCGCTAATTCGGCCGGGGATGCAGCGCGCCAATTGCAGCAATTGTTAGAAAAACTGGTACCGGTAAAACTGTTGTGGACGAGTAAAGACCGCCGATTGCTCGATGCGCAATTGCAATTACTGCATAACCAATACCCGCAGGATTTAGCAATTCACCATCAGCTCATCGATAACCTTTTGCAGCAGGGCGATAATCAGGCGGCGCTCCTGCAAGCCAAGGAACTGGAGCAAAATGCGAGGACGGCTAACTCGGCTATCTACCAAACGCGCGCGTTGTTAATCCAGGCAAGTGCCAGTTGGGATAACCCGGTGCTGGATCAAAATGTGCAATTAATGGATCGGGCGCTGGCATTGGTAGACGCTGCAGTCGCGCCCTTTTTGCAAAGCGAAGTGCTGCAGTGCTACGCCGGCATTCATTATCAACAAAATAATTTTTCAGTGCTGGAGCAAAAATTATTGCGTGCACTGGAGCAAGCGCAGCTCGCCAATGCGCCCGAACAACAAGCGCAGGTGTTGCGTTCTTTGGCGGTCTTTAGCCATAAATTTAAACAAACTACCAAACGCGATCAGTATCTGGCGCAAGCCAGAGCCATGTTTAATCAGTATGAATTTCCTGCAGAAAGTCAGGCGTTACTGGATGATATCGACGGCATGTTTGCGCAAGACCCGGCGCAGCAAGAATTATTTTATCGCGCCGCGCTTGAACGTTTTAAGCCCGAACAGGACGCCTGGATTAAAGAGCGCGCACAGGAACATTTGGTGAACTTGTTCCTGAGTCAGCAGCGCTGGGATGATGCGTTGAACGTGTTTGCGCAAGAGCAAATTTTATCGGGTGCAGAGCGGGTAATGCAGGCCCGGGTCTATTGGGCGCAACAAAAATTGACGGATGCACAAACCCAGGCAGAAGCGGGTTTTAAGCAGGCCAGTTTATCGGGCGAATATGTCGCTTCATTGGATGCGGCGCTTTTATTATTGCAATTGCATGAAGCGCAGATGCAGCCCGAATTGCAGCAGCAGTACCGGGACTTTATCCAGAAAAACGCCTCGCGTGCCTGGCGCCAATCCAAATTAAAACCGCTTACCGCATTGGGATTGGCGGTGTTGTAAGGGGTTGTTATTGATTAGTGAGCGCTCAATGGCAGCTCTGCTGTCGTGATGGCGTCAGAACTGGCGCTAATGCTGAGGCCAGTCAATTCGCTCCCCACTTCAATCAATGCAACCGCGTAGCCGCCGCTGGTGTTCACACTAGATGGACTCAACAATTTGCCGTCGCCCTTGAGCGAAAAATTCACAGCAATATTATTGGTAGTGGTCGGGTTGTTATTGGCGTCTAGCAATTGCGCGTGTACAAACACAACATCCTTCGCCCCTTTCTGCGGTGCCTTGCCGCTGGTGTCCAGGGTCAGTTTAAGTTTCGCTGGTGTTCCGGGTGTAAACACCTTGTGCTCTGCAACAACTTTATCGCCAATGTAAGCCAGCGCTTTTAATTCACCGGCTTCAAATTTTTCCAGCGCGAAAGTAAATGGCGGATGTTTCAGATTTTTGGTGATCTCGGTGTTTTTATTGTCCGCCGCTAATTGCTTGCCAATTAATTTGCCGTTTAAAAATAATTCAACTGCTTCTGCGTTACTGAAAATGCGTACATCGGTGGTGGATTTTTCAGTCCATTCGTTGGCGATATAGACCATAGGGCCGGAAGAAAATTTATCGGAAACTTCACTCGCGTCGCGCTGGCTTTGGTAGAAGTAGTAGCTATATTTCGGCAGGCGATCGATACTCATAATGCCCGAGCTTTCCAAATCCGGTGCATAGCCTCGATTGTAATCAAACATTACCCAGTAGCCATCGGCAAAGGCCGGGGTGTTGTGATTGTCGTTGTGCGCTTCCTGAATATTAGCGGCTTGTTGCAGTAAACGGGCTTCGCCGTCGCTCAACAACTGGCGGCTGCTGCGGTCGGCTTGCAATAGATTCGCCCAGGCAGTTTGGTTTAAACCGGCGTTCATCGCGTAGTATTCCCAGTCGCCGTATTCGCTCACTATGTAAGGTTTGGTTGGCGTTGTGTAATGTTCCAACCTATGTTGGCGTGCTTGCAAATAAATATCGTAACCATATTCCTGCCAGCCGGCTGACATGGCGCCGGGATATTCCTCGTGAATAATCTTGGTGAGCGAATCAATAAAAGGTTCGCTCATCCAGGATTCATTCAGCGAACACTCCCAGGCCATTACTGACGCGTGGTTGCGATCGCGGCGAATTAAATCGCGGCAGGTCTGTTGGATCTGCGCTTGAAATGCAGGATCTTCCGAGAAATATTGCCAACCCAAAATTGAATCGAGCAATACCAAACCCAATTCATCGGCCGCTGCCATAAAGGCGGGCGAGTGCGGGTAGTGCGATAGGCGCACGTAATCAAACCCGGCGGATTTAATTTTTACGGCATCGCGATAATCCGCTGCATCGGAAGTGGCGTAGCCCACGTAAGGATATTCCTGATGGCGATTTACGCCGCGCAAAAACGTTTTTTCGCCATTGATAAATAATTGATTGTCGACCCATTTAAATTCGCGAATCCCTATGCGTGTACTCTGTTCATCCACTAATGAATCACCGTCATAAACCCGCGTCACCAGTTGATACAGATTTGGCGTTTTAGGTGACCAGAGTTTGGGATTGTTCAACGCCAGCTCGATGGTGTTTTCGCTGTCGCTATTACCTTGAATAGTTTGCAATGGACTGGTTTGATCAACCACCACCTTGTCGCCATCCATTAACCGCTGCACTACGCGAAATTGTTTGGGGTCGATGTGGGAATTCACCAAATGGGTTTGCACGCTGATGCTCGCTTGTTCATTGGTTACTTTGGGGTAGCGAACAAAAATTCCGCCGCTCGCAGTTTTGCCGACGGCAACGGCATCGCTAATATGCAGGTCGTTGTCGATTTGCAGAATCACATGGCGATAGATTCCGCCATAGGTATTAAAATCCAGATCTTTCAGCGGCTTGGGGCCGGTGACAGAATTGTCGCGGTTATCCAAACGCACGACTAATTCGTTCGGTGCATCCCATTTTAATTTTTCGGTAAGCTTGACGCTAAACGGCAAATATCCGCCCACGTGGGTTGTTAATTTTTCACCGTTTAACCAAACCTCGGCCACATTCATCGCCGATTCAAATTTCAGTGAAATGTGTTTTCCTTTGTATTCGGGATCAATGGCGATGGTTTTTTTATACCAGGTATCGCCCTGGAACTGATCATTCACAATCAGCGGTTCTAGCTTGGGGGTGTGTGGTAGCTGAATTTTTTCCCACTGCGTTTGCTGTTGGGCACTGGCGAGATCCAGTATTTTATCGCTGCGGAAAAATTCCCAATTTGCATCGTAATTGCTATCCGCCACGACTTGAGTGGGCGGCTGTGGATTCTGGCTGCAGGCAGCAATAAATCCACACAGGCTGAGCGCGGCTAGTTGTTGTAGTTTCATATCTCTCACTCGTCGGTCAGGTTGATTTTATTTGTAGTCGGCATTGAAAAATAAAAATGCAGGCAATGCATTGTTATGGCGCGTGGCGTCAAAGAAACTGGCATTTTCCCAATGCGAGCCTCTGGCCCAAAGGGTTTTGCAACGAGTGCTTACCCAGGCCGGCTCCCAATAGATAACGCCCAGGCCACCCGCTTTTTTAACTAATTGTGTGAGCGTAAGCAGATACATCAACTGGCCTTTGGCTGTGGCCGGGAAATTGGGCTGCAGCGCTTTTTTATTGAGCACGTTGCCAGCCCTGTCAAAATTTTTCAGCGTCCAAGGGTAGGCCGTTTCTACAATCATGACGTCTTTTTGATAGGTGGATTTTAATTCCCGAATGGCGTCGGGCAATTGCGGCAATTTGTATTCCGACCATTGTGGGTAATAGGACAAGCCAATAATATCGAAGTCGGTAACACCATTTTCTTTGGCTTGTTTAAACCACCAGAGCGCGTTTTCCGGCTGGGCGATATGTAAAACGATTTCAATTTTCTTGCCGCCTTTTTTCACCGCAGCGGCGCTGTAGTCGCGCACGGCTTGGATGCCGCTATTAAATAGCAGCGCATTGCGCTGCCAATTGGGAATGCCGTGCACCAGTGTTTTTTCCGGCTGCAAAATTTCAATATTGGTTTCATTGCCGACTTGCACCATGTCCGGTAGCAGACCTTTTTTATCCAGGGCGGCGAGTGTTTCGGTGGTGTAATCGTAGAGCGTTTTGGCTAATTCATTGGCGTCGGTGATCTGCGCCCAGGCCTTGGGAATAAATTGTTTTTCCGGATCAGTCCAGCTATCGGAATAATGAAAATCCAGCAGGGTTTTCATCTGGTTGTCTTTGGCGCGTTGCAGGGTTTTGCTCACATCGTCCAGATCGGAATAGTTAGTCCAGTCAGCGTTGTGCCACAATCGCACGCGCACCAGTTGCGCGCCTTTTTGGGCGAAAAGCGCAAAGGGATCGACCTTCTTACCTTGCTCGCGGTAAGTTGCACCGCAGGCTTCCATTTCATTGACGTAGGATAAATCGGCGCCGGTATAAAAGCGTTGTTCGGCGATTACTGATTGACCGAACAAAAAAATCACGGCGGCAGCGAGCCAGATTTTTTTGTACACCAGGTACTTCATGCCATTGCCTCAATCATTGTTGTTGTTACTCAGGGTGCCTAATTATGGTTGGCTCTCGCGTAGTTTGCGCAGGCGCGGAAAAAAAGCGGCTGCCGAAGCAGCCGCAAATAAGGAGAGATAGTCCACAATAAAAAAGTAAAAACGTGCTGGATGCGATTACAGCTTCCAGTTCAAACCAATTGAGTAACGCGTACCAAACTCTTCGTACTTGTTGATATGCGCCGGGTTGTTGGATTCCAGGCCGTAGGTTTTGTAAGGCTCGTTGGTCAGGTTTTGCACCTGGAATGACACCTTGTAGTGGTCGTTGAATTCATAGGACAAACTCAAATCCCAATAACCTTCGGCATCGTTCATACCCTCTTCGCCCATTACCAGGTTGATGTCGCGCTGGAATGCGCTGCGGTAGCTGTACGAGGTGCGCGCTTCAAACCCGTTCAGGTAATACCAGAGGGTGAAGTTGGCAACATCTTCCGACAACCCGGTCAGCTGGGCTTTGTAGTCGCTGTACAGGGGTACAAATTGTTCAACGTTGGATTCGTTGTGCGAGTAGTTGGTGTAAACACCCAAACCGTTAAACGGCGCGGGCAAGAAATCAAACGATTGTTGCCACAGCAATTCGTAACCGCGGATATAACCGCCGCTGCCGTTGATGGGGCGCGATACTTTGTATTCTTTGCCATTGCTCACCACCGTGTCGGCATCGGCCGCGCGGGCGATAAAGCTTTCCAGGTCTTTGTAGAACAGGTTGACGGCTACCTGTGAACCCTCCGCGTAGTACCACTCGTAGGCCAGGTCAGCTTGATCGGCGCGGAATGGGTCCAGAGTTGGGTTGCCAGAGGTGGATTCGCCCGGGTTGGAGCCCCACAGATCCTGGTTCAGGTTGAGACTAGGGCTCATCATGTTGACCGGCGCGCGCGCCATGGTTTTGCCGGCGGCGAAGCGAAGCAAATGTTCGTCGGTAATCCCCAGGGTCCAGTTGGTGCTTGGCAATACATCGTTGTAATCGTGATCGACAGAAATAGCCTCCACGACTTGCTGTGGCTGCCAGTTGCCGGGCGTGACTTCTACCCAAACATCCTCACCTTGCTGATAGCCGCTGGAGGTAGTCTCGGTATCTACGTTGCGCATGCCGATATTACCGGTCAGTGACATACCGGCGATTTCAGTCGCCATGTCCACTTGGATGTACTGGGCGAAGATGTCTTCACTTACGTCCCAACTGGCGATCAGGTCGTCGGCATCGCCCGGGCTTGGGTTTTTCAGGCTGCCGAAGTAGTGGCTGATGAGCGCGCTGCGATCCAGGCTCAGGTAGTCAGGCAAGTCGCTCCAGTAGCTTGAGCTCTTGGCGTTGATAACGGCATTGCCCGGAATAGTGCTGCCTGCATTCTGGGTAACGCTTTGGGTCCAGATTTGACTGTGCTCAAACTTATCGCGGCTGGAGCTGGCCAGACCGACTTTTACCGCCTGCAGAATGCCCACTTCGAGATCGCGCTGTACATCCAGTTTGAACGAGGTCAGCTTATCGCCGCCTTCCGCTTCTGGTTGCACCTGGATGTCGCCAATACTGTTGCTGGCCAAATCGGTCAGGTCGGCATCCAGCAGTTTGAAGGTCATGCGGCCATCGTCGTTTGCTCCGAAGCTAGCGCGACCGGGGTTGTTGATGGTGCTGCGAATCGACGCCCAGCGCTTGTCGCGACTGGTTTCAGACACGCCCACGTCAGCGGCGACGGTCCAGAGGTCTTGCGTCCACTTTACATTCAGGCCGTGGCTGGTGAGCTCATCGTCTTGTACATATTCTTCGTTCAGGTTGCGCAGGCTGCTCAGGCCTACGGTACCGGCGAGCAGATCAACCGCGTTAGCGCCCAAGTCAGTGTTGGTGTAAGCCGTGGGCGTGGTTTCGAGCAGATCCCATTGGTTGGCGTAGGCGTTGCTGATTTGGAAGTCAAAGCCACGCTGTTGTTCGGCAATATCAAACGCAGACCAGAAACCGTCATAGGCAATTTCCAGGTTTTCGGTAGGCTTCCACTGGATGGCACCCATCACACCTTTACGCTCGTCTTCACCGCCGCGTACCAGGGCTGAACCACCCCAGGGGGCAATAACATTGGCGCCGAGTTTGTCGTTCCACTGGGTGTTGTGCCAGGTATCGCCGTAATTCCACAGCTCCGCGCGCTGGGTGGCGATAGGCTCGGAACGGCCTGAGTAGCCAATGGCTACGCCCAGGGTGTCATCGAGGAATTGGTCGATGTAGGAAATGCTGAAACGCTTGCCGATACCGTCGCTCGCCGCGTCATCAATGTCTTTGCCCAAATCGAAAGAGCTGGCGCGCACGTCCACCACAACCTTGGTTTCGTTGTAATCCAACGGCTTGATGGTGTTCAGGTTAACGCTGCCGGATACGCCGCCTTCAGCGATAGACGCTTGCGGGGTTTTGTAGACTTGCGCGGCATTGATCAGTTCAGAGGGGAACTGGTCGTAACGGATATTACGGGTCTCTTCCAGAATCGCCACTTCGCGGCCATTCAGGGTGGTAAAGCCGAGCATTCCGCCCATGCCGCGGATTGAGATCTGGCTGCCGTTCCCGCGATCGCGATCTTGCGCGAGGCCGGGCAGGCGCTTTAATGAATCGCTGATGGAAACATCGGGCAATTGGCCAATGTCTTCCGCAGAAATGGCTTCAACAACGGTGGCGGAGTTGCGCTTGATATCCATCGCCGATTGCAAACTCTTGGCGAACTTGCCGGTGACAACCACCTCTTCCACCAGGCCGTCTTCACTTTGTTGTGTCTGGGCTATGGCCATACCGCTGATCAGGCTTAACGCCAGAAACAGGGGGGTATGACGCAGGTTGATGCTTGAGTGTTTCATTCTCTCTTCCTCGTACTGTTATAGTTATTGATAATAAAATATCATTTATATGATTATTAAATCGGCGCCAAGTGTCAATGGCTTAACCCTTGTTCAGGTAAAAAAATCGCGTGAAAAGATTCTTAACAGACTAGCCGCTAAATGCGCCGGCACTCGCTTTTGCGGGAATAAGCGTCGGTGTGCACCCGGTTTCCTGTTGGTAGCGTTGATTCACGGCATCCATCAGCTGGGGGATAACACCAGCGGGTGCGACTGCTACTACGCAGCCGCCGAAGCCGCCGCCAGTCATGCGCACGCCGGCCTGACCGGCACCGGCGTCGCCAATTATCTCCACCAGTCGGTCTATGGCGGGGGTGGTGATATTGAAGTCGTCGCGCATGGAGTTGTGTGATTCACCCATCACGCGTACCAGGGTTTGCAAGTCTCCACGGGCGAGCGCTTCGGCGGCAATCAGGGTGCGAGCATTTTCGGTGAGTACATGGCGCGCGCGGCGGAAGCTGAGGTCGTCGAGCTGGCCTTCAGCAGCCAGTAATTCACTCAGGTTAACGGCGCGCAGGGAGCCTTGGTCAAAGTAGCTGGCCGCCTGTTCGCATTGCTGGCGACGCTGGTTGTATTCGCTGTCGACCAAGCCGCGTTTGACGCCGCTGTGGACGATCAGTATTTCCCAGTCGGAAGGCATAGTTACGGCGCGCGTGGAGAGATCCTGACAGTCAATCAACAGGGCGCTGTTGGTCGCGCCACGCGCTGAAATCAGCTGATCCATAATCCCGCAGTTGCAGCCGACAAACTGGTTTTCTGCCGCTTGGCCAAGCAGTGCAGCCTGGGTTGGGTCGATAGTCTCACCGCTCAAACTTAACAGGGCGCGAATTACGGCCATTTCCAGCGAGGCCGAGCTGCTCAGGCCAGCGCCTGCGGGCAAGTCACCGGCAACATACAAATCGCCACCGGCGAGCGTGAAGCCGGCGCGGCAGAGTTGTTGCACCACGCCGCGAATATAGTTGGACCAGCTGTGTTGCCCGTCTTCCTGTTGGGCTTCGGTGAGTGGAATCTCTACCTCCGCATTGCCAAAGTTCCAGGCGATAACACGTAAGACTCGGTCTGTACGAGGGCGCAGGGCAATATAGGTGTGATAGTTGATCGCGGCGGGCAGCACAAAACCGCCGTTGTAATCGGTGTGCTCACCTATCAGGTTGACGCGACCGGGCGCCTTTACCAATGTCTGGGGCTGGCTGCCGAAAAACTCGCCAAAAAGTTCGCTCACACGTGCTGCAGAAAGGGTGTTCATGGCTTTGTTACCTATCGCCTTATTTTTTGTTTTCGTTGTTGTGACTATTTGTTTTTAAAGTGAACCGGGCTCTGCTCACGTAAACGCGCGGCGGCCTGTTCGGGGGAAATATCGCGCTGGGGTTCACCCAACATTTCGTAACCCACCATGAATTTGCGCACGCTGGCTGAGCGCAATAGCGGTGGATAAAAATGCGCATGCAACTGCCAGTGCTCACGCTCATCCTGCTTATAGGGCGCGCCGTGCCAGCCCATGGAATAAGGAAAGGAGCACTCGAACAGATTGTCGTAGCGCGCCGTCAGGTCGCGCAGGATCTGGCCGAGGCTGAGTTGTTGCGACTCGCTCAACTCGGTGATGCGCGCCAGTTTGTGCTTGGGCAGCAGCAGGGTTTCGAATGGCCAAGCGGCCCAGAAGGGGACAACGACCAGCCAGTCTTCATTCTCCACAACGACACGCTCGCCATTGGCGGACTCTTTATGGGCGTAATCCAGCAGTAATGACTGGCCGTGTTTGGCCAGGAATACACGTTGTTGCTCATCTTCTTTGGCAACCAGTGTAGGAACATGGTCTTGCGCCCAGACTTGCCCGTGCGGGTGTGGATTGGAGCAACCCATCACCGCTCCCTTGTTTTCAAAGATTTGCACGCTCGCATATCGTTGGCCTAAATCGGCTGCTTCACGCATCCAGGTAGCGATTACCGCTTGCATCTCTTCATCGGATAACAGCGGCAAGGTTTTGCTGTGATCGGGTGAAAAGCAGATGACGCGGCTGGTGCCCTGCTCGGACTGGATTTGAAATAGTGGGTCGCTAATGGCCGGTGCTGCGGGCACTTCCGGCATGAGCGCGGCAAAGTCGTTGGTAAAGACAAAGGTCGTTTTATAGTCGGGGTTGCGCTCGCCGCCAATACGCTCATTGCCCGCGCACAAATAACACTTGGGGTCGTGAGTTGGGCTATCTGGCCATTGGTTCAGCTCCTGCTGGCCCTGCCAGGGGCGCTTGGTTCTATGGGGTGAAACCAGCAACCACTCCCCAGTTAAGGGGTTAAAGCGGCGATGGGGGTGGTCGTTGACCGAAAAGCTGGAATCTGACACGGTTGACTCGCAATAAATATGATAATTAATATTTATGGATAATTTAACGTATCATTACTAAAAAAGCAATTGGCTTGGCGATTCGGGAGGGGATTTTACGTTTCTTGTCGAAGGGCTGGTTAGCGCACAGCTTAAGCGCTTTCGCCGAGCCAGATATGCACCAATTTCTCAATCCGCTCCAGATCATATTGGCGCAGCGCATTTAGCAACTGTTGCTGGCGCTGATGCCCCAGTTGGGCAGAGGTAAGGGCGAGGATGATTTTCTTGCTACTGCTCATATCGCCGCTGGCCGCATGGCGCGCCAGTGCTTCCAGTTCTGGTTTGATATCGGCGATATTCGCCTGGATTTCATCGTGATGTATCTCCGGTGGCGTTGGCGTTTCCGTCTCACCCACAAACCGAACCCCGGTAAAACGGCGCAGGGCGTTGAAGATGTCCTCAAAAACATAGGGCTTACCGATAAAGTCCTGGAAACCCTCGGCCAAATAAAACGCGCGTTCATGTTCCAGGCTGGAGGCAGAGACGGCCACAATTGGGGTGGTTTGATAACCGGGTTGGGCGCGCAGCCGGCGGAGCATCTCCAGGCCATTAATACCGGGCATGCGAATGTCGGTAAAAATAATATCGAAGCTATGGCTGGCACACTGCAATAGGCCTTCGTGTCCATCGCGCGCAAACAGGGTTTCACAGCCGATCTGCCGCAACAAATCGACCAGTATCTCACCGCTTGCCGGGTCGTCTTCGACTACCAGTGTCCGGCAATGGCTGCCCGGTTCCAAATGATGCATTGCCTTCTGTGGCTGTTGCTCAAGCACAATATTTTGGCTGGCTAGTGGCAATATCAAATAAGCCAGGGTGCCCTGCCCCAATACGCTGGATAATTGCAGGCTGCCACCCATGCCCTCCGCTAAATGGCGCGATAGCGCCAGGCCCAGGCCGGTGCCGCCCGCATCTTCCCCGGCCTGCCCTTGTTTAAAGGCAGCAAACAAATCGGCCATTTCTTTTTCGGCGATGCCGGGGCCGGTATCGCCAATGACAAATTCAATTTTGTTTTCGGCAAGCGGCATGACTTGCAGGCTGACGCTGCCTTGTGGGGTAAATTTAATCGCGTTGCCAAGCAGGTTTAATAAAATCTGGCCAATTTTTTGGCGATCGCCCTGCACGATATAAGGCGCGGGCAAATCAATCTGGGTGATCAGTTGCAAGCCCTTGGTAGTGGCGCGCTCGTGCATGATGGTTTGTATGTCCACCACCTCCTGATACAAATCAAAATAATCGCGGCGCAAATTCAACACGCCGGATTCTATTTTGGAGAGATCGAGAATATCGTTAATCAGGCCGAGCAAGCGTTGGCTGGACGTCAGAATTAATGCGAGCCGCTCGCGCTGGTTGCCAGTAAATTTTTCATCGCGCATCAGCAATTGGGTGTAGCCGAGCACGGCGTTCAGTGGTGTGCGGATTTCGTGACTCATATTGGCGAGAAAACGGCTTTTTGCGCGCGTTGCTTCCTCCGCCGTTTCTTTAGCAATAGATAATTGTTGTTCCGCTTCTTTTTGTGCAGCTATATCGCGCCCGATTCCCAAAATACCAATCGGATTACCCAGTTCATCGCGTACGGCAACTTTGGATATATCGAGTAGATAGTCGGTTTGGCCGTCAATGTGAATATGTTGTTCGTATCTATGTAATTGTGAATTTTTTAACGCGAGTTGATCGTTAAAGCGGAATGCCTCTGAGAGTTCGCGCTGTACTAATTGTTCCTCGGTATTGCCCACTACTTGATGTTCATCTTTGCCGAGCATGCGTGCAAACGCTTTGTTGCAGCTGATGTAAACGCCTTCGAGATTTTTAAACCAAATGGGATCGGGAATGTTATCCAACAGGCTGCGCAGGTGTTGTTCGCGCTCCTTCAACGCCGCCTGCGATGCCTGCAATTGCTCCTGGGTTTGCTGACGCTGCACAATTTCGTTCAGCAGCCAATCGTTAGCGGCGCGCAGTGCTTCTGTGTGGGATGCGACTTCCTGTTCGAGTTTTTGCTGGATCTGATGAAATAAATCATCATTTTTTTGGCGTGCGCGTAAATAGGCAGTGAGTAAACCAATCAGGGTTAAGCCGATTCCCAATGCCGATAATTGTAACCAGCTGGGTAAATACCAGGGTCTGGCCAGATTTGCTTGCGCGAGTAAATGATAGGATTCGCTGCGTTCCAGGTAGCCAATAGCAGAAACTAAAAACAACACCAGCCCCACGCCGGCACACAACAATAAAAATGCCTGTGCATGAGTGTTGTTGTGGCGAATGCGCGGAATTAGCAACCAGGCAAGTACTGACGTAACTACCAACATGCCGATGCTGTCGCCAACCCACCAAAAGGTCCAACTTTTAAAGAGTTCGCTGTCCGGTACTATGCCCAGATAATGTAATGCGTTGGTGCCTGTGCTGGAGGAAATGCCGCAGCAGAGAAAAACACTGCCAATAAAATAGAGTGCGCGTCGCAGGTTAATTAACTGATTGCGACTAAATAATCCGCGATTAATGCGCGCGATTAATCCGCTTTGCAGCACATCGGCACTGCTCATGAGCAGCGCCAAACTCACGCTGCTAAACGTAAAGCCAACATTGGGCCCCATATTCATCAATAAGCTCGCGCTGCAAGAGCCGATAAACACACCCGGCGCCACGCGCAAACCAAATAATAAAAATCCAAACAGGGCCAAGCCAGCCGCGGGCCAAACTAAGGTGACATTAGAGGTGAGTGAGCTGTACATCATGCCGAACTGGGCGAGGTAAAAATAGCCCAGCGCAAAGGCGAGGTTTAACAGCGGCAGTTTGGCAAAAAAATAGAGCTTGTTGCGCGCGAGATTCACCACGAAAAAAACTCCATCAGGCGAGGTAACGTTCCAATGCCTGGGAACTCAACTCTTCGGGTTTGTGGTGGTGGTAGCCTTGCCCCCAGTGAACGCCAAGCGTATATAACTGTTTGGCAACTTCGGCCGTTTCCACAAATTCAGCGATGACTTCTTTATCGAGCGAGACAGCCATTTCGATAATGGACTTCACCATGGCGTAGTGTGAAGGGTCTACATCCATATCGCGCACAAAAATACCATCGATTTTAATTTTATCGAATGCCAGTTGATGCAAGTAAGCATAGGACGCAAAACCGCTGCCGAAATCATCCAGCGCAAAGTGACAGCCAAAATCGCGCAGTGTCTGCATAAACTGCCGCGCAGAATCTATATTGACGATGGCTTGGGTTTCAGTAATTTCAAAGCAGAACTTATGCGCGGGTATCTGGTGTTGCTGGAAACTGTTGATAATAAATTGCGCCAATTGAGTTTCACGAATTGAAATTGCAGAGAGGTTAATCGAAATCAAATCCATTTTTTCCAGCAATTGGGGATGTTGGGAAAATAAGCCCAACACATGGTTGATCATCCATTTATCCAACTCTGGAATTAAATGCAAACGCTCGGCCGGGCCGATAAATTCTCCCGGTGAAACCATACGTCGGGTCTGTGGATCCCATAATCTGAGCAGCACTTCCAAACGGTAAGACGATGAATATTTTTGTGTGCTGTCGGGAAAGTATTCCAATAATTGGAAATAGGCGCGAAACAGCTGGTTTTGCAGTGCATCCACCAAGCGCGATGCCCAATTGATATTGTCCTTGTGCAAATTGCTACGCTTGGTTGCCTCTTCCAAACTGAACACAGCGCCGCGCGCATCGCGTTTGGCGACGAAAATTACTTCATCGGCGGCGAGCATCACCTGGTCGTAACTGACCATGGCGCGACTAAGCGGCAGTGCTGCAATGGAGGCCGCCAATTTGAACTGGCGGTCTTCCCACTGAAAATTAAATTGCTCCAGGTGCTTGAGGATGGTCTGGGCCAAATCCATCCCTTTATCGTACTCGGCACCCTGGGTGACTACCACAAAGCGATCACCGCCTAAGCGCGCAAAGAAATCCTCGCGCGTTAACAGGCCAGCAACGCTATCGGCAAACTGGCGCAGCAACTCGTCGCCGGCGATACAACCACAGCTTTCGTTAATCAAACGGAAGCGGTCGATATCGATCAGTAAAAACGTTGCGCTGATATTTTCCAGTTGGATGCGCGCCAGCAATTCGGAAACATGGGCCTCAAGGGCGTTGCGGTTGTGCAGGCGCGTTACAAAATCATGAGTAGCGAGATAATTGAGACGGTCTTGCATATAGCGCCGCTCGTTAATTTCCTCGCGCAGTTGGCGGTTGGCGATGGTAAGTTCGGCGGTGCGTTCACGCACCTTGGATTCCAACTCGCGATTGAAGGATTTCAACTCCGCCAGCATCGACTGGCGTTCGAGTTGATGACGCACCCGCGCGCGCACTTCATCGCCGTTAATTGGCTTGGTGATGTAATCCGCACCGCCCACGCGAAAACCCTGGCTGATATCGTCAGCGCGAGCGGTAACAAAAATAATGGGAATTTCAGTGGTGGCCAAATCGGCCTTGAGGCGAGTGCATACTTCAAAGCCGTTCATATCCGGCATCATGACATCGAGCAACACCAGATCCGGCAGGCGACGCCCGGCCAGCTCCAGTGCGCGTTCACCCGAGGTTGCTACCAACAGTTCGCAGTCCAAATCTTCAAGAATTCCACTGAGGACATCCAGATTTTCGGGGGTATCATCCACCAGCAGGATACGCGGCACACTCGACATAACAAAAACATCCCTCGCTATCGTTGTCTTCGGACTATAGCAGAAGGAAAAGGAATAGCTACGCGCCGTTTATGAAGATTTGTTTAGTGCCAAATGCATTTATCGGATTCGCGCTATATCGAAGAAAAAACGCGAATAAAGCGTTACTTTCGGAACCACACCGCCAATAAACCAATCGCAATGAGCGCGATAGTCGAAGGCGATAAATCGGTAAATAACCAGTCGCGCAACACGGCTGACCCCTGAGTATCGCGGTAGAGGAAATAGGCGGCGCTACCGAAGGCGACCAGGGCGATGAGCTTGCGACGGCCGTGATGATGTTTGCGGACTTTGCGCTCGGTCAGTTCGTGGGTGAGCAGGTCCAGGCGCTGGGACATCTGCGGCAACTGTTGCAGGCTGTTGAAAATCAAATCCGGCACCTGCGGGAATTTTTCCATCCAGTCGGGTGCGGTGCGTTTGAGTTCGCGCCAGAGGTTTTTGGGGTGGAAACGGTTCTTAAGCCAGCGCTCCAAGTAAGGATGCGCGGTAGCCCAGAGATCCAGATCCGGGTACAACTGACGACCAAGGCCTTCAATGTTGAGCAGGGTTTTTTGCAATAACACCAGCTGCGGTTGCACTTCCATTTCAAAACGACGTGCAGTGCGGAACAGGGTCAGCAATACATTGGCAAAGGAAATTTCTTTCAGCGGTTTTTCAAAGATGGGCTCGCACACAGTGCGAATCGCCGCCTCCAATTCTTCCACGCGCACATAGCTGGGCACCCACCCGCTTTTCACGTGCAATTCTGCAACTTGGCGATAATCGCGGCGGAACATGGCGAGCAGGTTGCGCGCTAAATAATATTGATCTTCGCGCGTGAGCGAACCAACGATGGCCATATCCACGGCGATATATTGTGGCATTTGCGGATTTTGCGTGGCGACAAAAATATTGCCCGGGTGCATATCGGCGTGAAAGAAGTTGTGATCAAACACCTGGGTGAAAAAAATCTCTACGCCGCGCTCGGCCAGTTTTTTCAGGTTGGTATTTTGCGCATTGAGTGCCGGCATATCGGTCACGGGAATCCCGTAGATGCGCTCCATTACCAACACGTTATGGCGAGTGTAATCCCAGTAAACTTCGGGCACATACAGCAGGGGCGAATTTAAAAAGTTGCGCCGCAGTTGTGAGCCGTTGGCCGCTTCGCGCTGTAAATCCAGTTCATCGAAAATGGTGGTGCGATAATCTTCGACAATTTCCACCGGGTGCAGGCGCTTGCCGTCCAGGGTGTTGTTTTCCACCCAGCGGGCGACACGCAATAACAGTTCTATATCCTGCGCGATGACTTTTTCAATACCGGGGCGAATGACTTTGATGACGACATCGCGGCCATCTTTTAAAGTCGCGGTATGTACTTGCGCAACCGATGCAGAGGCGAGAGGCGCCGTGTCATAGCTGGCAAATACCTCAGCCACTTTCGCGCCGAGCGATTGCTCCACAATGCGCTGGAAAACCTCGTTGGAAAAAGGCGCAACATTGTCTTGCAGGTGATTGAGTTCGCTGACTATATCGTCGGGCACCAGATCCGGGCGTGTAGAAAGCAGTTGGCCGAATTTTACAAAAATGGGACCAAGGTCTTCGCAAGCGCGCCGCAGGCATTCACCGCGAGAAAGCTTAGGCGTTGGAAACAGGCGAAAGAAAATTAATAACAGGCGCGCGGCAAACGGCAGATTGTCGGGCAGCAGTTTATCCAAACGATAACGGGCAAACACACGCAGGATTGTTAATAAGCGGAAAAAGACCATTGCAAACTCAATTCTCATTGTTGTTGTAGGTTGGGGCGGGGCGCGTAGCCTGAGCGCAGCGAACCCCAACATTACTTAATCGCACAACACGATGAATTCCTTTCATGAAGACGAATTGGATTAGGTTTTTTTAGCGATTTATCGGCGTTGCTTTGTTGGGGTTCGTTCCTCAGGCTACGCGCCCCGCCCCAACCTACGGTTTGCGCTCCGCAAGCAGTTTTTCTACGCGCGCGGCCGCGCGGTCGACCGCTAACCGCAATTCATCTACTTGTTGATGGAAATCATCCAGCTCAGGTTTGGATACCAGTGCCTGATATTCTTCAGTGAGAAATTCTTTGCCCAGACGTGCAGCTGTTTGCGCACGATCCTTGGCCCAGCCGAATTTTGCGCGAATAATTTGTGCGGTCTGGTGGCCGATAATATCGCCGGTAAATTGGCTGAGCATATCTTCCCAATCAATATCCAGGTGCTTCAGTAACTGTTGCAAATCTGCCAAGAGCGTCAAATCGCCCATAGCGGTCACGCCCGAATATTTCAGGTTGTGAATTTCGGTGGTAGATAATTGCAGCAATGCCATCAGCGAACCACTTAGTTGCGTATCGACTTCGCCATCCCAATTTGCCATCAACTCGATTTCTTCATCCAGCGGCATCACAAATAAATTTATTGCGACTGGCGCCGTGATATTGACCGCGAGGATTTTACCCGAGAGGCGCGCGAGTTTCAGGCGTGTGGCCGGGTCATAGCGCAGCGCGGTGTTGATAATTTTTTCCGCGCTGGCGAGGGCTGCAGTGATCAGCATGGGCAGTAGCTTCCCGATGGATTAGGGCTTGATGCCTTTGTGCAACGCGACTATGCCACCGGTCATGTTATGGAATTCGGTGCGCACAAATCCGGCGTTATCCATCATCTCTTTCAGGGTTTGTTGATCCGGGTGCATACGAATGGATTCAGCCAGGTAGCGATAACTTTCAGCATCGTTGGTCACCAACTTGCCCATAAACGGCAGTACTTTGAATGAGTAGGTATCGTAGACCTTGCTCAACAAATCGCTCTGGGGTTTGGAGAATTCCAATACCAGCAAACGGCCGCCGGGCTTGAGTACACGCAGCATGGAGCGCAGCGCCAAGTCTTTATCGGTCACATTGCGCAGGCCGAAGGCGATGGTGATGCAATCAAAGGTGTTATCGGGGAACGGCAGGTATTGTGCATCGCACTGGGCGAAGCCGATATTGCCGGCAATGCCGCGATCAATTAAACGGTCGCGGCCCACGCCGAGCATGGATGCATTGATATCGGCGAGAATAACTTGCCCGCTCGCGCCCACGCGCTTGGCAAACTGATAGCTCAAATCGCCGGTGCCGCCGGCGATGTCCAACACCTTGTGGCCGGCACGCACGCCGGAGGCTTCAATGGTAAAGCGCTTCCACAGGCGATGAATGCCGCCGGACATCAAATCATTCATCAAATCATATTTGGCAGCGACGGAATGGAATACCTCAGCGACGCGCTCGGCTTTTTCTTCGACCGGAACTTGCTGAAAGCCAAAATGGGTGGTTTTTTTATCGTTCATAGGGGCTACCAAATAGGGGCGTCCAAATAAGGGCTACCAAAAAGAGCTATCAACGCTGGATACAACAATGTTGAGCGGGCGCTCGCTGGATGTGGGCGGCATTGTACAATGCCTGCCTGTTTCTCACACCCCAAAAATCCCGCAAGATGCGGCGGGTTTCACAGGAGTTGCTTGTGCGTAGCGCGCTTGTCGTTGTTGGTTTGTTATTTGCGGTGGCTCCGGCCTTGGCGGATGGTCTAAAACCCTTTACTACCGATGGCTGCTCGGTGTGGATAGATGGCCCGCCGGATCGCCCTAACCTTTGGCGGCATTGCTGTGTCGCGCATGACCTGGCCTATTGGATTGGCGGTACCCGTACAGAGCGTAAACAAGCCGATCAAGTATTGAAGCAATGTATTAAAGATGCCGAACAACCCTTAATTGCTGATCCAACCTACCATGGGGTGCGCTTGGGCGGCGGCCCTTACTGGCCCTCAACTTACCGCTGGGGTTATGGATGGGATTTTTTCAGTGGCAGCAGATTGGGTGGTCGCTGGGTGCGCGGTTACCAGCGGCCAAGCGCGGCAGAGCAGGCGCAAATCGATCTGCTAAAACCGGCTGCACTGCTGCTGATCGAGGAGGATGCGCGCCGGTATCCGGCCGATGCTGCACCCCATTCAATGACCCGCAGTAGTAACGCCAATATGCTGCGCTTTTAAGTGGTACCAGGTGGCGATTCGCTCTTGGCGCCAGACGCCACGGCGGCGCGTGCATCAGCGCACACATAGGATCAAACCAGCGTGCTTGAATAGTCGCCGGACTATCAACGTTCGATTTCCTATTAACCTGTTGGGGGTTTACCCCAAGGATGTGGCTATGCGTATTTTCCAGTATTGGGTTAAACGTTTTCTGGCTATCGTTTCATTGGTTATTTCGGTGCCGGCATCGGCGTATTTGGAATTCACTTACACGAGTCCCGAGCTTCCGCTAACGGCTGCATTTATGGACGGGTATCCTTGGGATATCGCTGATATTGGTTTGATGCCGGTTGGTTTCAGTGTCTCCTTCAAAACCCCTGAGCAAGATTTATCGCGCAAACCGATTACCCATTTCTTCATGGATGACTTTACGTTCTCGTTTAGATCAGAACACGACTTACTCTATTACCCCTTGCGCCTTAGTCCCGCGTCCTACGGGCGAGTTAGCCTTAATCGCAAGGGAGAAATTCTCGGTTGGAATTTAATGATCACCATTACCGAGCTGATTACTCCCGATACGAATATGTGGGCTTATCGCAATATAAACCATCGGGTCGATATCAAATCGCAAAGCGGTACGGGCATGTGTAATTGCGATGTGTTTACCAATAGATTCCACCCAACCACCTGGCACGGCCATTGGATACAACTGGTTCTGCTCCAGTTTGATTATTCCGCAGCCAATGATGTGGGCAGTTGGACCATAGAAAAGGTACCTGTGCCTGAGCCGCGCATGACCTTGTTTTTGGTGATTGGAATCTTGGAGCTGCTCTGGTATCGCCGCGCTCAGCGCGGAGCTAGCGCCGGCGTCCAGACTGCCGCCGGCTAATCGACGCCGGTTTTTGATATTTCAGGGTAAACAGACACGAAAATATGTTTGAACGCCACTAACTAGATTACAATCACGCTCCCGGTTTGCCGGGAGCAATTTTTTTGAAACAGCGCCCGGTTATCTTGGTCTACCCTTCAGGTACGCCAGCCTGGCGATTCACACCACCCAGAGGCGGTCACGTCGGCAAGTGTTAACTCCAGCCAACTTTTTAATGGAGACCCCATGAAATTTCGTTTTCCCATTGTCATCATCGATGAAGACTTCCGTTCCGAGAACACCTCGGGTTCCGGCATTCGCGCCCTTGCCGATGCCATAGAGCAGGAAAATTGGGAGGTGCTCGGTGTCACCAGCTATGGTGATTTGTCGCAATTTGCGCAACAACAATCCCGTGCATCCGCTTTTATTCTATCGATTGACGACGAGGAATTTGGTACCGGTTCTCAAGAAGAGACTGACCACGCCCTAAAAGCCCTGCGTGCGTTTGTGGAAGAGATTCGCTACAAAAACGCGGATATCCCGATTTATCTCTACGGTGAAACCCGCACCTCACGCCATATCCCCAACGATATCTTGCGCGAGCTGCACGGCTTCATTCATATGTTTGAAGACACGCCCGAATTCGTGGCGCGCCATATTATTCGCGAAGCCAAATCCTACCTTGATGGTTTGGCTCCACCGTTTTTCCGCGCTCTGGTTCATTATGCGCAAGACGGTTCTTACTCCTGGCACTGCCCCGGTCACTCCGGCGGTGTAGCTTTTTTGAAATCGCCGATCGGCCAGATGTTCCACCAATTCTTCGGCGAGCGCATGCTGCGCGCCGACGTGTGTAACGCGGTGGAAGAGTTGGGCCAATTGTTGGATCACACCGGCCCAATCGCCGCCTCCGAACGCAATGCCGCGCGTATTTTTAATGCCGACCACTGCTACTTTGTAACCAACGGAACCTCCACCTCCAACAAAATGGTGTGGCACTCAACCGTAGCGCCGGGCGATATTGTTGTGGTTGACCGCAACTGCCACAAATCGATTCTGCACTCGATCATTATGTGCGGTGCGATTCCGGTATTCCTGATGCCGACGCGCAACAACCTCGGCATTATCGGCCCGATTCCGCTGGAAGAATTCACCCCCGAAAGCATCGAGCGCAAAATTCAGGCGAACCCGTTTGCGCGCGAAGCCAAAAACAAAAAGCCGCGTATCCTCACTATCACCCAATCGACTTACGACGGTGTGCTCTACAACGTAGAGACGCTGAAAAATATGCTTGATGGGAAAATTGATACGCTGCATTTCGATGAAGCCTGGTTGCCGCACGCCACCTTCCACGAGTTCTATCAAGACATGCACGCGATTGGCAAAGATCGTCCGCGCGCGAAAGAGTCGATGATTTTCTCCACCCAATCCACGCACAAATTGCTCGCTGGCTTATCCCAGGCATCGCAAGTGTTGGTGCGTGAATCGGAAAAAGTAAAACTGGATCAGGATGCGTTTAACGAAGCTTACCTGATGCACACCTCCACCTCGCCGCAATACTCCATTATCGCGTCCTGCGATATCGCCGCAGCCATGATGGAAGCGCCCGGCGGTCATGCGCTGGTAGAAGAATCGATTCTGGAAGCGCTGGATTTCCGCCGCGCCATGAAAAAAGTGGACGAAGAGTGGGGCCAGGATTGGTGGTTCCAGGTCTGGGGTCCGGATGAATTCGCGGAAGACGGTGTTGGCGATCGCGAAGACTGGGTATTGCGCAGCGATGACAATTGGCACGGCTTCGGCAAACTCGCGCCTAACTTCAACATGCTCGACCCGATCAAAGCCACTATCGTAAACCCCGGTTTGTCAGTGAATGGCCAATTCAGCGAGACCGGTATTCCCGCATCGATTGTGACCAAATACTTGGCGGAGAACGGCGTAATTATCGAGAAGTGCGGCCTCTATTCGTTCTTCATTATGTTCACCATCGGCATCACCAAAGGCCGTTGGAATACTCTGGTGGCGGCGCTGCAACAATTTAAAGATGACTACGACAAAAACCAGCCGATGTGGCGAATCATGCCTGAGTTTGCACAAGCCAACCCGCGCTACGAGCGCATGGGCCTGCGCGATCTTTGCCTGCAGATCCACGATTTCTACAAGGCTTACGACGTAGCGCGTTTGACCACTGAAATGTATTTGTCGGATATGCAACCGGCGATGAAGCCTTCCGACGCCTTTGCCAAAATGGCGCACCGCGAAATCGAACGCGTGCCTATCGATCAACTCGAAGGTCGCATTACCTCGATTTTGTTAACGCCATACCCGCCGGGAATTCCACTGTTAATTCCAGGCGAGCGCTTTAACAAAACCATCGTGGACTATTTGAAATTCGCGCGCGATTTCAACGAGAAGTTCCCTGGTTTTGAAACCGACGTTCACGGCCTGGTGAAGCGCGAAGTGGATGGCAAAAAAGACTACTATGTAGACTGCGTTAAACAATAAAGCTGCCGTTCATGAACAGGATGTTATAAATTCAAAAGCCACTTCATTTACATGGAGTGGCTTTTTTGTTGTTTGTGCCTCAGCAGGAGCCTCACAAGGAAGCTATGTATATTTTCAAGCTTACAATCCTCATCTGGTTATTGGTTAGTTCCCAATTACTATTGGCGGAAATCTACAAATATCAGGACGCAAATGGTAAATGGCAATACACCGATAAAAAGCCCAAAGAATCAACCGCTGAAGTGGTTGACTACAAAAGCAGTGAAAAAAAGCAGTTGGGTCCAGAATTTGTTGTCGTCCAGCGCCAAGCTAATAATGTGTTGCGCGTTACTAATCCATTTCATGGCCCTATCGAAATTGAGCTACTTTCATCGCAGCTTCAGGGCGGGCGAAAGTCGTGGCTAATTCCAGCACAAGGGCGACTGGATTTATTTCAAAGCGAAAATCCGGTCGAAGCCTATAAGTACCGTTGGCAATTAGGGGATTCCAAAGTCACACTTTCCGATCAAACCTATCAATTTCCAGTAAACACGCTGTCCTGCACTTATATTTCGCAGGCCTTCAACGGACGTTTTTCTCACTCAAAAGATCATTCTCGCTACGCGGTGGATATCGCCATGAATGTGGGCACGCCCATAGTTGCCGCTCGTGCCGGGGTCGTCGTTGGTGTGAAAGACGATTATCACATGGGGGGTGTGAATGAATATTTTCTGGATAAAGGCAATTACGTTATTGTTATGCATGAGGACGGTAGTTTTGCCAGTTACTTCCATATTCTGCTTGGCACTGCGTCAGTAAAAGCCGGTGACAAGGTGAAATCCGGGCAGTTACTTGCCAAATCCGGGTCGTCTGGTTTTTCTTCCGGACCTCATTTGCATTTTGTCGTGAGTCGCAATGCCGATTTTAAAAGCGTATCGGTTCCGTTTCATTTTGTTACTCGGGATGGAAATACAGTTTATCCAACCGAAGGCCTGAAAATATGTGATCAATTAGTTCGCGGATAGGTACGAATTGAATTACTTTTAAGGCGCTTTTAATCGCTCGTCGCAAATTAGCAGTAAAAGTCAGTTACACAAACGATTTACCAAATCACAATCAAACAGGGATTAACTATGCGTGTTCAATGGGTTTCATGGTGCGTAATGGCGATGGCGACTATGTTGCTGGTTGCCTGCGATAAATCAACGCCGACATCATCGTCAACGGCACCAGCGGAGGTCGCCAAGGCGGCGCAGGTGGCACCGGCGTGGGATGCGCATATCGCCGAATATCCCAAGGGGTGGATTGCGACTGAAGCGCCCCTCTATATCCGCTTTACCCATCCGGTGGTTTCGGCCGAGCAAGTGAACACCGCGTTTGATTCGAAATTAATTAGTTTGGATAACAAAATTCCGGTCAATCTCACCTTTACCTCAACTACCGATTTACGGATTCAGCCCGCTGAGCGGCTGCCGAGTGATACGCCTATTCGCATTAGTTTGAATCCCAAAGGGTTACAGGGCGTTGAGCAGTCACTCGATGATTTTGCGTTTGATGTGCGCACCATCAAGCAGGATTTTGATTTGAAGGTGAACAGCCTGAGTGTCATGACCGGTAATGAAGAGCAAATGCAATTGAGCGGCAGCATTATTACGGCGGATACGGCCGAGTTGGATAGGGTAAAAAAAGTGCTCTCACTACGCGTGAATGACACTATGGCCGACGCCGTTTGGACGCAAGAGACAGATAAAAAGACGCACAATTTTTTACTGACCGGAATTAATCGCACGGATACGACCGACAATATTCATTTGGAGTGGGATGGTGCCCCACTCGGTTCTTCCGATAAAGGCGCACGCGATTTGGAAATTCCGGCGTTAAAAGTATTTCAAGTCACGGGCGTACAGGTGATCCGTGAGCCGAATCCCGCCATTGAAATTCAATTTTCGGATGAGTTGGATAGCAATCAAAATATCAGTGGCTTAATCAGTTTGGGCGGAAAGCCGGTTAGCGCGATTATCGATGGCAGTGTAATTCGCCATACTCTTGATCAAAACCCCAGCGGTGAATTGGATTTGGTCGTCAACGCAGCGGTGAGCAGTAATAAACAAAAAACATTGGCTAACGACTATCAACAAAAACTGGTATTGCAGTTGGTAAAACCCCTGGTGCGCTTTGTGGGCAAAACGTCCATCCTGCCACCGGCCAGTCAAATTTCTGTGCCCTTTGAGGCGGCGGGTGTGGATTCAGTACAGGTGATTGCTTTTAAAGTATTTGCCAATAATATCGGCCAATATTTGCAGGACTATCAATTAACCTCCGCGACCGCAGCATCCGATACCGGTCGTTACCTCTGGCGTAAAACCTATCGCCTGCCGGAAATTCCGCGCGCGGGTGCGCAGCGTTTTAATCTGGATCTCACCGAATTAATGGCCCAACATCCAGATGGTTTAATTCGCGTGGAGTTGCGCATTGATCGCAGCAATTCTGTGTACACCTGCGATTCAGCGCGCCCGAGTGAGCCGGTCAGCAAAATGCCGGAAAATAGCGATGGCGAAAATTACTACGAGCGCGAAGAAGAGCCGGCTTGGTATCAGCAGTATTACCAATCGCAAGGTTATTACAATTACAGCGAACGCAATAACCCCTGCGACGATACCTACTATTACTACGGCGATGAAATTTCTTCCGCGCGCAATTTTATAGTGTCCAATATTGGTTTAATGGCCAAGCGTGCCGATGGCAATCAACTGCATATTATCAGTACCGAATTAAATTCAGCCAAACCCTTGAGTGGCACGGAGATTACCGCGTACAACTATCAGCGCCAGCCGATTGGTACAGGCACTACGGACAGCTACGGCATGCTGCAATTAACTACGGATGGAGTGCCGTTTTATTTAGAAGCAAAAAATGGTAAGCAGCCAGGTTATCTGCGTTTGCGCAACAGCGAAGCGCTGCCTACCAATCAGTTTGATGTGAGTGGCGAACATATCAAAGGTGGTTTAAAAGGTTTCCTCTACGGCGAGCGCGATGTGTGGCGCCCGGGCGATGATATCTTCCTCACTTTTATTCTGGAAGATAAAACCCAACAGTTACCGCCCAACCACCCTGTATCGCTGGATTTATTTGATCCGAGCGGCAAAAAAGTGGCCAGCCAAACCAGCGTGCAACCGGTCAATGATTTTTATACGTTTAATCTGAAAACCGAAGAAACGGCGCCCACTGGAAACTATCGCGCTGTAGTTCATGTGGGTAACCGCTATTTCGATCAAATTTTAAAAATCGAAATGGTAGTGCCCAACCGTTTGAAAGTGGATCTAACGCTCGCTGAAAATCCGCTGCGTATGTCCAGTATGCCCAGCAAGGTTTCCCTGTTTGCGCAATGGTTGCAAGGCGCGACCGCCAAGAATTTAAAAACCGATTCAGAATTAAAACTCTTCGCGCGCAAATCGGTGTTCACCGGTTTTGAACAATTTAATTTTGATGATCCAGTACGTGCATTTGCCGGTAGCACACAAAAAGTGTTTGATGGCAAAGTAGATGAGAAAGGCTACGCCGAATTTCCGGTGGAGGTCAGTCTCTCATCGCCGCCACCAGGAAAATTAACCGCCTCCTTTACTACCCGTGTATTTGAAGAGAGCGGTAACTTCAGCACCATTTTACGCCCCTATGAATTGCTGCCCTTTGATCACTGGGTGGGCTTAAATATTCCCAAAGGCAGCGGCTACATGGATGCCATTGGCCGCGATGAAGATCATCCGGTAATCATCCAAACCCTGGGGGAAGATGGCAAAGCTGAAGCTAATCGCAGCGTTGAAATTAATGTGTACGAAATTGGCTGGCGTTGGTGGTGGGATGAAGAGGCGGAAAATCTCGCTGAATATTTTAATAATTCTACTCACACCGCTGTGCACACCGAAACTCTGGTGAGCGATGAAAATGGCCGCATTAATTGGCAGTTGGAAAAAAATAAATACGACTGGGGCCGTCATATTATTCGTGTGTGTGATATTGACTCCGGTGAGGCAGGTCATTGCTCCGGTGAAGTTGTATATCTGGGCTGGAGCTATGATTCCTCCGCATCGAGTGATTCCGCCACGCAAATGATGTTATCCACCGATAAAGAAAAATATTCAGTGGGTGATACTGCAAAAGTAAAACTGCCCAAAGCGCGTGAGGGCCGTGTGTTGCTCAGTATTGAAAATGGTACTGGCGTATTGGAAACCCGTTGGCTGGATTTGCAAGCGGGTCAAACCGAAATTGATATTCCTATTACCCAGGCGATGGCGCCCAATGTGTACGCGCATGTTGCGTTGTTGTTGCCCCATCAGGAGCGTGTTGCCGAGGCACCCATGCGCTTGTACGGCATAGTGCCGCTGCTGGTAGAAAACCCACAGACGCGTTTACAACCGACGCTGGATGTTGCCGAAAAAGTGCGCCCGGAAACTGAATTCACTATTAAAGTGGGTGAACAACATCAACGTGCGATGACTTACACATTGGCGATGGTCGATGAAGGCCTGCTCGGTTTAACCAATTTCCATGTGCCCGATGCGCACGGTTATTTTTACAAACGCGAAGCTTTAGGCGTGCGCACCTGGGATTTATTTGATCAGGTAGTCGGGGCCTACGGTGCATCGCTGGAGCGCGTGCTTGCGGTCGGTGGTTCCGATGCGGCGCTGGAAGCTGAGCGCAAACGCCGCGAGCGTCGCTTCCCGCCGGTGGTGCAATTCCTCGGCGCCTTTGAATTAAAAGCTGGCGAAGTGCGCGAGCATAAAATTAAATTGCCACCCTATATGGGCTCGGTGCGCGTGATGTTGGTTGCCGGTGATACCGCGAACAATGCGAAAAAAGAAGATGCTGTTACTGCTTACGGCAACATCGAAAAAACCGTCACAGTCACGCAGCCGGTCACGCTGTTTGCTACTTTGCCGCGCGTGCTTGGCCCGGGGGAGTCGGTAAATCTGCCGGTGAACGTATTTGTCAGCGAAGCCAATATCAACAAGGTAGAAATTTCCGTAGAAGCGAACGAAATTTTTACCGTGGAAAAAGGCAGTGCTGAATTGCAATTCAGTGAGCCGGGCGATGCGATTGCCAGTTTGAAATTAAAAGTGAATGATCGCATTGGCAAAGGTCATGTGAAAGTAACGGCACGTTCAGGTGATGAAGTGGCGGTGCAAGAAATTTATATCGATTCGCGCGCGGCAAATCCACCTACCACTGTGTGGGAATCCAAAGTATTGCAACCGGGGGAAACCTGGGGATCGCCGTTAAAAGCCAACGGCATGATTGGCACCAATACCGCCTCGCTGGAAGTCAGCACGCTTCCGCCGTTAAATCTGGATGAACGCCTGGGCTATTTAATTAGCTATCCGCACGGTTGTATCGAGCAAACCACCTCGTCGGTCTTTCCACAATTGCGTCTCGCTAAATTGGTAAATTTAACAGATGTTCAAAAAGCCGAAATTGATAACAACATTAAGGCGGGCATTAAACGCCTAACGGGATTCCAACACGCCAGCGGTGGCTTCTCCTACTGGCCGGGCGATGCTTATGTGAACGAGTGGGCATCCAGCTATGCGGGGCATTTCTTGCTGGAAGCCAAGCGCGCCGGTTACGCAGTTCCCAAATCACTGTTGGATAATTGGGTGAAATACCAAAGCGGCGCCGCGCGCAATCCACAAATTGCGGGCAATTACTACGATGAAATGGTTTTGGCGTATCGCCTCTACACGCTGGCATTAGCGGATAAAGCCGAATTGCCGGCCATGAATCGTTTGCGCGAAACCTTAAAAAACAATTTGAATGCATCGCAAGCCGAATACCGCATGCCTGCGCGCTGGTTGCTCGCCATGAGCTATCAGCATGTTGGACTAAAAGATGCCGCCACCGATGTGCTGGGTCAACTCTACAATCTAGTACCCACCTATAAAGACGCGGGTTACACCTATGGTTCGGATTTGCGTGATCGAGGTTTATTGCTGGCCACACTGGTGACCGTGAGCGCGGAAAAAACCCTCACGTGGGAAGTGGCTGAACAGGTTGCCAAAGAGCTTTCCAGCGGCGATTGGTATTCCACGCAAAGTATTGCCTGGGCACTACTGGCGATGAGTGAATTTGCTGCGGCCAATACCAGCGCGAATGATTTGAAATTTGCCGTGCAACAACAAGGTGAAACCAGTTGGGTAACTCAGGGCAGTAACAGTGCCTTCTACAAAATGGCAATCAGTAATCCGCAAGTCAGCGTGCGCAATGACCACGACGCGCCTATCCGGGTGTTGGTAAGTAATCGCGGCATTCCCGCCAATTTGCAAGAAGAACCCGCGAGCAATGGTTTGAGTATGTCGGTGAATTTTTTGACGCTGGATAATAAATCGCTCAGCGTTGAGCAGTTACCGCAGGGGCAGGATTTTGTAGCCGAAGTTACCATTCATGGCGAGTTCGATAAATTGCTACTCGACAATATTGAAAATATCGCACTCAACGCCGTAGTTCCGAGCGGCTGGCAAATCCGCAACGAACGCCTCGAGGGTGCGCAAATGCCCAAAGGCATAGACTATATGGACATTCGCGACGACCGCGTGCTGGCCTACTACTCATTGTGGCGCAACTACTACTGGTACTACCGCTACCAGGAACGCAACCAAACCAGCATAACCCTGCGCATTATTTTAAACGCGAGCTACGCCGGAAAATTCTACCTACCCGGCTGGCACACCAGCGCCATGTACAATGAGAAAATTAATGCGAAGACCAAAGGGTATTGGGTAGAGGTTGTGGCGAAGTAAAATGTGCGGCCAAGGTTTATTGAAGTAATTAACCTTGGTCGTTAATCAACTTAATGTGATTAAAATATGGAAAAGATTTTTATTTTCGCTTTAACGATGAGTATTTCAATGGGACTATTTGCAAAAGAAACCCAGGAGCAGAAGTTCTGGTCTTGGTTTGTTAAGCATCAAGATGCATTGTTTGTAAATAATGCATCTGATGGCGAAATTCTGGATCGTCTTTCGGGTAAGCTGACTGAGTACGGTGACGGGCTAACATTCGAACTATCCTCCGAGCGCGAAGGCAAGCGAGAGTTAATAATAAGTGCCGACGGCATCAGGGATTTATTTCCTTCTGTTCAAAAGCTGACAGCCTCTGCCCCGGATTTAAAAAAATGGGAAGTTATTGCCTTTAGGCCTCGAATGGATGATTTTGCCAAGTTCACGTTAACCTATGCCGGGGTGGATTTTGATCCTTCAACCATTTGGATTAAACCCATCATCGATGAAGGTAACTTTGATTTGATTCTCTATCACTCTAACTTAACAGCCGAAAATAAAAATATCATCGTTGCAGGAACTTACATTTTGCTTGACATGGCTATTGGCGAATATGATGTGGTGACTGGTATTAGATATATTGACCATCAACTTTTGCCAGAAAACCCTGCAAATGAAGGTTTGGTTCCATTTTCAGAATTGAGATATTTATTTGATAAACATAAAGGTGGCGCAAAATAATAGGATTCCAAACTATCTCCCAAGGCATAACACTTATGTTTTCATTTAGAAGGGATAATACTCCTCTATCCTTTTAAAATATTGTAAGTATGGGCGGTATTTCTATTGGTATCTGCGACCACAGATGGTTCTGCGTTCGTAGGATTTTTTCAGCAATCAAAGGCTCTTCTTCTGCTGCTTTTTTCGAACTCCTCTGCGGCTTCGTACGTGTTTCAGCACTTAAAGAAAAAGATGTCTTCAATAGTTGGCTATAGAGTTGAGAGATTAGCTGGGTGATCTAGAGATAACACTGCATTTGTTGTGAATCCCAAGAGCGCTTCCCATTGATTAAGGAGAAGATCTTATTGCAGGCAACTGTTTTTTCTGGGACTGCAACATACAACTTTATGAAGGGTCTAGGAGTCGTAGAAGAGGCGCCACTGGCATTACATAAAAAGACCTTCTTGGAGGAAAGCTCAAATGTTTTCTCATTCCATATAAATTCATCATGCTTGGATTCGTAATTCTCAATATTTGAGCTTATCAATATTGGTTCTGGGTTGTTGTCTCTGATGATTGCTATGCTTGGAGCCTTGCCTTCAGTTAATAAGGTACCGTCAGGAATGTTAATATTATCGGTGCTCGATTTAAATTTTTTGCTTACAAAAATAGCCCATTCTTCGTTGCCCGATACTATACCTTTTTGAACTCGAATCTCTTTTGGGCAGTTAGGTGCATTGTAAAATTGTTCAGCAAACAGTGGCTGGCAAAATGGAAGGCCTAAAATAAAAAAACAAGTTTTAGTTGATAATAACCGCATAGTACTTATCCAGATGTTTGGCTAGGGTGGAGCTATTTGAAGGATCATTTTGCATTGTCGCTTTGTGAACTTTGTTGGGCATGTCCCCTCGTTTATATTGATGATATACAGAAACACTGTTCTCTAATGGTGAGTACCCACCCGACGATTTGTCGTATACAAATAGATGCCCACTTAAATTGGGAAGCCCATTGTTTGTGGATGGATAAACTAATTTCCCTTTCCCGTTATCAACAAAAGTTGCAAAAATAGTTTTATCGGGTATTTCTCCTCCGAAATCTGAAAGTTTTCTACCGGGTTTTATATGAGTTGTATTTGGTAACCCAAATCCATCTCCGAGAGAATAGCATTCGTGCTTGCCTGTATATGAAGACAATATTTGATTGCTGTCCTCAAATTTATCTATATCCCAATGCACGATATGGTCCCCATAATCATGCAAGGTTCCATATTTCCCTTTCAATACTTTGTAGGGTGGTTTTGGTTGTTCGGTCGCATTAGCTTCATTGGGGGCAACTTTTTCTGAAACAACAACATTTGTGACTGCAACTGCTTGTTCTCCTCGTTTCTGCGAAACTCTCGGCGGTGCCGGTATGTATTCCTGCACTTTTTCTTTTGCTAAAGCAAAAGGCGTCTCCATGAGTTCATCCATAAAGGTGCGGGCTTTGCGGGTGTGCCATTGGTGGGTGATGTTGTCTAAGTGGAGTTTGATAAAGCGGCCGCCGCAAAAAAAACGATGCGCATCTATCCATTCGCCATTGTGCGGATGTGCCGGGTTTTCTTTCCACTCGAATGCGGCAACGAAAGGTTTTCCGGTGCGGCAGATGCTTAGGTAGTGGCCGTCGTGCATCATGTCGCGCAGCCGATCTTCGGTGTGGGCGTAATGTTGGATCGGGTCGTAGTTTCCGAATTCGGCGGCGATAAATTCACGTAGGTTAATGACACGCTGCCAGGGATTATTGGGATTGTTAAAGGCGTCGAAGGTGCGCGTAAAACCAAAGCTGGGGTGTTCAACGAAAGGAATGTCTTCCCAATCAAGTTCGTTGATGCGTTTTATTTCGAAAAGGTCCATTCGCAATTCCTTATGATAAAAATTTTTGGTTTCCGTTCGGTAAAATCTATGGGCAGCGAGGTTAGCCAGTCTGCGCATTTGGGTCAATCAGCAGGGTTGAAGGATTTTCATTTTGTGGGGTGGCTAACGGATTTAGATGCCACAATAAAAGCCGACGTGACGGGCCTACAATTACTTGATTGTAAGCGAGCTACAATCAACAGTCTTCCAATTAATTACCACTGGTGAGTTTGTTTTCGGATCATACATCCCTTGCGTTACAACACGTAAACATTCACTACTTTTCTGGTAATTAAAAATGCAGTATTGCTCGCCCGTACCGCTACAGGATTCGATCTCAATAAAGTTATTTTGTTTATAGGTGAGCGCTTCTCCGAAATCGTTTTCGAGTTCTCCGTTCTCGAATTTTGTAAAAGTCGTGAGGGGCTTCCAACCGATTATTATCAACTCGCCTCTTGCTTGGTAAAAATCAATTCCTTGCTAAAATGGTGCATCGGCTTTGGCAAATACTGAAAGTAACAAGAGCCAAACAATCCATAGAAAAATGGAAAAAGCGAATATTATTGAATTATTATAGGGTTGTCGCAATCTGGTTGATTCCTTTTATCTATTAACTGCCCTTATTGCAACTTTTCCGCAAAACAATAACCGTTTTTATTGCAAGATTGTTCGCCTGTGACGCACAAATAAATATCGCTACGACACCCGGTTGCAGATCCACAGTGATAGTATTCGAAAATTAACAAGTCTAATTTGTCATCACCATTAACGTCCTTCTCCTGATGATTCACTTTATTAATTTTCAAGGGCTTGTGTCGATCGGGCTCTTCGTTGTTTATCTTTCGTAAGTAATCCTGCTTCACGTCCGCAATACTATACAGATCACTGGCTAAGGCTTCCGTGGAAATGCTAATCAAAACGCTTATGCAAAATCTAATAATCATATCTATCTGCTGAATTTAGAAATAGTCTTCTAAGTATTCAGCTTTCTAAAGGCTCTAAAAATCATTAGAATATTTGTTCGCCTAACCTATGCCAATTGATATCGTTACCCTTGCACCTGTTACAGTACTAGCGGAACAACGTATTCAAGCTTTGTAGTTTCTATTCGGTGTACTTATATAATTGGCTGGTCTATTTGTTTTGGCTCAATGAGCTGCATTCGATAAATTTCCAATTGTGAATTTTCAGAGAATTCTGGATTTCATCAATTTCTCCGATAGTCACTACTTGCAAGCATTTTTCAGATTTAATGTAGTTGAATGAGCAATAAGGTATTCCTGCGAGTGAACAACCTTCTATTTCTGCAATGCCTGCAGATTTGATTTTCTTGGCATCCCCAATTGATTTTCGATATGTTCCATCTTCCATTTTTTCATTTGTAACTAGTGGGCTCCATCCATCTGCAATCAAATCAGATCTTGCTTCTACTATGAAGGAACCTTTTTTCAAGTTAACTTCCTCTAAGGTTTCTTCAGCAATCGTGGGTGGCCCTATAAAACAAAAAATTAGTAAAATATTATTTTTGAAGGTTTTTATCATTAGCAATATCCTCATATTTTTTTAATAAAGGTGCGAGAGGTCTTGATCCGCCCCACTTACTTTGCCCATCTGGCCCGGCAGGAAAGGCATCCCAATCTTTTGATGCTTTATATATCGCCCCTTCGATGTTACCTGATTGTATAGATTCAATCGTTCCTTGTGATTTCAATAGCCCAATTGCTGCTAAATCTTGATTGGACGGTGAAAAATCTGATAGGCCTAACTTGTTAGCATAATAATCCCATGTTGAAGGCTGAAATTGATAGGCACCTGCAGCGGAACTTTTCCATTTAACTCCATCTGTTTCATACTGAACGCTGATCCGTGGGTGATCTTCATACCCGTCAAATATCTTACCTCCGTTGATTACGTTATAACGATCTCCGCTTTCGACTGACCTCAGCAATCTGAGAAACGCAATAATTTTTGGTTCTAATATTAACTTTTTGATTTCTTCCTGCTCTCGCAGGCCAGCGATTTTGCTTTTTAGTAGTGAGTTTGTTTTCCCTCCGAATTTGCCATCAATGTCATCTCCAGTGAACCCTAACTCTTGCTGTAATAACCTGACCTCTTCGCCTTGAGATCCAATTGTTAAGCCCTCAGACAGGGTAAGGATTCGAGTTAATTTTGCGTTGGTTTGGGTGTTAACTACTGGCAGAACTTCCGGTTCAATTTTAGGGGCGGGAGCCACTGGTAGTGTCGCCCTCTCCGGAATCCGATTCGGAACCCTCGGCGGTGCCGGTATGTATTCCTGTACTTTTTCTTTTGCTAAAGCAAAAGGCGTCTCCATGAGTTCATCCATAAAGGTGCGGGCTTTGCGGGTGTGCCATTGGTGGGTGATGTTGTCTAAGTGGAGTTTGATAAAGCGGCCGCCGCAAAAAAAACGATGCGCATCTATCCATTCGCCATTGTGCGGATGTGCCGGGTTTTCTTTCCACTCGAATGCGGCAACGAAAGGTTTTCCGGTGCGGCAGATGCTTAGGTAGTGGCCGTCGTGCATCATGTCGCGCAGCCGATCTTCGGTGTGGGCGTAATGTTGGATCGGGTCGTAGTTTCCGAATTCGGCGGCGATAAATTCACGTAGGTTAATGACACGCTGCCAGGGATTATTGGGATTGTTAAAGGCGTCGAAGGTGCGCGTAAAACCAAAGCTGGGGTGTTCAACGAAAGGAATGTCTTCCCAATCAAGTTCGTTGATGCGTTTTATTTCGAAAAGGTCCATTCGCAATTCCTTATGATAAAAATTTTTGGTTTCCGTTCGGTAAAATCTATGGGCAGCGAGGTTAGCCAGTCTGCGCATTTGGGTCAATCAGCAGGGTTGAAGGATTTTCATTTTGTGGGGTGGCTAACGGATTTAGATGCCACAATAAAAACCCGATGCAGGGCAAGCAATGGCGAGATTTTATCCTGCTTGCTTTTGGGGAACTTGTTTTTCGACTTGTTTGGATTTCTGCGACAGTTAAGACTTGAAAGTCCTCTCAGCCCGCGCAGTAATAAGTTCGAGTGTTTTCTTTCGTTAGGCAGTGCTCTATTCACGCAATTAAGCTAACTCACTCTGTAGCAGGTGAGTTAGCTATTTGTTTGTGTACCTTTTTTTGAAAATAACTGGGACTTTTTGAGAGTTATCTCAGATACCCAAGGCAAGTTTCCACCTCATTCGCTGAACCTAAAATTACCGCCACACGTTCATGCAAGGCGCTGGGTTGAATGTCCAGAATGCGCTGGCTTTCGCTCCAAGCTTTGCCGCCGGCGTTTTCGATGAGCATGGCCATGGGGTTGGCTTCGTAGAGCAAGCGCAATTTCGCCGGTTGCTTTGGGTTGCGGTTGTCAGATGGGTACATAAATATTCCGCCTCGACAAATTACACGGTGGACATCGCCCACCATGGCGGCGTTCCAGCGCATATTAAAGTTCTTTGCCCGTGGGCCGCTTTCGCCAGCGACTAAATCACTAATGTAGTTGCGCATGGATTGATTCCAAAAGCGCTGGTTGCTCATATTGATGGCAAATTCTTTAGTGTCGGGCGGAATCTGAATGTCCTTTGCGGTACGCAAAAATGTGCCTTGGGTGGCATCCAACGTGAAGGTGTGAGTGCCTTTGCCGGTGGTGATTACTAATAGCGTGGATGGACCATAAAGTACATAGCCTGCGCAGACTTGCTGGGTTCCCGGCTGGCGAAATTGCGCTTCGTCATTAGCGGCGAGATTTTTTTGTGCGCGATAGATACTGAAAATAGTGCCGATTTGACCGTTGATATCGATATTGGATGAACCGTCGAGCGGATCAAAGGCGATAATAAATTCACCCGCAGAATTGCCGGCCACGACGGTATCTTCTTCTTCCGAAGCAATAGCGCACACATGCGGACAGGCAAGCAATAAATCTTTTAATAATTGATTGCTAATTACATCCAGTTGCTTCTGGGTTTCGCCTTGAATATTTTCATCTTGTGTTGAGCCTAGTACACCGGCCAACGCGCCATGGCGCACACGGAAAGCAATTTCTTTGCTGGCATTGGTCACCACTTCCAGTAATTCGATTAGCGGTGCTGCTACGGCTTGTTCGCGCAGGTGTTGAAATAAATTAATCATGAATAATCCTGTCCGGAAAACACGCAAGGCCAATATTACATTGGCCCCGGGTGGTATTAGTCGGTGATGCTGTTGAGGCTGCGCAATTTACACATAGCGATTCAGGCAATTTAAATCCGCAAAGGATTGCTCCAAGCGCTTGGCCATATATTCTTCGCTTTGACGCAGCCATACGCGCGGGTCGTAGAATTTTTTGTTGGGCTTTTCATCGCCATCCGGGTTGCCGATTTGCCCTTGCAAGTAGGCGCTGTTGGCTTTGTAAAAATCCATAGTGCCTTCCCAGAATGCCCATTGGGTGTCGGTGTCGATATTCATTTTTACGACGCCGTAGTTGAGCGATTCGGCAATCTCTTTGGGATCTGACCCTGAACCGCCGTGAAAAACAAAATTCAGCGGGTTGTGGCCCAAGCGGAATTTTTCGCGCACAAATTCTTGCGAGTTTTTCAAAATAACCGGTGTAAGTTTAACGTTGCCGGGTTTGTACACTCCGTGCACATTGCCGAAGGAAGCCGCGATGGTAAATTTACTGTCGATTGCGCTTAACTTTTCGTAGGCGTAGGCTACGTCTGCGGGCTGGGTGTAGAGCGCGGAATTATCTAACCCGGTATTGTCCACACCGTCTTCCTCACCACCGGTACAACCCAATTCGATTTCCAGCGTAATGCCCAGTTTTTTCATGCGCGCTAAATAATGGGCCGAAATTTCGATGTTTTCTTCCAGGCTCTCTTCCGACAAATCAATCATATGCGAACTAAATAGCGGCTTGCCGGTTTGGGCGATTTGCTGTCCGCTCGCATCGAGCAAACCATCGATCCAGGGTAACAATTTTTTCGCGGCGTGGTCGGTGTGCAGGATGACCGGAATGCCGTAGGCTTCGGCCACTGTGTGAACATAGCGGGCCATGGCAATGGAGCCAAGTACAGAGGCTTTGAGGCCTTCCAGCTTTAAACTTTTACCGCAAAAAAATGCCGCGCCGCCCTGGGAGATTTGCACAATGACCGGCGAGTTAACGTTACGCGCCGCTTCAAGCGTAGCGTTAATGGTGTTGGTGTTTGCTGCGTTAACAGCGGGATAGGCAAAGCCGCCCGCTTTGGCGGCATTCAATAAAGTTTGTACGTCTTCGCCGGTGGCGACCCCTGGGGCTACTAACTGGGCAAGGTTGTTCATCATCAAATCCTGAGCTGTGGTTGATTGTTGTGATGACCGAAGTTGCCGCCGATTGTTTGTTTTCGTTGTACTTCTTTTTAATTAATTGTGTATTACCGCGCGCATGCGCCAGTTAAGCTGTTTTGAATCTCTCCCAACCTCCCTGGCTGCGCGCCCCGTTTCAAAGGGAGGAGCGGCTCCCCTCTTTGAAAAAGAGGGGGTGGGGGAGATTAAAATCGTTAACTATTTTTGAAAACTATTCGTCGGCAAGGTCCGAGGCACGCTCGCAAATAGCAAGGAAGTGGCCGGGGTCCAAACTGGCGCCGCCTACTAGTAATCCGTCGATATCGGGTTGCATCAACAAATCATGGGCGTTGTTTTTATTCACGCTGCCACCGTACAAAATACGCAAACGGTTGGCAGTGTCAGTGTCGTAAATTTCCGCGAGTTCACGGCGAATAAATTGATGCACTTCCTGCGCAATTGTCGGTGTGGCTGCAAGGCCGGTGCCAATGGCCCATACGGGTTCATAGGCAACACATAAATCTTTGTCGTTGAGATCCATTTGCGGCAGCCCTTCGCGCAATTGTTTGCGCAGCACTTGCTCGGTGATATTGGCTTCGCGCTCCTGCTGGTTTTCACCCACACAGAGCACCGGCAATAAATCGTGGCTCAAGGCGGTGCGCACTTTGATCTGACAGCCTTCGTTGTTTTCCGCAAACATGGCGCGGCGTTCCGAGTGGCCAATCAAACACAGCGAGCAGCCGGCTTCTTTCAACATCTGCGCAGAAGTTTCGCCGGTGTATGCGCCGGATTCGTAGCGGCTCAAATTTTGGCTGCCAATTTGCAGTTCAGAAAATTGCAAAAAGGTCATCATGTCGCGCATGTACAAATAGGGTGGGCAAATCGCAATTTGCGCGGCGAAGTGTTTGCCAATAAAGGAGGCAACCGAGGTGCATATCAGGTCCAGGCCGCCGTTTAATTTCCAGTTGGCAATCACTATAGGTTTACGTTGTTTCATGGTTTTCCCGGTTGATCTTGTTGTCGTTATAAATGCTTTGTCGCGGTGGAGGTTACTGCAACCAGACGCTATTGCGTCTGGAGCGGATTGGGCGCGGCGACCGGCGTTTCGTACACGCAGGCCTCGGTGCTGAATCCGTAGTAGGTGTAGGTAAATGGAAAGCACTGGTAGCTGGCCAGTGTATCGCGTTTGGTCGCTGCGGCTTGTGGCTGCGCGTTAGCCTGGGTCGCATCTTGCCGTGGGTTTGCGGCAGTTACATGAGTCCTGTTCACTGGGATTACCTCTGTGATGGGTGACTGTGTGTATTGCCGATAAGGTGAGCTTCTGCAGAGCTGTTAGTAAAAATCCTACACAGCGAAATGCAAACGAGCAAGCAGAGAGCGAAAATATTTTGTTCAAAAATGGTTTTTATTGAATTTTTAATCCTATTTTTTTGGCTTTTTTGTGTGAAAACGTTTCGTTACATAGCGCTTAAAAAATGTAATCGTTTACATTTTTGGGTGATTTTGAGGCAGTAGGTTGAGCGAGGCGCTAGCAGGATAAATCAAGCGGATTCCATCAGCGGATCTTCAGCGCCCGGCTCGTAAATGGCGAAGCTATTTTTGCCGCGCCGTTTGACCGCGTACATGGCCTGGTCGGCGTGTTTGCGCAGGCTGAGTGGATTGTCGCCGTGCTCTGGATAAAGCGCGATGCCTACGCTGATACCGATTTTTTCCTGCACGCCCTGCTGTACTTCAATCGGCGCCTGCTGGGCATCGAGAATTTTTTGCGCGATGCGAGTCACTATGCCGATATTGCCGGCGTGGTTGAGGATAATAAAAAATTCATCGCCGCCCATACGCGCGACCAGGTCGGACTCGCGGACCAGATTACGCAAGCGTTCGGCTACGGTGATTAGCACCTTGTCGCCCGCGTCGTGGCCATAGGTATCGTTGATGTATTTGAACCTATCCAGGTCGATCAGCATCACCGCAAAGGCTTTGTTGCCAATGGGAGTTTGGCTAATTAATGCCTGAAGTGCGGCATCGGCGGCCTGGCGGTTGCGCAGCCCTGTTAGGCTGTCGGTTTCGGCCAGTTCGCGAATGCGCGCTTCGGAATGTTTACGCTGGGTTACGTCGTACATCACCCCTTCAACGGTGGTGCTATCACCCGCAGGGGAAAAAATGCAGTGCACCCAGCGCAGGGTATCTTCAATGTCGCTGCGAATGCGTAAATCGGCCGAATGGGGGCGCTTGCTGACGAGGGCGAGCTTAATCAGTGATTTGGCTTGATCACCATCCAGAAATACCTGGCTGATCAAATCAGTATTTCCACGCGGCTGTTGTTCTGTTTCGTCAATGCCGGTCAGGCGAAAAAACGCCGGGTTGGCAGTCACCAATCTGCCCTGCTCGCGCACCAGAAAAATGCCCGCACTACTGTCTTCAAAAATGCCGCGAAACCGGGTTTCCAGTTGTTCCACGCGATGGCGCAATTGCCGCTCTTCCTCCAGCATTTTTTCGACGGTATGCAGAAGCGCGTTGATATCGCCCGCGAGCAGGCCAATTTCGTCCCCGCGATGGATACGATTGACATCCAGTCGGCCGCCATCGCCGGGGGTGATGCGATGCAGGCTGCCCGACAAGCGCGACAGCGGGCGGGTCATCAACCAGTACACCATTATTAACACAAGTAGTGCTACCAGCCCCGACTGGGCAGCAAGGCCGAGGGCGGTCGACATGGCGGAGTCGCGCGCGCGCGCCGCAATCAACGCCGCATTAGGGACTACGGCCAACTCGCCCACCACTTCTTTGTCGTCAAAGGGCGCCACCAACGAAATTGAAATAAGCTCCTGTTTTATCTCGCGGCTGGTCTTGCCGTTTTGCCCGATGATTTCCTTGCCCGCAAATATTTTGGCTCCAATCACTATGTCGTTTTGGGTTAACCCCGTGACCACTTGCTGGGCGAGCTCGCGATTGCCTACATAAGCGGCAATTGCCGCTGTGGCTTGAACGGTTTCCAACAGCTGCAATACCGAGCGCTCGCTTTCAGCAAAGGAGGTCTTGTAGTCGCGCTGATAAAAGAATTGCGCTGACACCGCCACCACCAGCAGCGCCATTGTGGCAACGCTCAGCGAGACTTTGATGTGCAAACTGTTAATCTTCATATGTCGATTCTAGTTAAGCGCGAGCGATTCTGGTTAGGTGCCCGTTAGCGTGGCAGCTCCATAACTACTTTAACGCCTGCAGGCAATGCCTGACGTGTTACATAGGCAATGGCTTCCACGTCTTTGGCGACGGCGGCAATCACTGATTGGTCATCGTTAAATTGTTCTGGTGGCGACATGCGCCCTGCAAAGACCAGGGTGGCCCAGTAGGCATCCACTTGCGCTTCGCTTTTACCGGTGAGGCGTTTGTAAAAATCGGCGCGCAAGGGCGTACCGGTTTTTAAGTCGAACGTCTGGGCCGGAGCGCCGCCGGGAAAAGCTGACACCCGGCCCATAAATAAATCGATTACCTGTTTTTTCTCCAGCTGGGTAACGGAATTGCGCGCGTTCACGATCACCAGTATGTCTGCCTGGAGTGAGCCGCTGAATAACAGCAGAGTGATTAGCGTAAACAGTTTAGCCATTAAAAAAGCACATCCAATGCGAGACTGGTGACTCTTGGGTCGTGATCTGAATTGCTGTCTTGTGCGGCATTGGTGGCAAACCAGAGCCCCGCTCCAGCTTTATCCACCGTAAATTCTTCTATCTGGAATTTCAGGGCCATTTTGGCGGTGAAATCCCAGCGTGCACCAATTCCATAACTGTGTTGCTTGATGCGTGCGCCATTGATTCGGTTGCGAGTGGCAAGGGACAGATATTGGAGTTGGCTCCCGTAAGGCTCGGGCAGGCCGGTGGGCAATGCGATGCCCAGTTCTGCCTGGCGCGGGCTGGCGTAGCCGGTCAGTCCGTAGATTCCGAGCGAGCCAAAACGTTTACCCAAACTGGCGTAGGCGTGCTCGGCATTAGTGACTAGCATCAAGTCAGAGCCGATGCGGACATACTCGCTTTGGAACCACCAGTCATTGTTGTCGTAATTGAGGCCCAGCTGGTGGTAGCGGAAATCCCGGTTTTTGGATTGCAGTTTGCTCGCAAACTCCCCGGCTCCCGGCCAGAGGGGGGTGAACTGCGTCCAGGCATTGCGCAGGGGTTGGGTCAGGTCACTATTAACTTCTACGGTTACGACGCTGTAGCGCAGCTTCCATTCGCGCCATTCCAGAGTACTGCTAAGACCGAACAAGTCGAAATCAAAATTAATGTGTCGGCCGTTGTTGAAACCAGTGGGGTATTTTTCGTCGGAGTTGCCGTAAAAAGCTTTAAGATTGAGTGTTGTATCGCCCAGCGCAACGCGTTTGGTCAGGTCCATGCCATCGAAATGATAGATTGACGTAAGACCGTAAAGATCCTGGGGCGGGCGTACCCAGGGGAGCGTATAACCCACCTGGCGGAAATCCGAGAGCATAAATGCATCGACACCCAGGCGACCCAGGCGTAAATCCAAACCATCCACCGGACGGTAGCGTACAAAGGCCCACTCGAAGGAGTTGGCCGGGGTATTATCAAACCGATCCTTGGCGACAATTTGGACGGTGGTTTCCCATTGTGCTGACCAGCGCCCCTGCCATTGCAGACCCAGGCGTGAGTCATTCATCCAGTAGCCGTTGTTTTTATATGCGCCGTTGTCCTGAGTGACATCGTTGCGAAATACCAGCTCATCGCTGCTATTGAGCGCAACCCCCAGTGTGGCAAAACCGGAAAAACGGTGGTCCGCCTCCGCCTGTGCGAGAGAACAAGCGCTGGTTAACAGCAGCGTGAATAGCGGGAATAAAACGGATTTGCGTACATCCATGGAGGAACAACCTGCAAAGCTGGCAATCACCAGTGAATCGATATTGACTGAGTATAGCCAGCGAGTCTGGAATTGCAGGTTGGTTTGAGTTAGCAGGGCTTACATTTGCGCAATGTATTTGGACAGGGTTTCAAATTTTTCCGGGTCGTTATCCACAAGGCGAATCACCACTTTTACGACGTTGGTATCCGGGCGGTTTTCACCCGCGGTGATGCTATGAACGTAACCGTTGACGCGCGCCAGGTTGCTGCCATCACCCGTTTCAATATCCACCGCGGCTTGTTCAAAGACGCTCGGCAGGTTATCGCCGCGCTGCATCAGGCCGCTCATTAATTGCAGCGACATTTCGCGAATCACGCAGCTGAAAATGCGATTGTTAGCAAAGCGCAATTGGGCCTTGCCGCGCGTTGTTTTGGGTGGCTCTACCGCTTTTATGGCGGGTTTGGCTCCGAGTACACTGGCACTGCCGTTAGCGAAAGGATTTGCTGGTTTTGGCGCTGCCGCAACCGCAGGCTCGGCGCGGCCACCGGTTAAGACATCCACCGAAGCAAATGCAATACCTTGCGTCGTGGCACCACTGGCGCGCATCGCGGGTGTTTTGCCAATCACTTTTAATTGTTTGAACACTTTTTTCAGCAGTTCATCGGCCGAAAAGGGTTTACTCAAATAATCAGACACGCCTAATTCAATCGCTTTAACAATATGGTTTCGGTCGCCGCGGCTGGAAATCATAATGAAGGGAATTTTTTCGGAGTTGGGCATAGCGCGCACGGTGGTCAGCAATTCGGCGCCGGTCATGTTGGGCATTTCCCAGTCGGAGAGAATCAGGTCAACCGCCTGGTTTTTCATTTGCGCTAGCGCGCGTGCGCCATCGGGGGCATCAATCACTTCCACGCCGGGAATTTTATCGCGCAGTTGCTTCTTGATCATATCGCGAATAAAAGTGGCGTCGTCCACGACTAGAATGCGAATTCCCATGATGAGTGCCCCAAGTGCTAATGGCTAAAATATAATCATTAAATACTAGCGCAGCTTTTATGGGTTTGCGTATCAATCGCTTGGGGTAGAACTACTCACGCGCGTTGGCGCAGGTGGTGGATGGGAGTTTCCAACGTGGTTTCGTCATCGCAAAAATTGCCCGCGTGCGCCGCTTCCACAGCAATGCGCATCCAGTGCGTTAATTCTGCCGGTGCACTGAGCACGCTGTCGGGTAGTTGAAAAAAACTGGATTCTACCTGCACTGCTACGCGCGGTTGAAATGCTTGCATGCCGCGCGCCATAAACAACGGGCGCGACGCATCGTCAGCGCGAAAATACAGGCGGTCATTAATAATCAGCGCGAATTGTACGCCGCGATGATAGATCCCCACACCGTTGAAAATACGGCGATAGGAAACCTCGGTCACGCGCGACAGGCTGGCAAGCACACGATCAAGATAGGCGTGACTGAGGTTCATGGGGCGATATCCTATCGATTATTGGAGTTGTAAAACTGTGCCCAATGTAGGTAGCAAGGCGGCGCAAAGCAATCATTGCTTAAGATTGTTTTTTGCGGCGCCTGAGGGAGTGCCGAGCTTTTGGATATATAGGCTTTATTGCTCAAAATATTTTTTAATATTTCGATTAGGCAGCCTGCTCCTCGCGGGTGAAAACCCATTCCCGGGCGGAGGACATGGCCTCGTTAAATGTGTAGCCCGCTGTGTTGAAATCTTTAATAGCTTCGCTGCTTTTGAGTTGTTGCTGGATGATGTACGCGCTCATCATGCCGCGCGCTTTTTTGGCAAAGAAGCTGATGATTTTGTACTGGCCGTTTTTGCGATCTTTAAACACAGGCGTGATCACTTCGGCATCCAATTTTTTGCTACTGACCGAGCTCCAGTACTCGGTAGAGGCGAGATTGACCAGCACTTTTTCTTTGCGCGATTTCAGTTCGTCATTGAGTTGGTCGGTAATGATATCGCCCCAGAAGTGATAGAGATTTTTGCCGCGTGTGTTGGCAAAACCAGTGCCCATCTCCAGACGATAGGGCTGGATCAAATCCAATGGCCGCAGTAATCCGTATAAGCCGCTGAGAATGCGCAAGTGTTTCTGGGCAAACGAGAAATCTTTTTTGCTAAACAACTCGGCCTGCATACCGGTGTATACATCGCCCTTGAACGCCAGCACAGCTTGTTTGGCATTGCGTGGCGAGAAGGGTAATTGCCAATCCTGAAAACGTTGGGCATTGAGCTCGCCGAGTTTTTCACTGATCGCCATCAGGCGTGAAACATCTGCCGGCTTCAGCTGGCGCAGTTGGTCAATCAGCTCCTGCGAGTGTTCGAGAAACTGCGGCTGGCTGTGATCATCAATCGCCGGCGCGGTTTCAAAATCCAGGGTTTTTGCGGGGGAAATCACATGCAACATAGAAATTCAAACAACTTATCAAGGAATCAGAGGGCTTATTCGGGTTTGAGGATGTCTAACCACCAGTTGAGCGGGGTTTGACCGTCGGCAGGGTCATAGACATTGCCGTACATCCAGGCGCTCTGGCCGTCTCGCCCCACATAGCGGTTGAGGATTTCCTCGATGGCTTCAAAACCGCAACTGACATGGATGCTGTACACCAACAGGCGCGGCGTTTCGCGGTCCAGCTCCCCGCCCAGCTTTTCCAGTTCCGGGCTGAGCTGGTCGGACAAGGCACCGGTATCGCCGCGGCTAAACACGCGAATACTCAGGTTGCCGCTGCGCTGTACCAGGTCAAACTCGCGTGTCTCCGGCAGCATGCGCACTACATCGCCGCTGGCCAGCCCCTTGGCAAAGGCCGGCGATTGCACCAGTTGCAGGGTGCCGTCATCCAGTTCGCGCACTTGCAGTTGTTCTACTATGGGTTTGTTGTCGGCACCGATACCGGCGAAAAGCTCAATAATTTGCAGGGATTTCATTCGGGGGTCACTTGCTGGTTAACATTCAGGTTTAAAAAAGCTGTGGCATTATACGCAGCTCATTCATAAGGAGTCTCACTATGAACATTTTCTTACGTCTGCTCGGGGTTGCCCTCTTGGCAACTATGACCGGTTGTGTGGTCAACCCGGTTACTGGCGAAAAACAAATCTCGTTAATGTCGCCCGAGCAAGAGGTCGCCACGGGTGCGCAAAATTATGGCCCGGCCCAACAATCCCAAGGCGGTCAATACACAGTAGATCCGGGGTTGACGGCCTATGTGCAAAAGGTGGGGAAAAAGTTAGCAGCGGTGAGTGATCGCCCGGACTTGCCCTATGAGTTTGTGGTACTGAACAACGACGTGCCCAACGCCTGGGCAATGCCAGGTGGCAAGCTGGCGATTAACCGTGGCCTGCTGGTGTATTTGGAGGATGAAGCCCAGCTCGCCTCTGTACTCGGCCACGAGATTGTCCACGCCGCGGCGCGCCATGGTGCCCAGCAGCAAACGCAAAATGTATTACTGGGTGGTGCGGTGTTGATTGCCGGTGTCGCCATCTCTGAAAAAAAACCCGAGTACGGCATGTTGGGTATGGGTGCATTGGCGGTAGGTGCGCAAGCCTGGCAAGCCAAGTATGGTCGCGGCCATGAACTGCAATCCGATGAGGTGGGCATTAAATACATGGCCAAAGCGGGTTACGACGCACAAGCCGCCGTCGAACTGCAGGAAATTTTTGTGAAATTATCAGAAGGCCGCAACTCCGGTTTTATTGAAGGCCTGTTTGCCAGCCATCCGCCATCACAAGAGCGGGTAGAAAAGAATCGCGCAACTGCCGCGAAATATCCTGGCGGTGTGCGCAATAAAGACGCGTTCCAGCGCGCGATGGCGCAAGTCACCAAAGACAAAAAAGCCTACGAAAATTATCAAAAAGCGCAAAAGCTCGCAGGCGAGAAAAAATATATTGATGCATTGGGTTATGTAGATAAATCCATTGCCCAACAACCCAAAGAAAATTTATTCTGGGAAATGAAAGGCCAGCTGCTGCTGCAACAGAAAAAAACTGATGAAGCGGTGGGCGCGTTTGATCAAGCCATCCAGGCCAACCCGAAATACTTTAAGCCCTATGTGTTGCGCGGTATTGCCTACCACGAAGAGGGCAAGCGCGATCTGGCGGAAAAAGATTTACTCACCAGCCAGCGCTATTTGCCTACACAAATTGCCACTTACTATTTAGGTGAAATCTCCCTCGCCAAAGGCAATCGCTCGCAAGCTGCGCAGTATTTCCAGCAGGCCGCACAAGGCGGTGGTGAAATCGGTGAAGCGGCTAAGGGTAAGCTGGGTAGGCTGCAATAACTGATTTTCCGTAGGGGCGCGATTTATCGCGCCCTTTTTTTATTCAGTGTGGAAAATCAACCAAATCGATATTCGTAGGGGCGCGATTTATCGCGCCCAATAACTTGGTGCGCAATAGATAACAGGGCGCAATAAATCAGGGCGCAATAAATTGCGCCCCTACTGTAATTACATGGAATTAAGTTACAAAGGACTGTGTTATGAGTTACAACCCTCAGATTCATCATCGACAATCTATTCGGTTGCGCAAATTTAACTACGCACAACCCGGATTTTATTTCATTACTATTTGTACGGCACAGCGACAAATGCTGTTTGGCCATATCGCAGATGCAGAAATGCACCTCAACGAATTAGGCAGGCTGGCGCACCAACACTGGCAAATGCTCCCGAACTATTACCCGAGCTTGCACCTTCACGATTTCATTATCATGCCCAACCACATGCACGGGATTGTCCAACTCGTAGGGGCGCAATTTATTGCGCCCAAAAATCAGAAAGAGATAAATCAGGGCGCAATAAATCAGGGCGCGATAAATCGCGCCCCTACGGTGGGGGATATTGTGCGAGGATTTAAGGGGCGGCTGACCTATACGGCGCATGTACAAGGGATATTGTTGGGAGCTCCGGTTTGGCAACGCAATTATCACGAGCATGTGATTCGCGATGAAATGACTTACCTGAAGATTGCTGATTATGTAAGAACCAATCCGCAGCGTTGGTTGGCGGATATTTATCACGCTGTGATCTAATGATTATTAGGTATAATCGCCGCCCAATAAAACTAACTAGTCCACTCATCATGATTGCTTCAAATTCCCTTGCTCAACGCAGCATCCGCTGGCTCGATTCCGTTGCCGAATATACCGGTACCACCACCGCATGGCTCACCGGGATTATGGTGCTTGTCGCCTGCACGGTTGTGACCCTGCGCCATGTCTTTGGTATTGGCTCAGTCGCCTTGCAGGAATCGGTTACCTACATGCATGCGCTGGTGTTTATGTTAGGTGCCGCCTATGCACTGAAAACGGGCGATCATGTCCGGGTGGATATTTTTTATCGCAAAATGTCTGCGCACTCGCGTGCCTGGGTGGATGTACTGGGCAGTTTGCTGTTCACCTTGCCGCTGATGATTTTTATCGGCTGGGGCAGCATGGAGTTTGTGAGCGAAAGCTGGCGCATTGGCGAAGGCTCCACTGACTCGGGCGGGCTTGGTGGTGTGTACTTGTTGAAAAGTTTATTGCCACTGATGGCACTCAGTGTGAGCTTGCAAGCGATTGCAGAAATGTTGCGCAGTCTGTTAGTGCTGATGAATATTACACCCGCGCAGGAGGAAGCATCATGCTAATTGAAATTCTGCCGTTGTTGATGTTTGCCGCTATCTGCATTTTTTTAATGCTGGGCTATCCCGTTGCTATGACGCTCGGTGGCGTTGCACTTTTGTTTGCCGCCTGCGGCATTGCCGGTGGGGTATTTGATCCCAACTTGCTAAAAAGTTTTCCCGCACGTTTATACGGCATTATGAATAACTACACGTTAGTCGCAGTGCCACTGTTTGTGTTTATGGGGACGGTGCTGGAAAAATCGCGCCTTGCGGAAGATTTGCTGGAAAATATGTCCAAAGCCTGCGGGCGTTTGCCGGGTGGCTTGGGAATATCCGTTGTGATTGTGGGCGCTATGCTCGCTGCCAGCACCGGCATTGTCGGTGCAACGGTAGTGACCATGGGGTTGATGTCACTGCCGCTCATGATCAAACGCGGTTACTCGCCCAGTTTTGCCTGCGGTACCATTTGCGCAACCGGAACCCTCGGGCAAATTATTCCACCTTCAATTGCATTGGTGCTGTTGGGTGATGTGCTCTCCAGCGCCTATCAACAAGCGCAATTAAAATTGGGCGTGTTTAATCCCAAAACGATTTCGGTGGGCGATTTATTTGTAGCCGCGCTAGTGCCGGGCTTCGCGCTGGTTGTGCTCTATATCCTCTACGTATTTTTCACCGCTTACTTTCGTCCGCACATTATTCCGCGCGTGCAAAGTGATGAGGGGGAAAAGGTTCCTTTAGTCAAAGTATTGCTGAGCTTATTGCCCGTATTGCTATTGATTGGTTTAGTGCTCGGCTCAATTCTCATCGGCGCAGCAACGCCCACGGAAGCTGCGGGCGTAGGTGCATTAGGCGCTTGCTTGTTAGCACTCGGCAAAAAACAATTAAACCTGCAACGCTTGCGCGAAGTCTCCCAATCCACCATAAAAATCACTGCTATGATTTTTATGATTTTAATTGGTGCGTCACTTTTCTCACTGGTATTTCGCGGTTTCGGCGGCGAAGAAATGGTGCACGAATTTTTTAGCCAATTACCGGGCGGCGTATTTACCGCCGTGTTGCTGGTCATGGTGGTGATGTTTTTGCTCGGCTTTATTCTCGACTTTATCGAAATTATTTTCGTGGTGGTGCCAATCGTCGGCCCCGTGCTCCTCGCAATGGGGGTGGACCCAATTTGGTTAGGCATTATGATCGCCGTAAATTTACAAACCTCCTTCCTCACCCCTCCTTTTGGTTTCGCACTTTTCTATTTGCGCGGCGTCGCCCCGGCAACAATTAAAACCAGCGAAATCTATCGCGGTGTTATTCCGTTTATCGTGCTGCAAATTCTCTTGCTCTGTGCGATGGCATTATGGCCGGGGTTGGTTACCTGGTTGCCGGAGCGGATGTAGTTCCTTGGTGCATGAAAATAGTTAAGGGCCCGGCTTATTGTCGGGCTTTTTATTTTGTATCTTCGCCAAATCCAATCGAATCTTTGCGTAAATCGAACTCCAAGCAGTTCTGAGTCTGACATGGCAATCAGCTTAATTGCTGTAGGCATACTGTTGTTCCGCCAGAAAAGGTCTAGTCAGAGGCAAATCCTCATTAGTATCTACATTAATCCTGACATTAATACCCTTGTAAGCCTTGTAAATACTGGACTAGAATAAGATCACTATACCTAATTAATGTCAGGATTATCGCCATGTCAGTCGCCCAAAAGGTACTAGCCCGGCTAAATCGTATGCAGCGCGGCGTCCCTTTCCCCATCGGCAGCTTCTATGAGTTGGGTAGCGAGACGTCTGTACAGAAGGCCTTTAGCCGTTTGGTTAAGGAGGGTGTTGTAGCTCGGGTATCCAAGGGCTTCTATGCTCGCCCCAAACCTCTACCAAGTCTGCCAAGTATCAAAACTACTGCCAGCGCTAATGAAGTTGCCCGCGCCTGGGCCAAAAAGCATGGTTACAAGCTGGTGAGCCAAGGGCTGGAATCTGCCTATCGCTTGGGGTTTCAGACCCAGGCTCCAATGAAAGCTGTGTATTGGAGTAATGGCCCCTCCCGAGAATTCAAAATTGGTAATCAGATTGTCGAAGTGCGTCATATTGCTGAGCGAAAGCTGCGTTGGGAAAATAAACCTGAGGGGGCACTGTTGCGGGGACTTTTAGTAACGCCACCGCAATCGGTGGAAGTTTCGGATTTAAAAAGAGCTGTCCAGCGATTATCCCTCAGCGCTTCTGAAGTAAAGATGATAACCAGAAAACTGAGCTCACTTCCCCAGTTAAGTGAGTGGAAAAGTAAGCTTCAACAATTAGAGCAGGCTACATAATGAATATTTTAGATTTCTATAGTACTGCTCAGAAGCGAGACGAGTTAAAACGGATACTGGAGGTTGCGGCTCAAAATCATCCCGATGGTTTACCTGATTTCTTTTTTGAAAAAGATCTTTGGGTAACTGAAATTTTACGCTTGCTCTATGATGAAAACTTTTTAGGAGAATATGCGGTTGCCTTTAAAGGTGGAACTGCATTGAGCAAATGTTGGGGGATTATTGACCGCTTTTCAGAGGATATTGATTTATCAATCCATTGGGCAGATTTGGCAGAAGTTGATGATGAGTCTGTTGCATGGGAGCAATCAACAAAAAGCCGTAGCCAGCGCGATAAATTTCGTAGTCAACAAAGTCAGCGTCTGACGGAGTGGTCATCACAACTTGTTGAAAAGCTCAATCAGCGTTTTGAGTCCTATAATATTGAAGGGTTGGGCGCTGAACTTGTTGTTGATTCCCATGGCGAAGAAGTTAATATTTACTTTCCTAAAGTTGCTGAGGGTGAGGGCGTTTATCACTTGGAGCATGTGTTGTTGGAATTTGGCGGGCGAAACCGAGGGTTGCCCACAAAAGAACATGAAATAAAATGCTATATGGCTGACGTTGAAGCATTAGGTGCTTTAAATTTTCCGCACGCAACAGTACAGGCTTATGAACCGTCTTATATTTTATGGGAAAAATTGACAGCACTTCATCAATTTTCAACTATGGACAAAGAACCGGATACATATCGTTTGGCAAGACATTGGTATGACGTCGATCGCATTCTGCAAAAAGGCATGGTTGATTTCCAAAACACCAAGCAGGCGATGATTGACGTTGTTGAAATGAAAAAGCAGCGCTGGGCAGAAAAGGGAGTTGATTATGAAGCTGCACTTCGCGGTGAAATAAAACTTATCCCAAGTGCTGAGCGGTTATCCGGCATTGCCTCCGATCATGAGGCTGCCGTTGATGGGCGCATGTTCTATATTCATAGGCAGCCTGATAGCTTTGAGAAAATAATTAATCGAATATATTTGGCGCAAGGGAAAATTAACAAAGATATTATGGCTTGGGCACGCGATAGCTTCCGCTAACACTGAAATTATCAAAAAACATAGTGTTGGTTTTCTATAGAGGAAAAATAATAATGAACCAATTGGCCCTAATATCGATAAAATTGATCTCGCAGCAGTCACACCGGTTACCACAACGACAACGTCGCTGTATTACATCCACAACGATCATTTAAATACCCCACAAGTGATCACCAACCAAAGCCAGCAGGTGGTGTGGATGGCCAACTACGAACCCTTCGGAAAACTCGCTGCCAATCAATCCAACAGCATCGAACTTTTCAGCCGCTTCCCCGGCCAATATATTGATCCGGAGTCAGGTTTGTATTACAACTACTTTCGGGATTATGACCCGAGTATTGGGCGGTATATTGAGAGTGACCCGATTGGATTAGAGGGAGGGATTAATTCCTATGCTTATGTTGGAGGGAATCCATTAATATTGATGGATCCTCTAGGTCTTGGTCCATGGGATAAATTATATGGATATCCAAAGGAATTCTGGAGATGGTTGCATCGAGAGGATAATGGTAAATTGATAAAAGAATTAAAAGATCCTGAAACAGGTCAGGTTTCAAAGAAAGATGCCAAAGAACTATATGAACAATGGAAGCAAGACCAAGGTGGATTTGCAGATCCAGGAATATTGTTAGATTTGTTGATTCCTTGGTATCTAATGCCTACTCCGATGGGGTGCGCAGAGTTGGATTGCAACCATAATGGCATCCCTGACAATCAGGAAAAAAATGATGAATGCAATATATAAAACAGAAGTAGATATAGATTTAAGGCTTTTTCAGATTGATAGACGTGGAATGGATTCTTTCCACGGAGACCTTTACATGGTTCAATTTGAAGCGGTTGATATTGGCCTAGAAAATCTATTTGTTCGCTATAAAGCTAACGAACCGCTAACGACAAGTAATAATGATTTTGGGAAGATAATTATTGATTTTTTGTTAGGTGTTGAGCAGCTATTGGATGTTGTTGGGTATATTCGCGGTGAGCTGCGATTAGGCATCTATTTTAATCCCAGAATTATTCCTGCCTTTTCACTACATCTTTCTGATTGCTCTATAAGAAAATTATCAAAATATAATATTTCATTTGAAGCTATTTTGTACCCCAGTGACGGATAGCAATCGGATTTAACATGTAGCTCAGATTAATAAATAATTGTAGGTTGGAAGAGCGCAGCGACTTCCGACATGTTTATTGGTCATGTGCCATGCGCCCATGTATTTGTCGGAAGGCGCTATGCTTTTCCAACCTACGGTATTCTGTTTTTATTAAATTTTTTCTGACGCTGTCCGCGCAGAAATCGAGAGCTATACTGACTCGATACTTCGCTAGAGAATATTTGCATGCAACCCACCAACACCACACCCACAGGTACACTAACCCTGCAAACCATCACCATGCCGGCGGATACTAATCCGTTTGGGGATATTTTCGGGGGTTGGTTGATGGCGCAGATGGATATTGCGGGGGCCATCCATGCGAATGAGGTGTCATTGGGGCGGGTTACTACAGTGGCGGTGGGGAGTATGGTGTTTATTCGGCCGGTGCCGGTTGGTGCGGTGATTAGTTGTTACACCAGCACGCTGCGCATTGGTACTACGTCTATCCGCGTGAAGGTAGAAGTCTGGATTAAAGACTTTCTCACACATCACATCAGCCAGGTGACTGAAGGTGAGTATGTGTATGTAGCGATTGATGAACAGGGTCACAAACGCCCTGTTATAAAACCCACGTAGGGTTAAAAACTACACAGGGTAACATCGGTGCGGAACTAACAACGCATAAAATTAAATACCGCACAGTTTGGCTAAAACAGCCCTCGAAAATTGAATCATAAACAACGAAAAAACTGATCAATACCTTGAATGCGTTTGTGAGTGTGTCGCGTCAGTTTGTGGTAACTGCTTGAAATCCCTGATGTTGTTTGTGTAAAGCCATCTTTACATTGCCTCATCGAGCAGTCCGCCGCCAATCCTCTAAAATTTTTCGGTACTGAAATTTTCAGCATGTGCTGCTATCGTGCAGTCATTGCCGTGTTATCCAATAAAACCAATAGAGGCCAGTATGCTAAAAGATTCACCCCAGGGTTATGGTGCCGTTGCCATTGCAATTCATTGGATCAGCGCGCTACTGATTTTATTTTTATTCGGGCTGGGTGTGTACATGGTCGATCTGACCTATTACGACGACTGGTATCACAAAGGGCCTGAGTTGCATATCAGTCTGGGTTTGGTGGTTTTATTGTTGATGCTGTTGCGGATTGTGTGGCGAATTAGTAATCCAACACCAGTGGATTTGCCTGCAAAGCCGGTGCAACAAAAAGCCGCTAAATTGGTCAAACTTGCGCTCTATATTTTTATTTTTGTGGTGATAATCAGTGGCTATTTAATTACCACGGCGGAAGGCCAACCCGCCAGTATGTTTAACCTGATTAAATTTCCGGTACTGGTGGAGTTAAGTGCGGGCAATGTGGATCTCGCCGGTGGGCTGCACGAATATTTTGCCTGGGGAATTATCGCGCTGGTGGTTGTCCATGCATTAGGCGCTTTGATGCATCATTTCGTGATGCGCGACAAAACCCTGGTTCGTATGCTCAAGCCAGTTAAAAAATCCGATGTGTAATGTATTAATTTTAAATTCCAGCTTTCAACCCCGTGACAATTAACGTGTAAACGATCAACCTCAAAGGAGCTTCTCCATGTTAAAAAAATCCCTTCTTGCTTTGGCAGTAAGTAGTATTGGTGTAGTGGCACTGCCTGCCTTGGCAGATACTTATGCGATAGACACCAAAGGCGCGCACGCCTCGATTAATTTTGCGATCAAGCATTTGGGCTATAGCGTGTTAACCGGTCGTTTCGATAAGTTCGACGGCGAATTTACCTACGACCCTGCCAAACCGGAAGCCAGCACCATCACCGTAACTATTGATACCACCAGCGTTAACTCAAACCACGCTGAGCGCGATAAGCACTTGCGCAGCGGTGATTTCCTGAATGTGGAAAAATTCCCTACCGCGACTTTTGTCAGCAAGTCAGTCAAAGTCGATGCGGGCGATAAAGACGAGTTCGATATCATCGGTGACTTGACCCTGAATGGCGTAACCAAAAGTGTAACGATTGAAGTGGAAAAAGTCGGTGAAGGTAAAGACCCATGGGGCGGCTACCGCGCTGGCTTCTCTGGCGAGACCGAAATCAAACTGAAAGATTTCAACGTGAAAATGGATTTGGGCCCAGCGTCACAAACCGTTAAATTGCAGCTCGAAGTCGAAGGTGTTAAAAAGTAAGCTCGATTCTTTCGTTGCAAAAAACCACGCTCAGGCGTGGTTTTTTGCTTTTAGTGGGCAAGAAAATGGATTACTGAGCGTGCGGCTGCATCGAAAAAGTTGAACTAGTCTGCAAAGTTACAATTCGTTGCTAGCCGGGCAAATGCATTCATCCAAAATTCAGCGTTTCATGCGTAGTTTGCCGGCTTTACGCATACGGCAGTTTTAAATCATTAAAAAGAACCATGGAGTAGTTATGTTCAAACACAGACTTATGGCAATCGGTTTGGGGGTTAGTTTACTGAGTGCTACTGCATACGCGGACTATGAAGATGATCATCCATTGTTTGCGGCCTATCCCAAGGCGGATCTGGAGCAGGCACAGATGTACGACTATGAAAAGTTTTCACTGCCGACTTCGGTTATCGATGTGACTAAAAGCGAACCCGTATTTACCAAGCTGGACGCGCTGGGGGATGTGTATTGGCACAATTACGAAATTGAGAATGTGTCCTCGCTGAAAGTGTATGAAAATTATATGGCTGCGGCTAAACAGTTGGGGTTTAAAGAAGTTTTTTCCTGCGTGCTGGAAGCCTGTGGCGATGAAAAACAAGCCAGCGAATTGGGAACCTTGATCGCCGTGCGCGGCAACGTCTTTAACGAATATCGAAAACCCTATTACTGGGTCGGTGCAAAGGAATCACCGAAGGGAAAAATTTATGTTGCCTGGTTTGTTGGTTCCCATGAAGATTTGGTTAGCTTGCAACAGGTGATTATTGAATCCGAACCGCTGGAAACCGGTTTGGTAAAAGTTGATGAAAGCTATGCGAACAAATCGGCGGCGCCGACACCGGTTGAGCCCTTGTCAGCAGAGGAGAAAGCGAAAGATCATTCCATGTTGCCGCGCTACCCAGGTGCCAAGCTGCGTACACACAAAAAAGTGGATACGGAAACTATCACCATCCCTATGGCGCGCAACGCGACAGATAAAACACCACTGAAGTTAACCGGTGACCTTGCCCGGCATACCTATGAAATTCAAAATGTTTCTACACTGAAAGTCTATGAAAACTATAAAGCGGCATTGCTCAATGGTGGGTTCTCTTTTATTTCGCAATGCGAATTGGATCAATGTGGAACTGACAAGCAAGCGAGCGAACTCGGTGGTCAGGTTTCAGTTGAAGACAATGTTTACAACTGGTATCGCAAACCCTATTACGTATTAGCCAAAAAAGCGTTGCCAACAGGCAATGTATACGCAGCAATATTTATTGGTGGCCACGAGGATGAAGTGGGATTGCAACAAATTATTCTGGAAGAAAAATCGGTGCAAACCGGTCTGGTCAATGTCAACGCCGATCAATTGAAACAGCAAATAGATGCTGACGGCAAGGCGCTGATTTACGGCATATATTTCGATACCGGCAAAGCGGATATTAAAGCCGAGTCCAAGCCAACACTGGATGCGATTGCAGACCTGTTAAAACGCAATAGTGATTTGTTGCTCTATGTCGTAGGCCACACCGACGATACCGGCGATGGTGTAGCTAACGTAACTCTGTCGAAGCAGCGTGCCGATTCGGTTGTTGCTGCCTTGGTGAAAGATTATCAAATTGCCGCTAATCGTTTGCAGGCGCAAGGCGTTGGCCCCTATGCGCCTGCCAGCAACAATACCAGTGATGCGGGTAAGCAAAAAAATCGTCGTGTGGAATTGGTGAAACGTCTGCGTTAAATATCCAGTTCACTGCGCAGATAATGAGTTGTAAAAATCCCCGCCAAGGCGGGGATTTTTTTGTCTCTATTTCTTCTTTTTGCATTTCATTGTTCTTGTCAGCTGCCGCGTTTTCTGTTTCTATTGCCATTAGCCAATAAGATTAAAAATACCCTGGCAGCTTTGGCGAACTTCAAATTTTGATAAATACATTTACATAACCCGCAAGTGCCTCGCACCTGCGGTATTTGTATTGGAGTGCTGCCATGAAGCCAATGTATGAAAAAGTCTTACCTACTGAAAATTGCTCATGGCGTTATTGGCTGTATGCGCTGGATGAAATTCCCTTCAATTGGCACTATCACCCGGAATATGAACTTTGCTTAACGCTTAACAGCGAAGGGCAACGGTATATTGGCGATAACATTCATGCCTATGGTGATCTGGATTTGGTGCTACTGGGGCCAAAATTACCGCACACCTGGCATTCTCAATCCCTGCTGCGCCCTGGTCAGCATCTCACCTATGTGGCGCAATTGCCGACCGGCTGGATTGAATCTCTGGCGCTAATGCCGGAATTAAAACCGCTGGGGGATTTGCTGCAAAAAAGCAAACGTGGAGTTGCATTCTCACTGGCAACAGCACAAGCGTGTCGCACTCGGTTTGAAACTATGGGCGATGCAACGCCTATGCAGCGGTTACTCTGGTTGTTGGAAATTCTGCAATTGATGTGTGTGGATGAAAGTGCGCGCCCCATTTCCAGCGAAGGCTATACGCCGGTGAATTTCCCGGATTCGTCGACGGAAAAAATTGATAAAGTTATCGCGTATATTCATCAGCATTACACAGAGGGCTTGAGTGCAGAAACTATGGCCGCGCTCGCGCACATGAGCACCAATCATTTTCATCGCTTTTTTAAACAGCGCACGGAGCAAACATTTACCGAATTTGTCAATCAATTGCGTATTGGTCGTGCCTGCTCGTTATTGCTAACAACGGATATGCCGGTGGCGAATATCAGCTATCGCTGCGGGTTTAATAATCTCTCCAATTTTAATCGCCGTTTTATGCAATTAAAAAAATGTACACCGCGTGAATTTAAACGCAGCTATGTAAAATCATAACGTCAGGTAAAAGAAGCGATAAATAAAAACGGGCCGCATTGCGGCCCAAAAGGTCCACGGGAGTTTGTTGGACTAATTACAAACCTGAAACTCCACGATACCCGAGCCAGAACCAAAGCGTTGCATGGTGTATTTTTCCAAATCAATCAGATATCCATCGCCGGCGAGGTTAGCGGTACAGCAACCATCGCAATCAGAATCGGAACAGGCATCGTAAGCTTTTACGGTGATACGCTTGCTGCCCTGGCGCAAGTTCAATGTTTTATTGCCCAGCCAGCTCCAATCTTTTAAATGTACCGCCGCAATGTTGTTGGCCATCACCCAGGACTCCGGTTGTTTACCGGAGATGCCGTAGAAATAACCGCTCCAGGTGCAGCCGTTATAAATTACGCATTCGTCACTGCCCGGTGCAGGATAGGATTCATAATTGGTCAGGTTGGCGCGATACCAGGCCGCGCCACAATCATTTCCGCTTGCGGATGAGCTGGCCTTGCTAGAAGCAATGGAAGATTTGACACTGGATTTGCTCGATGATGATACAGGTTTGCTGCTTGAACTTTTTGTTGAGGATGCGGCCGTGCCATCGCAACTGCCGAGCAGTGTCCATTCCTGCCATTGGCCGGAATAATTCGCCGGGCTGTGACCTTGTGACCACCAATTGGCTTTATAGGCTTTGCCTGATTGTTTTACCTGGGTGCCACCGTTGTAAGCCGTTGCACTATTCCATTCGCTTAAATTACTACAACTGACTGCTTGCACGCTGAAGCATATAAAACTGCTGCAACTGGCGACCATAAAAACCATAAACCGTTTTAGGTGACGCATGTATTGAGGGTTGATCATGTTGACCTCGCTGTTATTGTGTGAATTTATTGGTATCCCTGTGTGCCTCGCGTATGGCGGCGGATTTTTATGGTGAAAAATCGCATGAGCGATTATTGGTGAATCCTGCTCCCTAAATTTATTCTGCCAAGTTGAAGCCAGTAGAAAATGTATTTTTGAATGCAAAACTGGTATTTTTCTATCCGCCCAAAGCGATTGATGCCGGGTTCACAATTACCTTACAACCTATTCGCACAGATAAACGGAGTCACGGACGATGGCAGTTAATATTTTGGAAACATCTTTGCCCCGCGAAGAGTCGCGCGCTATGTCTTCTGCCTTACAGGTGTTACACGAATCATTCAAATTGCCGGCTTTTCGCCCTGGGCAAGAGGCTGTTATCAATGCATTGCTGCAGGGGCAATCAGCGCTGGCGGTATTCCCTACCGGTGGAGGCAAAAGCCTGTGTTATCAATTGCCGGCCTTGATGCTGGAAGGTCTGACACTGGTGGTTTCACCGCTGATTGCCTTAATGAAAGATCAGGTGGATGCGCTGCAGGCATTAGGGATTCCCGCAGCGCGGTTGGATTCTTCGCTGGACAAAGCGGCAACCCAGGCGATTTATGATGGGCTTTATGAGCGGCGTTTAAAATTATTGTATGTATCGCCCGAGCGCTTGAAGAATGAGCGCTTTGTGCAGCGGCTTGCGCGTTCCACGATTAGTTTGCTGGCGATTGATGAGGCGCACTGTATTTCGGAATGGGGCCATAATTTTCGCCCAGATTATTTATTGCTCGCGGATCTCGCCAGGAAATTGCGTGTGGAGCGAGTACTGGCATTAACCGCAACAGCAACGCCTGACGTTGCTGCGGATATTTGCCGACAATTTTCCATTCAGCCGCGGCATCATATACAAACCAGTTTTGCGCGGCCTAATTTGCAATTGCGCGTTACGCCCTGCACGGCTAATCAACGCCAAACAATATTGTTGGAGCGCTTACATCAGCAGGCGCCAGAAGCGGCTACCATTATTTATGTCACCTTGCAAAAAACGGCGGAGGAAATCGCGCAGGCCATAAACGCTTCCGGTTTGCGGGCCGCTTATTATCACGCCGGTTTAAAAGATGACGAGCGCGATCAAATTCAGAATGCGTTTATGAGTGGCGAAGTCCCGATTGTGGTGGCCACCATCGCATTTGGTATGGGCATCGATAAAAGCAACATCCGTGCGGTGTACCATTTTAATTTGCCCAAGTCGATAGAAAATTATGTACAGGAAATTGGCCGTGCCGGGCGCGATGGGAATGGGTCTGTGTGTGAATTGTTGGCCGTTGGTGACGATGTGCGCGTGCTGGAAAATTTCAGCTACGGCGATACGCCGGCGCGCGAAGGCTTGGCGGCATTGGTGCGTTATTTATTAGCCGCAGGCGATGTGTTTGATCTTTCAACCTATGAGCTATCACAGCGTTTTGATTTGCGCCCGCTGGTATTAAATACTGCTTTGACCTATTTGGAACTGCGCGGGGTAATAAGTGCACTTACGCCGTTTTATAGCGAGTACAAAGTACAGTTTATTCAGCCTCCTGAAATAATTCTTGCGAACTTTGACGCGGCGCGCGCGCAATTTTTGCGACAGGTTTTTTCGGCTGGGCGTATGGGAAAAAAATGGCTAACGTTGGATATTGCGCGGGTTGCAATCCAACTAAATGAGCCTAAAGAACGTATCCAAAAAGCGTTGGATTATTTGGAAGAAAAAAGCTGGATTGGATTGTCAGTTGCCAATTTGCGCCAGGTTTATGCCAATAATCAAACAATAACATCCCCTGCCGAAGTGCACTCTCTGTGCGATTATCTGGAACAATTATTTGCCCAGCGCGAAGCTCGCGATATAAAACGTATCGCCCGCGTCGTGGAATTTGCTAATAACCCCGCGTGCCTTAGTCAGCAGTTAATGCAGTATTTTGGTGAAGCCGATGCGCCTGCGTGTGGGGTGTGTAATCACTGTACAGGCACTGGCGCCGCGCGGGTTTTGGTACCCGTGCAGGCCAAATTGACTGAACGCCAGTCGGCCTTGCTTGCGGCAGTAAAGCAAGAGCAGCATGAGCCGTTGTTGCATTCCCGCCAGCTGGCCCGGTTTTTATGCGGCCTACCCAGTCCGGCCACCAGTCGTTCTACGCTAAAAAATCACCCCGCTTTCGGCGCGTTGGCTGAGGTCTCATTTTCCGTGGTATTGGCCGCGGCGGGTTAAATTTGTTCTATCCTCTAGCCAGTGCTTGGGGATTATAAGAAGTGTAAATAACTGTTTCCCGTGTCGCGCCCTGTAGCGACATGGAATAGAGTTTTGCGCGGATGAATAAATCAGATTTTCTCTGTGGTTCCTGTGCTGGAGCTGCAATAATCGCCTTCAAAATTTTGCCGTTAATAATTACAGGATGCCCCGCATCCAGCCACTGCCGGAGATACCTATGAAAACCCTTAAAGGTCCAGCCATATTCCTCGCCCAATTTTTGGGCGATACCGCACCCTTTAACAACCTGGAGAATATTGCCGCCTGGGTCGCCAGCCTGGGTTTTAAAGGGGTACAAATTCCCACCTGGGACAAGCGCGTATTTGATTTGGAGCAGGCGGCTAACAATCTGGATTATTGTAAAAGCTTTCAGGCAACCCTCGCCAAACACGGCTTGGTAGCGACTGAATTATCGACCCACTTGCAAGGGCAACTGGTGGCGGTACACCCGGCATACGACGAAATGTTTGATGGCTTTGCGCCAGAGTCGGTGCGTGGGAATCCGGCCGCGCGGCAGGCGTGGGCGGTTGAACAATTAATGTTGGCTGCCAAAGCGAGTAAAAATCTTGGTTTGAAAGCGCACGCTACTTTTTCCGGCGCGTTGCTGTGGCCCTTTCTCTACCCTTGGCCACAACGTCCGGCGGGCTTGGTGGAAAATGGTTTTGCGGAATTGGCAAAGCGCTGGAAACCAATTCTGGATGCATTCGATGCAGAGGGCGTGGATGTGTGCTACGAAATTCATCCAGGTGAAGACCTGCACGATGGCGCAACCTTCGAGCGTTTTTTGAAAGCGGTAGATAATCATCCGCGCGCAAATATTTTGTTCGATCCATCGCATTTTGTGTTGCAGCAACTCGATTACCTTGCCTTCATTGATCGCTATCACGCGCGCATCAAAATGTTCCATGTGAAAGATGCGGAATTTAATCCAAGCGCACAGCAAGGTGTGTATGGCGGTTACGAAAGTTGGGTGGATCGCGCTGGTCGTTTCCGTTCACTCGGCGATGGCCAGGTAGATTTCAAACAAATTTTTTCCAAATTCGCGGCCTACGATTACGAAGGCTGGGCGGTGTTGGAATGGGAGTGCTGTCTGAAGCATCCGGAAGTCGGTGCAGAAGAGGGCGCGAAATTTATTGCGCAACACATTATTAAAGTGACTGAGCGCGCGTTTGATGATTTTGCCAAAAGCGGAATTGATGAAACAAAAAACCGCCGCATTCTCGGCCTTTAATGGTTAGCTGCCAGTTTCAGGAAATAAAGTTATGACAACACCAAGAATTCGTTATGCCATGGTCGGTGGTGGCCGTGGTGCATTTATCGGAGCCGTACATCGTATTGCGGCGCGTATGGACGATCGGTTTGAATTGGTTGCCGGAGCACTGTCTTCCAATCCGGACAATGCAAAATTATCGGCGGCTGATTTACATATTGCCGCCGATCGCGCGTACACCTCTTATGAAGAAATGTTGCGCGTTGAAAAAACGCGCGCCGATGGCATTCAAGCAGTCGTCATTGTTACGCCGAATCATATGCACTTTCCGGTGGCAAAAGCGTGTCTGGAAGCGGGTATTGATGTGATCTGCGACAAGCCGGTTACACGGACCCTGGAAGAAGCATTGGAGCTCGAGCAAGTTGTGAAAAAAAGCGGCTGTTTTTTCGCGCTCACCCACAACTACTCCGCCTATCCGTTGGTGCGTTACGCGCGCGAGTTGGTTGAGCAGGGCAAACTTGGAAAAGTGCGTGTCGTCCAGGTTGAATATCCGCAAGAGTGGCTGACGGAAGCGGCAGCTGATGATAACAAGCAGGCGTCATGGCGTACTGATCCTGCGCGTTCCGGTGCGGCCGGTTGCCTGGGTGATATAGGTACTCACGCATTTCAACTTGCGCGTTTTATCATTCAACAAAAACTCAGTGCAGTGAGCGCCGACCTAACCAGTTTTGTCGACGGCCGTTTGGTAGATGACAATGTTCACGCGCTGTTGCGTTTTGATGGTGGTGCCAAGGGTATGTTGTGGTCGAGCCAGGTTGCTCCCGGCTGTGAAAATGGTTTGCGTATTCGCGTGTATGGCGATAAAGCCGGTATTGAATGGGCGCAGGAAAATCCCAACGAATTGTGGTTTGGCGAATTAAACAAACCGCGTCAGCGAATCACTCGTCGAGGCGATATCGGTAGTGAAATTGCCGCGCGCGGTATGCGCACGCCTGGCGGTCACCCGGAAGGTTATCTCGAGGGTTTCGCCAACTTGTACAAAGATATTGCCGATATTTTGGTTGCACGTAGTGCGGGAGAAAATCACTTCCTGCAAAACTGGGTGCCGAATATCGACACAGGTGTGGAAGGCATGCGCTTTATTAACGCTGTGCTAACCTCAAGTCAGCGCGATGGTGTTTGGACACCGCTGGCGTAATTTTTTATTAACAATAACAACAGGTAAAGATTTCATGACCACATCTTCCACAATGAATCCCCAGCGGCTTTTTACCGCTTGTTGTATTGCGCTGATTGTAACGGCCATGACCTTCGCTATTCGCGCGGGTATTTTGACTGAACTCAGCGTTAAATTTAATTTTAACAACACCGAGCTAGGTTGGATCAACGGCATGGCGTTTTTTGGTTTTCCCATCGCCATGTTGTTCGGTGGTTTTATTTATAACTATGTAGGTGCACGCACCCTGATGTATCTGGCATTTGCTTGCCATTTGCTTGGGTTGATTTTAACTATTACGGCCGGTGGTTTCTGGACTCTGTTGCTGTCGAGTTTTTTTATCGGCTTCGCCAATGGTTCGGTGGAAGCGGCGTGCAATCCGTTGATCGCCGATATTTATCACACGCGCAAAACCGCCATGCTCAATAAATTTCATGTGTGGTTTCCCGGCGGTATTGTGATTGGCTCACTGGTGTCGGCACTGATGACCAAATTGGGGTTGGGCTGGCAGCTGCAAATCGCAATTATGATTATCCCTACCTTTGTTTATGGCGCGATGATTTTCGGTCAGACCTTTCCGAAAATGGAGAACTCTGAGACTTCAACGGCTGCCAACGTTAAAGCGCTCATCTCTCCCTTGTTCCTGTTTATGATGTTTTGTATGACCATGACTGCAATTTCGGAATTCGGGGCACAGCAGTGGGTAGGGCGTATTTTTGAATCGTCTGATGTGCATCCTATGATGGTATTAGCGCTCACCGCAGGCTTGATGGCGCTTGGGCGTTTCTTTGCCGGCCCACTTGTGCATGCATTTAATCCGGCCGGCGTATTGGTGATATCAGCAGTAGTAACCACTATTGGTTTGGTGTTGTTGAGTCAGGCATCTGGCTACATGATCTATGTATCAGCGGCGGTATTCGCGTTAGGTGTTACTTATTTCTGGCCAACCATGATTGGATTTACCAGCGAATACACCGCGAAAACCGGTGCTTTAGGAATGTCGCTGATGGGTGGTGCAGGTATGTTCTCGGTGTTCGTTTGGAATCCAGTCATTGGTAGTTGGTTGGATGCAGCCAAGAAAGAGGCAATCGACAGCGGAGTAACTGGTGATGCTGTTGAGCTGGTAGCAGGTCAGGCGACACTGCAAAGTTTGGCGATGATTCCTGGTGTATTAATTATCGCATTTGGGGTGTTGTTTTTACTGCGCAAACGCTTTGCCCATTGAGAGTTCACACGAGAAAAACAAAAAGCGCCCTAAGTGGCGCTTTTTGTTTTTTGGTGGCCACAAATTGAGGCGACAAGTTGTAATCTGATGTAATAAGTTGATGCGTTATGCGACAAATATAGGAACTGGTTCGCATTTGTGGTGCAGTTGGTTGGGTTTTTTGAATGGTCGGGTGTATAAATACTCCCGCATGACCATGATATGAGTGAGTGGTTTAGTGAGCTCAAAAGGACTTGAGTTTCCACCTTCCTTCCCAGCGTTTCCCTCTGTTTAATCCGTTAAGTTCCAATCGTCAAATTAGTATTCTGCACATTTTTCAGTGTTTAGATTGCTTTTTCGCGCGAGTGAATCGACAACCAGCAGCATGCCTGCGCTGTTTGTCTGTTCAAGTTTTGCGTTGGGTTTAACTCGCGGCGAGCGGCTTCGGTGATTGCAGTTGAGCCAAGCGAGCACGGATAGTTGCTTCTATCGATGTTGCGTCCAAACCTTGTGCGGCAAGCTGCTGCTTCTGGCTGTCGTGATCGACAAACTCATCAGTAAATCCAAGTTGTACTACTGGGACCGTTAGGCCTATTGATTGCAGGTACTCGGTTACGGCACTGCCCGCGCCGCCGGCGATTGCGTTCTCTTCCAGGGTCACCAATAAATCATGGTTTGCTGCCATTTTTTCGATCAATTCGGTATCTAGCGGTTTAACAAAACGCATGTCACAGAGGCTGGCGTTGAGGTTATCTGCAGCTATTTGTGCATTTGTCAGCAAGGTACCAAAACATAAGAGTGCAACAGCTTTTCCTTCGCGCTTAATTAACCCCTTCCCAATAGGTACAGCAGTCATGGTTGGATTGATGATTGCCCCAGTGCCTGTCCCGCGAGGATAGCGAACCGCTGCAGGCCCCTGATGCTGGTAAGCGGTGTAGAGAAGCTGGCGGCATTCGTTTTCATCGCTGGGTGCGGCGATAACCATGTTGGGGATGCAGCGCAGGTAGCTAATATCGAAACTGCCCGCATGAGTTGGGCCATCCTCTCCGACCAATCCGGCGCGATCTATTGCGAAGGTAACATCCAGATTTTGCAGGGCTACGTCGTGCACCAGCTGGTCATAGGCGCGCTGTAAAAAAGTTGAGTAAATCGCAACCACCGGCTTTTGGCCCTCGCACGCCATGCCAGCAGCCAGGGTAACAGCGTGTTGTTCGGCGATGGCGACATCATAGAATCGCGCGGGGAAGGCAGTAGAGAACGCGACCATGCCCGAGCCTTCGCACATAGCTGGGGTAATTCCAATTAATTTGTCGTCTTGCTGTGCCATATCGCACAGCCACTGGCCAAAAACGTCTTGATACTTTAGTTTTTTTGGCGTGTTGACAGCGCCTATAGCAGCTTTTTGGGGTTCGATTTTGTTAAGGGCGTGATAACCAACGGGATCTAACTCCGCCGGCTCAAAGCCTTTGCCTTTCTGGGTAATGATATGAAGCAGTTTGGGGCCTTTAATTTCGCGCAGGCTTCGCAAGCAACGAATTAAATCGCTCAGGTCGTGACCATTGATTGGACCGACGTAGTTAAAGCCCATTTCTTCAAACAGGGTCCCAGGGGACATAAAGCCCTTGAAATGTTCTTCCGTGCGACGGGCAAATTCCCAGGCTGGGGGGATTTTCCCCAACACCTGTTTGCTACCTTCGCGCAGTGAATTGTAGAACTTGCTCGCCCAGATTTTAGATAGATAAGTGGATAATCCACCGACATTGGGTGAGATGGACATATTGTTGTCATTGAGTATGACTAGCATGTCGGTTTCGGTGTGTGCGGCATGGTTTAACGCTTCAAACGCCATGCCTGCGGTCATGGCTCCATCACCAATAATGGCCGCTACCTTGCGCTCCACGCCTGCCATTTTGGCGCCTATCGCCATGCCTTGTGCTGCACTGATGGAGGTACTGGAGTGGCCCACACCAAAGGTGTCATATTCACTTTCTTCGCGCTTGGGGAAGCCGGAAAGGCCGCCGCCTTGACGGATACTACCGAGGCGCTCACGGCGCGAGGTTAGAATTTTATGGGGGTAAGTTTGATGACCGACATCCCATACGAGGCGATCATCTGGCGTTTGATAAACGTAATGCAAGGCGATGGTTAATTCCACTACGCCAAGTCCGGCACCAAAATGTCCGCCAGTTTGACCTACGCTGTACAACAAAAAGGCGCGCAGCTCTTCTGCCAGCTCCGGCAGTTGTTTTTCGCTGAGTTGGCGCAGGTCAGCAGGATTATCGATGCTGTCCAGCAAGGGAGTTAGCGGGCGGCTGGTGGGGATTTCGTTATGCATTCAGCGTCATCAATCTGGTTATAGTTCTGGGGCAAACTCTGCAAGTTCACCATTGTAGGCAGCTTGCCAAGGGCTTGGCTAGCTTGCTCTTTGGATTATGTAGTCTGCTAGCTGGCGCAGGTGTACCGCTTGTTCTGTAAAAACATCCAATGCGCTAAGTGCCTGCCGATGAAGTTCAGCTGCTTTGGCTTTTGCTGTGTCCAGTCCCAGCAGGGAGACATAGGTAGGTTTGTTGCGAGCGATATCAGCGCCTTGCTGTTTTCCCAATGTTGCCGTGTCAGCCGTTACATCGAGAATGTCATCCTGTACTTGGAAGGCGAGTCCAATTGCTGCGGCATAGTCATCCAATGCCTTCAGTTGCTCTTCATTTGCTCCCGCGGCGAGCGCCCCCATTGCAACGCTGGCGCGTATAAGTGCGCCGGTCTTGTATCTATGCATTGTCTCTAGTTCGGACAAGTTCAATTGCTGGTCTACGGCCGCTAAGTCTATCGCCTGTCCCAGCACCATCCCTTTGGCGCCGGAGGCGTTTGCCAATTCGCCAACTAGCTGCACTTTAAGCTCTGCCGATACTTTTGCATTCAAAAGCAGCTCAAATGCCAGCGTCTGTAGCCCATCCCCTGCCAAAATTGCGGTGGCTTCATTGAAGGCGATGTGGCAGGTGGGCTTACCGCGACGCAAGTCATCGTCATCCATTGCAGGCAGGTCGTCATGTACCAGGCTGTAGGAGTGCAGGCACTCCAAGGAGCAGGCAATAGGGTCTATGCCGGCCAGGTCAATATTCGGGTTAACTGCCAAAGCGGCCGCATAGACCAAAGTTGGGCGCACACGTTTGCCACCGTTGAAAAGGCTGTAACGCATAGCCGTCAGCAGCAAGGTTGGGTCGGTCTGTTCAGGAAGAAAAACATCCAAGGCACTATCAACACGTTGGCGGCAGTTTTGGGCAAATTGACTAAAATGACCTGTCATTCGTCGTCGCCTGTTTCAGCGTCAAAGGTCTGTAGGGTGATATTGCCCTGGTCTTCGATCAATTTATTGACTTGTTGCTCCGCGGCGGCCAAGCGTGCCTGACATTCACGTGTTAATGCTATTCCGGCTTCAAATGATTGCAGGGACTCTTCGAGTGTCATGTCGCCCTGCTCCATTCGATTTACCAAGCTTTCCAGCGTGCTGAGCGATTGCTCAAAATCAATATTTTTCTTCTTGGGCGGCATGGGTGCAATCTCGTGGTGGTGATTGGGCGCGGATTATAAACCTGACGCTGTAAATCTGCAGGGCTTTTGGCGCACATCTTTGTGAGATATTTCCTACAAAACTTGCCGAAATTGGCCACTGTTGCCTGACGTCTTATTCATCAATAATGACCTCCATAGGAGATTGCTGCTGGAAGCGGCAATAGCAAGGAGTACAATGGAATCGAGCACGTATACCGCCAAGGTTGGTCTGTCATCCTGTAAGAACCCTGATTGCCCCCTCCTGCAATCGGGGTTTTTCGCATTTTACGTGACTATTTTTGTGTCTTTTGTCGCATATTTCATCAAATCTGCAACTTACCTGCTTCTCTGGCGTCCAAAAGCTGTTGAAACTTAGGCCTTTTGGCCACTCCGCAGTCTTCCTAATCTTACTTTTTGTAATAGATGTGGAGTAGAATCTCATAGCTTTGATAAACATAACGCACTAAGCTTTTGATACGACTGATAATTGCCTAGCTGAACCTGTCGTAAACCCAGTGTGAAGGACTCAGTCAAATTCATGCCAGATAAGTCTTTTGTAAATAACGCCGCCCTTGCACAGCGAACTGCCCAGTTAGAGCAGCTGCTGCAGCGCCTCTTTGCCTTTTTGAGTCGCATACCACTGGAGCGTTGGCAGTGGTTGATTGTGCTGTTGCTCGTAATTTGGCTGAGCCACAGCGTGGCGCGCCTATTTTGGCTGGTTATACCTGGGCCGACTATTCCGCCGGCGACAGTTACTTCGGTGGTGGCCGCCATGCCTGGCGCTAATCCAGCGGCGGCAGAGGTGATCAATATCGCACAGGTTAAAAATTTAGCGCCTTTTGGCGAGACCAGTGCAGAGCCCGTGGCAGCAGTGGAGGCGCAACCGGCGCCCGCAACCCAAGGCATCGAAAATAACGCGGCAGATACCCAGCTCAACTTAATTTTGCGCGGTGTGTTGTCGAGCAATGATGAAAAAGCGGCGCGGGCCATTATTGCAACCGGCGACAGAGCAGATGTTTATGGGATTGGCGATGCACTCCCTATTGGCAACAATGTAACCCTCGCCAAGGTGCTTGACCTGCGGGTAATTATTAATAACAACGGTTCCTTTGAATCCTTGTGGATGTACAAGGATGACCCAGCAGCAAAACTGGGTACCGCGGTTGCGGCACCTTCATCTGAGTGGGCAACACCCGGCGGGTATGCCAATCCTCCTTACCAACAGCAACCACCGGTGTTTGCCGATAAAAGCCCGCGTTTTGATTCGCCTGTACCTTCTCCCGCTGGCGATGCGGGAATGGCGCAGATGGGTAAGACACTCGCTGATGTGGTGGCGATGAGTATTTATCGCGAGAACGGCCAAGTGGTGGGTTACAAGATTCGCCCAGGGCGCAACGCGGAAATGTTTAGCTCTTTAGGTTTACAGACAGATGACGTAGTCACTGCCGTTAACGGGGTTCCGCTCAGTAGTCCTGGCAAGATTATGGAAATATACAAAAGTATGGGTAGTGCCACATCGGCGAATCTGGAGATCAGACGCGGTGGCAGTACAGTTAACCTAGACGTAATGCTCAAGTGAGGTTTTCGTGATCCGTTCGAATGGTCGTAACAATAAGAAAATAATCTCCAGCGTAATGCTGGCGGCGATTATCAGTGGTACCGTTAATCTCGCCTGGGCGCAAGTAGAACCCGCTGGGCAAAATGCAGCAGGTGAGCAGGCCTGGACAGTAAATTTTAATGACTCGGATATTCAGGAAGTTATTAAATTTATTGCGGGGGCTACCGGGAAAACCATCATTATCGATCCCAAGGTGCGTGGCCCGATTAAGGTAATCAACACCAAGCCACTCAACGCTAAAGAGCTTTATGAGCTGTTCCTCGCATCGCTGGATGTGCATGGCTTCACGGCTGTGGAAAGCGGCAATATTGTACGTATTGTAATGAACCGCGATGCGCGCAATTTACCCATTCCGACGGAAAACAATGTCAAAAACAAAGACGATTTATATATCACCCAGGTAATCCCGCTGAAAAATACCAGCGCGGCAAAAATTTTGGCGGCGTTGCGTCCCCTGGTTCCCCAGTATGGCCACCTGACAACCTATGAACCCAGCAATGCGCTGATTATTACTGACACCCGTGCCAACGTTGCGCGCATGAATGAGTTGGTGATTCAGCTGGATAAAATCGGTATGACCCATACCGACGTGATTCCATTGAAATACGCGAACGCAGCCGATGTGGTGGCCATGTTGAGCCAACTGGAAAAGCCGGATCCCAATCGCGGTATGACTACTTCCCCACCGGTGATTGTGGCGGACAAGCGCACCAACGCAGTGGTTATCAGTGGCGATGATTTGAGTCGCCAGCGCCTCAAGTTATTGATCGATGATTTGGATCGCCCGCAAACCCGCAATAGCAATGTGCGTGTGATTTATTTGAAATATTCGAAAGCGGAAGAAGTTGCCAAGGTATTAACCGGAATGTTGCAAAGCGTCGGTGGAGCTAAACCGGCTGATGGCGCTCCCGCCAATGCAACCCAAGCGGCAGTTCAAGCGGACGAGGCGACTAACTCGGTATTGATTACTGCTGATGTGGAGACCATGGATACCCTGCTATCGATTGTTGATAGCTTGGATATTCGTCGCGCGCAGGTTTTGGTTGAAGCGATTATTGTGGAGATCACCGGCAAAAATCAGAAAGAGCTGGGTATCGAGTGGATGTATCAGGCTGATGATGCTGGCTTCGGTGGTTTTGCTCCCGGATCTGGCCTGGGTGGGGTTGCGGGCTCAGCGTTTAATTTGTTGGAAAGTCCCAACGATAATGATGCTTTGGCAGGCTTGGCGACAGGTATTGTTTCGGCCAAATCGCCAATATTTGGCGTGGGCCGCTTAGGTAAAAATGTTGATTTCTTGAGTGTGCTCAAACTGCTGCAAACGACCGAATCCAGCAATATTCTCTCTACACCAAGTCTGTTAACCACTGACAACAGTGAGGCATCTATCCTTGTTGGTCAGCAGGTGCCGTTTGTTACAGGGTCTTACACCGGAATGACTGGTTCGACCACGGGTGGTAACAACTCATTCTCCAGTCCGTTTAATACCGTAAACCGTGAAGACGTGGGTATTAAGCTACAGGTTACCCCGCACATAAATGGGGGGGATAGTCTGGTACTGGATATTGAACAGGAAATTTCATCGGTGTTGGGTGGTTCAGAATCCTCACCTAATGGTCCTACCACCAGTAAGCGTGAAATTAAAACCCAGATTCTTGCAGGTGATAGCCAGACAGTGGTGTTGGGCGGCTTAATTCAGGATCAGGTTGATAAAAGTGATAGCCGTGTGCCGGTGTTGGGCAGCATTCCAGTTCTTGGCCACTTGTTCCGCTCTCAAGGGGCCAAGAAGAATAAAACCAATCTGTTAATTTTCTTGAAGCCGACCATTATTCGGACTGACGAGGTGCTCACTGGAGCTACTGCTGAGAAGTATCGGACGTTACGCGACCAACAGGTCCAGTTCCAGCGTAATCGCGGTATTTTGATGAATAAGAGTGATGTCCCCGTCTTGCCGGAATGGGAAGAGAAAATTCGCGAATTTCAGCAAAATAGCCAACAACCTGCAAATACCCAGGCAGGGGAATAAATCGTGAGCGAGCAAGTACTGGAGCCAACTCTGGGAGCTGATTCGCCGCTCGGAGATGAAGACTCATCAAGTCAATTGCAGGCATTTGAGCGCCTCCCGTTCAGTTTTGCCTCTGCCCATGGCGTTATGTTGGAAGACGTAGGTGCGAGCGCTAGGCCGCGTGTACTGCATAAGCCGGGGCTAACTCTGGATGTGCTCTTGGAGTTGCAACGGATCCTCGGCAAGAGTTTTGAGCTGGAAGAAATGCCAGCCGAGGATTTCCAGAAGCGCCTGACCCGCGAATACCAAAGTGGTGATGGGGCCGCTCAGCGGGCCGCGGAAGATCTGGGCAATGAGTTCGATTTGTCTTCCATGGCGGATGACTTGGCTGATCGCACCGACTTGCTGGCCGGTGACGATGACGCACCGATTATTCGTTTGATTAATGCAATTCTCTCCCAGGCGGTACGTGAAGGTGCTTCAGATATCCACCTTGAGCCTTTTGAAGATCGCGTTTCAGTACGTTTTCGGATCGATGGTGTATTAACGGAAGTGCTGTCACCCAAGGCTGAGCTGGCGCCAGTTCTGGTGTCGCGTCTCAAGGTAATGGCGCGTTTGGACATCGCTGAAAAACGCCTACCGCAAGATGGCCGTATTACTGTTCGCCTTGCCGGGCACGCAGTAGATATTCGTGTATCGACCATTCCTTCTGCCTTCGGCGAGCGGATTGTGTTGCGTATTCTCGATCAGGCAGCGGGGCAATTGCGTCTGGAGCAGTTGCAGATGCCACCGCAGGTGTATGAGCGCCTGACCAAAAACCTGATCAAACCACACGGTATTATTCTGGTAACCGGCCCAACCGGCTCCGGTAAAACAACTACCCTCTATGCTAGTCTCAGCCATATCAATACTCGCAGCCGCAATATTCTTACTATTGAAGATCCGGTGGAATACCTGTTGCCCGGTATCGGCCAAACCCAGGTAAATGCCAAAGTCGATATGACCTTTGCGCGCGGTCTGCGCGCGATTTTGCGTCAAGACCCGGACGTAGTAATGGTGGGTGAGATTCGAGACGGTGAAACTGCAGAAATTGCGATTCAAGCATCGTTAACTGGTCACTTGGTGCTATCTACACTTCACACCAATACTGCTATTGGTGCAGTGTTGCGTTTGAAAGATATGGGTGTTGAGCCCTTCTTGTTGGCATCGAGCCTTGAAGTGGTTATGGCGCAGCGCTTGGTGCGTGTGCTCTGTACCCACTGTAAGGAACAATACCTACCGAGTGATGCGGAGCGTGAAATGCTCAAATTGCCGGTGGATACCCCTATCTGGCGCCCGGCACCCAGCGGTTGCAAGCATTGTAACCATCAGGGTTATCGTGGTCGTAAGGGTATTTATGAGCTGATTGAGATTACCGAGCGGCTGCGCCACTTGATCCATGAGCAAGCGGGCGAGCAAGAGCTATTAGCCGAGGCGCGCAAAAACAGCGCGTCTATGAGCGATGACGGCCGTACCTGCGTGCTCAACGGCGTCACCAGTATTGAAGAAGTCTTGCGCGTAACTACGCAGCTCTAAGGAATAGCTCATGGGTGCCTACAGTTACAAAGCGCTGAACGAAGAAGGAAAAACCGTTAAGGGGATTCTTGAAGGTGACTCCGAGCGGCATATTCGCACCCAGTTGCGCGCCAAAAAGCTTAAGCCATTAGAGGTCGTGAGCGCCACCGGTGAAGCTCCGGCAACTGCTAGCGGTGAAGGGCTGAACCTGTCGGCGACTTTCCGTCGTCGCGCTGCCAAGCTCAGTGTGCGCGATTTAAGTTTGATTACCCGCCAGCTCGCCTCCTTGGTAAAGTCCGGCTTGCCGCTGGATGAAGCCTTGCACGCTACGGCCAAACAATCGCAAAAAGCCAATGTTAAACGTGTGGTATTGCAAGTGCGTACGCGTGTATTGGAAGGTTTTAGTCTCGCCCAGGCCATGGGTGATAATCCTGCTGCATTTAACGATATGTACCGCGCCTTGGTGCGTGCCGGTGAAGGCTCTGGCTATTTAAGCCCGGTGTTGGAAAGGCTCGCAGATTACACCCAGACCAGCCAGCAACTGCAGCAACGCATCAAAATGGCGATGATTTACCCGATCGTAATGCTGGTTGTGAGCCTTGCAGTAATTGTCGCTTTGATGGTGCTGGTCGTGCCCAAGTTGGTAAAAATATTTGAGCAGGGCAAGCGTGAATTGCCGGCACTTACCGAGGCTCTGATTGCTACGAGTAATTTTTTGATCAATTACGGCGTGTATTTATTTGTCGTGCTGATCGGGGTGTACTACCTGATCAAACGCTTGATGAAAGATCCCAAGCGATTGCGCGCTTGGCATGTGGTGCAGTTGAAATTGCCGGTGATTGGCGAACTTGTGAAGCAAATTAACTCGGCGCGTTTTGCTGCAACACTCAGTTTGTTATCGGCGAGTGGTGTACCGCTTCTGCAGGCGTTAAATATTTCCGGTCAGGTGATGACAAATAAAATCTTGCAAGAGGCCTGCGATCAGGTTGCTGCGGCGGTGCGCGAGGGTATGAGTTTGAGTCGCGCGATGGAAAATACCGGAAACTTTCCTCCTCTGTTGGTTCAGTTGGTAGCGAGCGGGGAAACCAACGGCACCCTGCCACAGCAGTTGGATAACGCATCCAAAGATCAGGAGCGGGAGCTGGAGATGATGCTGGGGGTGGCCATGGGGCTGCTTGAGCCGGCCACAATTATTTTTATGGGTGGTGCCGTGTGCTTGATTGTACTGGCAATTCTCACGCCTATTTTCGAAATGACCAAGCTAAGTTAAGCGGGTCGCCGATACGGATTTCCTTCACAAACATTTGCTAAATGCGGTTCCAGGAGAACACTATGAACACAAGAGCGCGTATGTCCGGCCTTAAGGCCAGTGCCCGTCAGGCGGGTTTCACCCTGGTAGAGATCATGGTGGTGGTAATCATCATTGGTTTGCTGGCGGGGATTGTGGTACCTAACGTGATGGATAACCTCGATAAGGCCAATATCCAGAAAGCGCGCGCGGACTTTAGCTCCCTGCAAACGGCACTCAAACTTTATCGTATTGATAACTTCACCTATCCCACGACCGAGCAAGGTCTGGAAGCCCTGGCGAGCAAGCCCTCCATCGCACCGGTACCACGCAACTACAAAGAGTCTGGTTACATTGATAACCTCACCAAAGACCCATGGGGCAATGACTATCAGTACATGAGTCCTGGTGAAGGTCACGAATACGACATCTACAGTCTCGGTGCTGATGGTGTGAGCGGTGGTGAAGGCCAGAATGCCGACATCAGCGTGTGGGATGCAGAATAATCGGTAGCGGATATTGCGTGTGAACCCCCGCCAACAGGGTTTTACCCTGATCGAAATCATCGTGGTGGTATTTATCATCGGCATGGCGGTGGGGGTCATTTCGATTTCAGTCGGTGGCAATGCCGCGGCTGACAAGGCGCGCAAGGAAGCCGATGAGTTCATGTTACAAACCACCTACGTGGCTGAGCAGGCGGTACTAAAAGGCGAAACCTATGGTTTATTTGTCGAGTTGCGCCCAGCCCAGGATGTGGATGCTCAGGAACAATGGTGTTACATCTGGCGGCGAGTGCGCGACCGCGCCTGGCAAGACCTGACCGAGCTAACTCCCCACTGTATTGCGGAAGGCCTGGCGATTGAATTTACGATTGATGAAGAGCTGTGGGAATATGACCCGGAGCTGGAATTTCAGGATCCGGTGATCGGCTTTTTCCCCAGTGGCGATGCTACGGCGGAAACTGAAATCGCCATTTTTGCCAGTCAAACCAATATGGATGACGAGGTGGAAACCCAGAAATTCAAGTTGGATGCGACCGGTGAAATTCATTGGGTTAACGAAGAAGAGCGACTCGAAGCGGAGCGCAAAGGTCGATGAGCTTTATCCGACGCCAACATGATCAGCAACAGGCGGGGTTTACCCTGTTGGAGGCGATGATCGCGCTGATGATTGTAGCTATGGCCCTCCCGGCGTTGGTTACGTTGGTTATGACCCAACTGGATGGATCGGGAGCAATTCGCGATAAAACCTATGCCTATTGGGTAGCGGAAAACCAATTGACCCGAATCCGCTTGTTGCAACAGCAAAAAATGCAAAAACGCCTAGTGGATTACAAAGTACCAGAAAAAGATTCCGGAGTAGTGGATCTGGCCGGATTTCGCTGGCAGTGGCAGCAAAAAACCATCGCTATGGATACGTTGCCGGTACCGGGCTTTAAGCGCATAGAAATTGCGGTACGTCTATTGGGAGTGGCCGATGGGCCAACCTTGGGGCGGACAATAGTGGATAACGACAAACCGGCGATGGCGCTGTTGACGGGGTATATCAGTGATCCTGAATTCACCCAGCAGCTGCAATAGCCGGCAGCGGGGTTTTACCCTGCTAGAGGTCATGATCGCGTTGGTGATTTCGGCAATCATCGCCGTAATGGCATTCCAGTCGCTGGACTCCGCTGATCGCGGTGCAACACGCACCAACGAAGTATTGAATGAAATTAATAAAATTGACCGTGCCTGGCAGATTATCGGAACTGACCTGCGCCACATAGTGCCACCGATTGGTACTGACCGAACCTGGATATTTAAGGGCGACAGCCTAAACGGGTCAGGTGAAGACGCCGATCAAGTGCTGTTGATTTTCAAGCGCAGAGGCTGGGTGAATTTCTCAAACCGCCAACGCAGCGACCTGCAATTGGTGGAGTATCGCCTACTGGATGGAAAGCTGTGGCGTGACTTTGCCCCGGAATACAACCTCCTGCTGGCGGATGTGGATCTGGAAGAAGATGACGGCTTGCATCAGTTGCTTCTGGAAGATGTCGAAGACGTGCAAATCCGCTTTCTGCACCAGGGCGCTATAGCCTCGCGTGGCAAAAGCGCGCTGGAAGGCCGTGAATTTACCGACGATTGGCTGCAGGATTGGCCCGATGCAACCACCGGTGCTGTGGGCTTGCCCCTGGCGATAGAAATTACGATTCAACTCAAAGGGGTAGGAACAATTGCGCGCTTGTTTGCCTTGCCAGAGCAATTTCAGCCGCCGCAATAGCGCGCAGCGCGGCACCGTGCTGGTGTTGGTGCTGCTGATTGTCGCCCTAGTGGCCGCCTTGAGTATCAAGTTTGCTGCGCAATACCAGTTGGGGCTTGCGCGTGCTGAGGCTCGCTGGCATGGCGCTCAGGCGCGAGCCTTTTTGGAAGGCACGGAAGAAGTGGCCAAGTTGATGTTTGCCGAAGTGGATCGCGATCAAGCGACTGATTTTCTGGGTGAGGGTTGGGACACGGAGTTTCCAATTGAGGACGAGGGTGTTTCTGGTGTTGCGCAACTGGTCGATGCTACCACCCAGCTCAACCTGAATGATCTAGCCTCTCCATTGGTCGGTGATAAGCCAATGGGTAGCCCTGAACGCTATACCTCGGAGCAGCAGCGGCGTTTTATCCGGTTATTACAAACCTTTCCGGACATACCGCTTGGGCAGGATCAGGCAGAGTATTTGCTGGAAGCGGTAGTGGACTGGATTGATGCGGATGAAAACGAATCCGGCCAAGGCGGCGCTGAGTCGAATTTTTATCAAAGTATGCCCGAACCCTATATGCCGGCTAATGCGCCGTTTAAATCAGTCGATGAACTGCGTTTGATTCGAGGTTTTCATGAAAACCCACAATTAGTTTTGCGCTTAATGCCGTTTATCACGGTGTTACCGCAACCCGGGGTGGGCATGAATATTAATACGATGGAGCCGGTGGTACGCGGGACTAAAATGATCAATAACTTACTGTTAACGATCAATGACAGCAATTCGTTATCGCCCGCACCCGAGTCAGATCTTAAACAGATTTTTGCCGCTCGCCCTGAAACCGGGTTCACCGAACAGTCTGCAATCCAGACGGCATTTCCCGGCAAAAATGTAGAGGGGCTGAACGTAAAGGCGACGTTTTTTTGGCTTAACGCCACAGTGCAGTTGGTTGAGCAACGCCGCAGTATGCGTAGCCTGATGACACGCGATGATTTTCAGGGGCGTCCGACGCTCAAGGCAATCCAGCGTGAAGATGTTTATGAGTTGCCCAGCTCTGTGCGCCACGGCGATGAAGAAGAGGATGAGGATGGCGAAACCGAGCTGGTTGAGTAAATCCGCCATCCAATAAGACGTTAACGATCAATAACGACAATTTACTTAAGTGATCAGAGCAAATTATGTCAATGCAACTGCTGCTCTCTGTAGATAGCTCCACCGATGGTAAAACATTGGGCGATTGGTTTCGCTGGTGTTGGCTGGGGACCGATGGCCAGCCGCAAACGGATACCGCTGCAAGCGGTGACCGTGAAGCCCTGCGCGCGGCACTGGGAGAACGTAGTGGTACTAACCAATCGGCTTGGTTGATATTGCCCGGTGCCAGTGTTAGCACGCGTGAGCTGGAATACAGTGAAAAAGAAAAAAAGCACCTGCGCAATCTTTTGCCCTTCCAACTCGAAGAGTCGGTCGTGGGCGATGTCGAGGAGCTGCATTTTGCGCTAGGTAATCCTGCCGATGGTCGCGTGGTTGTTGCTTACACCGATAAAACCTGGCTGCAGGCAGTATTTGCGGAACTGGCGACCTTGGGAATTGAAGTTACTCGCTGTTGGTCTGCGCCCCAGGTATTACCTTTGGCTGCTGAAGCTACCGGCGACGCATACAATCACTGGTCGCTGGGTCTTTATGATGGCCAATTTTATTTGCGCTACGCCCCCACGTTGGGCTTCAGTGTGGCGGAAGCACACGCACGCATGGCGCTGTCATTATTGCTAGCCTCGCAAGAGCGAGTGGATCGCCTGCCCGCCTTGCATCTGCGTGCGGCCAGCGATGAGGATCTCGCGCGCCTGAGCGAAGTAATTCCCGCCGAATTGCAAACTTCAATTAGCTCCCAGACGCTGGCCGATGCCTGGAGTCTGGATTTTGGTAGCAGTGCAATTGATTTATGTCAGGGCGATTTCTCACAGCGACTGCCCATCGAACGCTGGTGGAAACTGTGGAAATCCGTTGCGATTTTTGCGGGCGTGTGCGCGCTGGTTTATCTCGGCACTATGGTTTTCGAAATCCAAAAATTGAGCGGCGAGAATTTAAAAATTCGCCAGCAAATTGAAGCGGCCGCGCGCGGGGTTATTCCGCAAGGGCGCATGGTTGATCCGGAAAAACAACTTAATACAGTACTGAAACAACTGCAGCCCACCAGCCAGTCGGGTCGTGTTATGGAGTTGTTGGCGGTGGTGTTACCGCAAATTTCAGCAGTGCCTAATGTGAGCATTAAAGGTATCGCGTATGTGGGCGAAATTGGCGAGTTAAATATTAATGTGCAGGCCGATAGCTTCGCGACATTTGAGGCGCTCGCACAAAGTATTCGCGATAAGGGTTTTAATGCGGAAGTGCTCAGTGCAAATGCTCAGGGCAACGTGCAAACGGCGCGGTTAAAAATAACTAAAAATCCCCAGTAATCGATGAGTTGATCCACTCATTGAGGAAAATTTGATGAACCAGTTTTTAAATTTGCTTAACAAATACAATCGCCGCGAGCAGACCATGATTCTTGCGTGCGCGGTGGTGCTGGTCCTGTACCTGGTGTGGTTGCTGTTACTTACACCAATCCAGAAAAAGCGCGATCAGTTGTATCAAGCTAACACCAGCTCCACCCAAACCCTGGGGCGGGTGCAAATTCTTGCCGCGCAAATCCAGCAATTGCGTGCACAGGGCAATGCGAGTACGAATGAAAATATTAACGGTTTGATTGATTCCAGCTTGCGCAATAATGGGCTGCAAATGAGTCTGTTGCAGCCTGGAGCCAATGGTGAAGTTCGTGTTCGTCTGGATAAAGCTGCCTACCAACCCTTGATGCAATGGTTATACGAAATGGAATACAAGCAGGGCATTAACGTAACGGATTTGTCCCTGGCCTCCACTAATGACCCTGGGCAAGTCACCGTTAATTTGCGCCTGCAAAAAGCGCAGTGATAAACACGATATATCCGTTGTTCGATAGCAGCGCGTCTCGACTTTGTTAACAGAAATTAAAAAGAAAATTCTATGAGCAGCATTCCCGATTTACTTAAAGCCAAGAAAAAACTCTGGATCAGCTTGGGTGTTGTGCTGTTTCTGGTGTTTGTGCTGAGTAATATTCCCGCCATTTGGGGCGCGTGGGTATTAACGCGCGGCACAGGTTTGGCGATGAGCGGTGTTACCGGCAGCGTGTGGAATGGCAAGGCGAGTCTCGCCAGTTTGCAAATGAATGGTCAGGAGCACTCGCTCGGGCAATTAAGTTGGAAATTAAATCCACTGTCACTGATAACACGTTGCGCACAGGTAGCCACCAAATTGCCCGCGCAAGAATTTACCGGTGAGGTTTGTGCCGGTGCAAATGGAGAGGTCGAGGTGCACAATGCCGATATCTCCGTGCCATCGTCGATATTGCAAAGCAAAATTCCCGTACCCATTCAAGGCCAGTTTTCTTCTCATATAGATTCACTGCAGTTGCGCGGCAATGTGCTTGGAAAGTTAAAAGGCAATTTCACGTGGAGTGGTGCGCGAGTAAACACCGGTACAAATTGGTTGGATATAGGAAGTTATGCGGCTGAATTGGTCGATAATGGTAACAACGGCGTCAGCGCAAAACTGTTCCAGCTTTCTGGCCCGCTGGAGGTGAATTTGCAGATTGAATTGGCCGCACCGGCAGGGGGCCGGGTGACTGGAGAATTTGCCGGCCCTCAGACCTTTTTCGAATCGGCCAATGCGCAAGATGTATTGGCGATGTTTGCCCAGCTTGAAAAAGTGGATGCTGAAAATAAACATCATTACCGTGTCGACTTGAATTTGTAATTTATGTGGCGGATATTCTGCGCACTGTTGCTCTGTGTTGTCGCTGGGTGTGCTCAGGCAAAATGGCACGGCGATACCCAAGACATCATGGGTACCAAAGTTAGTGTTACTTTGTATCTGGATGATGATGTAAAAGCCGAGCAAGCAGTGGTCGCCGTAATGGACGAGATGCGCCGTATTGATGCGACCTTCAGTCCCTACATTGAAACCAGCGAACTCTATAAAGTTAATCAGCTCGCCCCTAAAGCCAGCGCGCAAAAGCCATTAACAATTTCGGCTGAGCTAGCGCGTATCATCGATAAATCCCTCTATTACAGCCGCCTTAGTGATGGTGTGTTTGATATCACTTTCGCATCTCTCGCGCGCTATTACGATTACCGAAAAAAGTTAACGCCCAGCGAGCAGCAACGCGAAGAATTGTTACCGGCCATTAATTACCACTTTATTCATTTGGATAAAAAAAATAACACTCTCTGGTTTGAACACCCCAAGGTGTATATCGATTTGGGTGGCATCGCCAAAGGCTATGCAGTAGATCAAGCGATCGAAATACTGAAAGGTTTCGGCGTTAGTCATGCGAGCGTTACTGCCGGCGGAGATAGTCGCGTGATGGGAAATAAATTGGGTCGCCCCTGGCTGGTGGGAATTAAAAATCCGCGCGCAGACAAAGTGGCAATTACCTTGCCTCTGGAAGATGTTGCTGTTTCCACGTCGGGTGATTACGAGCGCTACTTTATCGATGATAAGGGTGAGCGTGTGCATCACATCATCAACCCGCGCACGGGGAAATCTCCAGTCAGTGGTGTTAATAGTGTGACGATTATTGGGCCGGTGGGTATAGATACGGATGCTCTCTCTACCACCGTGTTTATTTTGGGGGTAGACAAAGGCCTGGCGCTGATCAATAAGTTGCCCGGCTTCGACGCGGTAGTTATTACCACCGAAGGTAAGGTGCTCTACAGTCAGGGTTTGGCCGTTCCACAATAGATTTGCCTATAAGATCACTTTTTTTCTGGCCGCGTGACGCGCAAATTTTCGTACAATAGCGGCTGCGCTTCTCTCCTCGCGTTTTTCCTATCACACGTTTATGTTTTCTCGTTTTCTCTCTCAAGGAGTAGTTATGAAATTTTATTGGGGACTTCTTTTCATCAGTTTGTTATTGGGCGCTTGTGGCGGTGGTGGGGGCGGTGGCTCTTCATCGGGCGGTAGCTCTTCATCAACACCTATTGGGGGCAACCCTATCGGGGGCAATTGCGGCACCGAGGGAACGCTGTTTGCCGATTGCGTGAACAAGAGCTGGGGTGTTTTCAAAGCCTTCAATTACGAAGTCGCTACGGGTAAGGGCTCCGAATATACCACTGAAGCCAATGCCGGTAACGTGCAGTGGAAATTAGTGGATTCCCCGGCCGCGGGACGCAACAAAGTTGTTGAGGTGAGCTTTGGTTTAAAGAGTGGTTTTAATAGCCAGATCTACCTCAATACCGAGCCGACTGATCGCAGTGATTACGCAACGGGCACTATTAAGTTTGATATAAACGTGCAGAGTTTCGGCAACGCCTACGACGCGAATAAAGGGCAAATGTTATTTGAAGTGGTAGTAGAGTGTGTGTGGCCCTGCTTGTCGCATTCAGCCAAGGTTCCTGTCAGTTTTCTAAATCAGTGGCAAACGGTTGAGCTTAAAGTCGCCGATTTGGTCCGTGATGGTCTGGATTTGAAAAAAGTTAATACCGGTTTCATGATTCGCCCGTCTATTGATGACGGTGTGCAAACAGGGGTTGTATTCCAACTGGATAACATCCAATGGATCAAAGGGGCCGGCAGCATCTCCTCATCCAAAGAAGTGTTCGTGGAGCATTTCAATACCGAGGCATCGGCTAACAACTGGAAGTTTGTAAATTACGCGGGTGGAATCAGTGAGATTCACAAACATCTTTCTCAGGGCTTGGGTGCATTTCCAGAGTGGACCAGCAGTCTGGATCACTGGGCATTGGAAACGCAACTGAGCAAGCCAATTAGCATCAAAAACAAAACGGCAAGTCTGCAAATCAAATTACTCTCCAGCATTGTTTCTGGCTTCGCCTATCCAATGGAGTTTGCGTTGGTGGCGACAGATGGTGCCGGGCGTGAAGCAGCGACTGAGCGTTTCACTAGCCAGGCATTTCCCGATAAAGAGTGGGTAATGATTAGCACGCAATTGGGCAGTAGCTTTGCCGGTGGTTTTAACGCCAGTGATGTACGCAAGTTGGCCATTCATGTTTACGCTACGGGTACCCCTTTGCCTTCCGGCTATATTTATCTGGATACGATCCGTATCACCGAGTAATTTCCTGTTGTAAGCCCTTCCTCCGCTATAAACACTGGGAAATAGCGGAGGAGTTGTCCCTCTCCGAAAACCATCTAAGCTATCCTTAATTCTCACTTTTTGACCGGCCTTGTCACTTTTGTGCAGGGCGTGATCATCGCCTAAAAAAAATCACTCAAGCGCCAGATCAACTGTGCTCAAAGTCACATCCAATATCCGGATTGGCTTCTAGAATGATTTATTCACGGTAGCTGTGAGTGTCAAAAACAGGCAGCGGCAATGGGCGCGCTGACAAAAAATCCCGGGCTGAGATAACTATTGGCCTGATGTGAAACTGGAGAGAGACATGATTCAACCCCTGCGCCATTGGTTGCGCCTGGCTGTGCTGTTGTCGCTGTGCCCCTTGCTGCTTAGTCCGCTGCGCGCCTTGGCGCAGGAAGCGGGTAATGTGGAGTCCCTGAAAGAATCGGTGCTGACCCTCAATCGCGATTTACTCATTCTGGAAGAGGAGCTGCTCTATCCCGCCAGTACGCAGGTGGCGGTGTACGTGTCCATGGATTTGGGCGCTTTCTTTAATTTGGATGCAATCAAACTGGAAATTGATGGCCAATTGGTAGCGAGCGAGCTCTACACCGACAAGCAAACCAAAGCCCTGTTTCGCGGCGGCGTGCAGCGTTTGTATGTCGGCAATTTAAAAACTGGCGAGCATGAAATCAGCGCCTTTTTTACCGGGCGCGGCCCCCAAAAAGATTACAAACGCGGCGCAAAACTGGTGATCAGCAAGGCGCAAGATCCGGTAGTGCTGGAATTGCGCATAGTGGATTCTACCGCGCAGTTGCAACCGGAATTTACTATTAAGCAATGGCAAATGTAATGCGTGCCGCTGCGCTCTTTCGGCATCAATCGCTCGTGCTTGCACTGGCGAGCCTCGCCTGTCTTCCGGGCGTAGAGGCAAAAGAAAAGATGAAAACCTCAGTGGCAGATTTACGCTACGGTGTGGCGCTCTACCACTACTACCAGCAGGATTATATTCCAGCGCTCTCTGAACTCATGGTCGCTGACACACGCGATGGAATTCAGGGCCACAGCGATAATCCGGAATTGATTGCCGGCGGCATCAGCCTCGCGTTTGGTATGCAGCATCACGCAGAAAGTGTATTCACCACTATATTGCAAGATGAACGTCGCCCCGAGCATGTTCGCGATGCGGCCTGGTTTTATTTAGGCAAATTGCATTACATTCGCGGGGATCAGGCAGCGGCAGAACAAAGTTTTGCACGCGTCAGTAGCAACTTTAAACCGTCCCTGCGCGCTCAATTGCAGGCACTGCAATTCAATATTCGTATTCGTAACAATAACTTTGCCGAGGTCAAACCCGAAGACCTTGAGGAATTACGCAGCTGGAATCCTTACGCACTTTATAACCTTGGCGCTGCTCATGCGCGCGCAGGCAACTTTAAAAGTGCGCAGGAGTTTTTCGAGGAGCTGGCGGATATCGACATTTCCGCTAGCCCTTCGCGTCAGAAAGAAGAATGGGCGCTGCAAGATAAAGCCTATACCGCACTTGGCTATTCATTTCTGGCAGAAAAAAAATACCGCGCGGCGATTCGTGAATTCACCAAAGTGCGCCTGGAAGGTCCGCTCGCCAATCAGGCATTGCTTGGTTACGGTTGGGCTGCTGTTGCGCAAGAGGAATACGCCGTTGCGCTTAAGCCCTGGCAGGTATTGCGCCAGCGCAGTTTAATGCAACCCGCGGTGCAGGAATCGCTACTTGCCATTCCTTACGCTTACGAAAAGCTGGATGCGCAAGGCGAAGCCGTTAAGGAATATCACACCGCTGAAGAGCTGCTTGCCCGTGAAATACAATTAATTCGCGAGATGCGCGCAACCCTTACGCAAGGTGAATTACTGACGTTGGTGGGCAGCGAAGCATTTTCGGATAAAGAGGCAAAAAAAATTCTGCGCGGTGATGGCACGGCCGAGGGAGCACCTACGGCGGTCATTACCGATGATGGACAAAACTGGCTCAAGCTGGATAAAACCAGCGTGATCAAAACGCGCTCCGCGTACTTAAATGAATTGTTTGCTAAAAATTCATTTCAAACCTCTGTGCTGGATTTGCGCGATTTGCTGCGCATCCAAACGCTCTTGCAACAATGGCAACCCAAACTGGAGGCCTATCGCGAACTGTTGTTGGAAAAACAAGCAAGCCGCAGCCGTCACGAGCAACAAAGCGCGCAACAATTATTGGCCAAAAAACAGCAGACGTTAAGTGTTGAACGAGATCAGCTTGCCGCGCGGTTGCAAACTATTGCGAGCGCGGAAAATTATATCGCGCTGGCTGATGAGGATACGCGTGCACTCTATCAGCGGATCGAGCGCGGCGAAAAAACAATTCAGCAAATGCAGGCGGCGGGGCAGAACACAGCCGATGTGGAATCGCGCTTGAATATGTTTAAAGGTATTTTGCTGTGGCGTGCGGCGCAGGCATTTCCAGAGCGGATGGCAGAACAGCACGCCGAATTAAAAACGATTGACGATGCGCTCGCCACTGTCGCGGCAACACGCCAGCGAATTGAAGAAGTCACGCTCACCAGCATGGACATTCAGCCCGTGTTGGCTCGGTTGGATGTGTTGCGCAAAGACGTGAATAGTAATTTGCAGCACACTGAACAATTAATTGACCAGCAGAGTGCCAGTTTACGTGAGCAAGTGGATGCGCAGCTCGCAACCCACGAGAAACGCCTGAACAATTATTTAGCGCAGGCGCATCTCGCGGTGGCGCGTTTGTATGATGCCGAATTGAGGAAGCAACCCGAATGATTTTCCTCACTAAACAGTCAACCCGGTCGCGCACGACAAGAGTGACATTACTCGCGCTCATTATCGCCAGCAGCGTTCATTTACAAGGTTGCGGTACCTTCGGCATTGGCGACGATGGACGCGGTAAAACGCTGGCGGATTTGCCCGATGCAAAAATTCCCAATGCCAAAACCAAAGTAGAAGTATTGGATATGGCGCGCATTGAACAGAGTTATCAGCGTGCACTCGCCGCCGCGGAAGAGCCGGCCTTGCGTCAGCAAATTATGGTGCGTATTGCCGACCTTGAAATGGCGCGCAGTGAAAAAGCACAGCTGGACGCAACTGATACCCGTCGTCAGTATGACAAGCCGATTGCGCTCTACAATGAGCTGTTAAAAATGCAGGGCGCGGCGGCGCCATCCGCTAAAGGTATTCAGCCGGATCAATTGCGCTACAAGCTGGCCAAAGCGATGTCACTCGATGGACGCACTGAAGAGGCGTCGGTGATCCTCGACCAATTAGCGCAAACCAATCCCGATTCGCCATTTATGGCGGAGACACAATTTCGCCGCGCGGAGAAATCTTTTGCCGATGGTGACTACGCAGCTGCCGAGCGCAACTACGATGCGGTGGTAAAAGGCAATAATGCGGAGCTGCAACAAAACGCACTCTATATGAAAGGTTGGGCGCAATTTAAGCGTGGTGATTACGACCTCGCACTGAAATCATTTGCCGGCGTGCTCGATCAATTAATTGGTCACGCCACCAATCCGCAAGATGTGGATGCGGCGCTAACCGATATTGGGCTCTCCAAAGCGAATCTGGTAAAAGATACGTTACGTGTTATGGGGCTGTCATTATCGTATCTGGACGGTGCAAAATCCATTAGCGAATTGCAGCTCGCGTTGGGTGGCCCACGCGCTTACGAATATTTGCTTTACCAACAGCTCGGTCAATTATATCTGGAGCAAAAGCGCTTCACGGATAGCGCTGAAACCTATCAGCATTTTGTGCAGCACAACCCCAATTCCGATTTTTCGCCCAGCTTTAGCATTAAAGCGATTGATGTTTACCAACAGGGCGACTTCCCCAGTTTAATCCTGCCTGCCAAACAGGAATTTGTGGAGCGTTATGGAATTAGCAGCAACTTTTGGACGCAACGGAAAGGTGCAATCGGCGACAATGCGCTCGCCTACTTGCATCAATCCCTGCAAGAGCTAGCGCAATACGAACACGCCCAGGCACAAACTTTAAAGGCAACCAATAAAGCGGATTCCACAGCCGCGTTTGCGCGCGCGGCAAAATGGTATCGCGAATTTGTGCAAACCTTTGCCAAGGATGCGCAGGTTGCAGAGATGACCTTTTTGCTAGCCGAATGTTTGAATGAATCCGGTGATTTAATTCCCGCCATGGAAGCCTATGAGCAAGTTGCCTATGGCTACATGGACCAGTTGCGCGGAGCCGACGCCGGCTACGCCGCAATTTTAATTCCGCAGCAATTAATACAGTCGGCGCGCAGCCTGCCGGATAATCGCATGGAAGAATGGCAAAATCGCAAGATACAAAATGCGTTGAACTTTGCCGATGTTTACAAAAATGATCCGCGCGCGGTGGTGGTATTGGCAGAAGCAGCGAACGATTTACTGCAACAAAATCGCTACGTGGATGCAAAAAACATCGCCGAACGGGTGATTGCCTGGCAGCCACCGGCGGAAGGTTCGCTGCAATTTACCAGTTGGTTAATTCTGGGGCATAGCCGTTTTGAAACCAAAGAATATGCGGCGGCGGAACAAGCCTATGTGCAGGTATTAAATTTACTGCCCGCCCATGGTAAAACCCCCGGCGCACCCAGTGCGCAACAAGTGCGCGAACGCATTGCCGCCAGTATTTATCGCCAGGCGGAGGCGAGCCTTGAATTTGGCGATAAGGATGCGGCGATTGCGCAACTGCTGCGTATTACGCAAGTCACCCCGGATACCGAAGTGGCGATTAAAGCGCAGTACGATGCAGGTGTTTATTTAATGGATCAGGAAAAATGGACCCAAGCGGAAAATGTGTACACCTCATTCCGAAAAAAATATCCGCAACATGCATTAGCGGCAACGCTGCCGGCCAAAATGGTATTGATCTATCAAAACCAGAATAAATGGCAACAAGCTGCCGATGAGTTAGTGGTGATGGAGCGCACCAGTACTGATCCGGATGTAAAACGCCAGTCGCTCTATATGGGCGCTGAGTTGTACGAAAAATCGGGCAAGCTTTCACAGGCCATCGAACAATACCAGCGTTACGCTACGCAATATCCTCGGCCGTTGGCGAATAACCTGGAAGCGCAATTTAAATTAACAGAGTTATACAAAGCATCCGCCAATCGCGATAAGCGCAATTACTGGTTGCAGAATATTGTGAATACGCACAATCGCGCGGGCAGTGAGAAGTCTGATCGCTCAACCTGGTTAGCGGCGAGCGCGCAGACTGAAATATCCCAGGCGAGTTACGATGAATTTGCACGCATATCCTTGACCCTTCCGCTAAAAGCCAGCTTGCAGCGTAAGCGTGCAGCTATGGAAAAAGCAATTAAAGCCCAGGAGCAAATCCTTGCCTATGGCGTGAGTGAATTTACCACCGAAGCCAGTTTTAAAATTGGCGAGGTCTATGCGCAATTGAGTCGCGACCTGATGAATTCGCAGCGACCCAAAGATCTGGATGAATTAGCGCTGGAGCAATACGAAATTTTACTGGAGGAACAGGCTTATCCGTTTGAGGAAAAGGCGATTGAAATCCATCAGGCCAATGCCCAGCGCAGCTGGAAAGGCACTTACGATGCCGGCGTAAAACGCAGCTTTGCGGCGCTCGCCAAATTATTGCCCGGCCGTTACAACAAATCTGAAATGCGTTTGGAGGTGAGCGATGAGATTCACTAAACGCTATTGGTTGTTGATGGCAGGAATCATCTTACTGCAGGCCTGTTCGTCGTCGGCACCGAAAAAAACGGCTGGCAAAAAACCGGCAGCTGATGAGCCGGTAGCGGTTGTACCAGCAGGTACATCTATTCTGCCGGCAGGGCCGGTTACCCCTAATCCTTATTTGCAAAATAAACCATCAATCAGCAGTGCCGCCGCGCAACAATTTGCCAATGCCACGCGCGCGATGCGCAACAAGCAATGGCAGCAGGCGGAAACCTTGCTGCAACAATTGGTAGCGCAAAATACCAAATTGTCTGGTGCCTATTTGAATTTGGGATTGATCTACCGTGCACAGAAAGAAGATAAACGTGCGGAGCAGGCGTTTACCGACGCGATCAATGCCAACCACACTAATCTGGATGCTTACAACCAGTTGGCTATTTTGCAGCGCGAACAGGGGCGCTTTAATGATGCAGAAAGCAATTATAAAAAGGCCTTAAGCATTTGGCCCTTCCATGCGGAAAGTCATCGCAATATCGGCATACTTTATGATTTGTATTTCGGCAAAAATGCCGAGGCCCTGGTGCACTTTGAGGCTTACCAGCAATTGCGCGGCGATGGCGACAAGCAAGTGACCGGTTGGATTGCGGATTTGCAGCGACGTTTGGGGATTGCGCCCAAACCGAAAGCGACACCCGTCACAGAAAATGCGGCGGCAGATGTTGACGCTGATGGAGAAGCAGCGACGAGTGAAGCGGTAAAAGAGTCGAGTGAAGTCGTTGAAGAGGCTAGCGATGAGTAAATTATTTGCCCAAGTCTGTTGCTTTGTGTCGATTATTGTCAGTTTGCCGGCGCTCGCGCAAACGAACGAGGCATCTGCTGAGTCGGCGGCTGCCAGCGCGCCAGCAAAAGCTGATGCGGACAATAAAACCGCATCAACAAATGCAAGCGGAAAAAAAATGGTGCGCGAAGCCAATATTAATCTGCGTACTACGGTAACGGGCAACCAGGAACAACCGCGGGTGATGTATATCCTCCCCTGGCAGTCGCCCACCAGTCCGGATTTGGAAATGGAGATGCTCAGTAGCCAGCAAGAAGCAGTATTTGGTCACGTAGAGCGCGATGAAATGCAGCGCAGCCTGGAAGCATCGGGCGAGTGGGACGATAGCACGGCTGAGTAATTTCTTTTAAACACGAATACAACTTAAAACATTTTTATTGTGAGGCTTTGGTTATGGATTCTCTGATTCGTTTTTTCCAGGAAGGCGGCGCCTTCATGTATCCCATCGCCGTGGTATTGGTAGTGGGGTTGGCGATTGCGATTGAACGCTGGTTGGTTTTAATGAATGCCAAGAGTTCCAATCGCCAAGCGTTTGATCGTATTTTGCCGCTGTTGCAAAAAAAGGATTACAACGGTGTGCTGAATGTCGGTAAATCCAGCGATGCCCCTATCGCGCGTATTATCGCTGCCGGTATCGCGCGCATGGCCCAATCGCCACGTCGCGATGATATTGAATTGGCGATGGAGGAAGGTGTTATGGAGGCCATGCCGCGTTTGGAAAAGCGCACCGCGTATCTCGCGACCCTCGCCAATATCGCTACCCTGCTGGGATTGTTGGGTACCATTATCGGTTTGATCCAGGCATTTACGGCGGTTGCCAGCGCCGACCCGGCAGAAAAAGCAGCACTGCTCTCGTCATCAATTGCCGTTGCAATGAATACCACGGCGTTTGGTCTGGTCGCGGCAATTCCGTTATTGTTGATCCACTCAATGTTGCAAAGCAAAACCACAGAAATTATTGATAGCCTGGAAATGGCGGGCGTTAAGTGCCTGAATATTATTTCCCATGTTCAGGATGTACCGCGTACCCGTACGCAGGATACCGGTGCTACCAAACCACAATCTGCACAATAACGATTGAACCTGTTGAATTGTAAGAGCGAGGTTCAATCTCATGCGCATTAAACGGCGAATTAAAGAGGACCCTGATCTCGACATCACCTCCTTTATGAACTTAATGATCATATTGGTACCGGTGTTGTTGATGAGCATGGTGCTCTCGCGCACCACGGTATTGGATTTAAAATTACCGGATATGGCTGACTCCAGTGTTCCTATGACGGAGGAGCCGCCACAACAACTCGAATTAATTATTCGCGCCGATAAATTTGAAGTGAATTATCCGGCAGGCATTAAATTAAAGTGGGTCGAAAAAACCGCTGATGGCGAATATGATTTCAAAATGCTGGCGAGTGTGTTGCAAGAAACAAAACGCCTGCTGGAAGACAAAGGCATCCAGAAAAAAGATATTTATATTCTCTCGGAAAAAGACACCGACTACCAAACGCTCGTCACCACTATGGATACCGTGCGCTCGTTTAAAGCCGTGGTAGCGGCTAATCTCGTTGATGCAGAATTATTCCCGGAAATTTCGTTGGGTGATGCTCCTCCGCCAGGTCAGTCCACCGGTGCGGTAGCGCCAGCGGGAGGTGCGCAATGAAACAGTCGCTGCGCGCCAAGCGTATGGCTAAACATCACCGCCGTTTGAATCAGGCCTCCAAGTTAAACCTGGTTTCCTTGATGGATATTTTTACCATTTTGGTATTTTTCCTGTTGGTGAATTCCGGTGATGTAGAAGTATTGCAAACCGATAAAAGTATTAAATTGCCCGCGTCTTTTTCTGAACAGGTACCGGAAAATAATCTCGTGGTATTAGTTAGCGCGACTGACGTGGTGGTGGGTGGCCGTGCGGTAGGTACAGTGACTGATCTGATAGCGTCCACCAGCGATTTGTACGCGCCTTTGCAGCAGGAATTGAAATACCAGGCTGAGCGCGCTGGCCCCTTGGCTGAAAAAGATAAGCTCACTGGCCGCCCGGTAACCATCATGGCGGATCAAAAAGTGCCTTATCAGTTGCTGAAGAAAATTATGGCAACCTGTGCTGCTGCTGAGTATCGCGATATTTCTCTCGCCGTCACCAAAAAGGAATTGCCTGCTAATTCCGGTGGGGGAGGCTGATATGGCTCTTGCCCTGAATTTGGAATTACCCTGGAGCTCGTCGATTGATGACGACAAGCGCTACAACAAAATTTTGTTGGTGTGCATTGTTGTATTGCTCGCGGTGAGTGTGGTGGTCACGGTTATTAAAGTCCCGGAATTGGCGCGCGCTGAAAAAGAAAAGCTACCGCCGCAACTGGCGCGTGTGGTGCTGGAAAAGCAGGAGCTTCCACCACCAAAACCGATTGAACCACCAAAACCGGAAGAGAAAAAACCGGAAGAAAAGAAACCCGAGGAAAAAAAGCCTGAACCGGTGGAAGCAAAGCCAGAGCCCAAGCCAGTTGAAAAGCCCAGGCAGCCGTCCAAGTTACCACCCAAGGAAGCTGTTGAGCGCGCACGCGAGCAGGCTGAAAGCCAGGTGAGCCAATTTAAGGATGATCTCGCTGAAATGCGCGAGATGATGCAAACCTCGGCGATAGAAACGGCAGCGACTACTGTGACTAATAGTACGGGTGAAGCAGCTCAGGTTGATCGCGCCATGATTACCAGCGGCGCCAAGGTTGCCAGTGGTGGCATCAATACCGCTGCCATGAGTCGCGATACCGGCGGAGTTGCATTGTCCGGGCGTGAGACGACCAAGGTGAAAAGCGGTCTCGCTGAAGCGGGTAAAAAAACCGGTGCAGCTAAAGCGGGCAATAGCGATGGTGCTGGCGGTGCAGCGCGCAGTGAGGAGGAAATCCGCAAGATCATGGAGCAGCACAAAGGTGCTATCTATTCGATTTACAACCGCGCCCTGCGCCAAAATCCTGCCCTGCAAGGCAAGATGGTGGTGAAAATAGTGATCGACCCCAATGGCCGAATTGTCGAGGCGAGTCTGGTATCGAGTGAATTAGGTGATTCCGCGTTAGAGAGCAAGATCCTCCAGCGTATTAAGCTCATCACATTTCCAGCATCCAATGTGGCGCGCACAACCATTACCCAAACCTTCGATTTCCTGCCGCAATAACGCTAACCCACGGTTCAGTTAACACTGGCCGTGGGAGCTATATCACATTGGCGATCCATTCCATTTAACGTGTACGCGACGACTTTTTTACCCTTTTTGCATAAATTGATTGTAATCGGTTACATTTTTGATAATAATGGCGTCGCTAAGGCCTTTTTATTCATGGTTATGCAGTGGTAATCGGTTACAGTTTTGTTGGTTGAATGCTCAATCACCAGGCTCCGAATATCCTTGTATGTTAGTGATTAATTGTTCAGCCATAGCCCGCTGTTGTGTTTTTTTCTACCCCGGCTTGCCGGGGTTTTTTCATTTGCGCCCTAGTGAATCCTCCCGCAAAATGCTTCTGCACTTCAGCCGCAATCAGCCTATTCACTTCATTTCTCGCCAGGGGCGGCGCTGCGAATTGGGAAACTCTCTTATGTCACAAGCATTGCGTGCGGCCGCGAGCCGACTAGAAAGCTGGATTAAAAACGATGCCCTGCCACTGTGGCTGGAGCGTGGAATTGAACCCAAGACCAACGCCAATTATGAGCGTTTAACCCCGGCCGGATTACCGGACCTCGAGTCCAGTACGCGCGTGAGGGTGCAAGCGCGCCAAGCATTTTTCTTTGCTGCGGCTTACCATCGCGGTTGGTGTGAGCAGGGGAAACCGGTTGCTAAAAACCTGCTGACGTTCGTGCACAATGTTGCCGCGCATCCAACGGCAGGTGGCGGTTACACACATCTGCTGGATAACAATTTTGTGGTAGTAGATACCAAGCAAGACCTCTACGATCACGCCTTCTTTTTGCTCGCCAATGCCTGGTGTTATCGCGCGTTCAACGAACAATCCTATCTTGATGAAGCGGATAAATTAATTGCGCATTTGGATGCGCACTTCGGTTCCGCCGTGGGTGGTTGGATCGAAGGCGATTACGCCTACGCCTGTCGCCGCCAGAATCCGCACATGCATTTATTTGAAGCCTTCCTCGCGCTTTACGATGCAACCGGCAATGCAAAATATTTAGCGCGCGTTGGCGAATTATTTGCGCTCTTCCAGTCACATTTTTTTGATGAAACTCACGGCGTGTTGTTTGAATTTTTCGACGATAGCTGGACTCGTTTACCCAATGCCAAAGGCGATACGGTAGAACCCGGCCATATGATGGAATGGGTTTGGCTGCTGGATTGGTATCACCGCCGCACCGGTCGCCCGGTTGCGCATTACACCAAAGCGCTTTACGCGCGCGGTTTGGAAATCGGTATGGATAAATCCGGTTTGCTATTTGATGCGGTGTCATACACGGGTGACGTTATCGATCGCAACAAACGCTGCTGGGGTATTACCGAATTAATCAAAGCCAGCCTGGTGCAAATTCGCGAAGGTAACCCTAATGCCGAAGCCATTGCCGTTAAAGGCGTGGACGATTTATTTACTTATTATTTGTGTGCATCAACACCGGGCTCCTATGTGGACCAGCGCGGTGCCAATGATGAAGTGGTCGTTGATGTAGCGCCCGCCAGCACGCTCTACCATTTAATTGTTGCGGCGATGGAATTGCTGGATCACGTGAACGCCGCGGTAAAGTAAACATTATTTTCGTTGTTGGAGTACCTGCACCTGCAGGTACTCCTATTTTTTTGCTGCTCTACACAGGCAAAGTTTGCCACTAATGAACTATTTGTTTGTTAGAAAAAAATTAGCTCTGCATCTGAATATTGAGCTGCCACAATTTTCTCCGCAATCCAATTTGCTTGAACCCATTCCGCTTTTTTCCGGTGCGTAACTCGATAATGCGCTCCGCATCGCATCACCATGCCTTCATCGCCTGCTGTATAGGCTCTCTGAGTAAATCACCTTGTAATCGAGGGAATAATGAAAATCTCAAAAATTCCGTTGCGGCGTTTTGCTGCGACTTTTTGTGGAATGCTGGCACTGCATTCTGCTTCCAGCTACGCAGCCCGCTGCGAGTACGTTGTGCAAAGTGAATGGAACAATGGCTTTGTTGCCGCTGTGCGAATCACGAATGACGCTCAAACGGCAATTAGCAGTTGGTCTGTTTCCTGGCGTTATACCGACGGTTCAACCCGCACTGGAGGTTGGAACGCCAACATTAGCGGAAGTAATCCTTATACCGCGACCGGCATGGGCTGGAACGACCGGATAAATCCCGGGCAGACGGTTGAGTTTGGTGTACAGGGCAATAAAGGTGTGGCTAACGCGCCCGCCCAACGACCCAGTGTAACGGGCAGTGTGTGTAGTGGTGCGGTTTCCAGTATTCCATCCTCCAGCAGCAGTGCGCGCACGTCGAGTAGTTCATCAGTCCCGGCAACGAGCAGCTCGGCGGTATTCACTTCCAGTAGCATAGCGTCTTCAAGTTCGGCCGTTTTCACGAGCGTATCGCGATCATCCAGCTCAATTTCACTGTCTAGCTCGGTTGCATCGTCCAGCTCAATTGTATCGTCCAGTTCAGTTCTTTCTTCGCATTCAGTTGCGTCCTCTAGCTCAGTTGCATCCTCCAGTCTGGTGTCGAGCAGTATGAGTTCGCGCACAAGCAGTTCGGTCAGTTCAATCGATGCACATCCATTGGATAATCCGTTTGTGGGTGCGCGCTGGTACATTGATCCCAACTGGTCAGCAAAAGCCCGTGGTGAAGTTGGTGGCGATAAAATTGCCAACTACAACACCGCTATTTGGATGGATCGCATTGGGGCGATAGATCCTGCAGAAGGCTTCGGTTTGCGTGATCATTTGGATGCAGCTCTGGAGCAAGGCGCGAACCTGATTCAGATAGTTGTTTATGACCTGCCCAATCGCGATTGCCATGCACTTGCGTCTAACGGTGAATTGACCCAGGGACCAAACGGAAGCGCGCGTTATCGCAGTGAATACATTGATGCAGTGGCGAATATTTTCGCTGATAGCAAATACCGCAATCTGCGCATTATTGCGATCATTGAACCTGACTCATTGCCCAACCTCGTGACGAATCTAAGTGATCCTGATTGTCAGCTCGCGACCGATGCGGCGCATGGGTATATTGCCAATACGCAGTACACGCTCAATAAACTGTCGCAAATTCCAAACGTCTACAGCTATGTGGATATCGGCCACTCAGGTTGGTTGGGTTGGGATGATAACTTCACTAAGGCGGTTACTTTGATCGCCAATGCAATCAAAGGCACCACCAATGGTGTGCGCTCCATTGCCGGCTTTGTGTCTAATACATCGGGTTACACACCTGTGTACGAACCCTTCCTGGACTCGTTGGCGAATAGTGCTATGCCGGGCAGCGGTGGTGGCACTCAGGTGCGTCAGGCAAAATTCTATGAGTGGAATCCGCACTTTAGCGAAGTAGCGTTTGTGCAAGCTTGGCGAACCAAAATGATTGCGGCGGGATTCCCTCAATCTATCGGCATGTTGGTCGACACCTCGCGCAACGGATGGGGTGGTCCGAATCGTCCAACAGCGCAATCCACCAGTACCCAGGTTGATTCCTTTGTCGATCAATCCCGCGTTGATCGTCGTATCCATCGAGGCAATTGGTGTAACCAACCCGGTGGTATTGGTGAGCGCCCACAAGCCACGCCTGCACCGGGTCTGGACGCCTATGTTTGGGTGAAACCGCCAGGTGAATCTGATGGTGCATCGTCCCTGGAGTTGTCGTTTGATCCACTGGATCCGGCCAAGGGCTTTGATCGCATGTGCGACCCAACGTACACCTTTACCGAAGGCAATAATTCCAACCTGGGCACAGGTGCCCTCGCCAATGCCCCGGTTGCAGGCCGTTGGTTCCCGGAAGCGTTCCAATTGTTGGTGAGAAATGCATACCCAAGCCTTGATCCGGTCTCCAGTGCAGCATCCTCAAGTTCAGTACGCAGTTCCATCAGTTCTATGCGCAGTTCCAGCAGTCTGGTAATCAGCTCATCGCTCTCGAGTACGGCGCTTTCAAGTTCTGCGGCGTCCAGCTCGGTGCGGGCCACAAGCTCTGCCGTTAGCTCGAGTTTATCGTCATCCAGGGCAAGTTCGTCGGTTCTAAGTTCGTCGGCGAGCAGCATGTCAGTGCCAGCGTCTTCCAGTGTGAGATCCTCGTCCAGTAGCTCAGTGTCGGATGTGGTTCGCACCGACTGCCCCGCTGCGCCACCTGCGACTCAATTTGGCTCCTGGGCGCCCTACAACACCAATGATGAAGCGCAAAAGGTGGTGAAAAATTATCGCGAGCTGATGGTGAAAATGCCGGCCTTCAATAACGGCAACATCGCTTTGCCGTATAACCTCTATCAACCATCACAGGCTGCTGCCAATCCACAAGCGAAATATCCACTGGTGATTTATTTACACGGTGGCGGCGAGCGCGGTAGTAATGAAGAGCATTTAACATCGCGCCACGCGCTGCCATTTTTTGCATCGAGCAATTCGTTGTTAACGCCGGAAAATCGCCAAGGCAAACCCGCTTATATTGTTGCGCCCCAATGCCAATGTGAATTTTATAGTAACGAATGGTCATCAGGTGGCGGCGCTCCTTTCTCTATCAGCGGCAACCCTTCTCGCTATGGCAAAGCCTTGACGGATTTAATTGAGCACCTGAAAACGATTTATCAAATCGATCCTGATCGCATTTATGTCACCGGCATTTCCATGGGCGGTGGTGGCTCCTGGGAATTGGCCGCGCGCCGGCCTGATTTAATTGCGGCGGCGGTACCTATGTCGGGGCATCCAGTTAGCAGCAATCACGCGCAAGCTGTTGCCAATTCCAAAGTGGTTATTTGGTCACAACAGGGCGAAGGCGATGAAAATAACTCCGTGACTGATACCGAAAATACGGTGAGTGCAATTCGCACTGCGGGTGGTTGTGCGACCATGAATAAATTTCCGCGTGGCACTACCGCCATGGTAGATCCAGGTGATCCACCAAATGGCAATGACTTGCAGCACACAGTATGGATGCGCGCCTATATGAATCCGCAACTGTGGGACTATGTGTTCTCCATCAAGCGCGCGCACACCGGTGTGATGACTAGCTCCAGCTCGTCCAGCATTCGCTCCAGTTCATCGGTTAGCAGCTTGGTAAGCAGTAGTATGTCGAGCACTTCATCCCTGAGTAGTGTGGTGAGTTCGTCGATTCGCTCGTCGAGTTCTTCGTCGCTGCCAAGATCCTCATCCAGTTCCAGCATTGCTGACCGCAACTTGTATATCGCGCCCAAGGCGCAAGTGGCTCCAGTGATAGATGGTGCAGTGGACTCTGTGTGGGCGCAGGCGAGTTGGGCACCGATCAACGTATTCTGGTTGGGAACTCAATCTAATCCAAGCGCCGCCGATTACACCGGTCAATACAAAGCCCTGTGGGATCAAAACTATTTGTATCTGTTGTTCGATATTACCGATGATCGCATCTACGATCGCACCCGCGATGCGTTGAGTAATTATTGGGAAGATGACACGGTAGAAATTTTTATCGACGAAAATAAAAATGGCGGTCAGCACCAGTACAACACCAGTGCCTGGGCGTATCACGTCAGCACCTATGGCGATGTTGTGGACTACACCACCTCTGGACCTAAATTGTTGAATGACCACATAGATGTCCGCATGGTCAGCAACGGCGATAAACATTATTGGGAAATGCGCGTGCGTATTTACGGTGAGAATTATTCAGATTCTCTGGCAAATACTCCGCTGACGCTCACAGCCGGTAAGTTGATGGGATTCTCTGCCAGTTACATCGATAATGATGGCAGTGCACAGCGCGAAAGCATGATGGGCTCAGTGGATACCCAGGGTCACAAAAACAACCAGGGTTATTTGGATGCAAGCGTATTTGGCTCCATGAGATTGGTTGAATAATCTGTGTATGAATGAAAAAGCCGCCTCACAAGGGCGGCTTTTTTATAGCTCTGGACCATTGATAGACATCATTTACTATTTTCAGTGCAATCAACAACAACAGCCCGCCAATTGGATTATTGTTTTCCGCAATAAAAAATCCACCTCCGATAATTGCGAAGTGCAAAACGACGATACGTTTGTAAGGCGCGGACATTATGTGCTCGACTTTTTCCTCGCTGGGCCAATGGGTTATTGCATCGCGCAGCCAATCAATTAATTGATAACTGGCCAGTGCCAACAGCGGCCAGCCAAGTTGATGTTGGCTCACAATCAATGCAATTAAATAAGTGATATCACCAAATTGGGAGCGATACTGTTCATCGGGTGCGAAGAACAACACAATAAAACATCCATGGGCCAGGCAAAAAATGCCGTAATGTACGCTGAAAAGAATCGATGGAAATATCCGGCCAGCAACTTGTGAGAAATTCTGGTAGGGGTAAGCCATCAATTTTAAAACGGTGAAGACGCCAATGATTAAATTTTCCAGCCAATATAAAAAAATCAGGTCGAAGCTTTTCCAGTCCCAATAAAAAACTCCATAAGCAGGCACCAGGTTGAGTAAAATCAAGCTGGCAAGAAAGATAAAATTGTTACCGCGTGTTTGATTGCTCATATCGAAGTTACCCGTAACTCGGCATTGATTATTGTTGGTTGCCGTTAATTACTTGCCGCCAATAAAAAGCGCGCCATTAAGCGCGCTTTTCGTGTTTTTCATAACAACAGTAATTATTTCTTGCCCGGCACTGGCCCCGTACTTTTACGAATAATAAATTCTGTTGGCAAAACGCATTCGCGCTGGCTCAGCGGTTCACCCTCAATTACTTTCAATAACATATCCATTGCCATCTTGCCCATTTCTTCCGCCGGTTGCGAAATGGTGGTCAGGCTTGGGTCCGAGTATTTGGCGTAGGCGATGTCGTCAAAGCCGGTCACGGAAATATCTTCAGGAATACGAATGCCCTGGCTCTTCAGGGTTTGCATGGCGCCAATCGCCATTTCATCGTTCATGGAGAAAATTGCCGTAGGGCGATTTTTCATGTTGCAGAACTGGAAGGCAGCGTTCAGGCCGGACCACATGGTGAAGTCGCCTTCGGCAATCAAATCTTTTTCAAAGGGAATGCCCGCTTCGGCGAGCGCTTCTTTGTAACCCTCAAGACGATCGATTGCGTGGGGGTTGTCTTTTAAACCGGAGATAACGCCGATGCGTTTGTGCCCGAGCGAAATCAAATAATTCACCATGCTTTTGGCCGCACCGCGGTTATCGATACGAATCGCCGGGCCGGTGGTGTATTCGCAGCCGCAGGCATTCACGCAGGGGACATCGGCGGGGATGTTGTTCTGGCTCTTTTCCGAGCTGGGACGCAGTTGCACTATGCCATCGGCAAGACGAGTTTCCACACGGCGGATATATTCCAGTTCGCGCTCAGGAGTGCCGCGCGTATCGCCCAGCAGTACGGCATAGCCTTTCTGGTGAGCACGATCCTCCAGGGCGCGGATGAACAGCGAGTAAAAGGGGTTGGCGATATCGGGAACCAGTACCACAACGGCATAGGCGCGCGCCGAGCGAAAGTTGCGTGCGAGCATGTTCGGTCTATAGCCGACTTCGGCAATTGCCTTGTGCACTTTATCCAGGCTTTCCGGGGAAACTTTCTCAGGGTTGCTGAGCGCGCGCGACACAGTAGCTACGGAAACACCCGCCAGACGGGCGACATCGCGAATATTGGACATAAAAGTGACCTTAGGGGAGCCGGTAAAGAGCTAGTTGATATTGAATTTATTGGGGTTTTGCTTATTTGCGTGAAAATTTACTACAGCGCGCCAAAAGAGACTAGAAAAAAAACATGTAAACGGTTACATTAGCCTTCTATGACGAACCTTATGGTCGGCTGTGCTATATCTTGGCTGTGAAAGGTTTGTCGATTGCAGTTCCCCTGAGTCTCAGTCCTTACCGGTAACTCCGGAAGCTACTGCACGGATGTGCTGGGCCAGAAAAGAAAAGCGATCACCTCGTCCACTGAATTGGCGATCCACATAATAAATTGGTGTGTGTTCATGAATCTTCCTTTGCTGGATATAGCGATTATTCTCGCTTACGTTGTAGCAACTCTGGTGGTTGGCTTTTGGATTTCCAAACGAGCATCCAAGGATATTAAAAGTTATTTCCTGGGAGGTAATAAGCTTTCCTGGTGGCAGTTGGGCTTATCCAACGCCTCAGGGATGTTCGATATTTCTGGCACTATGTGGATGGTGTATCTACTCTTTGTCTATGGCTTGAGTAGCGTTTATATCCCTTGGTTGTGGCCGGTATTCAACCAAATTTTCCTGATGATTTTTCTCGCCAGCTGGCTGCGCCGTTCCGGTGTAATGACCGGCGCTGAGTGGATAACGTTCCGTTTTGGTGATGGTAAGGGCGCGCGGCTTTCGCATTTGATTGTGGTGTTGTTTGCGCTGGTCAATGTGATTGGTTTTATCGCCTATGGATTTATCGGGATTGGCAAATTTGCGGCAGTATTTATGCCTTGGCAACTGTCGTCCGATCCGCACATGAACGATGTCTTTTACGGCTTGCTAATCACCCTGGTAACCACCGTTTATGTGGTGAAGGGCGGTATGTTCAGCGTGGTGTTTACCGAAGTGTTGCAGTTCATCATCATGACGATTGCCTGTGTGGCGGTGGGGGTGATTGCAATGCAGCGCGTTTCGCCCGAGTTGCTCGCGAGCCTGGTGCCGGCGGATTGGAATCATTTATGGATGGGTGGCAGTCTGGATCTGGATTGGTCCAAACAATTGGCCGCAGCCAACGATAAAATTCTCGCCGACGGTTATTCCCCGTTTACCGTATTTTTTATGCTGGTGTTGTTTAAAGGGATATTACAGAGCCTCGCTGGCCCGCAACCTACGTACGATATGCAGCGTGTACTCTCGGCTAAATCACCCAAAGAGGCAGCCAAAATGAGTGGCTTCGTTTCGCTGGTGCTGTTGTTTCCTCGCTATATGTTGATTACTGGTTTGGGTGTCCTGGCTATCGCATTGTTTATGCCGCAGTTGAATGCCATGGGTAAGAATATCGATTTTGAACAAATCCTGCCGATGGTGCTCGCTGGCGATATTTTGCCGAGCGGTTTATTAGGTTTGTTAATTGCGGGCTTGCTCGCCGCGTTCATGTCGACCTTCGCTGCAACCGTGAATGCGGCGCCGGCTTACGTGATTAACGATATTTACAAGCGTTACATCAATCCCAATGCCGACGCCAAAACCTATGTCAGCATGAGTTATTTGGTATCGATTCTATTCGTTATTTTTGGGGTGGCGATTGGTTTTTTCATTCCGAGTCTCAACCAAATTATTGGATGGATAGTGAGTGCGCTTTACGGCGGCTATACCGCGGCAAATTTACTCAAATGGTATTGGTGGCGCTTTAACGGCTTCGGTTATTTCTGGGGCATGGTAACCGGCTTCGCGATAGCCTTCCCGTTAATTTTTACCGATGTGTCGCCAATCAAAGCCTTCCCTTTTATGTTTCTCGCCTGCGTGGTGGCCTGCGTGGTTGGCTCATTGTTAACTGCTCCGGACGATATGGATGTCCTGAAAAAATTCTATCTTAAAGTTCGTCCTTGGGGCTTCTGGGGGCCGGTGCTGGCCGCGGTGCAGCAAGATTACCCACAGGTGCAAGCGAATAAAAATTCTGGCCGCGATGCCATCAATGTGGTGGTGGGCGTTGTGTGGCAAACCTCGCTAACGGCGGCGCCGATCTTTATGGTGATCCAACATTGGCAGGAATTTGCGATTGCTATGGCGGTGGTCATTGCAACCAGCATTTTCCTGTGGATTAACTGGTATAAAAAACTGGAAGACTATCCAGCGGATACTCCGGCAGATGTACTGAAAGGTACCAATGACGAGCACCTGCTCAATAAAAGTTAAGTGAATAATTTGCGCTGCAGCCAGCTGGGTTGTTAATGGCTGCGGCGAAAAAAATTTAATATCAGTTGTAATCGATTACTTAAATGCATGGTGCTTTTTAAGTAATGAATATGAATTTGGGCGAACATTAGTAACATCAGAATTTGACTCATTGGAGTAAACAATATGAGCAGCTTTAACGACAAAGCCAGAGCGCTGTTGCAGCAGCACAATGCATTGGTAACCAAAAAAAATAGCAAGAAGGCAAATGGCAATGGCATTTACGATTGCTATGAAAACCCTATCCTGACTGCTGAGCATGCTCCCATTTTCTGGCGCTACGATTTAAATGAAAAAACCAATCCATTTTTGATGGAGCGTCAGGGGGTAAATGCCGCATTTAACTCCGGTGCCATGTTGTGGAATGGAAGGTATATTTTGGCAGTGCGCGTAGAAGGTGTAGATCGCAAATCTTTTTTTGCCATCGCTGAAAGCCCTAACGGCATCGACAATTTCCGTTTCTGGGATTACCCCATCACCATGCCGGAGACCGATCGCCCGGATACCAATGTGTACGATATGCGGTTAACTGCTCATGAAGATGGCTGGATTTACGGTTTGTTTTGTACCGAGCGCAAAGATGAAACTCGCCCGAACGACACCTCGGCAGCAGAAGCGCAATGCGGTATCGCTCGCACTAAAGATTTAATTACCTGGGAGCGTCTGCCGGATTTGATTACCTATTCCGGCCAGCAGCGCAACGTGGTCCTGCATCCGGAATTTGTGGATGGCAAATACGCGCTCTACACTCGCCCACAAGATGGTTTTATCAGTGTGGGCGCCGGTGGCGGCGTGGGTTGGGGCTTAACCGACACCATGACCAATGCCGAAGTAAAATCCGAAGTCATTGTGGACCCCAAGGTGTATCACACCATTAAAGAAGTTAAAAATGGCCAGGGCCCCGCGCCCATAAAAACCGCAGAAGGCTGGTTGCATTTGGCACACGGCGTGCGCAACACCGCGGCCGGTTTGCGTTATACCTTGTACATGTTCATGACTGAGCTGGAACGCCCCTGGGTGATCAGTCACCGACCTGCCGGTCATTTTATTGCACCCCACGGCGAAGAACGTGTGGGCGATGTGTCCAACGTGACTTTCTCCAACGGCTGGATTGTGAATGAAAAAAATGAAGTGTTTATTTATTACGCCTCATCCGACACGCGCATGCATGTTGCGACTTCTACCGTGGAAAAGCTGATCGACTATTGCAAAAACACCCCGGAAGATGGCCTGCGTTCAGCGGCATCCGTAGCGGTGCGCAATGAATTGATCAGTGCCAATTTAAAAGTGTTGAATGAGTTGGTGTAACCGCATGAATGCAGTTGTATTGCCGGCGCGTTTTGCGCCGTTGCCGCAAGAATTTCATGCGGAATTAATTGCCATTGCCGACTGGTGGGCGCAGCATGCACCCGACCAGGCGCAAGGTGGTTTTTACGGAGAGATTTCCGCGGATAACCAGCCAGTAACGCAAGCGAGCAAGGGGATTATTTTAAATGCGCGCATCCTCTGGTTTTTTAGCGAAGTCGCGCAAGCAGTGGATAACCCCGATTATCGTCGTAATGCGCAGCGCGCTTACGATTACATAGTTGCACATTTTGTCGATAGCGAATTTGGTGGTGTTTATTGGGAGTTGGATGCAACGGGCCAGCCCATCAATACCAAGAAACAAATCTACGCCCAGGCATTTACCATTTACGCGCTCTGCGCCTATTACCAGTTAACGCAGGACGAGCAGGCCTTGCACCTGGCGCAATCCTGTTTTTCCTTAATTGAGCAACACGGTATTGATCGCGCGCGCGAAGGATATTTGGAAGCGTTTACGCGCGAATGGGGTGTGATTGCCGATTTGCGGTTGAGTGAAAAAGATCTGAATTATCCCAAATCACAAAATACCCATTTGCATATTCTGGAAGCCTATACACGTTTGTATCAGGTTGATAAACGTGAATCGGTAAAAGCAGCCTTGCGTTATAACATCGAGATGTTTGATAAATACATGATCGATAGAAATACGCATCATCTGCGCATGTTTATGGATCTGGAGTGGAAAGACTTTTCGCCCGGTTATACCTACGGTCATGACATTGAAGCCAGTTGGTTAATTGCCCAGGCATTGGAGTCGCTGGGTGATGATGCTTACACCGAGTTTCTCACTCCAACTTTGCTGAACATCGCCGAAGTGACCTTGCAAGAAGGTATTGGTGCATACGGGCAGGTGCTGGACTCTTACGATTTTGCTACTCAAGCCGTGAATGTCGATACCGTCTGGTGGGTGCAGGCAGAAGCACTGGTTGGATTTTTGTTCGCCTATGCAATGACCGGTGAAACGCGTTATTACGAGGCTGCAAAAAATATTTGGCAATTTATTAAAACCTATCAAATCGACCATAAAAATGGTGAATGGTTTTGGTTGTCCAGTTTGCAGGCCCGTGCAGCAGATGCTTACTACAAGGTCGGTTTCTGGAAATGCCCTTATCACAATGGGCGCGCGATGTTGGAAGCGGTGCGCTATTTGCAAAAATTGGCTTAAGCAGAAATATTATGAAAATTGCCGTGTGACCCATAAAAAGTCATCCGAACGGCGAATCAAACCGGTAAATTTTTACTAAGGAAAAACGATAGCTATTTGCTCAATGGCTGTCGTTTTTTCTGTTTGTAATGCAGGAAAATATTGTACGCCCATGGGCGGGCAAGAACCGGATAGTCTGCTAGATTTACTACACCGAAAAGCACTCAACGGGTAATTGGAATGAAAACAATAAGCTACTTTAAAACAGCAAGATATATGGGGATTTGGGCGGCGATCCTGAGTTTTGGCTTGAGTTCTGTCGCATTGGCGGCGGAACCAAAAAAAGCGGACGCGTATCAGGCGTTTGTAAAAGTGAAAGGTACACAGTTTGAAAAGTCGGGCAAACCCTATTACATCGCAGGCACCAATATGTGGTACGCCGGTTATTTGGGTGCCGCGAATAAAGTGGGTAATCGCGCTCGTCTTGCCAAAGAATTGGATACGCTCAAAGCGCTAGGCGTCAATAATTTGCGCGTGCTCGCTGTATCGGAAAAAAGCGATATTAATTCGGTGGTAAAGCCGGCGACGACCAACGGATTTGGCAATTATGATGAGGAATTATTAAAAGGTCTGGATTATTTTATGGCCGAAGTGGCCAAGCGCGATATGACGGTAGTGCTCTACTTGAATAACTACTGGCAGTGGTCGGGCGGTATGAGCCAGTACATGAGTTGGGTTGATGGCAAGCCCATGCAAGATCCTAACGTCACTAAAGATTGGGAAGGTTTTATGGCGCGTTCGGCCAGCTTTTACCAAAGCACCAAAGCTCAGGACGAATATCGCAAAACGATTAAGAAAATCGTTACGCGCGTAAACACAGTCACGGGCAAAACCTATGCGGATGACGCGGCCATTCTGTCCTGGCAATTGGCTAACGAACCGCGCCCGGGTAATTCCAATGCGACAGACAAAGAAAAACAAATTTATGTGGATTGGATTAATGGCGTAACTTCGTACATTAAAGAGTTGGATCCGCATCATTTGGTGAGCACCGGCAGCGAAGGTTTAATGGGGTCAGTACGCGATGAAAAATTATTTATCGATGCGCATACCAGTAAGAATGTGGATTACCTGACTTATCATATGTGGATTCGCAACTGGGGCTGGATTGATAAAACCAATTTTGCCGGCACTTGGGACGCGGGCTGGGCGAAAGGTGAAGAATATTTAACATCGCACATCGCAATTGCTAAAAAAATCGGCAAGCCAATTGTGTTGGAAGAATTTGGTTTGGATCGCGATGCGGGTGCTTATGATATTAAAGCCACCACTCAGGTGCGCGATAAATTTTATCAGCAAGTCTTTAACGTGCTTTGGACGCCGATGAAAAAAGGCGAACCCATTGCTGGTTATAACTTCTGGGCCTGGAACGGTGCAGCGCGCACTAGTCGCCCGAATTACTGGTGGCAGGAAGGCGATGACTACATGGGTGATCCACCCCAGGAAGAGCAAGGTATGTATGGTATTTTTGATTCCGATGCATCAACGATTGCGATCATTAAAGCCTTTAACGCGAAGATTCACAGTTTGAATAAATAATTGTTTATCGTCGCTCGTAAAAAACTGCAATTTCGATTGCAGTTTTTTTTACAAATCCATTAATTTGTATGATTAGTAATATTCAATAAAAGCAACGATATTTATAAAGCTGCAATTTTAATAGAGCAACAACAGGTACTCTCTCATGACAAAAAAACTACTTCTCTGCTGTGGCGTTATTGCCTCGCTTTTATTGGGTGCGCAGGCCCATGCACAAAAATTTGATCAGCTTGCCAAGACGCCGCAATTGGGCTGGAACAGCTGGAATACCTTTGGTTGTAACGTCGACGAAAACATGATTCGCGAAATGGCTGATGCCATGGTGACAACCGGCATGAAAGACGCGGGCTACCAGTACATTAACGTGGATGATTGCTGGCACGGCGAGCGCGATAAAAACGGTTTTATCCAGGCCGATAAAAAACATTTTCCGTCTGGCATGAAAGCGCTTGCCGATTATGTACACGCAAAAGGTTTGAAAATTGGTATTTATTCCGATGCCGGTAATACCACTTGTGCCGGCCGTCCGGGCAGCCGTGGCCATGAATATCAGGATGCCATTACTTACGCGAGTTGGGGTATTGATTACGTGAAATACGATTGGTGTGATACTAAAGATATCAATCCGGTTTCTGCGTATTCAACGATGCGCGATGCGCTGCATAAAGCTGGTCGCCCGATTTTATTCAGCATTTGCGAATGGGGCGATAACAAGCCCTGGGATTGGGCCAAAGATGTTGGCCATTCTTGGCGCACCACTGGCGATATCTATCCCTGCTGGAATTGCGAGCACAACCACGGTTCCTGGTCGTCATGGGGCGTGTTGCCAATTCTCGACAAGCAAGCCGGCTTGCGCAAATTTGCTGGACCCGGTCACTGGAATGATATGGATATGATGGAAGTCGGCAATGGTATGACTGAAGACGAAGATCGCGCACATTTCTCGTTATGGGCCATGATGGCATCACCGCTAATCGCGGGGAATGATTTGCGCAGCATGAGTGAGGCCACCAAAAAAATCCTCACTAATAAAGATATGCTCGCCATCAATCAGGACAAGCTGGGTGTTCAAGCAATGAAGTGGATTGATGATGGCGACATCGAAATCTACGTCAAACCGCTGGAGAAAGGTGAATTCGCGTTTCTGTTCCTGAATCGTGATGATGTTGCGCGCGATTACACGCTGGATTGGGCCTTTCACTACATGAAAGACGATATCAGCAAGCACGAAATTTTCTTCGACCAGAAGAAATTCAACTGGCGCGATATTTGGAATACGGCCAAGGGTTCAACGGCAGAAAAATACACCACAAAAATTCCTGCACACGGTGTAGTGGTGTTGCGTTTGACTCCGCAATAATTGTTTTAGAACGGTAATAATCAAAAGCCAGGAGGATTTATCCTACTGGCTTTTTTTATTTATCGTTTGTGTCGGACAATACGATGCAATTACGCCCCATATTTTTGGCTTTGTAGAGCGCTTGATCCGTGCGTTTGAACAGATGGTCAAAGTCTTCACTGGCTAGGGCAACACCTATTCCCACACTGACTGTCATTGGAATTGCCGCGCTGTTGTAAAGAATATTCGCCGATTCAATAGAGAGGCGAATTTTCTCCGCGATGAGTAGTGCTTGTTGAGGATTGGTATTTTCGCAGTAGAGGACAAATTCCTCTCCTCCCCAGCGAACAAACCTATCGGCGGCACGGGTGTTGTTGTGGATAATTTTTGCGGTTTCACGCAGCACAACATCGCCAGCGTCGTGGCCATAGCTGTCATTAATGCGTTTAAAGTGGTCGATATCGATAATCATTAGTGTAGTGTTCGATTCCATTTTTCCAGCGGGTGAACGTTGCCCCATGTCGGTAGCAAACCCATTGCGATTAAGTGCGCCTGTTAATGGGTCTGTATTGGAAAGTAATTTGTAGTGCTGCGATTCCTGCTGCAGGTCGTTAGAGTAAAGGGCAAGGGTCGATAAACGTTGCGAGTCATTGCGAATACGTTTTTCTTGTTGCATTAAATGGCGAGTAATAAAAAATAAATTGGATAACAGCCACAGCAAAGCCACACCCAAATACCAGGATTCTGCTTTGAAGCGCTTGCCGTGAATTTCTACATATTCAAGTTGTAGTTCGTGTGTGCCAGGTGCGATGGGTGGAACCAGGTCTATGCCTATATCAACTGTGCTGCCCTGAGAAAAATTGCCCCAACCCCGGTTGTCGATGACGAGCAATTTATTGGCATCACTCGCCAAAATACTCACTTCCAGCCCTTGCAAGGTTTCTTGTGTATCGCCATTGGTGTGTGCCGGTTTGAAATTGTGCAGCTTCAAACGCAAGCGATGGTTATTTCCGTGATACCGAATTTTTAATTCAATATGTTGAAAATTGGAATAATCAATTCCATTCTCGAATTTGTGAAAGTTAATGCTTAAGCCACAGTAAGGGGTTTCAGTAACCGGGGTGGTCGCAGTACAGGTAAAGTGGAACGCCGGTTGGTTAACCCAGTTGGCCGTTGTTAGTCCGCCCTTTTCCCCATCGAAAAATAAATGCGATTCATGGCCGAATCCCGGCAATATGCGAACTTTTCGATCGGGCAAGGCGAAATAGGTAAGTATTGCCACTAACGCAAGCACCGTTGATAGAAACAGAGCCCGGTAGAGCAATATTAGTGAGGATTTTGACGTTTTCTGCATTCGCAACTCCCATCCTGAACAGTCAATAAGTGTAGACCAATCTAGTATGTCCAAGGGCAGTGCAGCCGAAGGTAGGAATACAACACAACGATAAGCCATGAGTTTTAGCATGGCTTATCGTGTGGGGGCGAGACATTTGGTCACTATTGATTTGAAGAGGGTATTCGTAACTGATACAACATGCAGGTATGCCTCAAAGTAGCGCTTACCAATAGAATTAGATGAGAATCCAGCCTGATTATCTCTGTATCAAAGACTATTTAAATAATTCGCTATCTCGGTTTTGTTCGCTTGTTTCGCGTAATCTGCCGCGCTATCGCCATTGTCGTCTTTTGCTGAACTATCTGCGCCGTTCCGAATTAGTAGCTTTACCATATCCAGTGATGCATGTTGGGCGGCGTGCATTAATGGAGTTCGGGCTTTCCTATATATGCAATAATAATCCGTGGAGTGGTCCTGTGCTGCCTCGTAATCAGTTTTTGATTTGTACTTATGATTTAAATTTGCGCCTTTTGACAATAAAAACTCGGTTAATGCGATGTCATTATTTTGAATGCTGTAAAATAAGGGGGTTTTTCCAAAACTATTGGCATAATTAATATCTGCCCCCTTTTCCAAAAGAATCGTTAATAATTTTTTGTTATGCAGTGAATAAAATATAGGAGATTCATTGCCAAAATTTAAATCCTGATTTTTATCAATCAACACACTAATTAGATCATCAGGGTAATCATTGACTAATGCGTAATTAAGCGATGTTTGGAAATCAACGATAGACTCAGGGGTTGGTTGTGTTGAATTGATTCCGTTAATGCCCTTGCTTTCATAAAGGCTTATTAAATTTGGTTTGGTGGCTTCTATTGTTCCTGAGCCTACAGCATAATTTAGTAAGGCAGCTATAGCCGCCTTGCTGAAAGCCTCTGGCTTCCCGGTGTTTTCATTTGAGCGCAATTTTAAAAAATCTTGAAGTTTAGCGTCTAAAACAATCAGCTCTTGGTTGAAGTCGAAAGATAGCTTCCTGCTAAAGGGCTCTATTTTTGACCAGTTATCGAGATTTTTAGCATCTTTTGGTTGTTCGCTCTGATACTTTTCCATATACATTTCTGGAGCGTAAGCCGCCATAGCTCTTTTATAAGAGGCTACTCTGTTTTTTACATGGATCAATGATCCATAACAATAAGGCCCCGTATTGGGTGGGTGGCGAATTTCTGAAGCTAGAGAAAATGCTTTTTGCGCGAAGCTAATATTGTCAATTATTAGAGGGCAGTCGTTAGCTACACTCGTCATGTTGCTGTTTGCGCCTACGCCGAAGTCCAGTTCGCGATTGAATACAAAATCTGGCGCTAGCAGCATTTCCTCGCAGCTTACAAAGTCATCAAATAATAAGATGTCTCCGAGTTCCACGCGCAGGTTTTTGCCATTTGCTGACCATGTTCCTGTTGAGTAATAAATATGGTTGTCTTTCTTACTGTGTATTGTTAAGTTAAAACGCTCAATCTGTTTTCCTGAATCGTCAAAAACTTCAACTAGTAATCGTTCTTTTATAGTGCTTGCTTTTATGGCTAGTTTTCCCTTCCATTTTTTAAACGCTTTGTCATAGAAATAGCTGCCGGTATAACCATCATTCTGATAATAAAGCACCATGGTTATTGGGGTTTTCTCATCAATATAACCTTTGAGCCAGATGGGTTTTTGATAATTGGGTTCTGGATTTACAGCGGCTTTATCAAACTTAGTGGTTATCTGTTCATTTGAACCTGTCAGCTCTCTTTGCAATTGATTCCTTTCGTCATACGGATAAAATGTTTTGTTAAGCTTGGTGGAGTCAATGCTATTTAATAAGCTTACTGCCTGATTCACATTTAATGTGAAGAATGGAAAATACATAGATTCTGGAGCTTCGTCATATCGAGTTAAAAAGCTACCTTTGGCTAGCCGAGCTAAATCCATTAATGCATTCTGGTCACCATTTTGGGTCGCTTTTTTCAGCCAAAATATATAGGTGTAGTAGTCAACCGGTTCCAGTTCGGAGGCCCATCTATATTGATTATTGTGTATGCGGGCAAAAACAAATTGAAATAAAGGTATATTTTTTTCTGCAGCGTATTTGATTGCTGATTTGTTAAATAAATAGGTAGATTTTTGGGTGTCAGGGCTTTTGGAAGCTAATCCAATCAATGAGCTATCAATAATTGATACCAGGTCTTCAATATCCTTGTCAGCTTTGAGGCAAGCATCTATGGTTGCAAAAAAGGAAGCTGGCGAACGTTCGAATTGCTCCTTTTGTAGTGTTTCCCATGATTTTCGTAAGCTATCGCTGATGCACGCTGTTTCCGCATGACAGTAGGAAGATAAGAGTAAAAAAATAGAAAGAATTCCATATTTCATTGTTTTTTCCTTGGGTTTTAAATTCAGCATGATCTTGTTTGATGATTTTTTTGGCAAGATTAGCGTTGCTGCATTTGAAAAGTAAACAAAGGTGGGATGAATAGGGCGAAAATTATTGTGGACTTTGGGTGCTCAGTAAAAAGCCAGCTCCCGAGAGAGCTGGCTTTTTAATGTGCGCTGGTGTTATTGCTCATCCGGAATCAGCGTTAGCTCAATCCGGTTATTGTTTTGCGCGATGGTATTCCAGTCGCGGGCGCTGACGGTGGGGATGCGTTCGGGGTAGGTGTCCGGGCCTTCGGCGGTGCCGATTTGTAATTGCAGTGTCGAGTTGGGCGTGCGCGTTAAGTTGCTGAGAATCATATTGGTTTCGCGCATGTATTCATCCATCACTCGCTCCAGCATATAAATTTCGCTGGAAAGCATGCAGTCACCCAGGGTGGCATCCGGTTTGGCGAGTTGTGCAGTGCCCATGTTGTCGATGGCTACACAAAAGTTGCCCACAAAAATAGTCACTTGGGCGGTACCTTTAAAACCGTTGCTGGCAATGCGATGCAGCAGTTCGTGCAAGCGCAAGACGGGTTTTGGATCAATGGTATTTTGTTTAAAAGTCAGCGCGCCGTTTTGATTAAACGTCCAGGCGAGGTCGCCAATAAAATCGTTGTTGTTAGTGGTGAGTGCAGGTTGCGGGCCGATACCGGCATTTTGCAATGCCGGGGAAATTAATTCCGGCTCTTTATTTATTTTGCTGGTGACATCTTGCAGTTGTTTGCCCAGTTGCTCCTGTACTTGCGAGCTTTGGTTGAGTTGCTGGCTAATTTGTACCAGGAAATAGGCGATTACCAGCAGCGCGGCAAAGGATAATAATTTACTGGTCACCGACCAGCCGCCATTTTGTTTTGGTTCTGGCGCAGGATCGGGGCTTGGTAACGCTTGGGGAGCTGGCTGCGGTTGATTTTGCAAAATGTCGTTGAGTTCGTCGCGAATAGTTTTACGCAGGCCTTGCAGCTCGCGTACTACGCGTGAGGTGATAAAACGGCGGTTATCTTCGAGCGTGTGCTCCATATGGCTGAGGCGCAATTCCAGATTGCGCGCTTGCTCCAATGCAACCGGGCTGGGTGTGCGGCGCTCGATGCGATGGTTGTTGATGTCCGTTACCTTGTTGGCAGCGGCAATTAATTCGGCGCTTTCTATTTGTTCGTGCGTGGTTTCTTGTCGTTCACCGGGATAAATGTGGATGGTCTCCATCACTTTGGATAAATCTGTCGCGTTGATGGTGTCTTTGCTGACCACATCCAATGCGCCGAGTGCGCGTGCTTGCCCGGTGTAAACATCGCCGCTTTGGGCGGTGTACATGATGACCGGCACCATCGCGGTTTCCGGGTGGGATTTAATAATTTGCAGCGCACGAAAGCCATCCATTCCCGGCATGGTGTGATCCATAAAAATCACATCGGGTACATGGTGGGCGAGATAGCGCAGTGCAGCTTCACCGGTGTCGGCGACGTCAATATCCAGCGGATAGCGGCGCAGCATTTTTTTTAGGCGATATTGGGCAGTTGTCGAATCGTCAACAATCAGGGCGCGCTTGTTAGCCATGGTCAGGTTCCGTAGTCGGTATTATGGGTAGCGAATACTTTTTCGGTGATTGTTTGGATGTGATTGTTATTTGTTCAAAAGGATAGCAAAGAATTGGGTGCCAATGGGCAACCCAAATCACAACCCGGTCAGGGATTTAGCGGATTTTTTTAATGGCGTGAAAGAAATGCGATCGCTGCCGCAATCCAGCCGGTAATAGCGAGGAATTTCCACACCTTGTCCGGGTGAGTTTCCATCAAGGGTTGCGCGCGCGGGCTAAGCCAGTTGGGGTTGGGGCGTTTTAAATCCTGTAACCATTCGCTCAGGGCTTCATAGCGATGCGCGGGGTTGATGCTGAGGGCTTTTTCCAACGCTTTGTCCAGCCAGTAGGGCACCAGCGGGTTGTGCTTCATCGCGGAGATGTAACTGAGGTTTTGGAAGCTTTTTAGGTCCATGGCTTTGCTGTAAGCACTGCCGTAAGGCAGTTTGCCGGTCAGCATTTCATAGAGCAGCACTGCCAGTGAAAATTGATCCGAGGCTTCGCTGGCGCTGCCGCCATAGCGATATTCGGGTGCGGAGTAATCGAGCGTGCCCAGGATATTATCGCGCGTAAACGGTGTGCCTGCTTCTTGCACACCGGCGACCCAGCAAGAGCCAAAATCGACAATCATCGGGCCCTTGCCGCTAATAACTATATTGTCTGGTTTCAGATCCTGGTGAAGTGTTTCTTTACGATGGAAGGCGCGAATGCCGCGAATTAAACCTTCGGTGAGTTCAACCGCATCCAGGATAGATAAAATGCCGCGCTCTTTTAGCAATTGCGTGAGCGTAGGGCCGGGAATATATTCGGTGAGGTAATACAAACAAGAGCGCGCTTCCGACGCGGGAATGACCCGCACTACTGCCGGGCTGTGAATGCGTGCACCTATCCAGGCTTCCATCACAAAGCGCTCAATAAAGGCTTTATCGTCCTGATAAAGTTCGGACGGCGTTTTCATCACCAGCAAATGATTTTTTTCATCTTCGACCAGGTAAACCTGGCTGCGGGTTGATTCGTGCATAATTTTTTTGATGCGCAAACCATCAAGGTTTTGCCCCGGAGACAACACGGGTGGAAAAGGCAGGCGCGACAGCACTTGCACGGCGTCATCCTGCCCGGCAGTGCCTAAATTTTCTACGCGCAAAGCCTGAATACTTAAATTGTCTTCGCTGTTGTGATGCAACGCGAGGGGTAATGCCTGGTTCACTAAGTCATCCAGATTTTCGCGCTGGCTAAGAATCAGGTTTTTGAATTCTTGTGCCGGAATAGCTTCATGAATGCCATCGCTGGATAAAATAAAAATATCCCCGCGCTGCAATTCGAAGCTATGCATATCCACTTCTAAATAGGGATCCGCGCCCATTGCACGGCTTAAATGTGTGGTGTGTTTGTCTATGCGCTGAGTGTGGTCGCGCGTAAGCAGCTCGAGGTTGTTATCGCGCAAACGATAAACGCGGGTGTCGCCTACGTGAAAAATAAAAGCGGTGTCACCTTTTAATATCAGCGCAGAAAATGTCGTGAGGTAGCCTTCGCCGTAAATAGAGTTTTGGCTGCGTCCCCACAAGCTGGAATTTAAACTTTGGATAACACGCACGGCGGATTGTTGTGTGCGCCAGGTATCTGGTGTGGCGTAGTAGTCGCTGAGAAAACCCGCAATAGCGGTTTGACTGGCTTCACGCGCAGCCTTGCTGCTACTAACGCCATCGGCAATGGCAACTGCTATGCCTTTGGTGGTGAGTAAATTACCTTCGGGAATGCGAGCACCTACAGTGTCCTGATTCTCTGGCTTGCGTCCAGCTTCGCTTTTTTGTGCAAAGGAAATATGCAGAACTGATTGCAGGTGATCCATATTTTTTGTCTTTTACAAGAAGGTTTTTTAAAAAATGTAGGGGCGCAATTTATTGGGCGTGATAAATCACACCCCTGCGGATATCACACCATGTAGGGGCGCAATTTATTGCGCCCTGATATTTATTGCGCCCTAATTTATTCGCCCGATAAAAACTGTATTCGGAAAAAGCAAAGGGCGTGATAAATCACGCCCCCAGGGTTCACTATTGCGCTTTCGTAATTAACTTACTTCAATTTTGTGCAAAGAGCCATCTTCATTCACTTCTACCACATGGCCTTTAGGTTCTTTCAGGAACTGTACAAACACCAGTCCAATCGCTGCGGCGCCTGCGAGCATGTAGAAGAATGATTGAATATCGATAAAGGTATTCATGGTCAGGAAAAACAGCGCACCGGTGTTGCCGTAAGCACCGGCAAGGCCAGCGATTTGGCCGGTCATACGACGTTTGATCAGTGGCACTACCGCGAATACCGCACCGCAACCGGCTTGTACAAACAACGAGCAAACAAATACTGCCGCAAAGGCAACGTACAGCGGCCAGCTGGCATTGATTTGTGACAACAGCAAATAACCAGCAGTTACACCGGCCAGAATCAAGGTCATGCTGAAACGGCGACCGAATTTATCGCTCACCCAACCGCCACCGGGGCGTGCCACCAGGTTCATAAACGCGAAGGAACCGCCGAGCATCGCTGCCTGGGTGACGCTCAGACCAGTGAATGTCGTCATAAAGAAGGCTGGCAATACTGATACCACGGCAATTTCAGAACCGAAGGTCGCAAGGTAAGCCCAGCTTAAAATCGCCACTTGCTTGAATTCGTATTTGTCGTGTTCAGCGGCACCGTTTTTCAACATGTCTTTGTTCACGCGATAAATTTGCGAGAATTGGAAAGCAAACAAACCGATCAGCACGACATAAAGTATGTAAGTGGTTGCTTGACTCAGCAGCCCTAAATTGGTGGGCGACATTTTCCACGCAAGTACCGCTAGGATCAGGTACATAGGCACGTTCATCATGACGTAGAACACGAAATCTTTTTTGCTGGTTACTTCCAAACCGCCGGATTTTTTTGGTTTGAAATAAGTAGAACCTTTCGGGGTATTACGCACGGTCAAATAGAAAGCCACACCGTAAACCATCGCAATAATTGCGGCGGTGATCATCGCATAGCGCCAGCCATCAACGCCGCCAAAAACGTGGATCGCTAAAAATGGAAGGGTGAAACCTGCAGCAGCGGCACCGAAGTTACCCCAGCCACCGTAAACACCTTCTGCCAGGCCAACCTGACGCGCCGGGAACCACTCGCTCACTAAACGGATTCCAATAACGAAGCCAGCGCCTACAAAACCTAACAGGAAGCGGAACAGCGCCAATTGCTCGTAGGTTTGTGCGGTAGCAAAAGCGATTAACACCGCACCCGAGAGAATCAACAACACTGAATAAATTGCACGTGGACCAAATTTATCCACCAAGCTGCCCACTACAATTCGTGCGGGAATGGTTAGCGCTACGTTCAGGGTTAACAGTGCCGCCCATTGTTGTGGCGTCATATTGAAAGAGGCGGTGATCAGCGGCTTGAGCGGTGGCAAGCTGAACCACATAACAAAGGTAAGAAAAAACGCAAACCAGGTGAAGTGCAAGGTTGCGACGGATTTGTTGGAGAAATCCAGCAGGTTTAAACGATGTGAGCTCATGGCATGGGTTCCGGCAAATTATTCAGCATCAGCAGAGGATGCACCGCGATAACACAGGGGGCCGCTCTGCAGTAGGAAGCTCGATGGCTTCTGGCAGGGGTTCTGCAACGGCTATGCCAAGCTTTTAGTCAATGCGTGGAATGACGTAATTGGTGCGCTAAAAACGCGCTCTTCTAACCAGCAGGTGTATTTGGGTGCAGAAATAGTTATTTGGTGTGCGCCAAATAAACGCCTGAAAATCAATATTTGATTCCGAATGGTGCAGTTGTGGTGCTGATAACAGCTCTGCCCCGTTTTGGCGAGCAAAAGTGTGTCGTTGAGAATAGATGATCAGTGTCTTGCCAGTTGATGAAGCAGTTGTGCGCAGGGCTAGCATATCTCCTGCCGATAAACTCCGGTATTTTCAGGGGTTTCCGCAAAGAAGATAACCAAAAGTGTGCGAGCTTGGTGTTCGAATTTGCGCTTTTTTGGGTGAGTGTAATGGTGCATGGTGCTCGATTGGTGTGCTTTCCTGTGCCTTTTTTGCCGAAGTTTTAATCTGGTGCATAAAAAATGTGAGTAAAGATAACAGGGTTCGCTGTTGTGGCTTGGATATTGCTGTTTGCGCCTCATAAGTTAACAGTGAGGCTCTGGTGATGAGTGAAAATAGTGCAAAACTGAATGTGTTTTCGTTTGTGGGTAAAACAAGGATCCTGCACCTGACCTGGGTCGCCTTCTTTATTACCTTTATCGTGTGGTTTAACCATGCGCCCTTATTGCTTGCAATCCAAAGTACCTTTGGCTTAACCGAACAGCAAATCAAAACCCTGCTGATTCTCAACGTTGCCCTGACTATTCCCGCGCGGATTGTTGTGGGCATGCTGGTGGACTCTTTTGGCCCGCGCAACGTTTATTCCTTGCTGTTAATCGTCACCGGCTTCCTGTGTTTATTTTTCTCGCTCGCTACCAGCTTTGAAACTCTGGCACTCGCGCGTTTTTTATTGGGTTTTGTGGGCGCGGGTTTTGTGATTGGCATTCGCATGATTAGTGAGTGGTTTCCTGCACGCCAAATGGGGTTGGCGGAAGGAATTTATAAAGGCCTGGGCAATATCGGCTCGGCCGCTGCTGCAATCAGCCTGCCGACCATTGCACTGCTCGTGGGTGGGGATGATGGCTGGCGCTATGCCACGGGCCTGACCGGTTTAATCGCCTTCGTGTATGCCTTTATTTATTATTTTTCGGTGACCGATACTCCTGCGGGGTCCACCTATTTCAAGCCGAATAAATCGGGCGGATTGGAAGTGACCAGCAAAAAAGATTTTGTCTTGTACCTGCTGGTGAATATTCCTATGTACGGCGCACTTGCGCTGCTCGCGTGGAAAGTGAATACACTCGGTTTAATTACCGCAACCACTATGTACGTGATAGATGCTGTGCTAGTGGCGATCTTTTTATTACAGTGCCGCAAAATTTATAGCTTGAACCAACAGTTGTTTAGCAAGCCGGTTGATAAGTTGCAGCAATATAAATTCAAGCAGGTGGCGATTTTAAGTCTCGCCTATGCGGTGACCTTTGGTTCTGAACTGGCGGTAGTGTCCATGCTGCCGATGTTTTTCCAAAATACCTTTGCAATTCCCGTGGCGTTGGCCGGGGTGTTCGGTGCTTGCTTCGCCGCCGTGGATATTGCCTCCTGTCCATCCGGTGGCTGGATCAGCGATAAATTTGGCCGCAAAAAATCGCTGGTGATTTTACTGATCGGCGCGGCAATCGGATTTTTTGTAATGTCCAGTATCACCAAAGATTGGCCGATTGCGTTCGCGGTCGGTGCCATGATGTGTAGCTCGTTCTTTCTGGGCTCAGCGGCGGGCTGTGTATTTGCAGTAGTGCCTTTAATTCGCCGCAGCCTCACCGGCCAAATCGCGGGCATAGTAGGCGCTTACGGCAATATAGGCGCTGTGGTATTTCTCACGGTATTTTCATTTGTGAGCACGCCGGTATTTTTCCTGACCATTGCCGCAAGCATTGCAGTTACGGCCATGGCGGCAATGCTGCTCGATGAGCCGGCGACCAAAATGTTTGAAGTGCTACCGGATGGCCGAGTGCAAATGGTGGAAATGCACTGATGAACGAATGGCACCTGAACAGCAATTTGAGTTTCACTGTCGGGCAATTTTCGTCCGCTGGGGTGAAAGCACAAAATGAAGACGCGATCGGGATTCGTATTCCCGAAGGTATGTTGCTGGATACCAAAGGTGCGGTAGCGATTATCGCCGACGGTGTCAGCGCCGCTGAAGCGGGGAAAGAGGCAAGCGAAACTTGCGTGCGCAATTTCCTTGCCGATTATTTTTCCACGCCCGATACCTGGACGGTAAAAAAATCTACCACCCAGGTATTGGTCGCTTTAAATCGTTGGCTCTATTCGCGTGGGCAACATTTTCGAGAGGCGCAAAAAGGTTACGTCAGTACCCTCAGCAGTATTATTTTTAAATCCCAAAGCGCACACATTTTTCATGTGGGCGATTCGCGTATCTATCGCTTGCGCAACGGCAAATTCGAACAGCTCACGCGCGACCATCGCACCATCATTAGCGCCGAGCAATCCTATTTAGTGCGCGCCATGGGGTTGGATGTTTCGCTTGATGTGGATTGCAAAACCATTGACGTTGAAGAAAATGATATTTATTTGCTCAGCACCGATGGCGTGCACGATTTTGTCAGTGACGAGCAACTTGCCCGCGCACTGCAATCGGCAGGTGATGATTATGAAGCTCTGGCGCAACACATCGTGGCGCTGGCCGCTGCCAATAATAGCGATGACAATATCAGTTGTCAGGTGTTGCGGGTGGATTCGTTACCTAAACAAAATGTCGATGACGCCTGCCAAAAACTCAGCGCACTGCCATTCCCGCCGCATTTGAATCCGGGTATGGTGGTTGATGGCTATCGCGTGGAAAAAGAACTGCACGCGAGCAGTCGCAGCCAGGTGTATCTGGTAAAAGACATTGAAACCAATCAAATGTATTGCATGAAAACGCCATCGATCAACTTTGTCGATGACCCCGCCTATATTGAACGCTTTATTTTGGAGGCCTGGATCGGTAGCCGCATCCACAATTCCCATGTAGTGAAGGTTATTGCGGCGAATAAAACCAAAAGCTGTCTCTATTATTTAATGGAGTATGTGGATGGCATTACCCTGAATCAGTGGATTAAAGAAAATCCGCAGCCTTCGGTGCAAGACGTCATTTATAAAGTTGAACAGATCAGTAAAGGCCTGCGCGCGTTTCATCGCCGCGAAACCTTGCATCAGGATTTGCGCCCGGCCAACATTATGGTGGATCGCAACGGCGAAATTAAAATTATCGATTTTGGTTCCTGCTTAGTGCAGGGCATTGTTGAAATCAGTTCGCCTATTGCGCGCGAACGCATTTTAGGAACTGCAGAGTATTCGCCACCGGAAACTATTTTGCATGGTAAGAGCGATGAAAAATCTGACTTGTTTTCGCTCGCGGTGATTGTGTTTGAAATGCTCACGGGCAAGCCGCCCTTCGATGGCAAGCTCGGTTCCTGTCGCAGCGAGCGCGCCTATTTAAATACCCGTTACACCTCCACCTACGAACTCAATCCACTGGTGCCCTTTTGGGTCGATGGTGCGATTCGCAAAGGCTTGCGCTATGACCCGGAGCGTCGCCACGGTGATGTGTCAGAATTTTTGCACGAGCTGCAACATCCCAACCCCAAATACAAGCAACACTATCGCGCACTCCTGCAAGATAAAAACCCGGTGCGCTTTTGGCAGTATCTCTCCGGCGGTTTGTTTGTGGCGTTTTGCGTGGCGCTGTATTTTTAATTATCCCTCCGTTGCCCTTGGTGATGCGAGGGCTATCCTGTAGTATCTGCACCATAATCAAAAGGAGCTACCACCGATGAGTGGTTGGCCCATTCACCCTGCTAGCTCTCGACGTGCCATGCCGTACACTCTGAAATTGCACACGAGGTTGTTATGAATAAAAAGTTGTTGTTGGCCGTTTGTCTCGCCATCAGTGGCTATAGTCACGCCCAAACCGAAGATTACGTAGCCGATAACGTATTTACCCAGGGCGTTGAAGGCCCGGCGGTGGATGCACAAGGCAAATTATACGCCGTGAATTTTGCCGAAGAAGGCACCATCGGCATTATCGATAAAAAAGATAACGCGCAGCTGTTTGTGAAATTGCCCAAAGGTAGTACCGGCAATGGCATTCGTTTCGATCGCAAGGGCATTATGTATGTGGCCGATTATTCCGCCCACAACGTGTTGAAGGTCGACCCCAACACCAAAGCCATTAGTGTGCATGCACACAGCGATAAGATGAATCAGCCCAATGATATCGCCATCGCCAAATCCGGTGTGATTTATGCGAGCGATCCCAAGTGGGCAGACAATACCGGCAATCTGTGGAAAGTCGCCACCGATGGCACAGTGACCTTGCTGGAAGCGGATATGGGCACCACTAACGGTGTGGAAGTGAGTACCGATGAAAAACATTTGTACGTGAATGAAAGCGTGCAGCGAAAAGTCTGGAAATACGATATCGACAGCAAAACCGGCGATGTCAGCAACAAGCGCCTGCTCATCGAATTTAAAGATCACGGTATGGATGGAATGCGTTGTGATTCGGCAGGCAATTTATATATCGCTCGTTACGCTGCTGGCGAAGTTGCGGTAGTTTCGCCGCAGGGCACCTTGCTGCAACGCATTAAACTCAAAGGCCAAAAACCTACCAACGTCGCCTTTGGCGGCGCCGATGGCAAAACCGTTTATGTCACCCTACAGGATCGCGGTGCTATAGAAACCTTCCGCAGTGAATTGCCGGGACGTGAGTGGTTGTTGCACGCGAAATAAATTTTCCGTTTTAGCATTCGGCTTTAATTAATTTATTTCAACGTGAGTTTGGCGTTGGGGTGTGTATTGCGAAACCCTCAAGTCAGGGGTGACTTGAGGGGGTTGTACGGATGTTTTCATGGGTTTTCGAAATACACGCCCTAATGACAAACAGGCTACGAAGTTAAAAACTTATTTTTCTCGTCGCGAAAATTTCTCCCAGGTTTCCTGCGCATCGTAACTATTTTTCTCCGGGCGAATGCCTCTGCCCATGTGAATGTCCAATAGCACTAGCGTGTAGTTGTCCTGCTCCGCGAGTGGGTCGTTTCTGTCGGCGCGATAGGTTTGTGTTTGGCAACCGAGCAAACCACAGCGGCGGGTGTTTATGGTTTCGGTGCGCTCGGCGGAGTTTTCACGTGTCGATATTAACCGACGTTTTTGTTTACTCACGATAAACCAATCGTAACCCGCCGCCAGCGTTAACTCGGCGGCGCGTTGCAAGGCGTAATTCTGTGTAGCAGTGCGCTGGTTGCCGCGCAGCGTAAATTGCACGCGGTAGCTGGTGCTGTCCAGCGCGATTTCCTTATAGCCGGGGCCATTTTTTTGTGCAGCGCGATAGTGGGAGTAAGGTGCAGTCGCACATGCACTCAGCATTAAGATCAAACAAAAAAGCAGTGCAGGTTTCATGATCAATACTCCGTGCATTATTGCGCCCAGCGCGAATGAATGGCTTGTTGTTCAGCGTTTGTATCAAAAGCTTCGCTTTGCATCATTTCATCCAGTGCTGTGTCTAGCGGTGAACCGCCGCTGGCAGTTTGGTAATCGCCTTGTGCGAGTGCTTTCTGTGGCAGGCTGGTTACCAATTCCCACTGGGTGTTGCGGCGGCAGGCAATATTTTCGCTGCTGTACTCGCGTTGAATAACCTGATACTGCCGGCAGTAGTCACCTTTGTTATCGATAAATGTGAGGCGCGGTTTAATACTGCTGCCATCTTCAAACCGCTGCTCGCTGCCACTGATATTTTGCTCCAGTACCTGCGCTACCGCATGCCAGTTGCTTGCACCCGGGTTGTTGCCGGGGAGCAATTGAACCGCAGCGAAACCTATAGCCAGTACCACGCTGGCAGCGAGGGCTGCGTGTTGCTGCAGCCCTCGCTGCACATTTCTCCAGAATGGAAATTGAATAACTTTGTTCTCTTGCACAGGTTCTGGTGCAGTTTCTGTTGAAGGTGACGCAGTTTTTTGTGCGAGAAGCTGCGTAATGGCAAGCGGCATTGGGCGCGCGTCTATTTGTGCGTAGTGACTGGCAATTTGCTCATCCACCATCGCCAGTTCGGCCAATCGATTTGCGAGATTTTCATCGTCAACTAAACCCTGGCGTACCAATTCCATTTCGGCTTTAGGTAATTCTGCATCCAGAAAGGCGGAGAGTTGTTCATCGGAAATTGTCATTGTCATTGCCTCAATGTTCGCTCACGCGCTGGCCGGGTCTGCCGTGGGGTTTAAAAATTTCACTAGCGCAACGCGCGCGCGGGCCAGGCGGCTCATCACTGTGCCTTGTGGAATGCCGAGTGTTTCGGCCACCTCCTTGTACGACAGTCCTTGTACTGCCACCAGCGCCATAATTGTGCGCTGCTCGTCGGGCAACTGGTTCATGGCAGCGTCCACTTGGGTTAGGGTGATTTGATCATGAATGACCTGTTCACCGTCGGTGGCTGGTTCTTCGGTGTCGTCCAATGAATACACATTCTTTTGACGCACCTTGCGCGCGCGATACTCATCAATCCACAGGTTGCGACAGATACGAAAGGCCCACTTGGCGAGCTCGACATCGTCCGGAATCGCCTTGCTCAGCAAACGCTCCAGGGTATTTTGCAGCAAGTCATCGGCATCGGCGGCTGAGCCGGTGAGCGAATAGGCGAAACGGCGCAGTGCGGGCGCTATCCGGGTTAATTCCTGTTTCAGTTGATCGTGTTGCATAGGGGTTCTTTGCTCGGGAATATCAGTTTCAGGGGCTTAGGATTTTTTGGTCTGTTATCCAGTTAACGGCCCGATACGTATTTTATTCCCGTCTGGAGCAAATCTTTTAGTGGAATTTTCGGGCTTGCCAAACGTTTCTAATGAAGATGAACCACTTTTTGTGTTTAATTTCCCCATCCTCACCGAGTCTGCCCTATGAAACGCCCGCATTTGAAATCGATGCTTTTAAAATCGACCTTGTTGAAATCGACGTTGTTGACGTCGACCTGTATGAGCCTGATCCTCGCCGGTTGGTGTCAGGGCGCTCAGGCGCAGTTGCTGGATCGCCTGGGTAATCAGGTTGATGGCGTGACGCGAGAGTTGGAACAGGTAACAGAGGATGTGCAGGAGCAGGTGCGCAAAACAGCGGAGGATGAATTGTCAGGTCAAGTCATCAATCCGCTAACGGATACTCTGGGTCAAGCGGTAGAGGGTGCGGTTCAATCAACCGAAGGTCTCGCCAAAGCAACAGGGGATTCTGTCGGCAATACACTTGCGGCTCGCCTGCCAATTCTCAATCGCGCAGGTGCAACGGCTTTTGTTGAGGTGCGGGTGGAAGATAACTGGCGCGCAGTCGAGCGCGAATGGTTGATGTTGCTCGACCAACCCGGATTAACCGCATTAGCGGCCCTGGATGCTGAAATTATCGAGCAGACGCAATTTGCAGATCTGGGATTGCAACTGGTGCGTTTTCGTGTGCCTGCTGCGTTGGATTCCTTGCCTGAATTAAAAAAACATTTGCCGGCGCATTTGCATGAGCAGCTGGATCGCAATCACATCTACAGCCCACAAAGGGGCGGCCCGCACGGGGTAATTCAAGCGAAAGAACAACATTCCTCGGCGATTTCAATAACGCCGGTTGCCAAGTCAATGTGCGATCACGCCGTGAGTGTTGGTGTGATTGATACGGCGCTAAATACGCATCATGTTGCGTTTGCAAACAGCCATATTGAAAGCCAGGATTTTGCCGGCGCTGAATTTGAAGCTCCGCGCGCTCACGGTACCGCTGTGGTGGGTATTTTGGTGGGCATGCGTGGGGGGCAGAATCAACCACTAATCCCCTTATTGCCTGCGGCAACCGTATTTTCTGCATCGGTGTTTTACCCGCGCTCAGACTATGCGCAGGGCGCCACCATGGTTAACCTGGTGCGCGCGTTAAATTGGTTAGCAGAAAAAAAAGTGCGCGTTATTAATATGAGTTTGGCGGGGCCGGATAATAAAATCCTGGCTTTGGCGATTCAAAAAATCATTCAATCGGGCATCACTATTGTTGCGGCGGCAGGCAATGAAGGGCCGGCGGCACTGCCTGCCTATCCCGCTGCTTACGCGGATGTAATTGCGGTAACGGCAGTGGATAAAAACCAGCGCATTTATCGCTGGGCCAATCGCGGCGATTACATCGATTTTGCAGCCGTGGGTGTTGCCGTGTTTACCGCGCGCAGCAGTGGCGATTTTGGCCCTGAAACCGGAACCTCTATGGCGGCGCCTCTGGTAACGGCCGCGGTTGCTTGTACTACAAAAAATATTTCCGCCATCGACCAACTAAAAAAGCAGGCGCTGGATTTGGGCGCGGCGGGGCGCGACCCGATATTTGGTGATGGTTTAATAAGTCGTCCTTAACCGAGGTGCATTAAACACCTCGCTCGTTAGAAGTGGGCCTTAAGCATTAACGAGCTCACCGTTTCAGAATAGTTGGCGGCAGCCAGATTGGAATCGTAATTGCCGCGTTCCACTTTGCCCACCAGGCTTAACCATTTCGTCGTTTCTATTTGCCACTCCAGCGTGGTAATGCGGCGTTCATCCGTGCGTTTGGCTTCTATCGACGGAGTCACTGCGGAATAATCGCGCTGCTCGTAGCGATAACCCAGCTGCACGCGATTTTTGATATTACCTAGCGAAAACTGGTGATTAAGACTGGTGCGGAAACTCACTCCGTCATAATCAAATTCATTGGCGCCTGCGTTTTCCGTTTCGCCGGTCAAACCAAGAGTAAAGAAAGTTTTTCCTTGATTGAAAAAGTAAAATGCGTCGCCGGCAAGGTTCTGGTTATCGGCATTGCGAGCGCTAAGGCCGGGAAATTTTTTATCTTGTTTATTAAAGGCAGCGCGCAGAAAAAATTTCTGATTAATCAAACGTGAAATATACAGGCTGCGTTGTTGCAGGGTCAGGAAGCCTTGATCATCCAGTTCGGCATCGGCGTAGTGATAACTCGCGCCCAGAGCCAGCAGACTAAAATCGTAGCTAACATCGGCAGAAGCCTGCTTGATGGATAAATCAAATTCACGGAAATCCTGATAGGTTTTGTTGCTGTAACCCAACCCGCCTTTTACTTTGATTTTCTCGCTCGCCTGCCATTGGCTGTTCACCCGCGCATTGGCCAGTGCAGACCAATCACCTTCGGTAGAATTTTGGTCCAATTCAATCACCGATAAATTGGAATCGTATTCCGCTCCCGTTTCCAATTCGAATTGGGTAGACGGTTTTGCAACTGTTGCATTGGCGGCGCCAATGATGCAGCTGAGAAATGTAATAGGGGCGAGTGATTTAGTGTTCATGATATTTGCTCCGCACAGGGGAAATATTTTTTTCGGTTGTGATAAAAACCACCGGCGCCGCAGCGCCGATGCTTCTGCAATGGTTGTTATCCACGGTGAGTGACGATCGGTTATTTGCCAACGGTTATTTGCCAACGGTTATTGGCCAAGGTTGAGGCTATCGTTAAGTGCGGTGGTAATGGTGCTGTCCACCGCGCTATCAATGGTCGAATTGATAGTTGAATCAAGTGTGGAATTAATCGCCGAGTTGATGGTGGAATTTACCGCTGAATCAATGGTTGAGTTGACGGTAGAGTTGATCGCTGAATTAACAGTTGCATCCAGCGCGCTGGCCACTCCGGTTTGCAGACTGTTGTTAATGGCGTTGCTGATAGAGCCATCAACACTGGTGCTCAGCAGATTGTTTGCCGAATCTTGCAGGGTTTTATCCGCTTGTAGCGCAGAAATGGTATTCAGTTGTTGGTTCACCTTGGTGTTCAGTTGCCCAGTGACTGATTGCATATTTTGTTGTGTCTGTGCATTTAGATTACTGGCTTTCTCTTCATCTGTCGCTGCGGGAGCATTTTCTTCGCTAGTCGCTGATGCTGCTTGTTGGTGTTGTGCAGAGCCACTCAATGCAATGCTCGCACCTTGCGGATTGGTTTGGCTGGTAGTAGAAAATTGATTGTTGGCAGAAAGGCCATTGTTAGCAGAAAGTTGATTGTTGGAATCGGTACGGGTAGCAAGTGAAATATCGGCAGCCCAGCTGTTGGCGGTAAGGCTACAAATAACAAGCATCAATAATTTTTTGTTCATGGCGTTAATCCTCTGGGTTAATAGGCAAGCGGGAAATTCCGCGCTTGTATCCTGTTAACGCATGAGGATTTATTTTTATTCCCGGAGAAGGAAAAATTTTTTAAAAAAACGAATAGTCAAATAATGTTGGCCATTAAAAAAGCCGCCGCAAATTGCTCTGCGGCTGCCCATAATGGTGGAGTATTTTGATTGTTAGCAGCCGATGTTCCCCGGCCCTGCGGTAGCGCCCAGAATATTCAGGAAGCGCTGGTATTCGTTAATGCGGCTTTGCACTTGCGCCGGATTACCGCCATTGCACTCAAGCGAGCCGTTGATGGTGCGAATGGTTTCACCAAAGCCAAAGCCACCGACCATAGAATCGTGAGCCGGACGATAACCGGCGCCGGCCTGGGTCATCCAAAACCAGAGCGCGGTTTGCCAGGCCACGGTCGGGTTTTGCTCAACCAGATCCGGATTTGCGCGCAGATCAAGGCCTAAAGCCGCGCCAGCAGCGCAGTAGTTGCCGTTCCAGCTGAGCTGGATGGGGCCGCGTCCGTAGTAGCGTTTGCCGGGCGCGCAGGGACAAGTGGCGGGGTTGCCATCCCAATCGCCACAGTATTCGCCCTTGGCAATTTCAGTCACGTACACCAAGCCGCCGGTTTCGTGGGAGAAGTTGGCGAGCGCGGCCGCGGCTTCGCGTTTTTTCGCCGCCAGGTCACCGGTGCCCGCGAAGGCGGGGTAGGTTTTGCTCGCCGCGACTAGTCCGGCATAGGTGTAAAAGCTGTTGCGACCGGGGAACATCTGGTTGAACTGGGTTTCACTAACTATCGCCGCGAAGCCTGTGCCACTGTTGGTAGCGGGCCTTACGATGAGAGAGGAGGCGCGGTCGTTAAAGTTGCTCAGGCAGGTGTTATCGCCTGTCACCACGACAGAGGCGCCGCTGAAATCCCAGTTTTCATAAAGTACTGCTTCGTAGCCTGCCGCCACGCGCACCGAGGAAATTGCATCGTTGCGCCCCCCCAGCGAGGTCATCACATTACCGTCATAGGAGCCGGTGTTAAAGCCCGCTGCCCATCCGCCGTAATTGCAGTGCTCGTAGACAGTCACAAGGCCGCTGGTACCGCCGTTGGGCACAACTTCGATCCAGTTAAAATTCCAGCCGCTGGTTTTGGCAAACACACCCAGGTTGTAGGTACCAGCATTAATGTTCAGGGTGCGGGTTACCGTCGTCCAGTTTTGCCAGCCGCCGGTGGCAGGAATGGCAAAGTCGCCCAATGGAATGCTGCCCCCATTCAAATCGACGGCCGCGGTAGCGCCAGAGGGGCTCGCGACGCGCATGCGGACGATATAGCTTCCGCTCGTGGGGATGCTCAGGCCACCGTAAACCAACCATTCATTGGTTTCTATCCAGCCGACGTTGTAGCCGCCACCGCTATCGGTGGTGGCTTCTATATCCACGGCATCGCTTCGAAACGCGCCACCGCTATTGCCGACGGTGGTGTCATAGAAGTTGGAGTAGCTCTCGGCTTGGTAAACCACCGCCTGAGTTGGAAGCGCCAGGGCGCCGAGGGTCAGGCCGGCGCCAAGCAGGCTAAGCCAGTGCCGATAACGGGGTGACAAGTTGTTCATTGTTATTGTCCTCGCTGGGTTGATGGGGGTGGGCGCACACAGAGTTATTGGAGTGGGGTGTTGGCGGCCGGGCTGATCATCAAACAAGCAAACGGCGATTGCCAGTCCCAGTTTGAGGATGCCTTTAACTGCCACTGGCCCGCCGAAAATCGAACCCGGGTTCGACTTTCGGCGCGGGCGCGATATCGCACCACCTGGTTTGTCTGTGCAGGGGCTGTTTTCAAAGGTGAAAATTTTTTACAGAGGTGTTAAAAAACTTTCACATTCATCGGTTTAAATGACATATTTCTGTAAATAATTTTCTTCTCATGGCGCATTTTTGATGGTAGCCTTGGCAAAAGTGCTTGTTTTTCCGGCTTTTGCCGGACTTTTGTTGGATTGACCCCAATGTCAAAAGAAAATAATTTACAGAAAAGATTTGAAAGCAGACTGCTGAGCCCAGTGGGTAAAGGTCTCGGCGACCTGACTTCACAGCCCCTGGTTACCGATGCGGGCTTGCTGGGGTGGAATCTGTTGCGCGAGGACATCAGTCTGCCAGTGGCGGTGCTGAGCGAGAGCCGTTTGCAGCATAACCTGCAATGGATGAAGTCTTTTATCAGTACCTACGGGCTGAAACTCGCACCTCATGGCAAAACTACTATGAGTCCAGCGTTATTCCATCGCCAGTTGGAAGAGGGCGCCTGGGGTATTACCCTGGCAACTGCGCCTCAGGTGCAGGCGGCCTATGAATTTGGGGTGCGCCGGGTGATTATGGCTAATCAACTGGTCGGCAAAGCCAATATGGCGATTGTCTCCCGCCTGCTGCAGAACCCTGATTTTGAGTTTTATGTAATTGTCGATTCAGCAACCAATGTTACCCAACTGGGCGAATTCTTTGCTGCCGCTGGCCAGCGTTTGAATCTGTTGCTGGAGCTGGGGGTTGCCGGTGGCCGCACGGGCGTGCGCGACGTTGCAACTCGCGATGCCGTCTTGGTTGCTGTTGCCCAATATCCAAAATCCCTCGCCCTCTGTGGTGTTGAAGTTTACGAAGGTGTACTCAAAGAGGAGGCCGCCATCCGCGACTTCCTGCGCTTGGCGGTGCGTGAATTGCTGACGCTGGAGGCCAGTGGTCATCTGCAGGGTAAACGAGCCATTCTGACCGGTGCTGGGTCTGCCTGGTTTGATCTGGTGGCGGAAGAGTGGGCCGGCCTTGATAAAGCCTGGAGCGGCGACCAGATGGCGCGCCCCTTGGACATAGTCCTGCGTCCCGGCTGTTACCTCACCCATGACGTGGGCATCTACAAAGCGGCAGAAACACGCATCCACACCAATAACCCGGTGGCGCGCGCGATGCAAACCAGTTTGCTGCCTGCCCTGCAACTTTGGGCGTACGTACTTTCCATTCCCGAGCCTGGGCTCGCGATTCTCGGTCTGGGTAAGCGCGACGCTGCCTTTGACGCTGGTCTACCCATTCCCGCATTCCATTTCCGCCCCGGGCGCGATACAGCGCCTGCCGTTGCGCCAGCCGAGTGGAAACTGACCGCCATGATGGACCAGCACGCGTTTATGCAAATCGCTACGGACGATGATCTGGCCGTGGGCGATATGCTGGTGCTGGATATTTCCCACCCCTGTCTGACCTTCGACAAATGGCGGCAATTGCTGGTGGTTAACGATAAATTCGCGGTGGTTGACGCCGTAGAAACGTTTTTTTAAGGGGCCACTGTGGAAGCCTTACTTAGCCCCGGGCATTGGTTATTGGTGTATGCGCTGATCAGCATTATCGCGCTGATTTTATTGATCGCTCGCTACCGCCTGAATCCGTTTATCACGCTCACGCTGGTGTCGTTGGGTTTAGGGTTGATGGCGGGTATTCCCGCAAAGGATGTGGTGTTCGTTTACGAAGCGGGAGTGGGTAAAACCCTGGGTCATATCGCACTGGTGGTTGCGCTGGGCACCATGCTCGGAAAAATGATGGCCGAGTCGGGCGGTGCGGAGCAAATTGCGCGCACACTGATTCGCTGGTTCGGCGAAAAAAATGTGCATTGGGCGATGGTGTTTGTCGCCTTCCTGGTGGGCTTGCCGATTTTTTTCGAAGTCGGATTTGTGTTGCTGATTCCGATTGCGTTTAACGTCGCGCGCCGTACGGGAACCTCGATGTTATTAGTGGGCTTGCCGATGGTGGCAGGTTTATCGGTGGTGCATGGATTGGTTCCGCCACATCCTGCGGCGATGATTGCGGTGGGGGAGTATCAGGCAAACGTTGGCCGAACAATTTTTTATGCGTTGGTCGTGGGAATTCCCACCGCAATTATTGCGGGGCCTATTTTCGCAAAATGGATTGCGCCGCGCATTCAATTGCCAGCAGTAAATCCCCTTGAACGTGAATTCATTAACAAAGACCAACAAGAATCCATTCGCGCCGATCAGGAGCGTGAATTACCTGGGTTCGGCATAACACTGGCGACAATTATGTTGCCAGTGGTGTTGATGTTGCTCGGCGGTTGGGCGAATCAAATAGCGCAACCGGGAACGGGACTCAATGGATTTTTAATCTTTGTGGGTAATTCGGTCGTAGCACTGTTGATCGCAACCTTGGTCAGCTTTTACACATTGGGTTTGGCGCGCGGGTTTAATCGCGATTCGATTTTGAAATTCAGCCACGAATGTTTAGCACCCACGGCGGGTATTACTTTGCTGGTAGGCGCTGGCGGTGGCCTCAATCGCATTTTGGTGGAAGCGGGAATCGCCAAAGAAATTGTTACTGTGTCATCAGGTATGGCCTTAACGCCTTTGGCGATGGGTTGGTTGGTTGCCGCGTTAATGCGTATAGCCACCGGTTCTGCCACTGTGGCCATGAGTACTGCGGCAGGTATCGTTGCGCCGATTGCCATGGCAGCCAATTATCCGCACCCCGAATTACTGGTTATTGCCACAGGGGCAGGCTCACTCATTTTGTCGCATGTGAATGACGGTGGTTTTTGGCTAATTAAAGAATATTTCAACATGACCGTAACCCAGACACTAAAAACCTGGACGGTACTGGAAACGCTGATATCGCTAGTTGCTTTCGGTTTTGTGTCGCTTCTGGCGGCAGTGATTTAAAACGTAAAACGTTTGACATTAAGAAACGTAATTAAAAAAATTAAATTCGAAAAAAAGCTAATACGACTGACGAAAACGGGTGTTAGCACGGGAAACATTCATGACAGCATTATTCGATATTGTGTATCACATTCGCGCCAGTCGCGATCGACTGTCAGCGACAGAACAAAAAGTGGCTGACGCAATTTTGGAGGATATCGCCTTCGCGGCAAGTGCAAGTATTGACCAGCTGGCCACCAAGGCTAGCGTCAGCATTGCCACTATTTCGCGCTTTGCCAAATCCGTGGGCTGCGAAGATATCCGCGATTTGAAATTAAAATTGGCGCAGGCCAGCGCGGTGGGAACCCGCTTTTTAGCAGAGCTTCCGGTGCTGGAAGAGAGCGCTTTTTATGCGCAAATTTGCAGTGAAATTGAATCTACTTTGCGCGCAAATTTGGCGCGTTTTGTGGAGAATGATTTTCGCACCGCGGCGAATTTACTTAATAACGCGCGCTTGATTTACATCGGCGGTATGGGTGGTGCATCCACTATGTTGTCCGACGAGGTGCAATTCCGCATCGCGCGTTTAGGTATAGCCGTAACTGCATATCATGATCCGGTATTGTTGCGCATGTTTGCCGCCACACTTACCGAAAAAGATGTGTTGGTACTGTTATCCGTTACCGGTGTAACGCCCGAGTTATTGGAGGTGGCGGACATAGCACGCGAATACGGTGCCAAGTTAATTGTGCTGTCAGCACAGAACTCACCGCTCGCACAAAAAGCCGACATAGTCATTCCATTGGTGACTGAAGAAACGGATTTCATTTACAAACCATCGGCCTCCCGCTACGGCATGTTGTTGGCGATTGATATTTTGGCAACTGAGTTGGCGTTAGCACGAAAAACCGAAAGCAAGGAATTGTTGCGTCGCGTGAAATTTGCGCTCGACGAATATCGCGGCGGTGACAATCGTTTACCGTTAGGCGATTAAGAACAACATTATTATTTTGCAGGATGAATGGCAGTGAAGTTTGATTTGATAATTCGCAACGCACAGGTTATCGATGGGTCAGGTGAGCCACCGATGCGTGCGGACATTGCCATTCAGGCGGGAAAAATTGCCGCACTTGGATCGCTGGAAAATGCAGAAAGCCTGGCCGTGTTAGATGCGCAAGGATTAATTCTCGCGCCGGGCTTTATTGATGTGCATACCCACGATGATTTACAGGTAATTCGCGCGCCGGAGATGTTACCCAAAATCTCTCAGGGAATTACTACCGTCATAGTGGGTAATTGTGGCATCAGTGCCAGCCCGGTCAGTTTAAAAAGTGAATTACCTGATCCAATGAATTTATTAGGTACCACTGATGATTTTCAGTATGCCGATTTCGCCAGCTATAAAGCGGCAGTGAATAAAACCCGACCGGCGGTCAATGTTGCTGCGTTGATTGGGCATACCGCGTTGCGCAATAACCATATGGATCGATTGGATCGCGCCGCTAACGCGGATGAAATCGCGCAGATGCGTGTCCAGCTGCGTGAAAGCTTGCAAGAAGGTGCGCTGGGTTTGTCGTCCGGTCTTGCCTACGCGTCAGCATTTTCGGCAACGACCGATGAAGTAAAAAATTTGGCGCAAGTGCTCAATGAATTTGGTGCTGTTTACACCACCCATTTGCGCACGGAATTTAATGAGATTTTAGCGGCTTTGGATGAAGCCTTTGACATTGGTGAAAAAGCCAAAGCCCCAGTGATTGTGTCGCATTTGAAATGTGCGGGTGCGGGCAACTGGGGGCGCAGTGGTGAAGTGCTGCAAAAAATTGAAAGCGCTGCAAGCAAACACCCGGTGGGTTGCGATTGCTATCCCTACAGTGCCAGTTCATCGACCCTTGATTTGCAACAGGTCACCAGCGATTTCGATATTGTGATCACCTGGAGTGAACCGCATCCAGAGCAAGGCGGAAAAAAGCTCGCCGAAATTGCCAGCGAATGGAACATGAGTTTGTTGGATGCTGCGAAAAAATTACAGCCCGCGGGCGCTGTTTATCACGGCATGAGCGAGCAGGATGTGCAAAAAATTCTTGCGCACCCGCTGACCATGGTTGGTTCCGATGGTTTGCCGGTTGATCCGTTGCCTCATCCGCGTTTGTGGGGCGCATTTCCGCGTGTGCTCGGTCATTACAGTCGCGATTTGCAATTATTCAGTTTGCCGGAGGCAGTACGCAAAATGACGCGCATGTCCGCTGATCGTTTTGGCTTGGAAGATCGCGGCCGTATCGCTGTCGGTGCTGCGGCAGATCTCGTTTTGTTTGATGCTGCACAAGTAAAAGATTCCGCCACATTTTCACAGCCGCAACAATTGGCGGAAGGGATTCACTCGGTGTGGGTGAATGGTGTGTTGAGTTACCAGAATAAAAAAATGACGGGCGAGCGCGCCGGAAAATTTTTGGAAAGACAGCGTGATTTGCGGGTTGGATTTTATTAATCCCCCCTAGCCCCCCTTTTTCAAAGGGGGGATTAGAAAATCGCTAGATCTAAACTTTATCCTCTTGGTGAGCCACGCACAAAAAATAGAGTGCTTGGTTGTTAACTCCCCCTTTGAAAAAGGGGGCTGGGGGGATTTGTGTTAAGTCCCGCTCTTTGAAAAAGAGCCAGGGGTGTTGTGTTCAGTTCCCCCTTTAAAAAAAGGGGGCTAGGGGGATTTAAACATGTCTGAAATAAAACGTTATGGTGTTGAAGGTGGTAAGGGAACCGGTGGGCAGCATTTGCCCTTTGCGCGTGCTGCCGGTGCGGATGGCTGGTTATTTGTTTCCGGTCAGGTACCTATGGTTAACGGCGAAATCATCGATGGCGGTATTGTCGCGCAATCTCATCAAACCATCAAAAATGTCCTCGCCATTTTAGCCGAAGCCGGCTACGGCCCTGAACACGTAGTGCGCTGCGGTGTATGGCTGGATGACCCGCGCGATTTTATGTCATTCAATCGCGTATTTATGGAATATTTTGGCGCAAACCCACCAGCGCGCGCCTGTGTAGTATCCAGCATGGTGGTGGATTGCAAAGTTGAAGTAGATTGCGTGGCCTATAAAAAACCTTAATCACAAAACACTAACATTAATAATTAAAAAATGATTCGCTATTTGTTACTCCTTATCAGCATGATTTTTTCTGTTTGCGCCAACGCGCAGGCAGAGCCTTTGTCATTAATGCCATGGCCGCAATTGGTAGTGCAACAACAAGGGCAATTGATGTTGGGTAATATATGGCGGGTTGCCATTGACGCTCCTGAACAGGGTGAAATCAAAACGGCGTTAAAGCGTGTGATTGCGCGCGTGCAACAACAAACCGGGCAAAAAATTACACTGAAACTGGTGGCGGAAAAAAAAGCCAATTTTATAATCACCAGCAAAAATTCAGGGCTGATTTCCAATTACATTAAAGATTGGGATGAGTCCTATCAATTAAATAGCTCTGCCCAGGCTGTGACTTTATCGGCAAATCACTCCCTCGGAATTCTACGCGGTCTGGAAACCCTGTTGCAGTTAATCGGCAATCAACAACAAAATATTCAATTGCCGCTGGTAAGCATAAAAGATCATCCGCGTTTTAAATGGCGTGGATTGTTGTTGGATACTTCGCGTCATTTCTTTTCGGTCAATACCATTAAGCGCCAAATCGATGCCATGGCGGCGGCTAAATACAATATTTTCCATTGGCATTTAACGGATGATCAGGGCTGGCGCTTTGAATCAAAAAAATATCCCAAGTTGCATAAGCTTGCATCGGATGGCGATTTTTATACTCGCGCGCAAATTCGCGAGGTGGTTCGCTATGCGCGCGCGCGCGGTATCCAGGTATTGCCGGAAATTGATGTGCCCGGTCATGCCAGTGCCATTGCAGTGGCTTACCCGGAACTGATGTCGGCGCCGGGTCCTTATGCCATGGAATACCGCTGGGGTGTGCTTAAGCCGTTATTAAATCCAGCCAATGAAAAAGTCTATGAGTTTGTTGATGCTCTGGTTGCCGAAGTGGCGGAATTATTTCCGTTTGAGTATTTGCATATTGGTGGCGACGAAGTAGACCCGGAACATTGGAATGCGAACATGCAAATCCAGTCATTTATGCAGGAGCAAGGCATAAAAGACGCGCGTGCGCTACAAGCCTACTTTAATCAGCGGGTGCAAAAAATATTGCAACTGCACCAGCGCAAAATGATTGGTTGGGATGAAATCCAGCATAAAAATTTGCCTAACGACATTGTTATTCACTCTTGGCGCGGGCCAGATGGTGTGAGCGATGCGGTGAGCCACGGTTTTCAAGCAATTTTATCGACCGGTTATTATTTGGATCAACCGCAATATGCGTCTTATCACTACCGCAATGATCCTATTCCGCCAAAACCGGTAGCGATTGCACTTGCGCCTCAAGATGCGTTAGCAAGTTGGCGTTTTGAAATGCCGCGCAAACGGGGGAAGCCGGTCACAGGAATATTTAGTGTAATCGGTAAAGGTGATGCTGCCCGTGTAGTGGTAGATTTCACTGGCAAGTCACGTCGCGAAGCAAAATTACAGAGTTACGATAATAAATCTGCTCGTTTTTCATTGGATACCTGGATGGGTCCAGTAGCTTTCAATGTCCAATTTGTTGCGCAAAAACTGCAAGGTATCATGCTGGTGGGCAATGCGCCTTATGCGATTAGTGGTGAGCAAATTGTAGATAACGTTTCTTTACAAAGCGAACGAAAAAATGCACAAAAAATTAAACAAAAAGAAAAAAATAAATCTGCACAAAAAGAGTTGCCTATTAGCGAACAAGTGGCTCATTTGAGTGCACAACAAGAGCAACTTATCTTGGGTGGCGAAGCGGCACTTTGGGCTGAAATCGTCGACGAACACAGTATTGACTTGCGATTGTGGCCGCGTGCATTTGTTGTGGGTGAACGGCTCTGGTCGGCCCAAAGTTTGCAAGATGAATCCCGTATGTATTACCGCTTGAATTTTGTAGCGCAATGGGCAGAGAAGTCGGTCGCGTTGCAGCACAAACTCCAACAGCAAATGGCGTTGAAGCGTTTGTTAGGGGAACAGGCAGGTGCAACTGAAATACAAGCTTTGGAAACTTTTATGCAATTGTTGGAACCGGCGCATTACTATCATCGCCACCATGAAAAGTCAGTCTATGAAAGTTATTCGAAAGCTGACCCGCTTAACCGTTTGGTTGATGCCTTACCCGTAGAAAATGAAGGTCTACAGCAGTTTAATCAGCGGTTGGAACAGTGGTTAATCAATCCTGCTGCCAATGCACAAGGCGATGAATTGAAAACCCAATTACTGGTCTGGGCGGAGAACCGCCGTGTGCTGGAATCCTTGCTGGTAAAGCACCCGCAATGGCGTTCGTTGGCAGACAATGCAGATCGTCTGGTTACGGCGACTATTTTGCTGCTGGATAAGCGTGCGCACAGCAGCAAGTTGCCAGATGATGAGCGTGAAAAAATTGAAAATTTGCTGCACCAGCTGCGACAAATGGACCAGGAAATAATAATAGCCCTGATTGGTTCGCTGGAAAAAATTCTGTATTCGTTTACATAAAACCTGACCGTGGAAATATTGGTCGGGTTTTTTGTAAATTCTATTGACAACGTTGTCCATGTGGCGCACAGTTAAACTGCCAAAGGCTTGAAATTGATCAAGCAGTAGTTGTTGTTACTTGCTCCCAGGATAGAAAAATAATTAGAACATTGTTCTTAATGGGTAGGTTGCTATGACAGAGGTAGCACTGGCTAACAAACACATTTTGGCGCTGATCATCAGCGGCGTTTTGGCGGCGATTGCGGTTGCTTTTCTGTTAGTGCGCAATCGCAATTTGAGTCGAGCATTGCAGAATACAAGGTCTGCAATCCAAATGAATTCGGTAGCACATTTGATTCAGGAGGTGCCTAATCCTTCAGATGTGCAGCAAAAGGAACTGGTTGAAAAGTTGGTGGTGTTTATGGAGCAGAACAAGCCTTATCTGGAATCCCATATCACGGTTGAACGTCTGGCTAACAAATTAAATGTTTCGCCCAAATTGTTATCCAGCACTATTAACAGCCAGCTTCATGTGAATTTTTTTGAGTTGATAGGTAATTACCGGGTGGCGGAAGCCAAAAAGCGGTTGGCCGATGAAGAGCTGCGCCAAAAATCTATCAGCGAAATTATGAAAAGCTGCGGCTTTAATAGTAAGTCGGTATTTAATCAGGCCTTTAAAAAATCTGTTGGTGTTACGCCCAGCCATTATCGCCAACAGCATTTGCACTAAAGCCGCTGCACGCTCCGTGTGACTAACGGTTTGATGGAAATGCAGGTTAATTCGATTTTAGTTGTTAATGATGTAAATGGAGTGTCCACAGAATTACGTATAACGCGGTTTGTTATAAGTGATCAGAGATTTAATACGAGAGAAAAAACCAAGGGGTTAGATATGTTTACAAGTAAAAACAAAATGACAGACATGTCGGGTAAGCGATTTAAAAAATCCTTGCTGGCTGTTTCGATCATGGCATTCACCATGCCAGCATTTGCACAAGACAGCAAAAAAGCCGATGAAAATCTGGAAGAAGTTGTTGTTACCGGTATGAAAAGCAGTATCGATTCTGCACAAGAATTGAAGCGTAATGCGGATACCGTAAAAGATGTAATTACTGCAACCGACATAGGTGCATTACCGGATAAATCGGTTACTGAAGCATTACAACGTGTTCCTGGTGTAACCATCGAGCGCTTTGCTTCTTCTGATGACCCCAAGCACTATGCGGATGAAGGTACTGGCGTGTTGGTGCGCGGCCTTGACCGCGTGCGCTCGGAAATTAACGGCCGCGATGCGTTCAGTGCTAACCCCTGGGGTGGCTTGAGCTACGAAGATTTCCCGGCAGAATTGTTGGGTGCAGTGGAGGTTGTTAAAAACCAAACTGCTGACCTGATCTCTGGTGGTATCGCCGGTACTGTTAACCTGGTAACTCGCAAGCCATTTGATTCAGATGAACAGTTACTTTCTTTCAGCGCTAAAGCCAACTACGGCGATTTCCGCGAAGAAGTGACACCATCTTTCTCTGCACTTTTTGCGGATAGTTGGGAAACCAGTGCTGGTAAGTTCGGCTTCCTGGTGGCAGGTTCTCAATCAGAATATAAATCTCGTGGTGACGGTGTGGGTGTAGGTAACTTCCACAGCCGTGGCCCGGTTGATACCTTCTCTTATGATGTCTGGGGTACTCCTGCTCCGGGTGTTGTTAAGGACAGTTATTCGCATCCTTGTATGCCAGAGGCAACCGATTGGCGCGCCTGTACCCCGGCACAACTTGCTGATGGTGCTAAGAAGTTCACCGCAGACGATGCTGCAGCTTACGTTCCGAAATATGAAGGTACTGCGATTACTGGTCAGCCTGATGGTGTGACTTACTACACTCCGGCACAGATCCACCTGAGCACCGCGGAAAATGACCGCGAGCGCACCGGTTTTACTACCTCGCTGCAATGGGCTAACGCGGATGAGACGGTGACTGCGACCTTGGAGCATATTAATTCCAAAGCGTCTTTGGAATGGCAGGAGCACCGTGTTGGTCAAGCGGCCCAGGGTTTTAAAGGCTTTATGGCTAGCTCACACGACTGGCTGGATAAGTCTGCTGATGGTTACCCTCGCACCTTTGATTCAAATGGCTTCCTGACTTCAGGTGTTGGTGTAGGCATTAGCGGTGATGTGCCGCTGTTGTACATCACCCGTTGGAACTACAACGAAAATACCGTTGAAGATACCTCTTTCAATGTAACGCTGACTCCCAATGATCGTTTGAAAGTTGAGCTTGATTTCCAGCACATAGAATCTGAAAAACTGGTGCATAACTACAGCATGTCTGGCCAGACTCGTGGCGGTTCTGCTGCGGTAGGTAAATTGTTGCCTTACTATCTGGATTTGACTGGCAGTCGCCCTGCAATCGAATTCCTGAGCGATACCGATTTTACTGGCTGGATTGATCAAGCGGCTTTCCAACCGGAAGTATTTATCGGTTCAGGTATGCAACAGGAAGAGCTTAACAATGCCGATTCCGACAGCTTTAAAGTTGATGTGGAATATGCGTTGGACGGCGTAATTACAGCGGTTAAAGGTGGTGTGTATTACACCGATAAAACTCTGACTGTGCGCGATACCGAATACGCCGGCTGGTCTCCCATTTCTACTCCCTGGGTAAACGAGCAACGCGTTGCTTCGGCTGCAGCGAATCGCCCGGATTTGTATGACCGTCTTGATTTCTCGGATTACTACAATGGCGACGTTCTGAGTGGCGGCGTGCAGAGCTTTATGTTCCCCTCACTTGAGTTGGTAAAAAATTATCCGCAATCGCTGCGTGATGGTTGTGCCGATGGCTGGTCAACAGTGGGTGATAGCGCGGGTAACGCCGCAGATGGTAGCGGTGGTTGTGCGATTCCTTACGAAGATATGGAAGGTCGCACAAGTCACTTTGCTGATCACGACGTAAGTGAATCCAACGAAAAACGCACAGAAGCTTATCTGCGCGGTGACTTCGAATTTGCAGACCTGTCGACTCCTATCAAAGGTAACTTCGGCCTGCGCTACGTGAACTATCAACTGGAATCTTCCGGCTTTGTGGTACTACCTCCAGAGACCAGTCGTGGCGGCGCGCAAACCGCTGGATTCCTGCAGTCCCAATACCCAAGTATTTATGCGTTGGCTAATGGCGAATCCATGCCAAGCACGGTTGACGGCACTGACTACGACACAGTGTTGCCAAGCTTGAACGTGACCTTCGGTGTGACCGATGATGTTATTGTGCGCTTTGGTGCATCGCAAGGTTTGTTCTACCCAAGCTTGACCGACACTCGCAATCGCGTGATCGTTGGTTTGACTGTGGATCCAAAACTGCAAGACGAATCCAAACCACAAAGCGATACCACTAACCCGGTTATTGGCATTGACAGCGTTGCTCTTGATGCATCAGCCAGCAACCCGTACCTGCAACCGGAAGAATCGGTTAACCTGGATTTGACTACCGAATGGTACTTTGCGAAGGCTGGCTCTGTAAGCGTTGGTCTGTTCCACAAAAAACTGGATAACATAATTCGCAACAAACAGTTTGATTTGGACATTACCCAAGGTGGTGCGGCGCATACCCTCTCTGCTTATGGTCCAGCGAATACCGGTTCGGGCACCATTCGCGGTGTAGAATTTTCTTACTCACAGTTCTACGACATGCTGCCAGGTGCCTGGAGTGGTTTAGGTTTGCAGTTTAACTTCACCTATATTGACCAAAATGGATTGGAAGATCCTAATGGTGCGTTACCGCCAAGCACTCGCTTTAACTCTGCTGGTGAGCCAGTGGTGGACGAGCGCAACACCTTCCGTGTATTCAGCGGTTTGCCACTGCAAGGTTACTCTGACGAGAACCTGAACCTGGTTGGTATGTACGAATACAACGACATTTCGTTCCGTCTGGCTTATACCTGGCGTTCTGAATACTTGTTGACCTTGCGTGAATCTGAGGACTTCTCTCCGGTTTATGCCAAGGCCGCCGGTATGCTGGATTCCAGCTTGTATTACAGCATCAATGAGAATTGGCAAGTTGGTATCGAAGGCAGCAACCTGCTGAACACAGAGACCAAAACCGAGTATCAAATGAACCAGGCGGGGGTAAGAACTGACGCGTTGAACTTCACTACTGACCGTCGTTATGCGCTGAGCGTTCGTGCGAAATTCTAATTAGCCGTTTCTATTTAGAAACAGTTAACTAGAGACTGTATAAAAAAGCGCGCAGCCTTGTTCTGCGCGCTTTTTTTATGCTACATAAATACTGACACAAATCGGTAGATAAACATTCGTTAGAGTAGTATTCAAGAGCCAGCCAATTAGGCACTGACTATGCAAAAGAACACCCTGAATTCCATCTGTATTGTTGGTGGCGGCACGGCGGGCTGGATGGCAGCAAGTCTATTGTCGTCGGCGTTACAAGGTAGCCGAATAAACATTACCGTAATTGAATCGCCGGATATCGCCACTATTGGCGTGGGTGAATCTACCGTTCCATCAATCATGGATTTTCTGCGTGTTTGTCAAATCAACCTGAAAGAGTTTGTGGAAGCAACCTCGGCAACCTTCAAGCTGGGAATTCGCTTTGACGATTGGTTAAAACCCGGCGAACAATTTTTTCATCCGTTTGGTACAGTTGGTCAAAGTATCCACGGTTTTGAGTTCTATCAAGCCTGGTTAAAAACCTGTGCTGATGGCAATCGCACCCGTTGGGTCGATCACTCACCCTGCGCAGTCATGGCCGAAAACCGCCGTTTTATGTTGCGTCCGCCGCAACATCAGAACTGGGTGTTGCGTAGCTATGCACATGCCCTGCATCTGGATGCAATTTTAGCGGCGCGTTATTTACGTGATTTATCGCTGGCGCGCGGTGTAGAAAGAATCGAAGCAACTGTCATGAATGTTGTCGTTGACGAGCGACAGTTTATTAGCGCTCTGGAATTAACAGGCGGCGATACAATTACCAGCGATTTCTTTATTGATTGCACTGGCTTTAAAGGCATCTTGATTGAAGAGGCGTTAAAGGTCGGTTACGAGGATTGGACCGATTATTTACCTTGCAATCGCGCAATTGCGGTACAAACGACCAATACCGGTGAACCTTCACCTTTCACGCAAGCTAAGGCGCGTGATGCAGGTTGGACCTGGAAAATTCCGTTGCAGCATCGCACCGGCAATGGTTATGTGTATTCCAGTCGATATTGTTCTGATGACAAAGCGATTGATACCCTGTTAGGCGCGGTAGACGGCGAATTGCTCAGCGACCCGCGCGTGATTCCATTTACGACCGGGCGCCGAAAAAAAATATGGCACAATAACTGTTTGGCGCTAGGGCTTGCATCCGGATTTTTGGAACCCTTGGAGTCGACTGCGATTCATTTGGTGTATAAAACACTAGTTCATTTTATCCGATATTTTCCTGATTTGGATTTTGAGTCTCACACCGAGCAGGCATTTAATCAGAAAATAAATGCCGACTATCAAGAAATTCGAGATTTTATTATTTTGCATTACTGCACAACCCAGCGTGACGACACTGACTTCTGGCGCTGGTGCCAGAGCATGCCTGTCCCTGATTCGTTGCAGGAAAAAATTCGCTTGTTCCGCGAGCGCGGGCAAATAGATCATTTACCAGGAGAATTTTTTACCAGCGACAGTTGGTGTTCGATTTTAGAGGGGATGAGTGTGCGTCCGAAAAAATACCATCCGTTAATGGATGCATTTGATAGCAAGATGTTAGCAAGAACCTTGCAGGAAACCGCACAAAATGTTTACCAGACGGTAATGCAAATGCCGAATCACTATGACTATATTCAGCAACACTGCCCTGCTAAAAAGTAGCGCCACTAATAAAATGATGCAACTGTGGATGTTGCTTTGGTGAGTAACACAATATGACGGCGTATAAACCTATTCCAGAATACCGCGAACTTGGCGCGCAGCAATTTTTTGCAGAAATAGCGCCTGCTCAGCAGCCTATCGTCATTCGAAACTTTGTCCAGTATTGGCCCGTCGTTGCAGCGGCAAAAAAGTCACCGCAGGATTTTGCAGCTTACCTGCTGCGCTTTTACACCGGTAAAAAAGCCAGGATTTTCGTTGCACCTCCGGCGGCTAACAAACGTTTTTATTACAACAATGATATGACCGATGTGAATTATCTGCGCGGGGAAGAGCGTGTGGATTTATTTTTAGGTCGTTTACTGGAGTTGATGGATCGGGACGTCTACCCGGCTATCTCCATTCAAAATTCTTCACCGGCGGACATATTGCCGGGATTGATTGCCGAAAATAAGTCCGATTTTTTCCCCGATGAAGAGCCCCACCTTTGGGTTGGCAATGAGGGCATTGTCAGCGCTCACTACGACGGTGCAGACAATATTGCATGTGTTGTGGCAGGGCGTCGGCGCTTTGTGCTATTCGCCCCGGATCAAGTCGGTAATTTATACCCCGGTTCGCTAAATTTTACGCCTGCCGGCGCGCCCACCAGTATGGTCAATTTGAACGAGCCGGATTTCGAGCGCTATCCACTGTTCCAAATCGCATTGGACAATGCCTATTCGGTAGAACTCGATCCTGGCGACGCCATTTTTATTCCCATGCTTTGGTGGCACCATGTGGAATCACTGGAAAAAGTAAATGCGTTGATGAATTTCTGGTGGAATGGCTCCGCTGCGAAAAATGCAATCCCACCCAGCCCCATTGATAGTTTAAATATCGCACTGCTTGCCATGCGCGATTTAACACCAAAACAGCGCAATGCCTGGCGGTGCCTTTTTGATCACTACTTATTCAAACAGGGTGTTGATCCTGCTGCTTATATTCCCGAGCATCAACAACATTTACTAGGAAAAGTCTCGCTGGACTATGTGCGTGCTATCAAAGACTATTTTATTGAAAAATTAAAGAAGTAAGCAGGCAGTCTAATCGCCCAATAGTGAATTAATGAATATGAATAGCGAACAGCAAAAGCCAAAAAAAATCCTTATTGTCGGCGGCGGGACTGCAGGCTGGATGGCGGCAAATTTAATGGCTTCCCGCTGGCGGGATATTGAAGTTAGTCTGTTGGAATCGGCGGATATTGGTATTATTGGTGTGGGCGAAGGTTCAACACCGCATTTGAAATTCTTTTTTGATACGGTGGGACTCGCTGAATCTGAATGGATGCCGCGTTGCAATGCGACCTATAAGAATGGAATTTCTTTTGCAGGCTGGTCTGCGATTCCCGGGTATGAATCTTATTTTCATCCTTTTCCGGCGCAGACTGATGACATGCTCACCGTTCCTCATTTTTTTAGCAGCATCAATGCGCGTATGCAGGGGCATGATGCAGTCGCACATCCAGACCACTATTTTTTAGAAACCTATCTCACCCGAGAAAATTTAGGCCCGATACCGAATGAAACTTTTCCATTTGGTGTCGCCTATGGATACCACTTCGATGCAACTCTGTTGGGGCAGTTTCTTGCAGAGACTGGCGTGAGTCGCGGGGTAAAAAGAATTATCGGTACTGTAACTGAGGTTGTGCTCGGACCCTATGGCGCGATCGCGTCGCTTCGTCTGGATGATGGGAGTTTTATCGATTCCGATGTATTTATCGATTGCTCGGGTTTTAAATCCCTACTAATGCAAGGGGCATTGAAGGCCAGTTACAAAAGTTTCAGCGATAATTTGTTTAACAACGCGGCCGTAGTGATGCCCAGTGAAATTTCTGCTGTTATTCCTCCTGAGACAAAATCAACCGCACTATCAAATGGTTGGGCATGGAAAATTCCGTTAACCAACCGGTTCGGAAATGGCTATGTTTATAGCGCAGACTACCTGACACCGGATCAGGCCGAGACAGAATTACGGCGACATTTGGGGCTGCTCGACAGCGATGTGGACGCCAGACATTTGCAAATGAAAGTTGGGCGCGTAGAAAAACACTGGGAGCAAAATTGTCTGGCAGTCGGTTTATCGCAAGGCTTTATAGAGCCCTTGGAGGCTACGGCGCTCGCACTTTCGCTGGAAACGATTACGCGCTTTATGAGTTTTTATGAGCGTGGTGAATTTACCAATGAATTTGCAGATGCTTTTAATAAAGAGATTAATGCAAAGTTTGATGGCGTTAGAGATTACATTGTTTGTCATTACAAAGTGAATCAGCGGCGCGATACTGATTATTGGCGAAACAATGCTGCTAACATGCATCTCTCAGATAGCCTTAGTAAAATTTTACATTTCTGGTGGAACAGTAAAGATTTTGCAAAAGACATGTATATGAATAATCTGACAGGGAGTTATCAGCCAAAATCCTGGGCTTGCTTATTGGCGGGCTATGGCGTTTTTCCTGCATTGAGCCAGAATTCAATGAACGATCAATACGCGTCAACGCAAAACATGGCGCAGTTGGCGGATTTTATTCGTCGATGTGGTCTGAATTTCAAATCACACAACGAGCAACTGAATATTCGCTAGCGTATGTAAAGATAAATTAAGGAAATTTTTAGCAATGGTTCGACCTTTAACTGGCAAGTTCGACTTTTGTAGTATCCAAAAAACGTTATTGCTCTCGTGATTTCCACAGTGATACTTTACCTCGACCATATGATTTGATGCTTGGGGAATGAAATGCTGTTTTGGCAGGGTAACACAACAAAAATCCAGAGCTACTTTCTGGCAATTAATGGTGTGTTGTTCATAGGCTTTATCGCCATTTTGTTCTTTAGCGATGCCGCTATTTACTAACATGAATTTTATAGTCTTCCCGTGACTTGCCAGAACTTGTTCTGGCTTTTTTTTGCCCGTTGAAAAGTGCCGGTGAGCGTTAATTCGCGTATGGCTTCCCATTTTTCCCTTTATTTAAAATGGGAATAGAAGTTTGAACCTAATGTTCCTTGCTGTTTCGGTGAAAATTTGCGGATCAATCAACATCAATAATCCCACTTGGCGATTTAATTGTGGGACTGATAATAGAAATGGTACGAGTTTTAGCAATAAATTGCCTTGTGATATGGCGGGTGTTAGCGTGGATTTGCGTCGTTGTGAGGTAATCAATGGCAAATAACAACACCTTGAGGCAAACGATCATGACTTTTTCCAAAAATATTGCGCGCAAATTATTTCGTGCAAGCACCGCGTGCTTATTCATTACCAGTTCGCTGCTCGCCTGTGCGCAGACCACCAAAGTGGTTGGCTATATTCCATCCTACAAAAATATGCCGGCGGTTATTGATCGCACAGATTTAACCAAACTGACCCATTTGAATTTATCGTTTCTGAATCCCAATGCCAGTGGCCTGGTGTTAAGTGGCGGCAACCCTGTGTGTATGGAGGGCGCTAGCGCTAACGATCTGCATTATGTCGTCAATAAAGCACATCAGGCCGGCGTCAAAGTGTTGGTGTCCATTGCTGGTGGTGTTTTGCCGGCGTGTTCGGGCAATTGGCAAACCTTATTGCAACCGGCCAATCGCGCCACAGTGGTGAATAATTTATTGCAGTTTGTTAACACATTTAATTTAGATGGGTTGGATGTGGATATTGAAGGCGTGGTGTTAACCAACATTGATAACGCTGGCAATTACACTCCGTTTATTCAGGCGCTACGTAATGGCTTGCCAGCAGGAAAATTATTGACCTCGGCAACGGCGTCTTATGTTGGCGGTATGGTTCCCGCCTCATCACTGCAATATTTTGATTTTGTAAACATCATGTCCTATGACGCGATTGGTCCGGGCTGGGGGCAGGCTGGTGCAGAGCATTCACCTTATTCCATGGCAGTATCGGATATTAATATTTGGAAAGCGCGCGGACTGACCAAACAAAAATTGGTCTTGGGTGTGCCATTTTACGGTTATGGATTTAATGGTTATGCCGCTGCTTATGATTACAATTCAATCGTCAATCAATTCGGCGCAAGCGCTGCGCAAACAGATGTGATTGGTACACGCTGCGCCGGTTGCAGTTACATTACGTACAACGGTATTCCCACTATTCGTAGTAAAACCCAACTCGCGTTGCAAGAAGGGGCGGGAGTGATGATCTGGGAGTTGTCGCAAGATGTGGCGGGAGCTAATAGTTTGCTCGCGGCCATTCACAGCCAAATAGGCGGAGGCAACTCCAGCAGCTCATCAACTGCGAGTGGCTGCCCGGCCTGGGTAAGCGGCAAACAATATTATGCGGGCAATAAAGTCAGTTATCAGGGCGGTTATTACATCGCTGAATACGACAACCCCGGCTACATTCCTACGGTGAGCACGTATTTCTGGGAGCCCATTAGTGCGAGCGCTTGCGGTGGTACTTCCTCCTCCAGTTCTTCAACTGCTGTATTTACCAAATTAATTCAAGCTGAAGCCTACACCTCTATGAGCGGCGTGCAACTTGAAACTACTACCGATACTGGCGGTGGGCAAAATGTAGGTTGGATTGATGCGAATGACTGGATGGCCCACGCCAACGTTAATTTCCCCAGCAGTGGCACCTACCGCGTGGAATATCGTGTAGCTAGCCCGAGTGGAGCGAGCCTGTCGCTGGATTTAAATGCCGGTTCTATCCAGTTGGGGCAAGTCACTATTCCGGCAACTGGCGGTTGGCAAAATTGGACCACTGTTTCCCATACGGTCACTATCAATGCCGGCACCTATAGTGTGGGGATTTTTGCCGCGCAGGGTGGCTGGAATATCAATTGGTTGCGATTCACTAAATTGTAATTTTACTGCTCGCTAGCCTTCAGTTTTCCTCCCCGACTTGCGGATCTACTATAGATCCGCTTTTTTATTCCTACCTATAGTTTCTATTCGTACCTATCCTTTTGATTCGCACCTGGTTTTTTATACGCGTACCTATATTTTTTACGCGTACCTATATTTTTTTAAGTTTATCTATGCACTTTTTGAGTAATTATTCGTTAATTCGGTGAATGCTGATTTAATCGAGCATCTAAAAGGACGTAGACTGCGTAACTAACGTTTGATACAGCACGTTTTTTAAATCGAGGAATTGACTGTGAAACTGAACCGCTTATTAGGCTTGGTGATGACTATGGTGACCACATCGGCATTTGCTTGCCCCGAATACTTGCAAGGGGAATACCGCAAATTGCACTCTAAAGATTCGGTCAATATTTGCGAGTTGATGGAAAACAAAACGGTGTTGGTGGTTAATACGGCAAGTCACTGCGGGTTTACCTCCCAATTCAAAGAACTCGAAGCCCTGCATAAAAAGTACAAGGATAAGGGGTTGGTGGTGGTCGGTTTTGCCAGCGATGACTTTAAGCAGGAGGATGATGACGAGGAAAAGGCAGCGGAGATCTGCTATCTGAATTACGGCGTAACCTTCACCATGTTGGCACCAACCCATGTGACCGGTGAGCAAGCCAACCCGGTGTTCAAAGCCTTGGCCAAACAAGCGAAAGAACCCAAGTGGAACTTCAATAAATATCTGGTCGGTAAGGATGGCAAGCTGGTCGAGTATTTCGGCAGTATGACCAAACCGGATTCGCCCAAGTTGGCCGCCGCGATAGAAGCCCAGCTCTAATACGTTTGCCATTAAGATCCGAAAAACAACCGGCGTTATAGGCCGGTTTTTTTTCGCCTGTTTCAGCGGCAGTATTGCCCAAACCAATGAAAACGGTATCTTTTTTTGGGGTTTTTATCAGCTGATAAGCATTGCCTCTTGCCCGTCACCCATCTGCGCATAAATGGTTTTTATACAACATCCTTCTTATTTTTAGCGATAAACCGCCATTAATCGTACAAATTGGCATAAAAATAGCTTTTTTTGGCAATTTAGACTGACTTTTAAGCCTGATTTAGAAAAACCACATCTATGTTGGCAATCACAAAATTTTCTTGAAACCGATTACATTTTGATTCATTATCCTTGTCGCGTAATCCGTTACATAAATATTACTTAATTTGACAGGTCCGAACTTGCGACGCTGCGCCGGAGACGAGATACAACGCTTGGGCATTCCCGCCTGGGCGGCTTAAAACAATAAAAGCGATACCACTGGCTGCGCCTGATGACGTCAGTGCCTTTTATTCCTCTGCCTCCAATTTCTGCTGCACCCCGCACCTGGGTCTGATCTAAAAAATTTATAAAAGATAACAAAACGAGGAAGCTCAAGATGATCAAAACCAGAGGTATCACTACCCGCAAAAAGGCGTTGGTGTTGGCCATAGGCTGCGCGCTTGCTGGCGTCCAGGCTTATGCCCAAGATCAAACCACCAACCCCGAAACAGACGAGGCAATCGAAGAGGTACTGGTAAAAGGTGTACGCGCCTCCCAGGCTAAAGCGATTGATATCAAACGTGAATCTACCACCGTAGTGGATTCAATCGTGGCCGAAGATATCGGCAAACTGCCAGACACCACCATCACCGACTCGCTGCAGCGGGTTACCGGTGTGCAAATTACACGTGAGGCCAATGAAGGTACCAGTTTGAACGTGCGTGGTATGCCGCAGGTGCTGACGACGTTAAACGGCGAACAATTTCTTAGCCCATGGACAATTACCGGAGTGGGAGCCAATTATTCGGATGTTCCAGCGGGATTGATCTCCGGGGCAGATGTGTATAAATCTCAATCCGCGAATTTATTGGCTGGTGGTATTTCTGGTCTTGTGGATTTAAAAACCTTGAGCCCTTTGACGTTGAAGGAATGGATGGTGCGTGCGCGCATTGAAGGTTCAATCGGCGATATGTCTGATAAAGAAACTAATAAGGATGGCTCTACCAGTACGCGCAATCCTGATCACAATGTCAGTATTTTCGTTGGCAATAATTTTGATGATGTGTTTGCGTTTACTCTTTCCGGATTTAATTCAACGACCTATAACGCCAATTATTCCATGTGGGAAAATGCGCGTTTGGCGTTCCTTGATCGTCGCGGTGGAACTCCGCGCGACCCGCTGGATTTTGATGGTGACGGCGATACTGTTGGTGATTGGTATTTAACCCCGGAATCTTTCAGTGCAAAAAGCAATTATATGGATCGCGAACGTGAAGGCGGTGCATTTACGTTTGAATCCAATGTCGCAGAAGGTTTTACCCTGCGCGGCGATGTGTTCTATACCAGCATGGCGCAATATGATCGCGGCGTCAGTGTAGGATTTAATGCATCTACCAATCCTAATTATTACGAAGTTAATGGCGTTCGCGCTCCTCGCCCTGGAACCAATGACACCATCATTGGCTATGACGAGCAGTTGTACAATGTATTGCTGCCAGAAAGTGAGTTTGGCGATAGCGTCGATTTTAGCTATGTCGATAAAAATGGTGTGACGCAAAATAGAAGTTTACATGCATTGAAAGTTGCACGCGTTGATGCGGCAGATTTCCAAACAAGTTCTACCAACGAAAGTAATCGTACTGGCGCACTTAACACCAACTTGCAATTGAAATACACCAATGGTGATAACTTTGATGCAAGTGTGCGTTACATTTATGCGGAAGCAGAAAAACATTATCGAAAAGCAACTTTCCAGCAGGGAACTCCTGCGTGGTTGTGGGTCGATGAAGATGGTACTCCGGGGAAAGATCCGCTCAATATTTATAACATCACTGTTGATTACTCGCGCGATATTCCTTCCTTTGCATTTGACGATGATCTTTCCAACGCAAATTTGCTGAAGCAATACCAGGGCTTTGCGGACGGCAGTGACACTAATGCAACGTTAAACGTTGCACGCGTCGATGCCAAATATTCTTTCAATGACAATTTCTGGGAATCAGTTGAGGGCGGGTTGCGCTGGGGTGAACGTCAGGCCGATTACACAAAGTTTTATTACGTCACACCGACTGCGCGCTACTCCAACTGGGATGATCCTCGTGTTCCGGTAGACAAGCGTTACAAGTTGCGAACGGGCAATCAGATTTGGCAAAAATATCCAGAGTGGCGCAAGTTTGAATTTGCTGAAGAGCCAACCGCATTGTTGGAAAACGGTTTGGTCGATAATGGTTTCTCAGCTGCTAACACTACGGTATTTACCGATTTCGGTCCCATTAAAGGTTTTGAAAATGGTGTTTCTTCTCTGGATCCTTCCGAGTGGGACAATCCGCTGGCATTCCTTAATAAATTGTACCCGGGCACTAAAACAGCCAATGACCCTGGCTACACCTATGATGTAACTGAAGAAACCACAACAGCATTTGCACAAGTCAATTTCAACAGCGAGGAAGGCATTGCAGGAATTCCTTTTAAAGGAAATTTTGGTGCCCAGTTTGTTCGGACTGATCGCACAGTTATTCGCGCTGTAGTACCCGATGTTTTGGATAAATACAATTCCATCGGTTATGACGACTGGCAAAAAATTGCTTTTGTTGCTGAAACAGAAACTATCGAACACTCCTTTAATGATGTGTTGCCCTCACTCAACTTGAACTTCTTCCCACATGATGATGTGGTGGTTCGTGTTGGTGCCTCAAAAACCACTTCACGTAATGATTTGAATAATGTGGGCTCGAGTTTGGTGCTCTGGTATCAGCAGTGCGACAAGTTGGATGAAAATGGCAATCCCATTCAGATTCCTGTTGGCGGCGGTCAAACTCGCAATGAATCAGTGAGTTGTGTGGGTGGCGGTAATGACGATGGCAATCCTTATATCAAGCCCTGGTATGCCAACGTCTATAACACTTCTACTGAGTGGTATTTTGATGACAATGCCATGCTTGCAGCAGGTTTGTTTTTGATTGAAGTAGAAACTTCTACTGAACAAACCCAGGAGATGCGTTCATTTACCGATGGCGATGGTATTGATCGCGGTCGCACAGCCAACATCTACACCACCAGAAACGTGGGTGCTTCTGATCTGTACGGATTTGAAATGGGTTATAAGCAGCCATTTTCTTTCCTGCCCGGTGAAATCCTGAGCTCTACCGGTGTGGAGTTCAACTACACCTATTCACGTAGTAAATCCAACAACATTGATATTGAAGGCAATGCATTGCCATTACCTTCCAATTCAGAACATCAATCCAACTTGATCCTTTGGTATGACCGCGATGGCTTGAACTTGCGCTTGGCGTACAACTGGCGCAGTGAGGAATATTTGGGGCGCGTTGGTTTGAATACCAATGCTGCAGAACTCAATCTGGGTAACTGGTTGGAAGCAACTGGCTATCTGGACTTTTCCGCTAACTATTGGGTTAACGACCACCTTGAATTCAGTTTTAACGGGGCCAACCTGACAGGCCAGAACCGTCGAAGCTACGCACAGATGACGGATCAATTCCAGTCGCTGTGGGTACAGGAGCGTCGTTATACCTTGGGTATGACTGTAAAACTTTAATGAGTGCCGCTGCAAAAAATAAATCGAAAGCGCAGTTAAACACGGCAACCTTTTAATACAGTTTGGAGTTTTATTATGAAATTTAAATTTAGTTACATGGCGCTCTTTATGAGTAGCTTGCTGTTGCAGGCATGCGGTGGCGGTGGTTTGGCGGGCGATGAAAAAGACAGTACCGATCCATTAATTCCTGAGCCGGTTGTTGATGATGGTTCTGATCGTCCGCGTCCATCGGAATCAACCCCTTTTATTAAGGCAGATGGCTGGTTATTGAAGGATGTTGCGGGGCAATCAATATTTTTGCGCGGCGCCAATATTTTATTTGGCGATAAACCTCTGGATCGAATCAAAAATATTACTCCGGTAGCAGAAATTGGTTCAAACGTTGTGCGTCTGCAAGTGAAGAAAACGACACGTAAAGAAGAGCTGGAAGGTGCGCTTGTCGATATCGTCAGCAAAAATATGGTGGCGTTGGTTAGCCTGGTTGATGATTCGCTGACTTGTAAAGATGATGCGGACGAATTGGATAAAGTGGTTACTGATTTGTGGTTGGGTTCATGGTTGGAAGTTATTGCACAAGACCGTTTTCAACCGCATCTTATGATTAACGTGGCTAATCAATGGGGCCCCAAAAGCGTTTTCACAGAAAATACTGTTGGTTATGGTGATTATCTGGAGGCGCATAAGCTGGTAATTCGCGAGTTCCGTAAAGCGGGTTTGAAAGTGCCCCTGGTTATCGATGCCGCTGGTTGCGGTCAGGATTATTATTCATTTACTGCCGGACGTGCGCGTGAACTCAAAGCAGCCGATACACAGGGAAACCTGGTGCTATCGGTTCACGGGTTTGGTGAAACCTGGAGCAGTAACGACAAGGTTCGTACAGCCCTGACCAGTTTGGCAAAAACCAATATGCCGATCGTGATGAGTGGTTTTGGCGGCTCTGCTGTTGCTGCGCAAAATGAAGTGGATCACTTGGGTATCATGCGAAAAGGTTATGGTGATGGTGGTTTGGGGTTCGCTATTCCCTGGCAATCAGCAGAAGATAAAGCTGCCTATTCAATGACACTGGATGAACCATTATTTCTACGTGGAGCCAGTATTCGCACGGATGTATTTGTACCCAAGTCTTACGTAGATAACGGTAAGCTAGGTATTGTCATGTATTTAAAAGATGCTAATGGACGCTACGCGAATACCGGATGGAATCAGGCCAGCAGCATGAATTTTGATGCCTGGAATAAACTGAACTTTAAATTGACCAGTGTGGATTATTTAAAAGGCATTGGCGCTTATGTAGAAGACGGTTTTGATTTAACAGCGGTACAAAAGATTGGTTTTGAAATTGTCGCCAATGGAAAACCGGCAGATGTCAGTGGTAATTTAATTTTTGACAACCTCACGGTATTCCCTGGTATTCCACCAGTTTATATCGCTAATTTTGATACCACTAACGAAGAGTGGGAAACCCATTGGGGACCATTCACTAGCGCTGCTGCCGATGGAAAATTAACAATTCTACCGACGGGTGGGGGTGACGGCGCCGTAGACCTGCAAGGTTGGAAAGCGCCAAGTTTGTACTCGATTCCACTGGGCACAGAATTGGAAGTGGTTTTGCGCGTATTTGTTCCAGCTTCCTATGCAAATGAAACTAACGCCTGGATGAAAATATTTGGCCAGTTTGGTCCCGCGTGGGAATTTTGGCGGGATGTCCCTGCACAGAGTTTTGCGGGACTCACTGCAGGTGCCTGGAATACGGTGAAATTTAATGTCGACTTCAGTGATGTAAGCCCATCGCAAGCATTTGGTATTCAATTGGGTGGTTTTAGTGGTGCGAAATCTGAACCGCTTTTGGTTGATTTTGTTGAAATTAATGATCCGAATAAAACCAATACCAAAATTGTAAATGCCTTGCAATTAGGCTCCAGTTTTAATGATGGAAGCGCCGATAACTATTCGGTTTATTGGGACAAGATGGCGAATATGGCGATTGTTAATGGAGTGATGGAAATTACCAATACCAATACTAGTGGTACAGCGGACGTCGCTATTGGGAAAGCAGATATCGCCAACAAATCACTTAACTTTGAAGGCCCGGTCACTGTCAAAATGAAAGTGTTTGTACCTGAAAGTTTTGCCGGGACAGATTTTTACTTCCAAACATTGATACAAGATTCCGACTGGTCTCCGGATTTTACTGTGCAATGGAAGATCGATAAATTTACCCCCGGCGACTGGACTGAATTCACCTACACCGTAGATTCTTTCCCTGATGGATTTAATAGAAAAGGTATTATGAATAATTTTGTCATCATGTTTGGCGGCAACGTTAATGGCACTATCAAAGTTGACGATGTCGAGATATACGGCAACGTTGAAGTTGAAGACTCCCAACCCATCCTTACTGTTGGTTTTGAATCCCAAGCTGAAGCCGATGTGTTTAAATTTGACTATGCCAGTGGCGGATTAAGTGAAGGTGTATTGGCAGGCGCGAATGCCAAAGCTTGGGTTAATAGCACATTACCGTTCGGCTGGATTGCCAATAGCTGGATTGGTGATGGCGGTTACGATATGTCGACATCGGAAAGTGCTGTGACCCTAACGCCAAGAGGAGAAGAAATTGCGAATGGGGAGTTTGGAATAAAAATGACAAGTTTGCCGGCTAGCTTTGTTAAGCCTTAATAGATAAAAAACGGCTCCTAAGTGGAGCCGTTTTTTTAAACTAAATGAAGGGGGTGAACAGTATTTTTAGGTCGTTTTAAATATTCAACGAAAAATACTTGGCTTCAAACTTCATCCCTTTTGCAAGGTAAAACCGGTGCGCGGCTTCGCGTTGTACACCGGATACCAAACGCACTTGATCGCACTTTAATTCGCGCGCGTAATTGCAGATCCAATCAAATAATTTGCCGCCGTAACCCTGTGAGCGATCGTCCGCATTGGTAATCAGGTCATCAATTTCCAAATATTTTCCCGCGTATAACCATTCTGCAGTGCGAATACCGGCAACGGCTTTAATGGCATCCTTATCGCGCAGATAAACTAACTGATATCCGTGATTGGTTTGCATGCGTGCAACCAATGCGAGAAATTGCTCCCGGTCAAGGTGTGGGCGCAGCTGAGCTATGATTGGATAGCAGGCATTAACCTCATTGGGTGTGGTAGCAAACTCGATGTACATATCCGTAATTCCTTTAACTATCAACACTCGGTCACTAACAACTATTCCATCTCCAACATAAAGGTAACTGGCCCGTCATTGAGCAAGCTGACCTGCATGTCGGCAGCGAAGATTCCCGTAGCGACCTTGTTATGTTTGGTGCGTAATTGCGTCACAAAATAATCGTAGAGTGCTTGCGCTTGCGCAGGTGGTGCAGCGGAGGAGAAGCTGGGGCGTGTGCCTTTTTTTGTGTCGGCGGCCAGGGTGAATTGTGAAACCACCAAAACTCCACCATCGATTTGTTGCACATTGCAATTCATCTTGTTGTCCGCATCGGAAAAAATACGATAGCTGAGTAATTTATCAATTAATTTATTCACGGTTTCTTCAGTATCGGCTTTTTGAATACCAAGCAAGAGCAGTATGCCCTGCTGAATTTCTCCGACAATTTTATTATCGACAGTGACTGATGCATGTTTAACGCGTTGAATAAGGCCGAGCATTCGGAATCCTGTTTAATGGGGCTATGAAGCCACGGGTTGAACCGTTTTGCGGTATTCGCTCGGTGTCATGCCGGCTTTTTTCTTGAACAGCGTATTAAAGGTCGCTTTGCTGTTAAAGCCTACATCCAGCATTATATCGAGCATGGTTTTGTCGGCATGGGCACTGTCGGCCAGCATCCGTTTGGCTTCTTCCACGCGATAGGAATTAATAAACTCAAAGAAATTACAATCGAAATGGCGGTTGATAATATTGGATAGCAAACGCGGTTGCATTTTGAGTTGCCCGGCCAGTTTCTCCAGGGTCAACGCCGGTGTCAGGTAGGGCTTTTCCTTCTCCATATATTTGCGGATTTGCTCGATCATTTCCGGTTTGATTTTATCTTTTTGCAGCTCCGGTTCTTGCTCATCTTTTACTGGCTCCGGCTCGCTGGCGGGTTTTTGCTCCAAGCCTTCGAACACGCTGGAATGGCCCAGGCCAAAAAATATCAGCACGCTAACCAGTAGGAAGGTGGTGTAGTTGCCCAGTAGGCCCATGGTTTCAAAATCAGTCGTGATACCAAAGCTGATGGACAGGATAATCATGGCCGCCACCAATACTGCCCAGAAACGAATTACCAGAAAACCGATCACCAGAATCCGCAGCCAGGTTAAATCGATTTTGTCGATGTCAGAAAAATTGGTGCGAATATGTTGGGTATACCGTTTAATTTCAATCAGGCAGATAACTCCCAGCGCCACGCGAAAAGCCTCGCGGAACAGAGTGACGTAATTCATTACCTCAGGCGCGAGTGCGAGATCATATTGTTCCTGGATTGTTTTTTTATCGCTTACATCGAGACTGTAATAAAACAACAGTTGATAACCGACATAGAGGATAAACGGCAGCAAATACATGAGATCGGTTAATTTCAAACGATACTCTTTATAAATCAGCGAGCGTGTGTACCACAGCAATAGCGGTCCTTCCAACCAATAGCCAAAACCGAATACGTAAAATAAATTGGGAGACCAATCAATGGCAATATGACGAAACTCCGCGCCAAAACTGATCAGGATGTCGAGCGGAATGGCTGCCTGCTGTAATAGGAAAAATGCGAGAAACACATTGCGACTATAGTGTTCGCGTTTGATAGTCAGAAGTAGGAGCGCAAATAAAATACACTGATAGGCTGTCATTAACAGCACTACATCGTGAGTATTAAAAATGACCTCATACATGGGATCGCTCCTCTAGGGCTGTACAACATTATTAGAGTTCTAATTCAGCCAGATGCGTTGCTATTGTTGTTATGGTGCATCACTTTCGGATTCACTGGCCCGGATAAAAGGGAGTTCCGGGCGCTATAGTATTGGGATCATATCATCGAACTAAAAAAGCCAGAAATAGCCCGCCCAAAATAAAACGGAGCCTGCAGGCCCCGTTTTATTTGAAATTTATAGTTTGGTATATCATTTGGGCAATCAGGCTAATTGGTCACCGGTTTTAAGCAGCTGCTTGGCGAGGTCGTCGGTTGCGCGAATCAGCGCATCAACAATACCGGGTTCGCGCGATGCGTGGCCGGCTTCACGGATAATCAGTAGCTCCGACCCTGGCCAGGCTTTGTGCAAGGCATAGGCATTGTCGAGCGGACAAATAACATCATAGCGACCGTGCACAATCACCCCGGGAATACCTGCCAGCTTGTGCGCATCGCGCAGGATCTGGTTGGTCTCCAGGAATGCATCATTCACAAAATAATGGGCTTCAATACGTGCAAGTGATAGCGCGCGATGGGGTTCAGTAAAGGAATCCACCACATCCTGACAGGGCTTGAGAGTGGCGGTGCGCCCCTCCCAGCCAGCCCAGGTTTTCGCGGCTGACATTTGCATGATCTGGTTTTCACCGGTGAGCTGGCGGTAGTAGGCTTGCATCATATCGCTGCGTTCATCCACAGGAATTTGGGCGATGAAATCGTCCCAGTAATCCGGGAACAGACGGCTCGCGCCCTCCTGGTAGAACCACAACAAATCTTCGCGGCGGCAGAGGAAAATACCGCGCAGAATCAACCCCAATATACGTTCGGGATAGGCTTGTGCATAAACCAGGCTTAGCGTCGAACCCCAGGAGCCGCCAAACAATACCCACTTGTCTATTCCGAGGGTGGTGCGAATAACTTCAATGTCCTCAACCAGTTTTTGGGTGGTATTACCCTGAAGTTCTGCGTGTGGGCGAGAGCGTCCGGCTCCGCGTTGATCGAACAGGATAATGCGATAAACCTCGGGATCAAAAAAGCGGCGATCGTATTTTCCACAACCGGCACCCGGGCCACCATGCACAAATAAGACGGGAATTCCGTCGGGGTTGCCTGACTCATCAACGTACAATTCATGGGGTGGTTCTACGGCAATTTGGTGACGCTGGTAGGGCTTTATCTCGGGATAAAAAATCTGCATAAACTCGCCTTGTTCGGGTCAATCGCATAGAGGGTGCGGGTATAACGTCCACTAAAGGTAGCACAGGGGCTGCTTTAAGCGCGTTATTTTCGCAGGGAAAAGCAGTGAGATGCCACAAATTCTGGCGCCACGGCGATTTATTGTTCAATCGTGACCCGGTTTTTCTGCGGTACTTTCAGTCTTGCTGCCATAAACTGTCAGTAACCTCGATTAGCATGCCCAAAACCCCTGGCCCCGGAGCTTATATGCATCGTGCGGAACGTCTTTTTCAGCTGACCACTTTATTGCGCAACCGCCGCACAGTGCTGACTGCAAAGCAGTTGAGCGACCATTTGCGAGTGTCTGAGCGCACTATTTACCGCGACATTCAATCCCTGAGCCTGTCCGGCGTTCCCATCGAGGGCGAGGCGGGGGTCGGGTATCGTTTGTCCCATCGCTACCAACTGCCGCCCTTGATGTTTGATCGCGAAGAAGTAGAGGCATTGTTGTTGGGCGCGCGCATGGTTAGTAGCTGGGGCGATACAGATATGGCAATCCACGCCAATCAGGCGATCCAGAAAATTCTCGCGGTATTGCCTGACCATCTGCGCCACAGCGATGAAACCTTGCCGTTGTTGGTGCCCAATATGGAAGAGGTGCAGAAATATTACACCGCCCACAGCCAGCCTATGCGCGAAGCCATTCGCCTGCATCGCTGTGTCATTATCGATTATGTGCGCGCCGATGAAGAGCACAGTTCGCGCACCATAGAACCTCTCGGGTTAATTTTCTGGGGTAAGGTTTGGACGCTGGTTGCCTGGTGCCAGCTGCGCAACGACTATCGCACCTTTCGCCTGGACCGTATTCAATCCACCGTAATAACCGATAACAGTTTTGCGACGGGCGATCAAAAAAGTCTCAAGCATTTTCTAAACCTGATGAAAGAACGCTGCGAACAAGAACCGGAGCAAATCCAAACCGATCTCACTTAACCTTGAAGGAAAATTGGGTATGTCACAACAACAAAAATGCCGCTGCAGCTGGTGCGGCGATGATCCCTTGTATTGCGAATATCACGATCAAGAATGGGGCGTGCCGCTGCATGATGAGCGCAAGCTGTTTGAATTTCTTATTCTGGAAGGGGCGCAAGCTGGCTTGTCGTGGATTACCGTATTGCGCAAACGGGAAAATTATCGCGCCGCCTTTGATGATTTTGATCCCGCAAAAATTGCTCGCTACACTCCCGCCAGGGTTGAAAAGCTGATGCAAAATGAAGGAATTATTCGCAATCGATTAAAAATAGAAAGCGCGATAAAAAATGCTCAGGCGTTGCTCGCCATGAAGAAAAATGGCGAAAGCTTTAGCGACTTTGTGTGGAGCTTTGTTAATCACAAGCCTGTCCAGAATAAGTTGCAAGGTATGCAGGATGCTGTCGCCAGTACCCCCGAATCCGATGCCATGAGCAAAGCGTTAAAGAAAAAGGGCTTTAACTTTGTGGGCACTACGATTTGCTACGCCTTTATGCAGGCTTGTGGCATGGTCAACGACCACATTGCCGGCTGTTACCGATACAAGGAGTGTGCAACGCTGGCCAAAAAACTCTGATACTGCAGTCTGCTTAACATTCCTTGAATTGCCTGCCCTGAGCAGGCTTGTTACCCTCTCCTCACTATAGACTCAATCGCTGGATTCCAGCAATCGAGCGCAAGATTGGTCATGCCTGGCACAAGCACATCCCCTCAATTTATTGTTGTTCATTTTTGTAGCCATTCGTTGGAGCTTATCGATGAAATATTCCCTGCTAGGTGCCTCACTGTGTTTTGCGCTGGCGCAGCCCTTGGCTGAGGCCAAACCGCTTGATATAAAAACTGATACCGGCAATATCCAGGTGAATACCATTGCCGAAGGGTTGGAGAATGTCTGGAGCCTTGCCTTCTTGCCCGATGGCAATATGCTGGTGACGGAAAAACCCGGTCGCATGCGCATAGTAACTGCGCAGGGAAAAGTAGGTGAGCCACTGCAGGGGTTGCCAAAAATTTATAATCAGGGCCAGGCCGGTTTGCTGGATGTGGTACTTGCACCGGATTTCGCCACCAGCAAAAAAATCTACTTCAGTTATTCAGAGCCGGACGAAAAAGGTAAAAACAGTACCGCGGTAAGTTTTGCCACACTTAATGGCAACACCTTGGAAAACGTCACGCGCATATTCAGTCAGCAGCCAAAAATAGATTCCGGCGCGCATTTCGGTTCGCGTCTGGTATGGAAAGAAGACGGCACACTGTTTATTACTCTGGGTGATCGCTACAGCGAAAAAGACAAGGCCCAAACCCTGGACAACCATCAGGGTAAAGTCATTCGCGTTAATGCGGATGGAACAGTTCCCAAGGATAATCCCTTTGTAAAAACTCCGGGCGCTTTACCGGAAATATGGTCTTATGGTCATCGCAATATGCAGGGAGCTGCAATCAATCCGCTCACTAAAAAACTATGGACTGGCGAACATGGACCACAAGGTGGCGATGAACTAAATATCGATGAAGCGGCAAAAAATTATGGCTGGCCCGTGATTACCTATGGCGAGAATTACGGTGGTGGAAAAATTGGTGAAGGCACCCATAAGGAAGGAATGGAACAACCCGCATACAAATGGGTTCCATCGATCGCGACTGCGGGGTTTATGTTTTACACTGGCGATAAATTCCCGCAGTGGAAAAATAATATTCTGCTCGGTAGCTTGAAAGAGCAAACACTGGTGCGACTGGTGCTGGATGGGGACAAAATTGTTAAAGAGGAGCGCTTGTTGAAAAAAGAGTTAGGGCAGCGCTTGCGCTCGGTAGTGCAGGGGCCAGATGGTTTAATTTATCTGGTAACCGATGAAAGCAAGGGTAAAATCCTGCAATTATCACCGCAATAAATTGACAAAAACTCCCGCTCTGGCGGGATTTTTTTACCTCGGTCGAATACTCTTATGATCACTGATCTGCTTTTTGTTTATGGCACCTTACGACGCGATTGCCCCAACGGTGCACATCCGCAATATTTAGCCGGCGCGGAATTTATCACCAGTGCGCAAGTACGAGGAAAGCTCTATCGCGTCAGCTATTATCCCGCGCTGGTGTTGGATGATGGTGGATGGGTTCAGGGGGAGATTTATCGTCTGCACAACGAGCAGCAACTTGCTCGGCTGGATGCCTACGAAGAATGCACCTACCCCGCATCGCCAGAGCAGGAGTACCAGCGTTGTGTGATTAACGCACAGACCGCCAACGGCGAAACGTTCAAGGTCTGGGTGTATGCCTGGCAACGTCCGCTGGAGAATTTACCGCTTATTGCCTCGGGCGATTTTCTCAATCCTTAGTTGCGCCCTGACTGACCACAGTTGTTTTAGGCATCGATTCTGTTTAGCACCAGCGGCATTTCACACTTTTGACCGCCGTCGTTGCCAATCATTTCATCGTAGGGTGACTGCATTACCAGCCACGCGCGCTCGAACCCCATGGATTTCAATGTTTCCTGCGCTCGATATGCACTGGGAAATTTTTGCGGTTTCCCACTGCCATCACGCAACAACTGAACGCGATTGGACTGCCCCTCCGGCTCTTCGGTGAAACCAACGAGATATTGTGCGCAATCACTAAAACTAAAAACCAATGCACGGCTTTGTCCGGCCGAAGAAAATAGTTGCGGCATGATTAAGTCTCCTTGATGTGACAGGTACGATAAAGTTTGCAGTAGCGATTCTGCGCCCAACGACGATAGAGCTTGTCTACCAATGGGGCCACCAGCGGCCAACGCAGTGGGCGCACAAGGAACCCGAAGGCGGTAAAACTCCAGGCGGCAACAGTCGCATCAACGCCGCGCAACCAGGTTCCGTCGGGCTGGAGTAAATGCAACTCCAGCAAAAATCTTTCACGCTCCCCCTCATTTATCTGGAGCAAGTGATGAATATCTGTCAGCACTAATCGATTGCTTTTGTGTTTGCGTAAAAAAGCCATTTCCCTTGCGCAAAGGCTACAGCGGCCATCGTAAAAGAGTTGGGCGCAATGGATGGGCAAAGGTAATGGCATAATGTGCGTCCTTAATCGCTGGGAACCTGTAGTTTCCAGATATACTTACGTAGCATAATTGGGTTGGATCACTCTCTGGAGCAAGGCATGAGTCGCTTTACCGCTTTACATTACGATATCGACCCCGTTTTTCATGCGGCAAACAGGACTGCGCCGCGAATAGGTGTGTTGCTGATTAACCTGGGAACGCCTGACGCGCCAACGACACCAGCATTGCGCCGCTACCTTGCAGAGTTTTTGTCCGACCCTCGCGTTGTGGAAATCCCCCGTCTGCTGTGGCTGTTGATTTTGCACGGAATTATTTTGCGCGTGCGTCCAAAAAAGTCCGCAGCACTTTATCAAGGAGTATGGACCAGTGAAGGTTCCCCGTTGTTGGTGATTAGCAAGCAACAACAACTCGCTATTCAGCAGCAATTGGGAGAGGGTTACAGCGTGAAGTTGGGTATGCGTTACGGCAACCCATCCATTGCCTCTGCGATGCAGGAATTGCAAAAAGAAGGTGTGCGCAAAATTATCGTGCTGCCGCTCTACCCGCAGTATGCAGGTCCTACAACGGGCTCCAGTTTTGATGCAGTGGCCAAAGAATTAAATCGCTGGCGCTGGGTGCCGGAATTGCACTTTATCAATAATTATTGTGATCACCCTTTGTATATCGACGCATTAGCCAATTCGGTGCGCGAACATATAGAAAAAAATGGTTTGCCGCAAAAAATTATTTTTTCGTATCACGGCATGCCAAAACTTTTCCTTAACGCCGGTGACCCTTATTTTTGTTTTTGTCAGAAAACAACGCGTCTGGTGCAGGAAAAACTACAGCTGGATAAAAATATTTGCATTACCAGTTTTCAATCGCGCTTTGGAAAGGCTGAATGGTTAAAGCCCTACACCAATGAAACCCTGGAAAATTTGCCCAAAGAAGGTATTAAAAATATCGCCATTTTATCGCCCGCATTTAGCGCGGATTGTCTGGAGACTCTGGAAGAGTTGATGGTGGAAAATCGCCATATCTTTATCAATGCCGGCGGTGAAAAATATGACTACATTGCCGCCCTGAATGATCGCGCTGATCACATTGCGGCATTGGTTGCTTTGGTGAAAAATGAATAGCGCTTTGTAAGAAAACTCGACAACTATTTTTCATCAGCGGATCCCTCTAGAATGGCCGCGCCGTTATGTAATGAATCCGATATAGGGGTAACTATCGGGAGCAAGCACGGCTTCTAACTTACCTTCTTATATCAAGGATCAGCTTATGAAAATCGCAAAACTGGCTTCTGCGTTTGCAGGTCTGGTGCTGGGCGCTAGCGCACTGCAAGCCAACGCAATTCCCTTCGAAGTAGATATTACTGTTGATAACTCCTACGCGCTTTACTACGGTACTGGCACTGCTGCGACAAACTTTGTGGGTAGCAATGGTGATTGGACCAACACAGAAACTTACACCTTTGATTTGCCGACCAGCAATTTCATTTATGTAGTTACCCAATCGGATTTGGCGGTTGCACAGGGCTTCCTCGCACAATTTACCAACTTGTTGAATAACAGCCGCTTTTACAGCCATGATTCGCAATGGCAGGTAACTGCAACCGGGCTTTATGGTTCAGCTCCTTATACAGGCTCTGCTACTGATTTGTCCGCATTAAGCGCGCAAGTCGTATTGGCTAATGCGGGTAGCAATGCATCTGGTGGTTGGGTTGCTACCAGTGCCGGCGAGGCCAACGGCGCTGCACCATGGGGTTTGCGCCCTGAGATTGATGCCGCTGCACGTTGGGCATGGTACAACAACAATGGCAGCAGCAATCCTACCCTCGGTGGTCATGATCACGACGAGTACTTGATTTTCCGTATTTCTGTGGGTGCTAGTGAAGTTCCAGAGCCTGCAGGTCTGGCGCTGCTCGGTTTAGGCTTGTTGGGCCTGGGCGCAGCAAGAAGACGTCAAGCGAAGTAAGTTTGGCTGATTTTCGATTGCCCCGTTTGGGGCAATCGATTTCGCTAAGAAAGTCCCCGCTCTAGTGCCACTCATCAGGTGTTATTTTTTATTGAGCACCGCCAACAGTAGCACCCAAAAACACAACACCAGATTAAACAGCGGTATTTGTAATTCTGCAGGCATGGCGTAGACCACACAGACGGCGGGGATCCATACCAGCCAGTTGGAGAAAATCACCGTGGGGATTTTTACGCAGAAAAATTGTTTATTCATGGCGGCGCGCCAACGCGAAATACTCCAGCCGGACTCCATCCACAAATAAATAATAGTGATGCCTGGTGCAGCCCAAAAGGTGCTGTAAATAAATTGATCCGCAGCCATTTTGATCAGTATGGTTTGCCAATCATTGTCGCTGCCGAACCATTCAGTTTGAAAGCGATAAAACAAATCCACTTCCATACCTTTAATACCCCAGAAGAGCAGATAAAAAACCAGCAGCACAAATACATTTCTACCGGCGAAGGCTTTGCTAAGCCATAGATATAAAAATGGAATCAAGCCGCCAAAAATCGCTGTAGAGATAAACGAATAGCTAAAGCCATGGCGTGCCTTTAAATCACCAAACCAAACGAACACTGGTTTTGACGCAGGAACAAAAAAATAAACCAGCAAGACGGCTAACGCAAAAACCTGTAACACCAGGCCCGGTTTTATATTTTTCCTGAGCGCAGCGGCAATAGCTTCGCGGATATTCATAGCATTAATGACCAAAGACCGTAATTAACATTTGTATTGATAGCCCGAGCAGCAAAAGGGCAAATAGTTTTTTAAGTTGCGGGATTGGTACGCGATGTGCGAGTTTTGCGCCCAATGGAGCGGTGAAAAAACTCATGCACGCCATAGCGATAACGGCCGGCCAATAAACATAACCCAGTGTATAGTCTGGCAAGTTAATTTGATTCCATCCATTCAGGATGTAGCCCAGCGCACCGGAAATTGCGATAGGCAAACCAATGGCTGCAGAAGTTCCTATCGCCACAGGCAAACTCACATTGCACCACACCAAAAACGGAACCGTTAAGGTACCGCCACCGATCGCCACCAGGGCAGAAATAACGCCAATACCTGCACCAGTAGAACTCAAACCAATCATCCCTGGTAATTGCCGTGAAGCATGAGGCTTGCGATTCAGTACCATTTGTAATGCTACGCCGGCCATAAAACAGGAGAAAAAAATCGCTAGCGGCTTGGCCGATAAATAACTCGCGACAAATGTTCCGGCGAATGTTCCGAGTAATATTCCCGGTGTGATTTTTAGTACAGCTGGCCAAATAACCGCATTGTGTTGGTGATGTGCGCGCAAGCTGGCGATTGCGGTCGGTACTATAGCTGCCATAGATGTCGCTAACGCCATATGTAACACATGCTCAGTTGGAAATTGGTGCTGAGCAAATATAAACGTGAGCACCGGCACCATGATGCCACCGCCGCCAATACCGAACAGACCGGCAAAAATACCGGTAAGGGCGCCGAGCAATAAAAAATAAAACAGAAACGAAAAATCCATAGCCTTGGTAGCTCGTAATGCGTTTATTACAAGAGATAACTATTTAATAAAACCTTTCAGACGCGCGAGGTTGTATGCGTTCACACTCGTAGCATCTTTAATAACACAGGAAACAATCATCTCCTCGAATTGTGCCAATGTGAATGATTGGGCAATTAAGCCCTCTTCCTCTTGATCCAGTGCGGTGTTGTGCTGCTGCAAATCGGTAGCGAGATAAATGTGGTAGCCCTGCGTTGAATAGCCATAGGCTAGATATTGATGCCCTACATATTGCATCTGCCCGGCAATTAATCCGGTTTCTTCGTGCAATTCGCCCGCGGCGATAATGGCATGATCTGTATCTGAATTTTCCTCCCAGCTTCCTTGCGGTAACTCCCAGTAGCGGCCCTGTACCGGATAGCGATACTGCTCAACAAGATGGATGCAACCGTCACTGATGGGAATAATCACCACAAAATCCGGCTTTTCCACGACTCCGAAAATACCTTCGGCGCCGCTGGGACGTTGGATTCTATCTTCGCGTACCCGCATCCATTTATTTTCGTAAACTGTTTTACTCGCCAGGGTTTTTATTTCCGTCATAGTTGACACTCCGGTTTCCAGTTACGCTACAGAAAATTTGCCGTTAAAAAAAATCCCCGCAGTTTTCACTTCGGGGATTTTTATTTCACACATCAATCTTGCATCACTTGTTTGCGCGCTTACGCTCGTTTTCAGTGAGCAGTTTTTTGCGCAGACGAATCGATTGTGGCGTTACTTCTACCAGCTCGTCGTCTTCAATAAACTCCAGCGCCTGCTCCAGAGTGTGACGGATTGGCGGTGACAGAGTCAGTGCATCGTCAGTACCGGAAGCACGCACGTTGGTTAATTGCTTGGCTTTGGTTGGGTTTACTACCAAGTCATTTGAGCGCGAGTGAATACCCACGATTTGACCTTCATAAACTTCTACACCGGCGCCCAGGAACAAACGGCCGCGGTCTTGCAGCGGGTGCAAACCATAAGCGAGCGTTTTACCTTTCACCATAGAAACCAGTACGCCGTTTTGACGCTTGGCCACTTCACCTTCTTTCACGGGACCGTAGTGATCGAAGATGCTGGTCATGATGCCTGAACCGGAAGTCATGGTCAGGAACTGGCCGCGGAAACCGATCAATCCGCGCGATGGGCAGAGGAATTCCAGCTTGATACGGCCTTTGCCATCCGGCTCCATGTTGGTCAACTCGCCCTTGCGCAGGCCGAGTTCTTCCATCACTTTACCCTGATGTTCTTCTTCAACGTCGATAACTACTTGCTCGAACGGCTCGTGCACCACGCCGTCCACAATTTTCTGAACTACTTCAGGGCGGGATACCCCCAGTTCGTAGCCTTCGCGACGCATATTTTCGATCAATACCGACAGGTGCAATTCACCGCGGCCAGACACGATAAATTTGTCCGGAGATTCACCTTGTTGTACGCGCAGCGCCACGTTGGCAATCAATTCCTGATCCAGACGGTCTTTGATGTTACGGCTGGTCACGTATTTGCCTTCTTTACCGGCAAACGGCGAATCGTTTACCTGGAAGGTCATGCTTACGGTTGGCTCGTCGATCGACAATGCCGGCAGTGCTTCTACGCAGTCGGGGCTGCACAGGGTGTCGGAAATGCCAAGCTTATCCACACCGGTGATACACACGATATCGCCCGCGAAAGCTTTGTCGGTTTCGATACGTTGCAGGCCGTGGTAACCCATCACTTGCAGCACCTTGGCTTTGCGTTGGTTGCCTTCGTGATCAACCACAACAATTTGCTGGTTGGGTGACAGGCTGCCGCGGGTGATACGGCCAATACCGATAACGCCCACGTAGCTGGAGTAGTCCAGCGCAGAGATTTGCATTTGGAATGGGCCGTCAACGTCAACTTTAGGCGGTTGCACTTTGTCGACGATCATCTGGAACAGCGGGGTCATATCTTCAGCGATATTGTCCGGATCCAAACCCGCCACACCGTTGAGTGCAGAGGCATAAACAATAGGGAAATCGAGTTGTTCTTCGGTCGCACCCAAGCGGTCAAACAGGTCGAATACCTGGTCGATAACCCACTCAGGGCGAGCGCCCGGACGGTCGATCTTGTTGATCACCACAATCGGGTTTAGACCTTGTTCGAAGGCCTTGGAGGTTACGAATCGGGTTTGTGGCATTGGTCCGCCAACGGCGTCCACGATCAGCAGTACCGAGTCAACCATCGACAGAACACGCTCTACCTCGCCGCCGAAGTCGGCGTGTCCGGGGGTATCCACGATGTTAATGCGGTAGTCGTTCCATTTAATGGCGGTGTTTTTCGCCAGAATGGTAATACCGCGCTCGCGTTCCTGATCGTTGCTGTCCATGATCAGGTCGCCGGTGTCATCGCGGCGGTCGAGGGTGCCGGATTGACGCAACAACTGGTCAACCATAGAGGTTTTACCATGGTCAACGTGGGCGATAATCGCGATATTACGCAGTTTTTCGATTGCTGATTGATCTGTCACTGTGGGATTTCTCTTGGGTATGCGCCTGCAAAAGGCTAAAGGGGATACGTAAAAAGGCGCGCATTATACCTATCTGGACATGGCGCGGATATGACAATCGGGGAAAAGTTGCCGGTTTTTTAAGCACCCATCGTCAAGATGGGCGCAAAATTCACGAAATCTACCGGCCAAATCTCGTTAAATGGCGCAAGCACTCTTCGGCTCAGGGCGGTATACGCCTACGTTCAAATGCCCGGCATCTTTTAAATTGGCAGCGTGCAATTGGCTCATCACGCCTTTCTGGCAATACAAATAATATTGTTTGCTCATGTCCAGATGGGCGAATTGGTTGTTGAGCGAGTAGAAGGGAATAACTTTAATTTCAACGCCAGCCAGACTTAATGGATTTTTTTCCTGTTCATCGGGGTGACGTATATCAATAACAATTTGGCCGGGATTGATATCACCGACCACTGGCACCGATAAATCTGCATCCAGTTCATCGACAATCTCATCGATATTTTGCGCGCGGCGCTCTTCAATTGCGCGCTCCAGCACCGAAAAATCGAACCTATTTTCCGCGCGTTCAATTTTATGCATGCGCGCTTTGGTGGTGGGGTTTACCGAAATCACGCCGCAATATTCGGGCATGCTCGCGGCAAAACTTTCGGTACCGATTTTGCGTGATAGATCGATGATATCGCCTTTATCCATAGTGGCGAGTGGGCGCAGTACCAAGGTATCAATCACGCGATCAATCGCACCTAAATTGATGAGGGTTTGACTGGAAACCTGAGCCACACTTTCACCGGTAACCAATGCGGGAATCTCTAATGATTCCGCCACTTTTTCCGCTGCGCGCAGCATCATGCGCTTGAGGATTACGCCCATGTAGGGGTTATCCACTTTCTCCAGAATTTCTTTCACAACGTCTTCAAAGGGAACAGTGACAAATTTTACGCGATGACTCGCGCCGTATTTATTCCACAAATAATAAGCCACTTCTTTCACGCCGATTTCATGGGCGCGACCGCCGAGATTAAAAAAGCAGTAGTGGGCGCGCAGGCCGCGTTTAATGCACAGATAAGTAGAAACCGTGGAATCGAAGCCACCGGAAATTAATGACAATACCGGATCTTGAGCGCCCAATGGGAAGCCGCCCAGCCCCTGGGTTTTGCTGGTGAGCACCCAGAGGCGACCATCTTTAATTTCGAGCGGGACGATAATGTCCGGCTTATGCAGGCTGACCCCTTTGGCTTCCGAGTTATGTAGCAAACCGCCGCCGACATACTGCTCCACCTGCACCGAACTGAATTCGTGTTTACCCACGCGTTTGGCGCGCACACAGAAGGTTTTGCCGGCGAGTTGATCGCGCCAATGGCGCAACGTATTTTGGAAAATCGAATCCAGATCACCCAAAGGGTAGTCATGAATCAAGGCGAAATTTGCGATACCAGGGGTGCGTGCCAGCACATCGGACACTTGCGCCGTCACTTGTGTATCCGCTTCCGGACAGCGGATTTCAATCTTTTCCCAGTCGCGCTGTACATCGATCGCCACTCCGACATTAGCCAGCAAAACGCGCAGGTTATCGCGCAGTTGCTTGATGAACTTTTTGCGCACGGGTGGGCTTTTGATAATGATTTCGGGAAATACTTTGACGATGAAATGCATGGCGGGCTCTGGAGCTAGGTGTCTGTGTATTGATGCGATGAAAAAGGGCGCGATAAATCGCGCCCCCTCCGTGTACCCGCATTATACCGGCAGGGGAGCGATTTATCGCGCCCTATTTAAAACTGCCTTGCCTACTTGGAGCGGAATATTATTTCCCGCATTTTTTTTAGTTTCGGCGATACCACTGGCACAGTGAGCATGGTACTGGCCACTGCCATAATCAGCAGCGCTGTGAAGGTCTCACTGGTGATAATTTGCTTATCAAGCAGTACGTTGGCGAAGATGATCATGATCAGCGCTTTGGTTTGCAGCAGCCAGCCAATAATCGACGCTTCGCCTTTTTCCCATTTCAAGATCTTGCCCGCCGCGTGAACACCGGCCAATTTGCCTGATACCGAAGCGACTAACAGTATTGCCGCGGCGATAAACACAGTAGACCCGCCCACATCCCAATTGGTGCGCAGGCCGGTGCTGAGGAAGAACACCGGCATAATGATCATCAGTACAAAGTGACGCAGCTTGTCCATGTCCTCCTGGTTAAACCAGTCGGCGTCCATCACCGCACCGGCAAGGAACGCGCCCACCATAAAGTGCAGCCCGGCCCAGTCCGCCGCCAAACCAATAATCGCCAACCAGATAAAACCGGAATACCAGCGGTCTTTTTCCTGAATTGCGACCATCAACTTGCGAAACAGATACGCGGCTATGGCAAAACCAAGCAGGAACATTCCTTGGCGGCCTACGCGCTCCCAATCCAGAAGGATCAGCGCCAGAACCCCCCAAATGGCAATATCATCGAGACTCGCGTAACGCAGAATTCGCTGGCCGATTGGCTGCCGCAGTATTTCCAGTTTTTCCATTAGCAGTATCAAAATCGGCAATGCTGTCACTGCGCAGGCCATACCCACACCGAGAATAAACTGCCAGGTCATCCCTTTTGGCCCCATCCATCCGTCGCTGAATGACATAAGCGCTACTGCCGCTGCGCAGCCAAAGAGCAGCGGTGTACCCAGGGCCAAGCCTGCGGTGATGCTGCTTTCACGTTTGTACTGCCAGGCTTTTTTCAGATCCAGTTCAATTCCGGCAATCCACACAAAAATCATCACCGCCCACCAGGCAATACCGTTGAGCGATTTGATGACATCCGGGGTAAAGACAAAGGTGTAGTATTCGGGAAAAGCCTTACCCAGTACTCCCGGGCCCAGCACAATCCCCATAATAATTTGTACTACTACCAATGGTGCCCAATAATCAGTGCGCCCCCAGCGCCAGATTAGGTAAGGAATGGTGAAAATGATCACCATCGCGATCAGGAAAACTTCTGTAGTTGTCATATGCATAGTGCTAACTCATTCATTTTTATAGCTATTGTTACTGTTTTTAAATGTCACCCTGTGCTCGCCGCCCAATGGGATTGACGAAGGGAGCGAGGCTACAGTGATTTTTAACGCCAATCGACAGCAACCCTATAGGTATTGGCTATGGATGCATTAGGTAAAAGCTAAATAAAGAACAGGTAAAAAGTGGTGCAATTTGGAGCAGGCTGCTGGCACACTAGCAGCCTTGCGGTACTTGCGAAGGTTCAGGAAGAAAAGCGTGAAACAGTGTGCACCATAATTGCGCGTTTTGAAAAATTCGTGATCACATTTGGTGCTTTGTGCGTTTAAAATAATTTCTCTTATTGCTCAAGAGCCTTATTTTTTGCGGCTTATTGCTATTTTCCTTGGATGGCATATATTTTGCCCCCTTTCTGACACCCAAAGTTGATCGATTCACCGAAATGAGTCGCTCACAACTTACACCGGGAGCCATTTCCGGTTAGTTTTTCGCCAGAAAAGCTTACCAGCCGACTGTAATAACAACATTTTCATCATCGTAGCCTTCGGGCTATTACAACTTGGAGGCATTCAATGTCTAAGACTTTAGACCTGATCAAAGAACACGAAGCTCGTTGGATCGACTTGCGCTTCACTGATACCAAAGGTAAAGAGCAGCACGTAACTTTCCCATCAAGCGTTGTTAACGACAGCTTCTTCACCGACGGCAAAATGTTCGACGGTTCGTCTATTGCTGGCTGGAAAGGCATTAACGACTCAGACATGATTCTGATGCCGGATGATTCAACTGCCGTTTTGGATCCTTTCTACGACGAAGCGACCATCATTGTTCGCTGTAACATCGTTGAACCAGCGACCATGCAGGGTTACGACCGCGACCCACGTTCTATCGGCTTGCGCGCTGAAGAGTACCTGAAGTCTACCGGTCTGGGTGACATCGCTCTGTTCGGTCCAGAGCCAGAATTCTTCATTTTCGACAGTGTTCACTTCAACTCAAGCATGGGTGGCGCTTTCTACAAAATCAAATCTGAAGAAGCTGCATGGCAATCAGGTGATGATGTTGAAGGCAAGCACGGCCACGCTCCACGCGTAAAAGGTGGTTACTTCCCAGTTGCACCAATCGACTCTCTGCACGACATCCGTGGTGCAATGTGTAACGCGATGGAAGCAATGGGCCTGGAAATCGAAATCCATCACCACGAAGTTGCTAATGCTGGTCAGTGTGAAATCGGCGTAGGTGCTAACACTCTGGTTAAGAAGGCGGACGAAGTACAAATCCTGAAGTACTGCGTACACAACGTTGCTCACCAGTACGGCAAAACCGCTACCTTCATGCCTAAGCCACTGATCGGCGACAACGGTTCAGGTATGCACGTTCACCAGTCTTTCTCCAAGAACGGCAAAAACCAATTCGCTGGTGACGCTTACGCTGGCCTGTCTGAAACTGCCCTGTACTACATTGGCGGTATCATCAAGCACGCTAAAGCTCTGAACGCTTTCTGTAACGCATCTACCAACTCTTACAAGCGTTTGGTTCCAGGCTTCGAAGCTCCAGTAATGCTGGCTTACTCAGCTCGTAACCGCTCTGCTTCTATCCGTATTCCTTACACTGTTGGTGAAAAAGCCAAGCGTATCGAAACTCGTTTCCCTGATCCAACTGCTAACCCATACCTGTGCTTCGCTGCATTGCTGATGGCTGGTATTGATGGTGTTCAGAACAAGATTCATCCGGGCGAGCCAGCAACTAAAGACCTGTACGATTTGGAGCCGGAAGAAGAAGCACTGATTCCACAAGTGTGTGCATCTTTGGAAGAAGCGCTGAATCACTTGGAAGCGGACCACGACTTCCTGTTGGCCGGTGGTGTGTTCAGCAAAGACTTCATCGAAGCTTACATTGAGCTGAAGAAGGCTGATATCCAACGCGTAAACATGACTCCACACCCAGTAGAATTCGAACTCTACTACAGCGTGTAATAAGTCAGGTTTTGCCGGTTTTCCGGCAAAACCGTGAATCGCTCCAGAAAAAGCCCGAGCAGGGAACTGCTCGGGCTTTTTCTTTAAGGGCTGTAAGGCTACTCTTGGGGAATGAGTTGGAGAGGGAAAAATCATGCGTGTGTTTTTGCTGTTGCTATTATCGCTTGCCCCCTGGGTGGTGGCTGATGTTTACAAGACGGTCGATAAAGATGGTCGTGTTATCTACACTGACAAACCTAAAAGCGACAACGCTCAAAAAGTGGAGCTGCGTGAAATAAACACTGTGCCCGGTGCCCAGCCGTTGCCTGAGTCCACCCCGGTTGAGTCATTCCAGTCGCAGCCTGCGGCTATGAGTTACCAGATAGAAATCATCAGTCCACGCAATGAGTTAATTATTCCTGTCGGTCAGCGGGATTTGGCTATTGCAATCAAGGTCGAGCCTGAGCTTCAGCCAGATCATCTGTTGGTATACTTTATGGATGGTGAGCTGCTGGAGGAAACCTCAATGACCAATATCATTGTTAAGGATGTCCCGCGCGGTAGCCACAATCTGGTGGTGGAGGCTATAGACGCCAATGGTCAATCATTGGGCACGTCCGCTCCGGTCAGCGTGAGCCTTATGCGTCCAATTGTTAAAAAACCTGCCCCACCAACGCCCACTCCAAAATAGTTGCACCAATTCGGTGCTATGATTTTTCTGAAAATCCCCATAATGGACAGCTTTACCAGCTAAATCAGCTGAATAGTGCTGTTTTCTTACTTGGTTTGGTTTTTGCAGTAAGCCAAGTGCCCATTGTCGAGGCGTTCAGGAGAGCATAACCCGGTGAGTCCGCGCGATATCTATAAACCCATATTGGATAGCCTAAGTACTGCCATCGTTTTGGTGGATACTGATTTGCTGCTTTGCCATATGAATCCGGCCGCCGAAGCGCTGCTCGCAATGAGTTGTGAAAGCAATACCGGTGAGCCCATCACCTATTTTTTTTATGAATCCGATGAAACTGACCGCCAATTAAAGCTTGCGGCTGTTCAGGCCAATCACTACACCAAGCGCCATGCAGAATGGCGGCTATTAAGTGGGGGCAACCTGACGGTAGATTACACCGTCACCCCTTTCGGTGATCATGAAGGATTGATTATTGAAATTCAGCCGATCGATCGGCTGCTGCGCATCAGTCGCGAAGAGATGCTTACCACTTCCCATGAGACGACACGTAATCTAGTGCGTGGCATGGCGCATGAAATTAAAAACCCGCTGGGCGGAATTCGCGGTGCGGCGCAATTGCTGGCGCGGGAGCTGCCCAACCCCGGGTTGAGTGAATACACCAACATTATCATTGATGAGGCGGACCGCCTGCGCAACCTGGTCGACCGTATGCTGGGTCCTAATCAGTTGCCCAAGTGGCAGTCGTTAAATATTCACGAGGCGATTGAGCGGGTTGCTAACATCATCAAAGCGGAAAGTAATGATGCGATCCGCATTGTGCGTGACTACGACCCCAGTATTCCCAATATGCAGGGCGATAAGGAGATGCTGATACAGGCACTGCTTAACATAGTGCGCAATGCCATGCAGGCGTTGTTGGAAGCTCATGTGGTTAATGGGGTGATTCAACTGCGCACTCGCATCCAACGCCAATACACTATTGGTCGCAAGCACCATTCGCTGGTTTGTCGTCTCGACATTATCGATAACGGTCCTGGCATTCCGCCGGAAATAATCGAAAACATTTTCTACCCGATGATCACCGGCCGTGCCGAAGGTACCGGCTTGGGTTTGACCATCTCGCAGCACCTGATTCATCAACACCATGGCCTCATCGAGTGCCAAAGTGAGCCGGGCAAAACTCGTTTCTCACTCTACTTACCTATGGAAGCGCAACATGCAGAAGTCCAATAAAGTCTGGATCATCGATGATGATCGCTCGATTCGCTGGGTGCTGGAAAAGGCCCTGCAACAAGCCAATATAGAAACTCGCGTGTTTGACTCGGGCGATAGTGCCATGAGTCAGCTCAACCGGGACACGCCCGATGCCATTATCAGTGATATTCGCATGCCGGGAACTGATGGCCTTACTTTGCTGGGCAATCTTCACAATACCCATCCGCAGATTCCAATTATCATCATGACTGCCCATTCAGACCTGGACAGCGCAGTCGCTGCCTATCAGGGCGGAGCCTTCGAATATTTGCCCAAGCCTTTTGATGTGGACGACGCCGTGGCTGTTACCCAACGCGCACTTGCCCATGCTCAAGAGCAGAAAAGCGAGCACGCGCCGGAAAACAGTGTGGAAACCAACACTGAAATCATTGGCGAAGCCCCAGCGATGCAAGAAGTCTTTCGCGCGATTGGCCGCTTGTCGCAATCCAACATCACGGTATTGATCAATGGTCAATCCGGCACTGGTAAAGAACTGGTAGCCCGTGCGCTTCACCGTCACAGTCCGCGACGCAATGAGCCGTTTATTGCGTTGAATATGGCGGCAATTCCTAAAGACTTGATGGAATCTGAACTCTTCGGCCACGAAAAAGGCGCTTTTACCGGTGCCGCCGCACAGCGTCAGGGGCGCTTTGAACAGGCCAACGGAGGTTCGTTGTTCCTTGATGAAATCGGTGATATGCCGGCGGAAACTCAAACCCGTTTGTTGCGCGTATTGGCGGACGGCGAGTTCTATCGAGTGGGCGGCCACACTCCGGTTAAAGTGGATGTGCGCATCATCGCCGCTACCCACCAAAACCTGGAAACCCTGGTGGCAGACAACCGGTTCCGCGAGGATTTATTCCATCGTCTGAATGTAATTCGCATTCATATCCCCAAGCTGGCCAATCGCCGTGAAGATATTCCCAAGTTGGCGCGCTTTTTCCTGCACAAGGCCGCGACCGAATTGAACGTTGATCCCAAGGTGCTATTGCCTGAAACCGAAGAATACTTCTGCTCGTTGCAATGGCCCGGTAATGTGCGCCAACTGGAGAATACCTGCCGGTGGATCACCGTAATGGCCTCGGGTCGCGAGGTTCATGTGGAAGATCTGCCGCCTGAACTGTTGGAAAACAAAGAAACAAGTACCCCCGCAGACGATTGGGAAAAGGCCTTGCGTCATTGGGCGGACCAAGCGCTCACCCGCGGTCAACACCAGTTGCTCAGTGAGGCCGTGCCTACGTTTGAGCGCGCATTGATCGAGACGGCTCTCAAGTACACTGCCGGGCGTAAGCGCGATGCCGCAAATCTGTTGGGCTGGGGGCGCAACACCCTTACGCGCAAGCTGAAAGAGCTGGGTATGGCCGGCGGTAACGACCCCGACAATGATATTGACGACTAAACTCTCCTTTCTTTTATCCCTTCCGCGAGCCTGACTACAGGCTCGCATCACCTCGCCGTTGGCGCATAAAACTTCTTTACCTTTCCATAGGGCAGCTTTTAAAACCTGTGTCTATACTCAGCTAACCGGGTAGCGAACCTGACTTGGCAACCACTACTACAGCCTTATTACCCCAAGTTTGTAACACCGTACACACGGCACGGGGTCGGTAGTCGCTCAATCGATTCAAGAAATTGACTGAACTGCCGCCAACAACAATTGATGCTAATAAAAACTGAATCCGAATGCTTTCGGGGGAAAACATGGTACAAAAATCATTACTTACCAAACTAATGATGGTATTAACCATTGTGATGGTTGCCATTGCCGTATTGGTGGCGTTCACCAATTACAAAATTGCATCCAGTGATTTGGAAAAAGAATTGGAAGCAGAGACAGCAGCGATGATCGAGCTGACCAACAGCTCAATATTGGAGGCGGTATTTGCATACGATTTCCAACAGATTGAAGCTATTGCCAAATCTCTGGTAAATACTTCGTTGGTCACTACCGTCAGCGTTGTTGATCATCGCGGGCAATCACTCGCCAAGGCAGCAGATGATGACCGCAGCGAACACCAGATTACCCGTGCAGCCGTGCCTATTGTTTACAACGGCAATACTATCGGGAGTTATGACATCAGTTTCTCCACTCAGGAATTGCAGAAGACGCTAATCCAGCAAGTGTGGACGAGTGTTTGGACGGTGTTGGCACTGTTGGTTGCGAGTCTGGTGACTGTTTATGTGTTGATTCGCAGTCTGGTGTTGGCTCCAGTAGATGAAGTAACTCGCTCACTCGCGTCCATTGCGGGTGGTGGTGGTGACCTTACTCGTCGTTTACCGACTGACAGTCAAAATGAAATTGCCGCGCTTGCACACAATTTTAATCTGGTGATGGAGCATATTGCCTCTATCATTCGCAACGTAGTACTAGTGAACGATAAGGTGCGCACCAACGTTAATAAAATGAGTAGCGCAACCGAGAGCACCGTAAACTCCACCTCTCAGCAATTGCGCGAAATTGAATTGGTAGCAACCGCTGTGGAAGAGCTATCGGCATCTGCAACAGAAATCGCACGTCACGCGGGGGACACCGCCGAGCGTACCAATGCCACCAGTATTTTGGCGGAAGAAGGTAACACCATCGTTAATCTGTCACTCGAAAATGTGAATCGCCTAACCGGGCAAATAGAATCTACTGCGCAAAAAATTCAGGTATTAAAAAATAACTCGGTCAATATCGGGTCGGTAATGGAGGTAATCAGAACCATCGCCGAGCAAACCAACCTGCTCGCGCTCAACGCGGCAATCGAGGCTGCGCGTGCGGGTGAGCAGGGTCGTGGCTTTGCCGTAGTTGCGGATGAAGTTCGCTCACTTGCGCAAAAAACCCGCTCATCCACTGAAGAAATTGAATCGATCATCGTGCAATTGCAACGCGCTGCCGATGAGGCTCACCAAGCGATGAACACCAGCACCGCGTCAGCGCGTGAGACTATTGATACCGCCTCCAAAGTTGGTGGTGCATTAGATAAAATCCGCGCAAATATCGGTATCATTAACGACATGAACCACCAAATCGCCACCGCCTCACATGAGCAAAGTTCTGTCGCGAATGAAGTGAGCAAAAACATCACTGCCATTCATGGCTTGTCAGAAAATGTGGTGGAAAACGCGCAGGTTGTTAATCACAGCGGTAGCCAGTTAATCAATGAAACCAGCGAACTGAAAAAGCAAATTGATAGCTTTAAAGTGTAAATATTGCTGTTACAGTTCAACAATAACGACGGCGCTCATGCGCCGCAGATCGTTGACAAACCCCACCCTAAAAAAGTGGGGTTTTATTTTTTTAGCTCGCGCTGTGCATCAACCGCATTTCTGGCGATTGATTTCCAATCCGTTCATTTTTCTCGATAAAACGCGATATAAGTATCCACAGCGCTTGAACAAGGCCTAACACCACCAATGGATTATAAAAACGCGCCAGCAACAGCGCTATCTTCTTCATATTCTGGCACGCAGCCGCCAACAAACACTGGCCACTCACGCGACGCAAGCCGCGATAACGTGCATATCTATGACCGTGCAATTGTTTCGCGTCGGCAAAGCTGCGCTCCACCGTTTCCTTTCTGCGTTGATAAATCCGTTTGCCTTGCTCGGTGAGTCGTCGCGCATCAGTGCGCTCCACACTGTCTTGCCACACATGGCGTGTGATGACTTTGGTGTGGTTGCGACTGCGCGTGCATTGATCCAAAAACGGACAGCGTTTGCATTGCTCTGAATCGGAGCGGTATTCGCGATAGCCCAATCGGTTGGTGGTGTTATATGAAATCAACTGACCCGCCGGACAGGTGTAATGATTCTGATCGGCATCAAACACAAATTTGCGCCTGGCAAATAAGCCTTCCGCTTTGTTGGGGCGGCGATAGCCAATAACGCCCTCAATATTGCGATCTTCCAAACCTTTGCAGATGCCTGCAGTTTTGTAGCCTGCATCCAATCCCACCGTGTACGGATAAATATTGAAGGCCGTTAATTGGCGATCCAGGCGTGCCAAATAAGGTTTGCTGTCATGCACGTTGCTCGGTGTGACGTGGGTGTCCGTGATGATGTTGTATTTACCATCCACGGTGCGATGGTCGAGATAATAAAATCCTTGGGGCTTGCCTTCGCGTGTTAAATAACCACTATCGGGATCAGTGGTGCTGACTTTAATGTCGCGGGTTTTTGGCTCGGTATCGCCCGCTTTTTCTTTTAGTGGGGCTTTGCCGTTGGCAATTCGGTCTTCATCAATCGCCACTTCCAACGCGGTTAAATAATCCGTCGGCGTTTGCGTGACGGTGTGAATTTCAAACTTCTTTTTATTGGCATTGGCTTTCATGTGGGTGCTGTCGGTGTAAAGCACATCGCCGCCCACCAAGCCGTGGCCAATTGCTTGGCGAACAATCTCATCAAAAATTTGTTGCTCAATATCAGTCGCTAAAAACCGGCGCCGACGTTGCTGGCTAAAGGTGGAGGCATCAATGATTTTATCCGTGAGACTCAACCCCAAAAACCAACGATATGCCACATTCACTTGCACCTCGCGCACTAACTGCCGCTCGCTGCGCACACCAAACAAATAACCAATAAACAGCATTTTAAATAACAACACCGGATCAACTGCAGGGCGGCCGTTGTTATCGCAATATAAATGGCGGACTTGGTCGCGGATAAATTCGAAGTTGATGTACTTGTCGATTTTGCGCAGTAGATGGTCAGCCGGAACGAGATCCTCAAGGATCACCATTTCCAGTGTGTGTTGGCGCGGCGCAGGTTCTTTGAGCATGGCAGTCATCACAAGAAAGTGTGCTGCCATTAAACGCAAACCCCCAGCTTTTGGCTAGGGGTTTGTCAGCGGTCTGCGGCGCTCATGCGCCGTTTTTTTATTATTGAGAAAAGCTAGTGCTCCCGTTTAAATGGCAATAGCTCCCGCGCGTCTACTATGTACTGCTGAATTTGCCTCGCTTCTTGTTGTAAAAAGTTAGTAATCGCTGGGCGAAATTCTTCTGCTTGTAAGTAATGATTGGAAAAGGTCATTGTTGGTTCAAATCCGCGTGCGATTTTATGCTCACCTTGAGCGCCTCCATCAAAGCGCCGCAGGTGATTAGCGATGGCATAGTCAATGCCTTGGTAGTAGCAGGTTTCAAAATGGAGGAATTGGTATTCCTCAAAACAGCCCCAGTAGCGACCATAAAGAGTTTGCTGGTCGCGAAAGAAAAGTGCAGCAGCGATAACTGGATCATGCTCTGCGCGTTGCACGACAGCGCAAACCAAAACCAAACATTCACTGAAGGTTTCTACCAGGCGCAGGAAAAAATCTTGCGACAAATAACCGCTGTGCCCGCTGCGTTTTAAATAAGTGTTGCGATAGAGTGCATAAAATAGCTCCATATCGGCAGCCGTTATTTGTGCTGCTTCTTTCACGTTGAAACTAATTCCTTGTGCTCTGACGTGTTGGCGTTCTTTCACAATATTTTTGCGTTTGCGCGATGCCATACGTGTGAGAAAATCATCGAAGCTCGCGTAACTATGATTAATCCAATGGAATTGGCAGCCGACCCGCTGCGCGGCGCCCGTCGTTGTCCATAACTCACTAAGATCGGCGGAGGGAAATAGGCAGTGCCAACCTGAATAACTATGGGATGTGCAGAATTGGCTCAGTGCGTGACTCAGAGCATCGATTAAAGCTTCGGTTATTTTTCCGCGGGTTAACAGTCGGGGGCCTGAGCAAGGCGTAAAAGGAATGGCATTGATCCACTTGGGGTAATAACTAAAACCATAGCGGTTATAGGCATCGGCCCACGCCCAATCAAATACATACTCACCGTAGGAGTGGGTTTTCACATAGCCAGGTAGCGCGGCGATGAGCTGCCCTTGCTCATACACTAGCGCATGGGCGACTTTCCAGCCAGATGCGGTCGTTGTGCATCCGCAGTCCTCAAGTGCGGCCAGAAATTCAAAGCGGCAAAATGGGTAGCCATCGTCACACAGTTGGTTCCAGTCTTGCGCTTTTAGCTGGTGAATAGAGTCAATAAAACGAATCTGCACAATCATTTTCCCGTTTGCATCACATTTGCGTAAAGTTACGCAACTGAGTAGCACTACGCTAGTCTTTGTAATTGTGACTACAGTAAAATCACGCTACTTCGATTACTTTTGGTTGCTTAATGCCTTCCGAACACCAGACCGGCGAAACGACCCAGCGTCATGCCAGCGTCAGCTTATCCACCCTGTTATTGAGCTTTGCTGAAAATTTCAGCAATGAGCGCGTGCGCGTACGCGATATTACTGAGTCCCTTGGGCAGCGCTCCTTCGGGTTTATTCTACTGATCTTCGCCCTACCAAATTCACTTCCTATCATCGGAATTCCCGGCGTGTCTACCATCACGGGGTTGCCGATGTTATTTGTGGCGGTGCAGATGGCGCTCGGGCAGAAAAAAGTGTATCTGCCTCGCTGGATAGCGGATAGTTCGCTCCCTACTGTCAGTTTTCAGGCATTAATCCGGAAAGTCATTCCCTGGCTGCAGCGAATTGAAAAGCTGATGAAGCCGCGCATCACCTTTCTAACCCAGAGTAATGCCGAGCGATGGTTGGGTGCATTTTGCGTGCTGTTGGCATTCCTACTGGCTTTACCTATTCCTCTGGGGAACTTGCTCCCTGCGCTGGGGATTTTATTTATCGCGCTAGGTCTCATAGAAAGCGATGGTGTTTGTGTATTGGTTGGAATAGGCATTGGTATTGCGGCTTGGTTTTTTCTCAGCGGGCTGGTATGGATTGCCGTGCAAACAGTAGTGGCGATGCTGGATAAACTGGTCTAGTTCATTTTTTTACAACCAATACCCATTTTATTAATTGAAAACTGAGCGCCAAGGCTTACGGCGTGCATCAAAAAATTCCACAAAAATTGAAATAACCCTGCTTGTATTCGAGAACTAACGCACTCATCAAATCCCAACTTAGTCTGATAATGCGCGCACTCATTCTTCCGCGATCCTGTGTTCAGGATCTATTCATTCAACAAAACTAGTATTCCGCTGGAAGACCTTACTGGAGATAAAATCATGACCAATTCTTTCAAAAAAATCAGCTTGTTACTTGCAGCTGCCGGATTAACTTTCAGTGCAGGCACAATGGCTGCGCCTGGCATTAGCTATAACTATGCAGCATTGCAATTTGTTGATCAGGATGTGGACAATTACGATTGTAACCAGGATGGTTTGCGTTTAAGTGGCAGTCTGGAATTAAACGATGACTTCTTTGCACTGGGGTCGCTCAGTGATGTGAGTGGTGGCCGCTGCGGTTCCCAAACGATCAGCGCTGGTATTGGCTATCACGCTTTGTTTGGGGCTGATTCGAGTATGTACGGCGCACTGAGTTTTGAAAATGTTTCAGTGGATCACGGCGAAAGTGATTCAGGGCTGGTGGTTGCAGGAGGCGTTCGTGGCTTTATCAATAACAATGTTGAAGCCAAAGTAGAGCTTTCTCATCATACTGCGCACGATGGGAATACCGTATTGGGTGGCGGTTTGGCTTATTGGTTCTCGTCACAATTTTCGGTAACCGGTGACGTAGGTATTGGTTCTGAAGCCTCTGAAATTGCGTTGGGCGTACGAATGAATTTCTAAAACCGCGTTACAAAAAAGCCAGCGACTGCTGGCTTTTTTGTTTCCACTTTTTATTGATTGGCCGCTTCCAGTTCTTCGCTAACCTGTAACCAATTCTCTTCTGTTTCTTCCAGTTGCGTTTGCAGCTTGCTTTGCTCCGCCAATAAATCACGCAATTTGTTTTTATTTTTTTCGTCGTAAATATCGCTATCACCTAATTGGTTTTCAACGTCTGCCAAGCGAGCCTGGAGTTTTTCCATTTGGCTTTCAAGTGATTTTAATTTATTGGTGAGTGGTTTTAATTGCGCGCGCTGCGCGGCAGATTGTTGGCGCTGGGCTTTTTTATCCAGTTTGTCGCCGTCGCTATTGGCCGACTTTTCCAATACGGCCGCTTGTTTTTCTTGTGCCGCCGCTTGTTGTCGCTGTTGCAACAACCATTTGTAATAGTCTTCCAGATCACCATCAAATTCTTCGACCTTTCCATCTGCCACTAGCAAAAATTCATTGACGGTATTGCGCAGCAAATGGCGATCATGCGAAACGACAATCACTGCGCCTTCGAACTCTTGCAGTGCCATGGTCAATGCATGGCGCATTTCCAGATCCAGATGGTTGGTGGGTTCGTCGAGTAAGAGGACGTTGGGTTTTTCCCACGCAATTAATGCCAGTGCCAAACGTGCTTTTTCACCGCCGGAAAAATGCGTAATAGGTTCAAAGGCGCGGTCGCCGTGAAAATCAAAACTGCCGAGGAAATCACGAATTTCCTGCTCGCGTGCGCTAGGGGACAAGCGCTGCACATGGAGGGCAGGCGATGCATTCATATCGAGCGATTCGAGTTGATGCTGCGCAAAATAGCCCAGTTTAAAGTGTTCGCCGTTAGTGCGATCACCTGCTAATAGCGGCAAGCTGCCGGCAAGGGTTTTTACCAGGCTGGATTTACCCGCACCATTGGGCCCGAGCAAGCCAATACGCGTTTCGGCGCGAATCGCCAATTCGACATTTTTTAATACGCTTTTGCCTGGATAGCCAATTTCGCCGCGTGCGATATGCACCAGCGGAGTAGACATCTTGTCATGACAGCTAAAGGTAAATGTGAAGGGCGAATCTATGTGCGCGGGCGCAATTTTTTCCATGCGCTCCAACTCTTTAATGCGGCTCTGGGCCTGACGCGCTTTGGTTGCTTGCGCGCGGAAGCGGCGAATATAGTTTTCGACGTGCGCAATACGCGCTTGTTGTTTTTCGTAAGTTACTTGTTGTTGCGCCAATTTTTCAGCGCGCTGGCGCTCGTAGGCAGAATAGTTGCCGGAATAATTTTCCAGTTTTTGCTGCTCAATACTGACGATCCTATCGACAATATTGTCGAGAAAATCGCGGTCGTGCGAGATGATAATCAGCGTGCCCGGGTAACGCTTTAACCATTCCTCCAGCCAGAGGGTCGCGTCCAGATCCAGGTGGTTGGTCGGTTCGTCGAGTAGTAGCAGATCTGACGGGCACATAAGTGCCTGCGCAAGGTTGAGGCGGATGCGCCAACCGCCGGAAAAATCCGTCACCGGGCGCTGATCGTCGCCGGCGGAAAATCCTAATCCATTTAACAATTGTTGTGCGCGTGACGGCGCGGTGTAGGCGTGGATATTTTCCATCTCGCTATACAAATGCGCGAGTTTTTCACCGTCGCCCTTGCTATTGGCCAGTTCGATTTCCTGCTCCAGGCGACGCAGTTCGCTGTCGCCATCCAGCACATAATCCAGCGCACTGCGATTGGTGTGCCCAACCTCCTGCGCCATGTGGGCTATGCGCCAGTTTTTGGGGATGTCGACTGAGCCTGTATCACTGTGCAGGCTACCCAGCAATAACTGGAACAAGGTGGATTTGCCGCAGCCATTGGCGCCGATTAAACCGACTTTCTGGCCCGGATAAATAGTAAGTTCGGCGGAGTCCAATAAAAATTTGGCACCGCGCTGGACGGAGACATTCTGTAATTGAATCATGGCGCGCATTCTAGCAGACTTGGAGCAAGATCCTGCCAGCGGAATTTGTATGTCTTCACCCCTCCTTCCCAACTGTGACCTATGGGCGTTTTCCCTGCATCACTATGCTCGCCAGGGCGTTAGCGACCTGTGTTTACGCTTGCAGGATGAGCACGGGGCCAACGTAAATATTGTGTTTTGGACGTTGTGGCTTGGCTTTCGTGGGCAATTACTGGATGCCGCGCATTTAGCGCAGGCGCAGCGGAAAGTTCACGCTTGGGATCAGCATTACATACTGCCTCTGCGCCAGTTACGGCGCCGCCTCAAAGTTGAATTCGGCACTGAGGACAATTCGATAGAGGCAGTGCGTACCCAGATAAAGCAAGCGGAGCTACTTGCCGAAAAGCATTTACAGCAGTTATTGGAATCCGTTTCCGGACGCCTTGAGCAAAGTGCACCCGACAATGCATCGGTAATGGCAAACAACCTGCGCGTGTATTTGCGCACTTTGCCATGCAGTGAAGCTCTTATCGATGCACTGCTGGAATTGATCATTAACTGATAACGCTAGTGATGACGCCGCAGCCGCGAATCCAATTGATCCACCAGCTCACACCACTCCGAATCTTGCTCCAGACATTCATCCAGAAAGCGTCGCTGTGAGCTAGACCAGAAGGGAGCCTGCACTATGGCTGTTTGCGGCGGCAGATAATGAAACTGGATAAAGCGCGCAATGGCTAGATTGCTGTTATCCAAGCCCAACTGAGCGAAGAGTTCGGGCATGTTAGGGGTAGCTGTATGCATGGTATACGCCTCGTTGTGCGATGAGGGGTTATAGAAGTATGCCTGAATCAGCACTCTGAAGATTGCAATTTTTTCTTCTTATAAAAAATGCTTAAAGCAGCAAAACACCCAATAAAAAAGCGAGCTGTTTAAGGCTCGCTTTTTTATTGGGTGGTTAGAGAGCCTTGAATGACTCTCATGGAGTGTTCGCTTAACTTAATGCGCCTTGATCATCATCAAAGGGCAGAGTTTCGGTAACAGGTGCTGGTGCGGCTTCTACAACTTCTACAGGAGCTTCCACCACGGGAGCGTCGACCACAACGGCTTCTGCCGGTGCTGCAACTACGGACGCCTCTACCTCAGGCGCTTCTATCGGTGCTGCCGGCGCTGCCTCTATTGGCGCAGGCGCTGCTTTTTTCGGCGCTCGTTTAACAGCTGGCTTTTTCGCAACCTTTTTCTCAGCGACTGGTTTGGCTTCTGCTTCTGCAGCAATGGGAGCTTCCGCAGCGGTTACTACTGGTTTAGCTTTTGCCACTTTGGGCTTCGCCACCTTGACTGGTTTGGCTTTCACTTCTGCGGCGGCTTGAGGTGCTTCAACTGTAGCAGTCTTTTTTGTTTTTTTAGTTTTAACTGATCCAGCTTTCTTTTCGGCTTTTTCTTTCTTGACTGGTTTTTCGCTAGCCGCTTTTTTCTCATTTGATACTTTTTCTGGGGAGGTCTTCTTGGTTGCTGATTTTTTTGCTTTGCCGGGTTTGCTGTTGGCTGCTTCAGCCAACAGCTTGGCTACTTCAGCGGCAGCGCTCACTTGTGCAGTGAAAGCGTCTACTTGTGCTTGCGCATCCGCTAACTTTTTACTTTGTACACTCAAGTCTTTCTTTAATTGTGCGATTTGGGACTTGGCTTTGCCGGCGTCTTTGGCTGACAGTGCCGCTAGCTTTTTCTCAGTTGCAGCGACATTTTTTTGCTCTGCAGCGACCGTTTTTTTCGCAGTAGCCAGTTCTTGACCACGCGCTTTTTCCAGTGCAGCGGTGACCTTGGCAATTTGCTGTTCCAGATCAGCAACAGAATTTTTTGGGGTTTTGGAGGCAGCCATAAAAAGTACCTGTTCAATAAGTGCGTTAGAGGAGCGCGTCAGAAATTAATATGCGTCGGAAAATAAAAAAGAATGCCGGAACTAAGCGGAATACATTTCGGGCGAATTGTAGCTGTGCCTTATCAAAAAGTGTATTCCTGCGGGCAAGCAATCCGGTATTTAAATAACAATATTTCTATCCAGCTGCTGTTTGCTTTATGCCCGCTGTACTGATCCGCTGGATGTTGAACTTTTATTCCAGTATTGGGGTCATAAGCGCCTGAATTTGGAGCGCAAGGAGGCACTAATAAGCAATCGCCAGCATTTACGCGTGAATCGTGCAAATGGGCAACAGCCCACACTTCCGGGGCTTGAGATTAGATTGCCGCCAAAAACGCGCACATTTGCCCGAAGTTGGTATACCATTGCCGCCTGCTCTGGCGCTGTGAAGGTGTCGGCTAGGAACAGACGCATCGCGCGTTCACAATCATTACAAACCAATCATTAAAAGATTACAGATTAAGGTGACTTATGTTTACTAAACGCTTACTGGTTGTTGGCCTGATGGCTGCTACTGCTGGCCTGATCGGCTGCAAAAAGGAAGAAGTTAAGCCGGTTGATGACAGCGCCAAGCTGGCCACCCTGGAGCAAAAAGCCAACTACATCATTGGTCAAAACCTGGCTAAAAACCTGCAAAACGGCGGTTTGGCAATTGAGCCTGAGTCTTTGGCGTTGGCGTTGACCGATGTTCGCGATGGCAAAGAGTCGCGCATCAGCCAGGAAGACATGCAAAAGATCATGCAAGAAGTGCAAACCAAAGCCATGGCCAAGCAAGAAGAAGAGCAAAAGAAACAAAGCGAAGCTAACGTAGCTGCTGGTCAAAAATACCTGGAAGAAAACAAAGTTAAAGAAGGCGTAACGGCGACTGCCAGCGGCCTGCAGTATAAAGTAATTACCGAAGGTAAAGGCGCCAAGCCAAAAGCAACTGACACTGTTACCGTGAACTATACCGGTAAGTTGATTGATGGCACCGAGTTTGACAGTTCCGCTAAAAACGGTGGCCCGGTTTCTTTCCCTCTGGACGGCGTAATTGCTGGTTGGACTGAAGCTCTGCAATTGATGCCACAAGGCTCCAAGTGGGAAATCGTTATTCCATCTGACTTGGCCTATGGTGCTGGCGGTCAAGGTCCAATTCCACCTTCATCAACTCTGATTTTCGAAGTTGAATTGCTGGAAATTAAAGCGCCTGAAGCAGCTGCTGAAGAAGCGAAAAAATAAGCCTGTTTTCAGGCAATAAAAAAACCCGCCAGTGTGCGGGTTTTTTTATTGCTGCAAGTTTGTGCTTGAGGCTGATTAGCTAACCAAATCCTTATGGGCAGTGTGCAGCACAGCAATCAGTCGATCTTCAGCGCTAAAGCGAATTTCCAGCGCTTCGCCCAATTGCGAAAGGTCTGGCGTGAGGGCCGTAAGGTCATCGGTCTCCAGATACTTATCGTTAAAATCCAGCAATTTCTCTGTGGTTTTATCAACTACATCATAGAGCTTGCTGGCTTCCTGCAAGGCATCTGCATCGTCGAACTCACGGCCCTCTTTAATCAGTTGATCATAAACCTCGAAGTGGCCCGCAGAAACATAATCCACCAGAATTTGGCAAAAGCTGCGCAATTTTTCACCGCGCTGGACATCACTCAAGTCTTCACTCAAACCACTCAGTGCACAGTATTGCACCAGCATTTCCTGACGCTCTTCCAGCCAGCGATCGATAATTTCGCTGACGCCACCCCAGCGCTCTTTGGCAGTTTTGCAATTCTCTAACATCAGATGTTCCTATGATTCTTCAACCTATGACTTCAAACAGGAGTCGCGCTTGCGGAGCTTATGATGGCCCCGGCTCGTTATGAGCCGTCCACAATAGGCCATCTGCTCACACAGGGCAAGCCAATCAGGCGAGTTTGTTGTCCTTGCGCACCAATTGAAACAGGTTCACCAGGGCGAGGCCGATAAAGGCAATCAGGGTCCATGCTGCCAAGCTCAGACCAAAGATTTTATCGACATGGGCGCAGTTGCCATCACCTTGCAGCAGCAGTTTGAGCGCTTCCATAAAGGGGAACACTTCAAAAATATACGAAAGCCCCGGGCCGCATGCTGGAACCTGATCCTCCGGCAAGCTTTGCAGCCACAACTGGCGACCAGCGAAGCAGGCGCCGAGGATAGGGCTGATAATGCCGAGTAGTGCGTAGGCGCGGCGACCTGTTGTTGCCGGGTTATGAATAGCGGCTACCAGCCCAAGTACCCCGGTTAGCACCACAAAGCCGCGCTGGGTTATGCACAGTGAGCAGGGAATCATTTTAAGCACATGTTCCATATACGCAGCGGCGAGCATCATCGCAGTGCAGGCGACAAAAATAAGCAAGTTGAGTTGGCGGCTATTAATTTGGTGAAGGGCGGAAAACATGTGCGATCCTTATTGGGCTTATAGTGTTGTTAATGAGAGTTTCAGTGATGCTTACCTATGGTAAGCAATTCCGCAGCAACTGGGCCAGCATTTTGCGGAAAGCCCGGGCGCTGAGCGGCTGATAGGCTATGCTTGGTGGGCGAGTTTCCGCTCGTTTGGAGCCTCAAAAGCGGCGCAAGTTTCATGGGTGAGGAATGGGTATGAAGAAAAAATGGTTGGCGATATTGGGGCTGAGCCTGGGGGCTTCCGGTGCCCTTGCCTCAGGGGGCGGTAACGCGCCGGCGGAAGGGGTTAATTATATTGCGATTAGTCCACCGTTAATTGTGAACTACGGCGGCCCGGGCAAAGTGCGCTATATAAAAGCAGAATTATCACTGCGCGCGGAAAATGCCGCCGATGCTACAGAAGTAATGCATCACCTGCCGCTGATTCGCGATCGCTTGGTTAGCATTCTTAGTGCGCAAACCGAAGAAGTTATCAGTACCGCGGAGGGTAAAGAATATTTACGGGTGTATGCGCTGGCTGAGATTAATAAAGCGCTGCTGAAAGTGGAGGGTCACGATCATCATGCCGAGGACCATGACGCTGATGCAGATCACGGTAAAGATCACGCGAAAGATAAAGGAAAAAAACATGCAGATGCTGACGATAAGCACGCGGGCAAATCTGCGGCGGGCGAACCTGAGCACGGGGAAGTGGTGCTGCCATCTGCTGCTGATGTAATACCAGTCAAGGGGCCAGCTTCTGACTTATTTTTCAATAATTTTGTAGTACAAAAGTAACCGCACGTGGGCACCGTTTTTCGGTGCCTGTTTCTTGCCCATCTATTTAATTATTGCCCGCAACTGCACCCGCGATATTGCGCGTAATAATTTTCCAGATATCCATCGAATGAAACTTGTTGTCGCTGCTCCAGCGCGGCCTGTTCTTGTAGAGATTTTTCACCCATCGCAGCGAATTCGGCGTAGCCTTTTTCATCCAGCGGCCGCGTGGCAAACCAGGCGCGGTGTTGCTCCGCCAGTTGTAGTGTATGTGCGTAAAAACTTTGCTGCTTTTCCTGCATATCACGCAGTACGCGCGCAGAGGGAGTTAACGCGGGGTTTTCAAGTTTGGCGAGCTGTTGTTGTACAGATTGTTGATACTGGTTTCCGGTTTTGGCTTGGTCCAGCAGTGCGGCGCATGCCAGGCTACCGGCAATAATTTCTTGGGCCCAGCTACGCATGGTAATCGAGTCATCGCCGCGCAATAGTTCCAAATTGGGCTCGCGCCCCTGATTCACAATCCGCTTTTGGTTTTCCTGCCCTTGGTAAAATTCGCGCGCATCGGTTTGCGGGCTATCGCTCAATAAGCAGTAGAGTAAAAACGCATCCATTACCTGCATTTGCTCACTGGTAATCCCCAGCGGTTCGTAGGGATTTAAATCGACACAGCGCACTTCTACATATTCTACGCCGCGCAACCGCAGCGCTTGCAATGCTGTTTCACCGCGTTCGGTCGTGCGTTTGGGGCGAATGCTGGAGTAAAACTCATTTTCAATTTGCAGCAAACTCGTGTTGAGCTGCTGATAGTTGCCGTCGCTATCTTTCACGCCTAGGTGTTCGTAGGCGGGATGACTTTGGGTGATGGCGCCGCAGAGCGTTTTTAAATAGTCACTCAGGTTGTTGTAATTCACTACCAGACTTTTTTGCGCATCACTTTGGTAGCCAAGGTCACCCATGCGCAGCGACGTGGCAAAGGGCAAATAGTGGGTTTGCTCCGCAAACGGGAACGGCTGTAACTGGTGATTGCGATTTTTAACAAAGCAGGAACAAACCGCCGGCGACGCACCGAACAGATAAATCAACAGCCAAAAATTGCGGCGGAAATTACGGATCAAACCAAAATAGCGCTCGGTTTTAAAATCCTGCAACGATTGTTGATTGCCGGTTTGCGACTGTGCCTGTAATAGCGACCAAAACTCATCGGGCAAACTGAAGTTGTAGTGAATGCCGGCGATGGTTTGCATCGCGCGGCCATAGCGATGCCCAAGGCCAATGCGATAAATGGTTTTCATTGTGCCGCTGTTGGAGCTGCCGTAACGCGCAACAGGAATCTCATTATCGGACCCCAGGGTGCACGGCATACTGGCTGGCCAGAGGCGCTCGTGATTGGGGGCAAGTTGGGAGTAGGTATAACGATGAATATTATCCAGCTGCTTCAGCAGCGGTTCTACATCAGCAAAAGGCTCGGTAATAAATTCGAGCAGTGCTTCGCTGTAATCTGTCGTGATGTGCGGATGTGTCAGTGCTGAACCCAATGCTTCCGGGTGATCGGTTTGCGCCAGGGTCCCGGTAGGAGTTACGCGCAGGCTTTCTTTTTCCAGGCCACGTAAAATACCGCGCAGGCTGGCGTTGTTGTCGGCAGTAGCAAATGCTGCCAGTAGATCCTGTGATAGGCCTTGAGGTGCAGACACGTCAGTTTCCTTTTTGCTCAGAGAGCATTTGGATAGGCCGGTGGTTGCGCACCGGCGCGGGAAGTAGTTGAGTCAGTCTAGATGAGCTGGAGAGATTTATGCCAGCGGAACATCGCTCGCGGCAGACGCACGCTCGATATCAGCGGGGCTGTCTTCCGGTGCAAACTCGGCGACGGCCAACGCGTCTGTTGTTGGTGGTAGCTGATCTAACAGATCCTTGCCTACTTTGGGTAGGGGTTCCGGCATGAGTTCCGGATCAATCTGTGGCAGACCTTTTTCGTTCGCAGTACAGCTAATTACCTTAATACGCTGGCGATAGTCTTTGGAGCTGGCTTCAAACATTTGGTTTATAGCTTCATCTTTATGCGCCGTTTTAAATAGTGCTCCCAGGTCGCGACCATCCAGCCAATTGTTTTGTTTACCTAAAAACAGCTTTTCCTGATTTTGCAGAATAAAGAGCTCGCTCATGACTACTCCTGGTGCGTTCACTCGATAAACCGCGGATGTGGGGTTTTACCGGTAAACTTCAAGGGGCACAGATTGTGATTTGCGACGACAGGGCCTGCGTTTTTTCAAGCGCTTAGCGCTATTCATTTGTTCTACATCAAATATTGGGGGTTTATCCGCACCGATAATGGTATCGCCTGACAATAACAATAGAGGAATCAGACGATGTTTAAAACCTTCCTGGTGTACATTCATTTAATCGCCGCCTGCCTGGCTGTGGGCGTACTACTTATGCAAGACCTGGCACTCGCCAAATGGCGGGGCCGCGCGATGGACGCAGAAGCGCGAGCCAATCTTCATCAAAATGCCGGTATCGTGACCTTGGCGCTTGTTGTGCTATGGGTTTCAGGTTTGGCGATAGTGATCATTGGGTATCTCGATAACCCTGCGTACCTTATGAACCAAAAGTTGTGGGGAAAATTTACCGTCGTTAGCATACTGACTATTAATGGTTTAATTTTGCACTACTACAGTTTTCCCAAGTTGATGTCGCCGGTTGGTTTTCTGGGGGCAGGCCGCACGGAGCAACTGTTTGTGTTGGTAACCGCCGTCGTGTCACTGGTTTCCTGGTTGTATTCCTGTTACTTGGGAATTGCGCGTCCATGGAACAACGTTGCACCTTACTCCTACGTGATGACGATTTACGTGATGGTAATGGCGGTGGCAATGGCGGTTGGACTTGCAGTTTGGCGTGAACTGCGCAACGAATTCCGTTTGCTTGCACATTAATGACAACATCTGGGGCGCGTTAATTTCCGATGTTTTGCCGTTCGAGGTTTCCGCAAGGATCGCTGGGTAATGTTAATAGCCGACCGGGATGGTCGGCTTACAAACCTACCAATCCATTAACGCTTTTAACTGCGGTGTTAAATCGTTTGCCATAGCGGCGTGCTGCGCTTTGGTTGGATGTGCATCCTGAGTATCGCCAGGATAATTAGTAGAGGTAACCTGGTGCACACGAGTGTTGTTTACACGTGAAATGGCCTCGCGAATATAATCAATTAATGCGGCTTTTTTCTCGCCATTTAAAATTGCACCCTCGGTGATTGCAATGTGCGCTTGTGGGTGGTTAGCGAGTAACTTGTTAATTAATTTTACATAGGCAGTTACATAAGTTTCGCGGTCCGGAATGCCGGTGCTGAAATCATTGGTACCAACGGCGCTAACAATTAAATCCGGCTGGTATTGGTTGTGATCCCATTTGAAGTCCGGGTTGTTGTCACCGACCGCATATTCATAAAAATCCGGCAAGTTAGCTTCATCCGTTTTGCCATTCCAGCTGCGAATTAACCCACGCCCACCCCAGCACACTAAATTTACTTGTGAGTTAAGCGCTTTGGCAGTGAGCATGCCGTAGGACTCACGCGCATTCCACCAGCGCGTATTTTTTTGTTCGCCAGCAACGCGGTCAATAGCTTCGCCACAGGTTACGGAATCGCCCAGTACCAGCATTTTACGTTTGGGTAATTTTGCGGACGGGAAAAAACCTTCTCCGGTAAGTACAAATTCTTTAATGGTCACATTGCCATGCCAATTTTCCGAGCGATGAATAATTTCAACGCTGTGCCTGGCTGATGCAGGAAAGTGAAATAGTTCGATACTCTGTACTTGTGGCCCTAGCTTTACTGCTTTGGGGGCACCGCCATCGACAATAATATCTACCCAGGAGTTGCCGCCACTACTCTGCATGCTGGCACTCAGCTGCGAGCCTTCCACTTCGGTGCTAAAACTTACGCCGGGAAAGCCAAAAGTCAGGCTCTGGTCGGCGTTGGTATGCGTGCGCCCGGTGCGGCTGATCATGCTATCACTCGCGTACAGGTGCGTACTTTTGGGAGCCGAGGTGGTGCAGGCATTCAGGTTGATCAGGGTGACTGTCATGAGCGTTAGGTTAAATAATTTTTTAATCATGTGTTTCATTCTCCTATAACGCAAAAGCGCACTGGATGTGCGCTTGCGGGAAAATATCAAGGCTTGAGGAGTGCAGTTATATCCGGGGTCATGGCATTCGCCCAGACTTGGTAGCCTTTGGGTGTTGGGTGCAAAAAGTCTTTCATGATCTCGGGGGAAATGCTGCCGTCTTTTTCCAACAGTAGCGGACCGTAATCTTTAAAGAAAATGGTTTTGTTATTGCCCAGTTTGCCGATTATTTTATTCAGCTGTTTCACTTTGTCGCGATTGGGGGATTTGGGATCCTGCTCAAAAGGAAAAACAGCATTTAATAAAATTTTGCTGTTGGGCCAGGCTAATTGAAGTTGTTGCACAACGCGTGTAACGCCGTCACCTGCTTGCTCGGGCGATTCCTGCAATCCGCCAATATTATTTACACCAATCAGCAATACAATTAATTTGGGTTGCAGGTTGCCAACCGCGCCGTGCTGCAAACGCCAGAGTACGTTGCCGGTGTTATCGCCACCTATGCCAAAGTTGGCTGCTTTTAAGGGGGCAAAATTGGTTTGCCAGATTTGCCAATCCCAACCGGCGGTAATTGAGTCGCCGACAAAAAGCACATCGACCTGCTCAAATTCTGCAATTACAGTGTCATCTGCATGTTGCTTTTCCCAAGCCTTAATGGACATCCACTCGTAATCTACGGCGCGTTTGGTGGGAACTATGCCTGAAGGTGGTAGCGGTGAGAGGGCCAGTGTGGATTGACAGAATAGGCCAATGCCAAATGAAGCAAAAACAGAAAATAATTTTTTGTGGTGCAGAGTCATAGTTGTTATTCCTGTAGTGGGGTTACACGCTGCCATTAACTGGCAACAGAAAATCTATGCTTGCTGTGTGTTTATTGTTGGTGCGCAATCAAGGTTGCGCTTGTTGTTTTAAAAAACCGTGTTTGATTTTTAGTGCTTCAAGCTTAGTCGCTCGTTCTGCATATTCAAGCTTTGTACGCCGGCGATATTTAACACCAAATCCAGTAATTCATCCCAGGGTTCTGCGTTGCGCATTCCTTTTACCGCTTTGTCTATCCCGTTGGCTTTGCGCAACAATTGTTGCAAGTGCGCGGGTTTTAAACGGCGCAGTGCGGCCTGGATTAATGGCTGGCGTTTTTCCCACACACCGGCTTGCTTTGCCGCCCAATCAAAATGCTTGCCTTGGGCGACGGCCTGCGAAACCTGGATCAGTGTGCGTATATCGCGAGTAATAGCCCAGAGCACATTGATGGGCTCCGTGCCTTCGCTGCGTAAACCTTGTAATGTTTTTACTGCGGCGCGCGCATCGCCATGTAATGCTTTATCGGCGAGGCCGAACACATCATAGCGCGCGCTGTCGGCAACGACTGATGCCATCAATTCATAATCGATATGATTGTTGTGCGCGAGCAGTTTTAATTTTTCAATCTCTTGCGCGGCTGCGAGCAGGTTGCCCTCAATACGCGATACCAATAATTCAATGGCGTCGGCATCCGCGCGCAAACCGGTCGATTGCAACCGCAGCCCTATCCAGCGCGGAAGTTGGGCGATGGTTACTGGCCAGATTTGAATGTGTTGGCCAGCATCTTCAATGGCTTTAAACCATTTGCTTTTTTGCGTGGCGCTGTCGAGTTTATCGGTAACGATTAGCAACACATTATCCGGTGCAGGAGATTCTGCGTATTCTTGCAAAATTTTTCCGCCTTTATCGCCCGGCTTGCCGGAGGGCATACGCAGTTCGATAATTTTTTTCTCGGCAAACAATGACAGGCTGTTGGCGGCGGCGAGCAATTGCCCCCAATCAAAACTGGTGTCGGCATGATAGAGGTCGCGCTCGCTAAACCCTTGCTTGCGCGCGGCAGCGCGAATTTGGTCGCAACACTCTTGAATCAAGAGCGGCTCTTCGCCGGAAACCAAATAAATCGGTACCAATTGCTTGGTGAGTGCGGCACCCAGTTGTTCAGCGCGCAGCTTGGGCATGTTATTGGGCCGTTTGCGTGGATGATGCAGGTGTTGTTGATTGTTTGGCGGCGAGGTTTTTTACCCGGCGCAGAATCGTCTGCGCGAGTTCACGGCGCATTTCGCGCAAGACCAACTCTTCTTCCTGTGCGGCACTGTTGGCGTTGTTTACGTTGTAGTTGTAGGTACGAGTAATGCTCGCAGCAGTATCTTTAGGCGTGATTAGGTTACCGGCACTGCTGATGCTGAACGGCGCGCGCAATATAATTTCATAGGCGCTGGTCAGTGCATCGCTGCCTACGCCGGCGGTGCGTTTATCCAGCGTTTCGCTGCCGATATTCAGCACCAGTGTTTGCGCGGTGTTTTTTTCGACTTCGGTAATTTTGTAGCCGGGCAATGCCTGACGCAACGAGTTCACTAATTGGCTGTGGTTGTCGCTGCTCTCGATGGTCAGATTGAGTGGTTGTGTCATCGCCAGTTTATCGCTGCCGGATGTAGAGCCGCGCAAATGCCAGCCACAAGCAGAGAGCGAAAGAATTAATAAACTGGCGATAATTTTTTTCATAACAATCTCATTCTTTAGCGGTGAGCTTCTCCCGTTTTAACGGGAGAAGCTTCAACTTAATTGGCGACGATATTCACCAATTTATTCGGAATAACAATCACTTTGCGCACGGTTACGCCTTCCAGGAACTTTTGGACGTTTTCCTGTGCGAGCGCTAACTGTTCAAGCTGATCTTTGGGTGCATCAACGGCGACATCCAGCTTGCCGCGCAACTTGCCATTCACTTGCACAACCACCTCAACCGTTGAGCGCACCAATGCGCTTTCATCCAGCGTTGGCCAGCTTTCGTTGAGTGGAATAGTGTCATTACCGAGAGCCTGCCAGAGTGCCTGGGTAATGTGCGGAACAATCGGGGCGAGCAACAAAATCGCCGCTGCCAGTGCTTCGCGTTCAACGGCTAAACCTTGCGGATTGGCGCGGTCAGCGAGCTTGCTGGTTTCATTCAGCAATTCCATGGTTGCGGCAATCGCAGTATTAAACGTTTGGCGACGGCCGTAGTCGTCGCTCACTTTTTGAATTGTCTCGTGCGTTTTGCGGCGCAAATCTTTCTGTGCTTGCGGCAATGCTGAAACATCCAGTGCGCCAGGTGTGCCAGCATTTACGTGGCCTTCAACGGCTTTCCACAAACGGCGCAAGAAACGGCTCGCGCCGTCTACACCTGAGTCGCTCCACTCGAGACTTTGCTCTGGTGGTGCGGCAAACATGGTGAACAGGCGAACGGTATCGGCGCCGTATTGGCTGATTACACTTTCCGGGTCCACGCCGTTGGCTTTGGATTTGGACATTTTAATCACGCCACCAAATTCCACCGCTTCGCCGGTTGCTTTATGTTTGGCAGAAATAAAACGGCCTTTGTCATCGCGTTCGATAACAACATTTTCCGGTTCAATCCAGTTTTCTTTGCCTTCGCTTTTGGTGAAGAAAGATTCGGCATTCACCATGCCCTGGCAGAGCAAGCGTTCGAAGGGTTCATCGCCGCTGACGAGACCTTCATCGCGCATTAATTTGTGGAAGAAACGCGAGTAGAGCAAATGCAAAATCGCGTGTTCGATACCGCCCACGTATTGATCCACCGGCAACCAATAATCAGCGGCCGCTTTGTTGATCATGCCATCGGTAAAGTTCGGGCAGGTGTAGCGCGCGTAGTACCAGCTGGATTCCATGAACGTATCGAAGGTATCAGTTTCGCGCTCAACGTACTTGCCATCGAGCTCGTCTTTTTTCCACTCGAGGTCGGCTTTGATCGGTGACTGCACGCCGTTCATCACGACATCTTCCGGCAGCAAAACCGGAAGCTTGTGCGCGGGCACCGGAATCTCGCCGCCTTCCGGCAGATTAAACATGGGGATAGGTGCGCCCCAATAGCGCTGGCGGGATACACCCCAATCGCGCAAACGGTAATTGGTTTTTACACGGCCTTTTTCCGCCATTTCCAGCGTGCTGGCGATGGAATCAAATGCAGCATTAAAATCGAGGCCATCGTACTCCCCGGAGTTAACCAGTACGCCTTTTTCGGTGAAAGCGGCTTTGGCTAAATCGATTGCTTCGCCATTAGCGGGCGCAATAACTTGCGTGATGGCGAGATTGTATTTTTGCGCAAATTCGTAATCGCGTTGATCGTGTGCCGGTACGGCCATCACCGCGCCTGAGCCGTAATCCATCAGCACATAGTTGGCGACCCATACCGCAACTGGTTCGCCAGTGATTGGGTGCAGTGCTTTAATGCCGGTATCCATACCTTTCTTTTCCATAGTTGCCATATCGGCTTCCGCTACGGATTGCACTTTGCAGTCGGCAATAAATTGTGCGAGCGCTGGATTGCTCTCGGCTAAAAATTTGGAAATGGGATGTTCAGCAGCAAGGCTTACGTAGGTCACGCCCATTAAGGTGTCGGGGCGAGTGGTGTAGATCTCAAAACCGGTAAATTCGCCTACTGTCGATTGCAAATCAAAACGCATTTCCAGGCCGCGGCTTTTGCCGATCCAGTTGCGCTGCATGGTTTTCACTTGCTCTGGCCAATTGGGCAGCTGGTCCAGATCGTTCAACAACTCTTCGGCGTAATCGGTGATCTTAATAAACCATTGGGGGATTTCTTTGCGCTCCACCAGGGCGCCGGAGCGCCAGCCGCGACCATCAATTACCTGCTCGTTAGCCAGTACCGTCTGGTCGATTGGGTCCCAGTTCACGGTGGACATCTTCTTGTACACCAAGCCTTTCTCATACAAACGGGTAAAGAACCACTGCTCCCACTTGTAGTACTGCGGGGTACAGGTGGTCAGCTCGCGCGACCAGTCAAAACCAAAGCCCAGCTGCTTTAACTGGCTGCGCATGTGGTCGGTATTGGAATAAGTCCACTTCGCGGGCGCGGTATTGTGCTTGAGCGCCGCATTTTCCGCTGGCAGGCCGAAGGCATCCCAACCCATGGGATGCAGTACATTTTTACCCTGCATGCGCTGGTAGCGGGCGATCACATCGGTAATGGTGTAGTTGCGCACATGGCCCATGTGCAATTTGCCGCTGGGGTAGGGGAACATCGCCAGGCAATAGAACTTTTCTTTGCTGGTGTCTTCTACCACTTTGAAGCTGTCATTGGCTTCCCAATACTGCTGGGCCTCGGCTTCGACTTCGGCGGGATTATACTGTTCTTGAATCGGGCGCTCTTGCATGGACGTGTACGGCCTATACTGAAGGTGAAATGTGAGAAAGGCGGTGATTATAGAGGCACTGCCGCTTGTGTGGGTATAAATATCTTGATGCAACCGCGAGAGGTGTTTTTATGAAATCCGGCGATAGATCCACAGCTCCAACCCCAAATAATCCTTATCACACCCACCAGATGGATCTACCCTTCAGCCCGGAGGAGACGGGCGCGCTTGGAACATTGAAGGAAGGTTTCGCCCATGAGGTTGATGACCTCGTCAAGCTCGAACTCACTGCCGAGGAAATGGTGGGAAATGAGGTGCGGCTCGCGCGCGAATATTTAAAGGAAGATGCAGGCCATTTCTGGAGCGACCTTAAACAGGAGTTTCTTAATTGGGAGCTGGCGACCGGGCAGTTGCTGCTGACAGCAGCCGACCCTACCCGCGTAGATTGGCAAGCGCACCGTTGGTGGGGTGATGAAGAATCGCAGATGCGGCATTAGCAGCGCTTGCTGAACGGTTAAAGCCCAATTATCCGATAAGTTTGTTAAGCTCTCTCGTGCCTGAACTATAACTATATCCAGTGAGAGAACCATGTCTTTATCCCTGCGCGCCCGCCTGGGCGCTTTAGTATTTATGCTAGTCCCCGTTTTTGGAGTTGCCGAACCCGTGAGTGAATTACCTGCCGAGCCTATTTACCTTTGGGCGGAAAAGCCGTTAATTGAACCTGACCGTGAACATATCAAAGACCAGCGTGTGTATGCGGTAGATAATCCTTCCATGACGCCTTTCTGGCCAACCGAGGCTAAGGCCAACGGCGCCGCAGTGGTGATTTTCCCCGGCGGTGGTTACGTCCGCTTGGCGATTAATCATGAGGGCTATGACATCGCAAAATGGTTTGCCGAGCGTGGGGTGGCGGCGTTTGTGGTGAAGTATCGCATGCAGGAATATGGCTTTCCCGCGCCATTATTGGATGGCCTGCGCGCCGTGCGGTTGGTGCGCAAAAATGCGGCGGACTGGGGTATAGATCCGGCGAAAATTGGCGTTGTGGGCTTTTCGGCGGGCGGGCATTTGGCAGCCAGTGTCAGCACGCGTTTTACCTTTACCAATCTGCTCGATGACCCTTTGGGTGATGTGAGTGCGCGCCCGGATTTTGCGGTACTGGGTTACCCGGTTATCGCCCTTTACGGCCCTGATGCTCATGCTGGATCGCGCAAGGCACTATTGGGTGAAAACCCGGAGCCACAACTGCTGCATGAAAACTCCCTCCAGTATCAGGTCACCGACAAGGTGCCGCCGGTGTTTATACTGCACGGCATTGGCGACCAGGCGGTGCCAGTCGGCAACAGTTTGGCGTTTTTTACCGAAGTGCAAAAGCACAATAAGCAATCTGAACTTCATATCTATCAAACCAGCATTCATGGCGTAGGGATGATTCAGGGCCAGGGCAGTGTGTCCAATTGGCCGCAAGCGTTGGAGGCGTGGCTCGCAGGGTTGCAGGTCATAAAATAAACAGTATTTGGCTTGCAGTCAGGCAGGCGCTTGGCATACAATCGCCGCCCCTGTAAAAGCGGGTATACGACGCTAGTCCCAAACGCCATCGGCATGTCGCCCGGCTACTTCGCGTCGTCCAGTGTTTTGGAGCATCCATAATGAGTGCATACGCAATTTTTGAAAGCGGTGGTAAACAGCATCGCGTAGTTGTGGGCGAAACCCTCAAACTCGAAAAAATCGATTTCGCCACCGGTGGCGTTGTTGAATTCAACAAAGTTTACCTGGTTGCCAACGGTGCAGACGTCAAGATTGGCGCTCCTGTTGTAGATGGCGCTACCGTAACTGCAGAAGTAGTTGCTCACGGCCGTGCGGACAAAGTGAAAATCATCAAGTTCCGTCGTCGTAAGCACCACATGAAGCGTCAAGGTCACCGTCAGTGGTTCACTGAAGTGAAAATCACTGCAATCAAAGGTTAATTGAGGAGTTTAGAAAATGGCTCACAAGAAAGGGGTTGGTAGTTCCCGTAACGGTCGCGATTCAGAAGCGAAACGCCTTGGTGTTAAAGCTTACGGCGGTGAATTGATTTCTGGCGGCAGCATTATTGTTCGTCAACGTGGTACCAAATACCACGCTGGTCCAAACGTAGGTCTGGGTAAAGACCACACTCTGTTCGCGAAAGTGGACGGTACTGTTAAGTTCGAAATCAAAGGTGCTTTTGGTCGTCAATACGTCAGCATTATTCCTGCTGTTTAATATTGCGCCCTGAATAACCAGCCGGCTGCGTGCAGTAGGCAATGAAGAACAATAAAAAAGCCCTGTCGAAAACGTCAGGGCTTTTTTATGTTTAGGAAGAACGGTATGCCGCGGGTGCATGGATGTACAGGAGCGGCGATGTTCAGGAAGAACGGGCAGGTGATTGCTCCTGCATAACCTGCACTTCCGCCATCCATGGCGGTCGTATGTCGCGAGGCATGGATGCACAGGAGCGACGATATTCAGGCTGATGAGCAGCCTGTTCGCAGTTTGCGATTATTTTTTAGTTTTTCTTTTTTCCTCTGGAGTCTGTTGTGAAATTTGTTGATGAAGCCCCAATTCATGTCGAAGCCGGTAAAGGCGGCAACGGATTCATGAGCTTCCGGAGGGAAAAGTTTATTTCCAAAGGTGGCCCGGACGGTGGCGATGGCGGCGACGGCGGCAGTGTGTATCTGGTTGCCGATGAAAACCTGAATACGCTAATCGATTACCGCTTTGTGCCCAAGTATCGCGCTGAAAATGGCGAGAAAGGTGGCAGTAAGGATTGTACTGGCGCAAAAGGTGCGGATTTATTTTTGCCGGTGCCGGTAGGTACTACCGTTATCGATACCGATACTGAAGAAGTGTTCGGCGATTTGACAGAGCACGGCCAAAAATTAAAAGTCGCGCAAGGTGGCTTCCACGGTTTGGGTAACACTCGTTTTAAAACCAGTACCAACCGCACTCCGCGCAAAACCTCTCCGGGAACGGAAGGTGAAATGCGCAACCTGAAACTCGAATTAAAAGTACTTGCCGATGTGGGTATGCTCGGTTTGCCCAATGCGGGTAAATCCAGCTTTATTCGCGCGGTAAGTTCCGCAAAACCCAAAGTGGCAGATTATCCGTTTACCACCTTGGTGCCGAATCTTGGTGTAGTTAAAGTGCAACAGCATCGCAGCTTTGTGATCGCCGATATCCCCGGTGTGATTGAAGGTGCGGCAGAAGGCGCTGGCTTGGGGGTGCGTTTCCTCAAGCATTTAACCCGTTGCCGAGTATTAATGCACATGGTGGACATGGCCCCGGTCGATGAATCCAGCCCCGCTGAAAACGTGCGGATGATTGCGAACGAACTGGAAAAATTTAGCCCGACCCTGGCCAAGCGCGAGCGCTGGTTATTGTTGAATAAAATAGATTTGTTGCCGCCCGACGAAGTGGAAGCGCGCTGCCAGGCAGTGGTGGATGAGCTGGGTTGGACTGGCCCGGTGTTCCGTATTTCGGCATTGAATCGCGAAGGTACTATGCCGCTGGCGGGCAAGGCGATGGATTTGTTGGAAGAAATCTGGGAAGAAGAAAAATCCAATCCCGAAGCGCGCGAGCGTGAACTGGAGTTGCAAAACCAAATGGCACAAGAAGCGCGTGAACGCATTGAAGAGCTGCGTCAGGCGCAGCGTGAAGCGCGTCGTGCACGCGGTGAAGATGATGATAACTTCAACGAAGACGATTACGACGTTGAAGTGATTTACGTGAATTACTAATCATTGTCGAATTGCCTGAATCGCAAAAGCGATTAGCGCCACTTACAAAATAGTGTAACCTCACGCCCGGATCCCCTCCGGGCTTTTTACATTAATAACTGACGAATATTCCCGAGCGCATTTCTCTCATGAGCAAAAGAGACATAATTCCCCAAGCGAAACGCTGGGTAGTAAAAATAGGTAGCGCACTCTTAACCAACGACGGCAAAGGGCTGGATGCTGAAGCAATTGCCGGTTGGGTAAAACAAATGGCCGAGCTGCGTTTGCGCGACATTGAATTGGTGTTGGTTTCTTCCGGGGCGGTAGCGGCGGGAATGCGCCGGTTGGGGTGGGCATCACGCCCCACTGAAATTCATCAGTTGCAAGCGGCGGCGGCGGTTGGCCAAATGGGTTTGGTGCAAACCTATGAAGTGGAATTCCAGCGCTACGGTTTACTTACTGCACAAGTGTTGTTGGATCACGATGACCTCTCTTCGCGTCAACGCTATTTAAATGCACGCTCTACTTTAAAAACACTGGTCAGCTTGAATGTCGTTCCGGTTATTAACGAGAACGATACGGTAGTGACCGATGAAATTCGCTTTGGCGATAACGACACCCTGGGTGCTTTGGTCGCCAATTTAATTGAAGCCGATTTGCTGGTGATCCTTACCGATCAAAAAGGTATGTACGACAGCGACCCGCGTTCCAATCCTAACGCACAATTGCTGAGTGAAATTGCAGCTGACGATACCCGCCTCGAACAAATGGCCGGTGGCACTGGCGGTGCGTTAGGGCGCGGGGGGATGATCACCAAAGTGCGTGCCGCTCGCGTTGCCGCTCGCTCAGGTGCGGATACTGTGATTGTGGGTGGTCGTATTGAAAATGCACTGCTGCGAATTGCAGCGGGTGATAATATCGGCACCTTTTTATGGGCCGATCAGCAACCGCAAGCGGCGCGCAAGCGCTGGATTTCCGGGCAATTGCAAACGCGTGGCACTTTGGTGCTGGATGACGGTGCCGTGCGCGTAGTACGCGAGCAGGGCAAAAGTTTATTGCCGGTCGGTGTTAAAGAAGTGCGCGGCGATTTTACCCGCGGCGACATGGTGATTTGTGTCGATTTGCAAGGTAAAGAAATTGCACGTGGTCTGGTAAATTACCACGCCGAGGAAGCACAAAAAATTATCGGCAAACCCAGCAGTCAAATCGTCGAGATTCTCGGTTATCAGGATGATAACGAATTAATTCATCGCGATAATTTAGTGCTGAGTTAATTTTTAGTATTCATTTCGCCAATAGAAAAAAGCCCGGTCATTGACAATGACCGGGCTTTTTATTGTCTATCTCAGCGCAATTATTATTTCGACGATTGCGCCATTCGTGAACGTAGAATCACTACCGCAACCAGGCCGAGCATTAATAGCCAGCTGGAGGGTTCAGGAACAGTCACGTTGGTGACAGCAACCTGGGTGTTGTTGATGGTGTTGAGCGACAGGTATTCACCTTCAGCATCACCTAATGAGTTCGCGCCCAGCGAAAAATTGCCGTTGCCGATAGCAATTGCGTTAAACACCAGAGTAAACAGCGTAAATTCCCCTGCTTGCCCATTGTTCAAGCTGGCAATGTCATCAACCGATAATTCGAACAGGTTGATCAAGCCGGTGCTGAGGTTGCTTGATTGCACGCTGCCAAAGCCAGTTAAATCCAGTTGATTGCCTTTGCTGCTATCGCCCCAGATCAGGTTGCTGAATGCGAATAAACTGTTATTGAAAACGACATCCAGATCATACACGCCCAATGCGGGTGCAGACATGTCATTCAAACCGCTGATATTTACCGCTACTGACACAAGGTTGCCCGTAGCAACACTGGTTTGGTCCGCAACCAAATCAATACTGATTGCATGGGCATCCACGGTAAATAACAGCACCAGTGATACCCAAAATTTTCTCAGATGTTTCATGCTTTGCTCCCGCAAAAAATATTTCAATAGAGTCTTAGTTGGTTGCGCAGCCCGTGCGCGTGCATTGCAAAGTCAATGCGCGAGTGTCCAGTGCGTTGATGGCTCCATCACCATTCACATCGCGTTGGTCAAATGCGGTTGGAATTGCGCCGCGCGCATTGGTAACGATTTGCACATCGTTTTTATCCACGTCGCCGTCGCCATCCAAATCCAATACCAGTTTCAATGAAACGACTAATGGGTCGTGATCAGATGAGCGATAGGCATCCGCGGAATAGAAACTGTTAAGTTGTACTGCGGATTTAAATTCAGTGTTGTAATCCAGGCTGATGGGTTCGTCGGCGTTGATATGCCAATCCGCCGCAAACAATACCTGTGGTGTTAATGCATCGCTGGCGAGGCCGTGATCGAGATAACCGGACTGACCGTCAAACACATAGGAGTAAGCGCTGCTGCCACCAAATTTATTAATCAGGTCGGTGTAACCGCCGTTAATAATTTTGGTAATGGGATTTTCTTTGGCGTAAGCATTTAAATCGCCGATGATTAAATAATCGCGATCATTTACGCCGGTGGGGTTGGTGTTCAACCAATTCACCAGTGCGGCAGCTGCCTGGGTGCGAGTGATATTGCAATTGCCCTGACCATCGCCGATATCGAGATCACCGAGATCGTTACAATCCGAGCCCTTGGATTTGAAATGGTTAACGACGGCGGTGGCGACGGCGCGGTTGCTATTAACACGGAAACTTTGCGCCAGTGCCGGGCGATTTTTGGTGTCGATAAATAGTGAATCGATACTTGAATCAAGAATTGCTGCATTACCAATCGCTGAGGCCTTGTCACTGCGATAAACGAATCCCACCGCAATTTCATCGGAGCCAATTTTGTTGCGGCCGGGGTTCACAAATTTCCACGCGCTACTGCCGGTTGCGGTGTTCAATGCCGCGGTTAATTCGGCGATGGCGCTGGTGCTACCATAGCCATCGTTTTCAATTTCAATCAGGCCAATTACGTCGGCATTCAGGCCTGCCAACGCGCTAACAATTTTCGCCTTCTGGCGAGCGAATTCCGCCGCCGTATTGGCGCCGCGTGAGGTTGGGAAACCACCGCCCGTACCATTACCGTTGAAAAAATTCAGCACGTTAAAGCTGGCGATTTTTAAATTCGCGGCTGAATCTGTTATGGGGGAGAGTGGGCGTGCGTTAGTGTGAATAAAGTTCGGTGTGCTCGTGGGTAATAGGCGATACACACCAAAATCGTAAGTGATCACACCTTGCAAATTCGCAACAGTATCGCCACTGCGTAAGGTATTTTCCGCCGACAAACCGGGCGCAGGGAAAATTACCGGGTCAGGATTTTGCAGATTGCTTGCGTCATCCATCATCAACTTATTCAAATTATTTTGTGTTTGCAGTGCGCTGGCCGCCGGGCCCGGCTCAACAATATTGGTCGGCGTTTGCAGGCGACCATTGGCGAGTAATACCTGGCCGTAACGACCCAATTGATAGGTTTCATTGACGGTGAGTGTTTGTGAGATTGCAACTGACATGCCTTCAATAGTTTCGAAGTTATCCAGGGATGCAACGGGTAAAGAAACATTGGCAGGCGTTGGCAGGGTTTGTCCGCTGGCACATACAGTGACAGTAGCGCTCGCGAGTTGCGTTACGCCAAAGGTTTCCGCCACGCTACCGCTGATACGTACGCGATCACCGACATTGACGGCGCTGGTACTCGCGATATAAATCCCTTCTGACGTTTGCGCATTGCTGTCAGTCTGCGCATCTTCTTCCTGAACAAAGAAGCCACCCAGTTGATTGGCATTTTGGTAATCGGCAACCACTATGGCTTCGATGCTAAGGGTGTTACCGACCAGCGGGCTGCTGGCACCACTGCCTTGTACTGCACTGATCAATGTCGCTGCCTGACCACAGTTGCCAGTATTACCACCAGTATTGCCCCCACCTGTGTTGCCTCCACCATTGCTGCTGCCTTGGTAAGTACCGAGGTGATCGAAGGTGTCTTGCGCATAGCCTTCCCACTCTGCGGCCGGATCGAATGCATTGCTGATAGTCACATCGCCGGTGGTGGTGGAGGTTTTGCGGCGTAGGGTATTGTCTTGTGTGCTGGTTAAACCCGTACCCCACTCAGCGCCCGGGTCAACGCCCACCTGGCCGATGCTGTCGATAATTGTGTTGCCATTTTTCAGCACAATCGCATCGTCGCCGTTGTACCAGCCGGCGCTGTTGGTTTGGTTAGCAGTGGCAAGAATGGTGGTGCTGGCGCTGCCGTGGGCCAGCACAAACACGCCTTGTGCGGGGATGCTGCCAGTGAGGTTGATGGTCAGGCCGGTGGTAGTACTGCCGTTGAAATACATCTCCACCTTGTAGTTGCTCAGGCTCACCGCGCTGTTGCTGCTGTTATAAATCTCCAGCGCTTTGTTATTGCTGCTGCCTTCTACGTATTCCGAGAAATACAAATCGGCGCTGGCGGGCAGGGCGCAAAGGCTCGCGATGGCAATGGCCAAGGGTTGATGGAGGGTTTTTAAAGGGCGGAATGTCATGGCTGGCTCCCCAGGGTATTGGTTATCGTGGGGCGCAGCTTAGGCACCTAATGTTACGGCGCTGTGGCGGGAATTGGTCGGTTTCGTGATGTTTTGATGACTTCGGGGCGGCAATTGCCAGCCCTGGTTGCTATAGCGATTCAATCTATTAGAAGTGTAAAGATCGGGAACCTTGTCGGAATGAGCAGGGTCGGAACTACTCCCCTTACTATTTGGGATCATCCCTGAATGAACGATAACTATGTGATCTGAAAGTCTGCATCTGTGTAGACAAAGACGCCGTATGGAGGTTTTTATGAACGCCAGAAACGATCTTTTGTTCGATAAGATTGAATTGCGCCACCCCCTTCCCACCGATGGCGATGATCTAAATCGCCTGCTTGCCACTACCCCCTTGCTGGATGGCAATTCCGTGCAATGCACCCTGTTGCAGTGCGGTCACTTTGCCAAAACCTCGGCGGCCGCCTTTGATGATGGCGATTTGGTGGGGTTTGTCTCCGCCTACTGCCCGCCCAGTGAACCCCATACCTTGTTTGTGTGGCAGGTAGTCGTTGCACCGCAATGGCGTGAGCACGGCCTGGGCAAACGCATGCTGCATTGGTTAGTGGAACAGGCGGACTGCCTGCATTGCACGCGGATGGTTACTGCCATCGCGATTAAAAACACGGTGTCCTGGTCGCTGTTTGATAGCTTTGCGCGCGACATTGGCGCGCTGCCGGTGAAGTCCTTTGTAACGCCGCTGGATCGCGATCCGCACAATGCGCCCAAAGAGTATCTGCTGCGCATCGCCCCCTTGCCTAACTGCCCGGACGAAATCATGGGGGATTCCCTTGCCGATTTGCGCGCGGGTTACTCCCACATTCCTGCTATGCGCCGCTGGTTGGATTAGCCGCGACAGAGTACACGCGGCCGCCTGCGACAATTTGTCACTGTTGCTCGCGCGCTAAAACTCCTACCCTGCTGCCCCAAAATCCATTAAAAAAAGATTGAGGGGCAATTCGGTGAGACGACTAACCCTGGTGGTCGCCATAGTGCTGGCCAACCTGAGTGCCGGCGCTATGGCACACGACGAAGTGCTGAAAAAAAAGCGCAACCAAAACCCGCCAGATGTTGAAGAGGTGAAAGTCTGGGGCGAGGCGCGCGACAGTGCCAGCGCCGGTTATACCAATCCTTCCAGTTTATTGACCCAGGAAGACATGGTGGCGATTAACAGCTCCACCACCGAAGACCTGGTGAAATACGAACCCAGCATAGTGATTCGCAAACGCTACATTGGTGACTCCAACGGCACCCTCGGCCTGCGTGGTTCCAATATGTTTGCCACTGCGCGCTCCATGGTATTTGCCGATGGTGTGCCGCTGCATTATTTATTGCAAACCCGCTGGAGCGGCGCCCCGCGCTGGACCATGGTAAGTGCGAGTGAAATTGCGCAGGTAGAAATTCTCTACGGGCCTTTTTCAGCTGAATACAGTGGCAATTCCATGGGCGGTGTGGTGCTTATTGAAACCGCGATTCCGCAAAAGCGCGAAGTACATGTGGACCTGGATTATTTCTCCCAAGATTTTTCTGCCTATGGTTTTAACGATCAACTCAACGGCTACAAAACGTTTTTGTCTTACGGCGATAAGCTTGGTGATTTAAGTATTTATTTTTCCTACAATCGTTTGGAAAACGACAGTCAGCCGCAGTCTTATTATTTTGATCAGGATAAAAATCATAGCGATGCTAAAGTCCAACAACAATTTGCCAAAGCGATCCCGGTTACCGGATTAATTGCCGACAAAGATGTTTTTGGAAAACCAGCTTATTATTTTGGTGATACCGGTGTTGAGCAAGCCACAACCGACAACTATAAAATTAAATTGGGCTATGACTTTGGCGATTGGTCAGCGCTGCTTAATGTCGCTTATGAAGATCGCAACACTTTGCGCGATGCGACCAACAGCTATATTAAAAATGCAAACGGCGATAGGCTCTGGTCCGGAAATTTTACGGAAAATAATTTATGGATAACCATTCCTGCTGCCCGCTTGGGTGCCAGTGAGCTGGATCGTCGCAGTTTATCTACCGGTCTGCGTATTAAAGGCCATCTCACCGAATCTGCGCGCTTTGAAGCCAATCTCAGTGATTTTCGAATCCTGGAAGACAACTCGCGTGCATCCAGCCACGCGTTGCAAGATCCGTTGTTTAAAGGCGCTGGCCAAACCACTAATTATGACGATACCGGTTGGCAAACTCTGGAAGGGAAATTGGTATTTTCCGACTTTGGTACAGAAGGAATTGAATTCATTACTGGCGCACGCTACGAAGCCTATGAATTAAATCTGGATGTATTTAATTCGACTAATTGGAGGCAGGGCGATAACGCTGGTTACACCAGTCGCAGCGGTGGCGACACAGACATTGCAGCAGTATTTGCACAAATGAATTGGGATATTAGTGAGCGTTGGGATCTTGCTCTGGGTGGACGTTATGAGCAATGGGAAAGTAAAAACGGTTACTTCAGCCGCAAAAATCCCACAACGACTGCATTTGAATTAGTTGACCTGGCCGACACAGATCGCAATCAATTCTCACCCAAATTTTCACTCGGTTATGTTCCCGCTGATGAGTGGTTGGTGCGTTACTCCTTAGCCAAAGCCTATCGCTTCCCGGTAGTGGAAGAATTATTTACCCAAAGCCAAAACTATTCGTCGGTCGTGCAGGCGCGCCCGGATTTAAAACCGGAAAACGGTTTGCATCACAACCTGATGGTGGAAAAGCAACTGGAGTCCGGTTATCTGCGCATCAATATTTTTACTGAAACTATTCAGGATGCGATTGAATCGCAAACCACTTTTTTACCGAGTGGCTCCACGGTTCCCTCGGTAACAACCTTTTCGTCGGTGGATGAGGTGCAAACTGATGGCGTAGAGCTGATTTTAAATCGCTATGGTTTATTGGTCCCTGAGTTGGATTTGCGTTTCAACCTTGCTTACACCAAATCTGTCATCACTGATAACTCCACGGTGGAGGCCAATAACCCGGCAACTGTTAAAAGCATTGAAGGTAATAACTATCCGCGCATGCCGCGTTGGCGCGGCAACCTCATGGCCACTTATCACGCTACAGATCGCTGGGATTTAAGCGCTAATCTGCAATACGCGGATAAAAGTTTTGGTCGCCTGGATAATACCGACACCGCAGAGCAAGTCATGGGCGCACAGGATGGCTACACGCGTCTTGGTGTTAAAACCAGTTACGACCTTACGGATAACCTCGAAGCCAGTTTTGGTATTGATAACCTAACCAATGAAGAAAGTTATGTGGCGCACCCATGGCCGGGTAGGAGTTATTACTTAAGTCTGTCTTATGATTTATAAATAAACCACTAGCTAATAAATTTCTACGATTCGAGTTTGCCGTGACGGGGATTCATTTCAAAACCGTAAAGGCATGGATGCCGCCACGGAGCTACATGGATGTATTAATGCGTTTTTGAAATGAATCCCCGTCGCGGTAAACGTATTCGGAGCACGTTAAAAAGGCGTGAATAAAATGAATACATCAACCCTGTTAGCCAATACTAATAACAGTCGCGCCCTATATCGAACCATCTGGCGCTGGCATTTTTACGCCGGCATTTTCAGTATCCCTTTTGTGATTTTGCTTTCCATTACCGGCGCCATTTATTTATTCAAACCTTATTATGAACGCTGGCAAGAAAGCCAATTCCATAATTTAACTGTTAATGGCGAACAATTAACCACCAACGAACAAATACAAGCGGCACTTAACGCAATTCCCAATGGAAAATTTCTCAGCTATCGCCTGCCGCAACATACCAATGAATCAGTATTGATCAATGTGCAAGCGGAAAGTAGCTGGCAAGTATTTGTAAATCCTTACACGGGCGCTGTGGTCGGCAAGCAAGAAAACAGTTGGCAATTAATGAATATTGTAAAAACCATTCACGGCGAATTGCTGCTTGGCACAACAGGATCAATTCTGGTTGAGCTGGCGGCCTGCTGGGCGATTGTATTAATCGTCAGCGGTTTGTATTTGTGGTGGCCACGCAATGCCAACGGAATGGCTGGTGTTATTTATCCGCGTCTGCGCGAAGGCAAGCGTACTTTTTGGCGCGACCTGCACGCCGTTACCGGAATTTGGATCTCTTCACTCGCATTGTTTTTATTAATTACCGGATTGCCTTGGGCGTTGGTCTGGGGCGCCGCGTTAAAAGAAGTCCGCGCAATAGATTTTTCGCAACAGCAAGATTGGACTCAAAGCCGCGCACAAGAACACCAGCACGGGCGCGCACAGGCAAGCGCTGAGTTTAACCTGACCCCGGAAATTTTAGCCACCGCTCAAACATTGCAGTTGGCCCCGCCGGTAGAACTCAGTATTGCCGAACCTATGTTTAATCGCTGGAAAGTATCATCGCAAACGCAAAATCGCCCGCAGCGCATGGATGTCTGGATCAGCAGTCAGGGCAATATTGAAAAGCAATCCGGCTTTGCCGAGAAAAAGATGATCGATAAAGCCATTGGTGTTGGTATAGCCGCACACGAAGGATATTTATTTGGCTGGTTTAATTTGCTGTTGGGTGTGCTGACGTGTGCGGGATTAATTCTAATCAGTGTCAGCGGATTTATTTTATGGCGCAAACGTAAACCGGATTCAGTGCTGGGTGCTCCCCCGATAATGCCGGTGCGGGTTGGCTTTTCAGTAATCGCGATTACCCTGGGTTTGGCAATCCTTTTGCCGTTATTGGCAATCTCACTGGTAGCGCTTCTAGCGCTAGAGTTCCTTGTGCTGCGTCGGTTGCGCGGTGTCAGTCTTTGGTTAGGGTTGGCTAACGATTAATGCACATTTTTAAGTAACTGCGGCCACAATTGAATCCAGGTTTTCCAGTTATGTTTTCCCGCTTGGGTTACTGTGTGCTCTGGCGGTAATTGTCTTGCCAATAATGTATTGGGAATAGCAAATTTGTCGTTGTTTCCATAAGCGAGATAAATTTTATTTTTAGTGGCGTCGGGTAGTTGCGTTAACCAGGGCCACAAGTTTACATCGCGTGGTGGCTGAGTCGGGGCCGTATTTTCAATGAGGTAGTTGTAGTCTTGCGGATCGCCGAGATAGGGTGCAAGAATAAATATTTTGCTGATGTCATCCGGGTAGTTTTTCAAATACAACAATGAGCCTATGCCGCCCATTGAAATCCCGCCTAAATAAATTTCACTGTAGCCCGCGTCGAGCGCGGGTTTAATAATGTCCTGTCGCAGTCGCACGATAATTGTGCGCGCCGAGTAATATTTAACGTGAGCTTCTACCGCGACTATGTCCATCGTTGGGTAGGCAGCGCGAATCATCTCAATCACGCCATGCTTGTCAAATGCGCTAGCCCTATCGCCAATGCCGGGGAGCAATACCATTAATTGTTTTAGCTGCTTTTGTTCCTGCGTTGCCGCTTGGTGCGGGTAATGGATGGCTTGTATGGGAATAACGGTACTTTGCAGGTAGTAACAGCCGCTGAGTAGAGCAACTAGGCATAGGCTGGCAAGAGCTTTCAGAGGCATGAATTTTCCTATTGATAAAACTGTGGTAAAAGGTTCACTGTACAGGTGTGGAATAGGTTTGCAGCGCACACCGCTGCTGCACTAATACTAGAGTAAACCAAGGGAAATACTATGTCAGAGTTTAAGCTTTATGTTGATTCCCACTATGCCAGCCCTTGGGCTATGGCCTGTTTTGTGGTGTTGCAGGAAAAAGGGATAGCCGCCGAATTAATTTCCATTAATCTGGATGCTGCCGAAAATAAACAGCCGGAATTCAGTAAGCAATCGCGCACCCAGCGCGTGCCATCATTGGTTGACGGTGATTTTTCCTTGTCTGAATCCTCCGCTATTTGCGAATACCTGGAAGACACCTTTCCTGAAAATCCGGTATTCCCGCGCGATAAAAAAGCCAAAGCCCAAGCGCGCCAAATCCAGGCATGGATTCGCAGTGACCTGCTTGCGCTGCGCAAACTACGCCCGACAGAAGTTATTTTTTATGGCAAGAAATACGAGCCGCTCTCAGCTGAAGCGTTAGTCGCAGTAGATAAATTATTTTCCGTTGCCAATACTTTGTTGAAGCCCGGGCAGAAAAATTTGTTTGGCGATTGGTGCATTGCTGATATGGATTTGGCGGTAATGCTGCAACGATTAATGATCCACGGCGACCCAGTGCCAGAGCATCTCGCAGCCTATGCCAATGAACAATGGCAGCGCCCCTCGGTGCAATTGTGGGTCAATAAACAGCGTCCGCCGTGCTAGCAGCCTTGAGGTTAATACATGGATATAAAAAATTTTGCCGCATGCTTTATTGACTTGCTGGGACAAAAAAATACTTTACTTGGGCAGGGTCTAGTTCCAGAGGTTACAGATCTTGCTTCATATCAGAAATTCGAAAGCTCGGTAGGAAATTCAGTCGGTCATATTAAAAACCTTCATGACAACTTCGAGCTTTTGTCCAAACAATATCGAAGATCAACTGAAATAAGTAATTTTTATACGAAAGAGCAATCGGACGCAGTGGAAAAGGCTAATTGTGTAATCCAACGGTGGTCCGATGGAATGGTTCTGTACACTTCTGTTGATAATGATCACAGAAAACTATCAATTTCAGCTGTACATGAAATATTTATGTATGCGGGCATTTTCTGCTTTCTTGGATTGGCGCAAAAGCAACCGTTAAGAGGGGGTATGGAAATCTCTTGGGGATGGGAGAGAAATGGCTGTGAAATATATGGGGCTGTAGTTGCCAACGCATATAAGGAGGAGCAAAAGGCAAAGTTAGGAAGAATCTCCGTGGGGTCAATTTGCGTAGCTTATCTGCTGGATTTATTGCAATCGAGTCCAATGGATTTATATCAAGATGCCAATCGAAGGTGCGCTAAAAGTTGTCTTGAAATGCTTTATCAAGAAAATGATAATTTTTATATTGATTATTTGGGGGCTGAATTCTATAAGAAATTCTTTTCACAAAATAAAGATTTTTGGGGTGAACAATATCAACTTGCACTAGGGTTCACAAAAGAACAAATACTTCAGCATAAAGCTAGCAAGTGCTTGGAGTTAGAGAGTAGGTACGAGAAGGTGCTTGAATACTTTGAGCTGCGGACGGCTAATTTCGTTTAGCAAGTAGATTGGGTGGTTATGCCCAATAATACATTTTCAATTATCGCAATGTTTGGCAATGCCGTCCAATCTGCTTTAAGTGGTTGCATGCCAGGAAAACTAGTTGATAGTTTACGTGCATAACAAATGCCCCGGCACACACATTCGTGGTAAGGGAGCATCTCATTTGTTAAATGTGCAAGCAGGAGCAAACATATGAATCAGATCGATGAAATATTTTCCTTTATTGTTGAAATTGAAAAACTTAAGAATGTAATTCGTAAAACCAAGCCAGTTGGCTTAAACCGTTATGAAAACTCTGGCGAGCATAGCTGGCATGTTTGTTTGGTGGCTTTGCTTTTTAAGGAATACGCAAATTTCGAGATCAACATTGATCGCGTTATTAAAATGCTGCTTATTCACGATTTAGGTGAAATAGATGCGGGCGACACGATTATCTATGCTGGTGAAACCAAGGAAATTAAAGAGCTAGAGGCGGTCGGCGCTCAAAGAGTATTTGGTCTTCTGCCTGATCATTTAGCTGAAGAGTTATTGCTCCTTTGGCGGGAGTTTGAAGAAGGCATTACGCCAGACGCAATTTACGCTAAGTCTATTGATCGTATACCTCCGTTGCTCCATAACTTATACGGTAATGGACATAGTTGGAAAGATAATAATGTTTCGCCTGAACAGGTTTACAGTATTAATAGCAGAATTGCTAAGGGAAGTGAGCAAGTTTGGGAAAATTTAAGGAAAAAACTTAAAGTCGCAGAAGCTGAGGGTATTCTAAAGTAATATTTAACAAATGGTTATGGTTAAGCACTTCGTGTGCTGGATCGTATGTACACGGTATAAAGCTAATATGGATAGAAAATCTCTAAGCACCGAACAAGCAAATTCGTTGTTGGCTAAAATTAAAAGTGTCTGGGGTTGGTCTGGTTACTATTTCTATCCTCTGCATCCAATTTCAAGAAAGGATGTGCTTGCTTTTGATGGAAGTTTATTAGAACCAATATTGCCTGAAGGTTGTTTTCAAAAATTTATGGAAGCCCAGTGCCCACTAAATATTAGGTGTTGGCGGGAAGTGGGGGAGTCAGAAGAGCTACAATTCAGCTCCTTTGAGTTTGGTTATGGCTATTCTGAATTGGTCGTTGTAAACGGGGAGTTTGATTGGTTAATTTACTGGTCGCACGAAAACACAATTACATTTGGTGGTGAAGGATTAATCGCTCAACTAAAAATACTATTGCCTAATTGGTCGCTTGCTTTGAGTAAGCTAAGTTAAAGTCTGGAGAGTTACTGCTCAAAAGCAGATCGCAGTTACATTTTACAATTTATCGCCGTATTCATATTTTATGAAAATAATAGAAATGAAAAATTTAATATTTATAGTATCATTTTTGGCTTTCAATACATTGGCCGATCCATTACTAATTGATTTCAAGTCAATAGCTGGCAAGTCTTTGGAACAGGTGGAGCCTATTGTTGGAAAGCCATCAAAATGTAATCGGCCGTATGTTGAAAATGTATTGCATTGTGTTTTTAAGGCGGGAGCAATAGAAATATTTTTTGTTAATGATGTTTCTGACTGGATAACTATATCAACATTTGAAAAATATCCTTATGCGATTGAATCAATATCACACATAGGGCTAACTTCATTGCCAAACTCTAAACCCACAGCTAAGTTGGGTTGGCTGACTCATTATGAACCATATTTGAATTATAAATCTATCATGCTTGGGGAGGGCGAGAATGGTTTACTTGCGTACATTTCTATAAAAGTTAATACGCTAAATTTTGGGGTCTTTACCCCTTTACCCAATAGTGATTCTTCGTCAAAAATTGAAGTACCAAAAGAGCTTAACGACTTAGATTCGGAAATACAGAAATTACAATCTAAGCTACGCTGATCATAACAGCACGCATGCTTGGTACTCGACAATTTGCGCAGCTGTATCTTTTACCCCGCCTTAATAAACCGCACCGGTTTTTCCCACACAGCTAATACCACGCAACCTTCTTCACTGACAATTTCATGGCTGGTGTCAGTGGGGTTAATGAGGAAGGTGCCGGTGTGGTATTCGCCGCGCTCGTCGCGTTGGCTGCCGCGTAGAATGAATAGAAATTCTGTACCTACGTGCAGGTGGCGTGGAATCTGCGCGCCTGGGTGATAGCGTAGTAGGGCGGAAGAGCAGCCCTGGCTGGGGTCGCCGTGCAGGGGTAAAATATCGACGCCTTCGCGGAAATCTTGCCACTGCCATTCGGGGTCATCAAAGTTCCTGTTGATTAAATTTTTCCACACCAGATTTTTTTCCACGCTCATCTCCTGCAGTTAACCCACCACGCGTAAACGCGTACTTATTTCGCCAGTGCCGCTAGTAACTCAGTGGATGTTGCGACTGCACCAAATACGCCGCCTTGCATATGGATCATGGCAATTGCCGCGTTGTGGTTGGCCGGGTCAGTGGCCGCGCAGCAATCGGCAAGCAGTACACATTCAAAACCGCGATCATTGGCTTCGCGCATGGTGGTGTGTACACAGACATCGGTGGTGATGCCGGTGAGAATAATATTTTTAATGCCGCGCAAATGCAGAACCATTTCCAGATCAGTGGCGTAGAAGGAACCTTTACCGGGTTTGTCGATAATAATTTCTCCTTCGATGGGCGCAAGTTCCGGAATAATTTCCCAGCCGGGTTCGCCGCGAATTAAAATTTTTCCGCAGGGACCCGCATCGCCAATGCCCGCGCCGATTTGACGCGAGCGCCAACGTTTATTGGCGGGCAGATCGGCGAGGTCAGGTCGGTGCCCTTCGCGGGTGTGAATAATGTGAAAGCCGGCGGCGCGCATCGCCGGCAATAATTTACGTAACGGTTCAATGGGGGCACGCGTTAAATTAATGTCGTAACCCATGGTGTCTACATAACCGCCTTTACCGCAAAAATCCGTTTGCATATCGATAATTATCAGCGCGGTATTGTCCGGTTGCAGGTCGCCATCGTAGGGCCATTTGTAGGGCGTACTATTCAGATAGCGCGGAGAATAATCGTTAAAGCTCGTCATAATTGCTCCTTGATTTGCTTAGTGTGCAGGTTCGATTGCTTCGTGGCTTTCATGTTCTTCCGGTGCTTTAGTCGAAACCACACTGAATTTCGCGCAAGCGAATAGCACGCCGGCGACGGCGAGGTAGGCAAATGCGACCGTAGGTGACTCCGCGATGCCAATGGCTTCACCGTGCATTAAGCCGAAGAAGGTGAGTACCGAACTTGCGCAGGCAAATAATCCTGCTTTGATAAAACTGCGATCGATAATAAATGCGGTAATGGCGCCAAGCATTAATCCACCCAGAATGGCGCCGCCACCCAATACGGATAATCCTTCATAGAGCACACCGTTTTGCGCAAGCTTGTCGATTCCCACCGTGGCCGCGTTGGTTCCCGCCGCGCCCAACACATTATCAATTTGCAATTTACCCCAAGCAGCGAGATGAGGCATTAGCGAAACAATAATGGCAGGCGCGTGGGATTTGGGGCTCTCTTGAAAGGCTTGCGATCCGATTAGCATGCCGATGTAGAGCAGAATGGGTGAAATAGCGACGAGCGGAATTGCGGAGGAAAATACCGCGATAATCCCAAGCCAACACAGTGCTAAAACCGAAATACCGGTTGCGGCAGAATAACCAATGCCGCCGCCCATGGATTTCCAGCCGGGGTGACCGATATACACCGCATTAATAAACGGATTGCCCATACAGCAGCCGACCAAACTAATCACTCCATCGGCAGTGAGCACACGAGTGGTTGGGTAGCTATCACCGGCGACGGCAGCGCTCTCGACGTTGTCCATGGCCTCAACTAAATCGTAAATGCCGAACGGAATCGCGGTCACTAAAATAATGCCGATAAATTCAAACCCGGAAAATACGTGGCCCACTGCGGGAATGGGCACCGCAAAACCAAAACTGGTGAGTGACTGCGTGAGTTTTTCCAAACTCAATCCGCCAAAATTTAAACCCAGTGCGGTTGAACTCCAGGCGATTAAAGTTCCTACGGCTATGGCAACTAATCCTGCGGGAATGCCTTTAAAGTAGCGCACACCACCAAACCAGCTTAATAAAATAATGGCAAAGCACACTACGCCAATCACCGGAGTCATAAACATTTCCAATGCGGGGCGCAGCGAAATAAATGCAATCGACACGCCGGCAAGTGTTCCCAGTAATGCGGCGCGCGGGGTTATTTTGCGAATGTAGGGTGCGATATATCCACCGATCATCAACACAAAACTTTGCACAAACACCCAGGTTAAACCCGCTTCCCAGCCTTTAATGGGGTCGCCAGTGGTGAGTGATATGGGCAACATAATCACAAACACCACCACAAACATATGTGGCACGCTGATACCGGATGGCAAAGCGCACACATCGGTGCGTCCGGTTTCTTTCGCTAATTTGTAGGCGAGGTAAGCGTAATAGAGTGTGCTCAAACACATCATTAAACCCACGGCGGGAAGAATGCGGCCGAATACAACATCGTCGGGCATTTGCAGCACAAAACGCAGCAGCCCCGTAAGTACCAACAGGTTTACCAGAATGTTGGTGCCAAACCCGAAAAGCGCATTCCAGTCGCCGGGCTTCCAGAATTTTACGTGGTTAATGGGGCTGTTCATGGTCTTGTCCTCTCCTATTCGTAGGTTTACTAGCAGGGATAACGATTAATATTTTTGCAATTTTTTTTCGCAATTTTTTTAAAAAAGTACGGTTGGAATTGTTTGGCAGTGATTAAGGCGTTGTAGCGGTGGACATGCGTTTGGGCGATAGCGCTGCAACAACCGCAGTGCTATTACTCACCCAGCCAAAAATGCCGCCCTGGGCCGGAATCATCGCCAGGGCGACACGGTGGAACTCGGGAAAATAAGACGCGCAGGCATCACCAACGACTACGCAGCGATAGCCGCGATCATTGCCTTCGCGCACCGTGGTGTGCACGCAGACTTCAGTGGTTACACCACAGACCAATAAATTTTCGATGCGCTGTTCTTTCAATACATCATTTAATTCAGTGCGATAAAACGCACCCTTGCCCGGCTTATCAATAATGATTTCGCCAGTCACGGGCGCGAGTTCCGGAATAATTCCATGGCCCGGCTCACCGCGCACCAGCACGCGCCCCATGGGGCCGATACTGCCGATGCGCAGCTCCGGTTTACCGCGCATAATTTTTGCGGGTGGTGCATCACTTAAATCCGGTAAATGACCTTCGCGTGTGTGAATGACCAACATGCCCATGGCGCGCGCGGCAGCGAGCAATGATTGGCAAGGCGCAATGGCTGTGCGCAACAGGCTCACATCATTGCCGAGGCTCGCACCGAAGCCACCCGGTTCTAGAAAGTCGCGCTGCATATCAATAATCACCAGTGCGGTTTGCGCGAGCGATAAATCAATGGCTTCGGGTTGTGCGCTCAAACTAATCATTGGCTTGTCTCATTGGGCGATGAAAATTTCACGGTGAGTCGGAAAAATTTGCGAGCTGAATTTTTTCGCATCACAGTTTTGTCGCGCGTGGCTGTTGCGTCGGTGCAGCGCTAAAAGATCCATTTCACCATCAGTTCGGGAAAACTTTCGTCAACACCATCGATGCCGAATTTGTTTTTCCATATTTGGTATTCAATGCCTGCTTGAAATACCCCGGGTGAATCAAATAGCGAGCCGACATCCAGCAATAAGCGCGGTTGAGTGACTATGTTGTCTTCGCTGGGGCCAACGTCCCAGGCGTAATCAAAGAAGCCTTCAAAGCTGAATTTGGCTTTGCCTATTTCAAAGGGCATTCCCCATGCCAAGGTGATTTGCTGACCCAGATCTGTGCCGAAAGTCACTTCGTTACGCACATACCAATTGATTTGGAAAAAATTGAATTTGGGCAGTTTTAAATCCACCGCCACGCCATAAAGGTAAGTGTGAAAACCTTCACCCATTTCCATGGTGCTGGTGAGCAGAACATCCTGAATGATGCCGGCCGATAAATCTTTGCCGGTCATCTTTCCGAAACTAAGGCGCGGCGAAATTTCGCCATACCAGGACGTTTGTGTCAGCGTGCCGGTGCGGTCCGGGTTGGTGATATCCACGAAGAAAAAGTTATCGCCATATTTCCAGCCGCTGGCGTGCTCCAGGGTAATCAGCGTGCGCTCTTCATCGCCCAGCTCGTAATCCGTGCCGTAGTGATACTGCAAATTGGTGCTGCTCCAGCGCGCATCGGCCTGGGCAAATGAAGCGGTGGTGGCGAGAAAAAAAACGCCGGCAGCCATAAGGCTCCGGCGTAAACCTCGAGAACAAACATCAATGAAACTTGCAACGAAACGGGTGGCGGTCTTCAAGCTGGGCATGGTTGCATCCTCAAAAGTTCTTGTTTTAGAACATTGTTGTATACAACGTTGGGTTCTGCATAAGCTGTGCCAGCACAAAAATCGATCTTCTTTGAGCTATTAACTTATTGAATTAGCGAGCAATTTATTTCTCTCGGTGATATCGGGTGAGTAGCAGAGGTGAATGGAAGTAAGCGCCAAAACGCAGCGCTGTACTTGTCTGTGCACCGCAACGGAGCGAAATGCGGGCGGCAGTGGGCGGGGAGTGCGGGGTTTGTTTACAAGGTCTTGGGGCTCGCCTACCATGCAATAAAGGCGCGCCACGGGCGCAAATCCGCAATTGGAGCAGGTGTTTTGACTACCCCCAAATCAGCCGCACAACTGGTGTATGACCAGCTCAAGAAAAAGATTATCGATTTCGAAATCTACCCGGGTACGCGTATTACCGAATCGGAAATCGCCGAGGATTTTCAAGTGAGCCGAACGCCAGTACGCGCGGCGTTACAACGCTTGGAGACTGAAGGTCAAATCACCATCATGCCCAAGCAGGGCTGCTTCGTGCGCTCGGTGGATATTGAAACCATTAGTCAATATTACGATGTGCGGATCATGCTGGAGGCGAGTGCCGTTGAGCTCGCGTGCGACCATATGAACGACGACGATTTGGACGGTTTGCAGGAAGATTGGAATGCTGAGCGTTTGGATGACGAGTTGGATATGGAAGAAATCAAAGCGCGCGAAGAAGCCTTTCATATCGGTATCGCGATTGGCAGCGGCAACCCGGTGCTCGCCAATTACCTGCGCGACATCAACAACAATATCCGTATTTTGCGTCGGTTAGGGTTTCCGGATCGCCAATCGGTGATTGAAACCTGCGAAGAACATTTTTCCATCTGCCAATTAATCCGCGAAAAAAATAAAACCCAAGCGCGCAAAGCCATGACCAAACACATCCGCAAAAGCCAGGACCTTGCGCGCAGCGTAACCCTCAGCCAGTTGCAGCAGGCGATCAAGCGGCATAAGGCTTAAGGTTTTAATTATTAACTATGGATTGACTGTGTAACCTTTGGGGTTACAATGAGGGAATATGATTATTTCATTCAAGCACAAAGGACTTGAGCGTTTTTACCGGTCAGGAAGTCTCTCCGGCATTCAGGCGGCGCACTCGCGCCGATTACAATTGATTCTTACCAATCTTGACTGCGCAGCCGAGCCTTCGGACATGAATTTGCCTGGGTTACGCTTGCATGAGCTCAAAGGTGATATGAAAGGGGTCTGGTCGGTGTTTGTGAATGGAAATTGGCGAGTGACCTTTCGGTTTGTCGGTATCAACGTTGAATTGGTTAATTATGAGGATTATCACTAATGGCTATGCATAATCCGGCCCATCCCGGTGAAATTCTGAAAGAGTTAATGCTTGATCCATTGGGATTGACATTAACCCAGGTGGCAGAAAATTTGGATATCAGCCGCAAAACCCTTTCCAAAGTAATTAATGGCCGCGGTGCCATTACCCCGGAAATGGCTGTGCGCTTGGAAATGGCGTTTGCCGAGCCCTCTGCCGATCATTGGTTAAAATTGCAGAATGCTTACGACTTATGGTGGGCGCGACAGTATAAAAAGGAATATAACGTTCGCCCATTTGACTTGAAGGTGGCCAGTTAATGAGTTCAACCGCAGTAGTTGCCACCAATTTTGGTGATATTGCCCATGCTATCCAGCTCGCATTAGCACCGGTGTTTTTATTGACGGGTATTGCTGGGTTGCTCAATGTGGTGGCAGGTCGCCTCGCGCGTATTATTGATCGCGGCCGTAGTCTTACCGAGCAGCCGTTACCGGCGCATTTACAAGATTCCCCTGAATTACCCAAAGAGTTAAACCGCCTCGAACGGCGCCGCCACTACGCCAGTCTCGCGATTACCGCCTGTACCTGTTCTGCCTTACTGGTGTGTGTTGTGGTTGCCGTAATCTTTTTACAAGTGCTGCTGCAGGTGGAATTCAAATGGCTAATCAGCGCATTGTTTACGGCATCCACGCTCACATTAATTGTGGGGCTCGCGTACTTTTTGCGCGAAGTACATTTGGCCACGCGCACCGTGCGAATTCATGTGATTACGCGCGCGGAATAAAAAGAGAAAAAGCATGTGCTGCGTTGGAGGCGAAGCCTTATTCAGGTGGTCCGAATGCAGTTCCGGTACAATGGTTATTTGAAGGATTGACCGAATTGTTGCCTATTTACGGAAAGTTGGAAGATGGTGCAGAGATTATGTATCGTGAAATTAATCCGACAAAGCTAAAAAACTTGCGGAAAATGATTAGGCAGAAAGACGACTTTTCACGGTAAATCTATTGTGATTACTTGAGGTCAATAATCTTGAAAATAAATAATTGGATCATTAAAAAATAGAGGAATAGTAGATTGGGAAAGGTATTTGGTGTTGCGTTATGTTTGCTGGCTGTAAACGTGTGTGCAGAGGAAGTTAGTAGTGATTTTTCATTTAATGGAAAGCTCGGGGTATCGCCTTACACCGGTTTGTTGGGTGTTGAAATTCAAAAAGGTAAATGGAGCCTTGGGTTAGGTGTTCCGGGTAACCTATCGATTAAACGCTACATGCATGCCAATGAAGATTCTGTTTTCTATGGTGTGTATTGGAGCCAATATAAGGACAATAGTTATGACGACTATGAGCAGGGTGCTTATTTTGATTCGTATGAGCGTAAAAGTTATGGTGTTGGTGCGGGCTATATCTGGCTTTGGGAGTCCGGTTGGAATGTTTCCACAGGCCTGTCTGTGGGTGAGTTTGAAAAACAATATAGCAATTCCAATTTTACGTTGACCGAGGACGGGATCAGAATTGATTTGGAACTGTCGGTTGGGTACAAATTTTAATTTTTTGACGATGAAATAATGCCCCCAAACCCGGGTTTTGGGGGCAGCCTCACTTAGTAGTACTTCAACTGAGTCGCTTTACCCCAAAAAATCCGGTAGGAAAAAATGGTGTAAATGATGATGGTGGGTAATACCACTACCGCGCCGTATAAAATAAACATTAATGATTCCGGTGCGCTGGCTGCTTGCCAGATGTCGAGTTTTGCCGGGACCACGAAAGGAAAGAAACTGTAGGCCAAGCCGATAAAACTCAACATAAAAATCATGCAGGCAGAGGCAAAAGGAATCCAGCAACCGAAATCTTTTTCGTAGGGGAATAAGCGCAGGTAGCGGTCAACGATAAACAGCAACACAAAACAAAACACCGGAATAATTAATAAAATTAAAAACAGCGGGCTGCCAAACCATTTGTTGAAAATGGTATCGCTCACCAGCGGGTTCACAATGGAAACCGCAACTATTCCGAGTGTCATTAACCAGGCGCAGCGACGCGCCCACCAGGCGGCGCGTTTTTGTAAATCTCCTTCGGTTTTCATCACTAGCCAGGCCGCACCGATGAAGGTGTAGCCGGCAGTCACGCAAATTGCGCTGAGCGCGGCAAAGGCGTGGCTGGCGAGGCTTTGTTCAAACCCCATCACATAAAGGCCGAGCATATAACCCTGCGACAAGGTGGCTAGCAGCGAGCCGGTTTTAAACACTTTATCCCACAAGTCTTTGTGATCGGCGGGCGCTTTTGCGCGAAAATCGAAGGCGACGCCGCGCAAAATTAGTCCGGCGAGCATGACGGTAACGGGTAAATACAAATGAAATAAAATCATGCTGTGCGCGAGCGGGAAGGCGATGAGTAACAGGCCGATGCCCAATACTAACCAGGTTTCATTCGCATCCCAAAAGGGGCCGATGCTGGCGATCATGGTATCGCGCTGGGCTTCGGAATCGTTAGGCAATAAGATTCCTACACCCAAGTCATAACCATCCAGAATTGCGTAGATAAAAAAGGCGAGCCCCATTAAGCCGATAAAAATTACTGGCAACCAAAATGCTGCGCCAGTTAATTGAGTCAATTCGTTCATGACATTTCTCCTAGGCAGGTTTGGTGAGCAGTTGATCTTGCAGGGTTTCGATTTCTTCGGGTCTGTCCACCAATACCGCTTTTTTCGCCATCAAAAAGAGTGTGCGTATATAGGCGATTAGCAAGACCGCATAGAGCGACAAATAAATCGCGAGGGACGTGCCCACATTAGTGGCTGGTGTTTTGGTTACGGCATCAGCGGTTGTTAGCACGCCGGTGACTAGCCAGGGTTGACGACCAATTTCAGTGACGTACCAACCAGAAAGGGTGGCAACCCAGCCGGAGAAAGTCATTCCTACAAATACCTTTAGTAACAGCGGCGGAATTTCTTTTTTGCGCCAGTAAGTAAACGCGCCCCACCAGGCGACCGCCAACATCAACATACCCATGCCCACCATAATACGAAAGCCAAAAAACATTGGCGCGACGGGCGGGTGCGCATTGGGAAACTCATTAAGACCTTTTATTTCACCCTCCGCATGATGAGTGAGAATCAAGCTGGCCATGTTGGGAATTTCAATCGCGAATTTGTTGCTTTGGGTTTCTTTATCCGGGATCGCAAACAACACTAGCGGTGCACCTTTTTCGGTGTGCCACACGGCTTCAACGGCGGCAATTTTCGCGGGCTGATATTTAAGTGAATTTAAACCGTGCATGTCGCCCAGGAAAATTTGCAGCGGAATTAAAATCGCTGCCGCAGCAACCGCTGTTTTTAACGCGAGGCGGGGTGCTGGCTTATGATCGCCTTTTAATAAACGATAGGCTGACAAGCCGGCAATTAAAAATGCCGCAGTCAAGCCGGATGCTATCAACATATGCGCGAGACGATAGGGCATGGAAGGATTAAAAATAATTTCCAGCCAGTCGAGCGGATAGGCTTTGCCATCGCGCATTTCAAACCCTGCGGGTGTTTGCATCCAACTATTGAGCGCAATAATCCAAAACGCGGACATGGTGGTACCGAACGCGACCAGAAAAGTGGCGATGGTGTGTGTGCGATTAGAGACGCGCTTAATGCCGAACAACATAATCCCTAAAAATGTGGCTTCCAGAAAAAATGCAGTGAGTACTTCGTAACCGAGCAAAGGGCCGGCAATATTACCCACGGTTTCCATATAGCCCGGCCAGTTGGTGCCAAATTGAAAGCTCATGGTGATGCCGCTGACTACGCCCATTGCAAAGGTGAGCGCAAATACCTTTACCCAGAATCGATAAGCGCGCATCCATACATCGTCGCCGTCGCCTTTGTAGCGCAATTTGAAATACACCAGAAACCAGCAGAGGGCGATGGAGATCGACGGAAATAAAATATGAAATGAAATATTGGCAGCGAATTGGATGCGAGAGAGGATAAGTGTGTCTATTACAGCGGGTTCGAGCATGATGTACCTCGATGAAATTAGAAAATCCTTTTGGTGTGGTGATGAATTACTTTGTAGCTGTTTTCGGTGCGTGTTGTGACATGGTCATGTTGGGTTACGGTGCTCGTTGTACTCGCATCTAACCCAACCTACGGTCTCGCTGCTAAACTGCGCGACCCGACCCAACCTACGGTCACTTCGTTGTTTTGTTTGTGCCTAATAAACGGTCTTTCATGTCCAGCACTTTGCCGATGCTGTTGCCGAGCTTGAGTAGTTTGCTCAGTTGGGAGGAATCCAGGCGCTGGATTTCCTGTGTCCAGAGCGTGAGCATTTCAATCAGCTCGTGCATTTCGCGCATGCGATGTTGTGCGTAAGCCTCGGCGTCATTGGCCGGAGTGTCGATCAGCAAATTGCGCAGTGTGGAAAGTGTAGGATCAATCTCGCGTTTGCGGCGTTGTTCAATCAAGGTTTTGGCGATATCCCACACGTCGCCCGGCGCGGAATAAAACTCTTTGCGCTCACCCGGGCGATGCTGGAGTTTTACCAACTCCCAGGACATTAATTCCTTCAATCCCATGCTTACATTCGAGCGGGAAATCCCCAGAGCTTCGGTAATGTCGTCGGCGCACAGCGGTTCTTTGCTCAGCACCAGTAAGGCGTACATCTGGCCCACCGTGCGGTTGATCCCCCAGCGGCTGCCCATTTCGCCAAAGTGGAGGATGCAGGATTGGATCATCGGGGTGAGATTTTCTGGCATTTTGAAATTCCTGAATTTTCAGTATATTCTGAAATTACAGAATGATTTGATCCTGGTCAAGTAAAAGGATGAAAAAAGCGGTGCAGATGAACAGGTGCGATCTGGAGAAAAGCAGGCGTAAATACCTGGTGGGCTGGCTGTATCTGGTGGCGTTGGGTCATGTGCTGGTGGTCATCGCTATGACTATCTGGGGCGGTACTGCTTTATTGGGAGATTATCATTAGCACGTGCTAGCCAGTTTTGGGCTGCCACTACACTATTTTTCCTGAAGAGGACGAAGAGTATGTTTGTTTGAGCAGAGATGCGGCGTTAATTGATTTGATGATCGATAGGATTGAAGAGGAATATAAAACAAAGCTCAATTGATGTTTCTGTACTTGTTATTTTTAATGGAAGCCCGGCAAATTGCCGGGCTTTTTTTTAACTGATTATTTCAAATTCATACAATTGGCGTAGTAACTCACGCTTGCGGGCCAGTCAGAAAATATTCCGATAACGCCTACGTCTTTGGCCAGTACGTCCAGTGCCACCATCATGTCACCATCGTTGTTGATTGCCGGGTTGACGCTTTGATAATACCAGCCGCCGCCATTTTTTAATGGGCCGGAGCGCTCGAATGACCAGGTAATAATTTTCAGGCCGGCTTTTTTCGCGTTGCGCGCGTAGTCAGAGGCAACAATTTTGTTGTCTTTGTCGAGTGCCAATAAAACCCAAATGGGTGGGGCAACAATTTTGAAACCTTGATCGGCGTACATTTGTAATTCGGCCGCTGTTGGCACATCTGCAGGTACGTCGGCATCATCGAGATACACGGCTTGCTTGCCAAATTCCGGCTCATTTTGAATCCAGTAGCGAATGTCTTGAATGTCGAATGATTGTGGCCACACATCGCGCGCTTTTACACCGGCGGCTTTGTATTCATCAATTAATTGCTGGGCGTACATAGCTTGGGTGTAGCCGTTGTAAGGCATGGGTACGCTGGCAGTTTTTAATTCCGGGGTCATTTTTACACCGAGTTTTTTAAACAACTCGATACTTTCTTTGTGCGATAAAAGTGTACCTTTGCTCGCGTACAAATCAGTGCGCCAGTTGGCGGTACCTTTTAAATATTCATCCACGGTAGTGGCTTTAGGATTGAATGCATCCATTTTTCCTTGCAGGGATTTGAATTCCGCAAGAGTGATATCGCTAGTGCAGCAAGTCGCGCTGGCGGCTTTACCGCTCACTGGGTCAAATGGCGAAAAATTCTGGCTGCATTTGCTGGCAAGCGAAGTGGCGAGAATATTGGTGGTGGTGTGCAAATCGCATTGCGAGTGACGGCATACCAACTGCTTGTCTTTGGTGAAGGCAACATCGCACTCTAAAATTCCTGCACCCATTTTGGCGGCGGCTTCATAGGATTCTTTGGTGTGCTCGGGAAATTGCAGCGGAGCACCGCGATGGCCAATAGAGAAGTTGGTTTTTTTAAAAGGGCCGTTCGCGCAACTTTGCAGTTTTTTCTTAAGTGAACTTTCATCCATGTCATTCACTAAATAAAACGGGCGTGGGCCGAGCTGAACACTGGCGCTGTTGTTATCTCCTTTAGCATAACTTTCGCCTCTGTCGCTGTGGGCGGCAGCGGTGAGTGGGATCAGCAAAACCAGCGCGGCACTGGCCAGCAGGTGCAAGGGGTTAAACATGGAAAGCTCCTTCATGAGTGATTTAGTTAAGGGTTCCCGGCAAAACCTATATAAGCATTGTTAAAATTTTTTGCTGTTTTGATGACAGCTTGGAGATAACCCGCGATTTTGTGATTGCTTACGCGCCGCAGCGGTTAGGTAAAGTCCTGCTAACAGGCGGCAAAACCTACCCCTGCGGTCTAAACTCTGGTTCATGAACTGGTTACCTATAAGCTCTGCCGTCAACCGCGCGTGTTTGTTGATCCTATTGCTGCTGCCCTGCGCATTGGCGCGGGGAGATATTCATTTTGAACAGATCCGGCTGGATGATTTGGCGAGCCAAAAGGCCATGAACAATCTGGTGGCTATCGCCCAGGACCGGCAGGGATTTATGTGGTTTGGTGGCGGCGAAGGACTGTTACGCTACGACGGTGTGGAACTGAAAAACTATGCTGGACGAGGCGCCGATCGCGACAATATTTGCGGGCGTTTTGTGCAAGCACTATTGAGCGATAGCCGCGGCGATTTGTGGGTGGGCGCCGAGCAGGCCTTGTGTCGCTACGATCCCCAGCGCGATGAATTTGTCCCCTTTACCCAAGCTGAGTTGGGCTCCCATAACAATATCTATGCCTTGCTGGAGGACCGACAGGGCAATTTGTACGTCGGCGACGGTGGCCGATTGATTGTCGTTAATCCCGAGCGCACCCAGGTGCGGGAGTTTAAATGGCCTGTCGGGAATTCCCCCGCGCGCATCACCACGATTCGTGCGCTGTTTGAAGATTCAAACGGGCGCATTTGGTTGGGAACAAGCGATGCGGGCCTCGCGCGTTTTGATTTGGAGCGCGGAAAGTTTTATTTCTATCCCCACAGTCGTAGCGACGCGACAGGTAGCGCGGGGCACCGGATTAATGCGATCGGGGAAGATGCAGACGGAAACCTGTGGCTGGGGCAGCATATAGCCGGGCTCGATATCTTTAATCCGCGCACGCGCGAGTTTCAGCATTTGCCACCACTGGACAGCGCAGGTAGCAACACTGTGTGGACCATTCGCCGCGATCAAGCGGGCCACCTCTGGATTGCGGGGGATGGCGGTGGTCTGCTGCGCTACAACCTCAGTAGTAAAATCTGGACGAGCTACCGTCACCATCAGGGCAATCTTCAATCTCTGGTAAGTGATAAAACAGTGGCATTGCTTTTTGATCGCGAAGGCAATTTGTGGATAACCCACTACCCCAGCGGTATCAGTCTCTACCATCGCAGCAGCGACAAGGTCAGCAACTTCCAGCAAACCGGAAATCCAACGGCGCCCGAATTGAACGATAGGGGCGTGCTCAGTTTTATGGAGTTGCCCGATGGGCGCATCTGGGTCGGTACCGAAAAAGGTGTTAACGAGTTTAATCCGGGAAATAGTTTTTTTGCGGACCTCTCGGCGACCGGCTCGCCGCTGGCGCTACCCAGAAAACCTATCACTTCCCTAACGCGCGACTCCTTGGGTAACACCTGGATTGGCACCTGGAGCGACGGCGCTTACCGTCTGGGTGTTGACGGAAAACTCACGCACTTTTTAGCAGACCACCGCCCCGGCAGCCTAAGCGCAAACATTGTCTGGGATATTTTGCCTGGTCCGAATGGCGAGGTCCTGCTGGCGACTCAGGAGGGTGGACTAAATCGCTTCGATCCGGTTACGGGTAGCTTTTTGGTGCTCTTGCCGCAGGGGGCCGGGGCGGGTATTTCCAGTCAGGACATATACAGTTTGTTGCGCGATCGCCAGCAGCGTCTTTGGATAGGGGGAACCAATGGGTTGGATCGTTACGACCCGGCCAGCGAAAGCTACGTTCACTTTGGACGACATGATACGGGTAACCGGCACATGCCCAGCTTGATGGTGCGCAATGTGTTTGAAGACTCTCGCGGGCGGATCTGGATTGCAACCCTCGATGCCGGCGTGTTTATCTGGATCGGTGACCAGGAGCCGTTGATACCTTTGGGACTGGAGCAGGGCATGCCCGATTTGGTGGTCACCGGAATTGCCGAAGACAGCGATGGCAATCTCTGGCTGGGCACTAACCAGGGGTTGGCGCGCGTGAGTCCGAATACTCTCTCGATCATCGCATTCAATAGCAGCCACGGAATTAATGCCGTGACCATTAATCGCGGGGCCATACTGCATGCCAGCAATGGCGAGCTGTATGTGGGTGGTGTGGAAGGTATGAGTCGGTTCGATCCAGCGCGCATGACCAGAGAGGCGGCGAGTTTTCCCGTGCTCCTGACGCGCTTGAAAATTACCAATCGCGAAGTTATTTCTGGCACCCCGGATTCCCCGCTCGCACAGAGTGTAAATTTGATCGAGCAGCTAGAATTGACCTACCAACACAGCATGTTTGCGTTTGAATTTGCGGCGCTCAGTTACCATTTGCCGGCGTTTAACCAATACGCTTACCGCCTGCAAGGGTTCGATAAAGATTGGAATGATATAGGCAGCAAAAATAGTGCGACCTACACCAACATTCCCGCCGGCAGTTATCGCTTCCAGGTAAAAGCGGCAAATAGCAGTGGCCAGTGGAGTGACCAGCAAGTGGATATCGCTCTGCGCATTTTGCCGCCCCCTTGGAAAACTGGGTGGGCCTATGCGGGTTACTTCTTGTTGTTGATCAGCGTATTTTATTTGCTCTACCGGCATCAACGGGAATTGGCGGCGCTGGAAAAAGAAAAACAATTGAATCACGCCTTGATGCGTGTCAACGCCATTAAGGATGCCTTTCTTGCCAACACCTCTCACGAATTGCGTACGCCGGTTAGCGGTATTGTCGGTTTGGCGTCGGCGTTGGACGAAGAGCTGCAATTGCCACCAGGGGAGGCGCGCAAAAAACTCGAGTTGATTATTTCCAGCGGGCGCCGGCTCAGCCATTTGATTAACGATATTCTTGACTACACCAAAATGGCGGAAGCCAATATTGAATTATTTAAATGCTGGGTGGAATTGCACCCGTTGATTGAAAAAATATTTTCGATTGTTAAACCGCTCGCCGCCAATAAAAATTTACAGTTGATTAATAGCAGTGCACCGGATGAGCGTATCTGGGCTGACCCTAATCGTCTGGAACAAATTTTAATTAATTTGGTAAGCAACAGTATTAAATATTCGGATGAAGGCAGTGTTGCGGTGATTAGCCAGCGTGAAACGAACGCATTGCAATTAATGGTGCAGGACACAGGTATAGGCATAGCACCGGAAGATATGCATAAATTGTTTGTCCCCTTCAGCCAACTGGAGGCATCTGCCAATCGGCGGTCGGGCGGTACCGGGTTGGGCCTTACGGTAACACGCTATTTGGTTGAGCAGCACGGTGGCCAGATTCATGTTGAATCCACGCTGGGCAAAGGATCGCGTTTTATCATGCAATTCCCGTTGGTCTCGCCTGATCCAGAATTGCAACAGGCTGCCAATGCGCTAGCCGCGCCACTGGAACAGGCGCCGGACTTGCGCACGAAAACAATTGTATTTGCCGATGACGATGCGATTAATTGCATGATTTTGTATAAGCAGTTAAAGCACACGGGCGCACAGCTACTGGAAGCAAATAATGGTTTAAAAGCCTGGGAGTTGTTGCAGGATCAGACGCAGGTGGACCTGGTAATTCTGGATTTACAAATGCCACAGCTGGACGGTTTTGAAGTGGCAAAAAACATGCGCGCCAGTGAGCGCTGGCGGAATACGCCGATTATTTTTCTCACCGCGAATATTATTGATCAGGATGTGCAAACTGCCCAAACGCTTGCACCCGCGCGGATATTATTAAAACCGGTCACCAAGCATTTGATGTGGCAACAGCTGTTGGAGTTGGTACCTGTCGCGGACTGACCGCTGGTAAACATAATATTTCATTAAGGATAAGGTTGATGCCTCACCCACTCGTTACATTGGTTTCCCGCTTACTTGACACCACCCATGCCGGCGCTGCCAAACCTTTGGTTGATGAGTTAATTGGGCGCTTGTGTGAAATAACCCAGATGGATTTGCATCCGGATTCTTTTCTGGATGAAGGCGCCAGTATTACTGCGCAAGGCAAAGCTGTATCACCGACTACCGCTGCCCAGTGTGCAGAAGACGTAGAGCGCACGCGGGTATTTATACAGGGCGTCTATGCTGCTCTGCAGAAAAAACTCGCAAACTATTTGTCAACCGGGGTTACAGAAACGACGCAACAACCGCTGCGTGTGCTCTATGCTGGCACCGGGCCTTTTGGTTTATTGCTGGTGCCTTTGTTACCGCTGTTTGTTGGCCAGCCGCTCAAAGTAACCTTGCTGGATATTCACGCTGAATCGCTAGGGCATTTGCAAAAATTACTTAACGAATTGCAATTGCACGATAGTCATTTGCTGGAGTCCATTGTCCAAGCTGATGCCTGCGAATGGCAGGCGCCGCACCATTTTGATCTGATCATTTCCGAGACCATGCGTCAGGGTTTAATTCAGGAGCCGCAGGTTGCTATTTTCAGCTATCTGCAACAATTTCTGACGGTAGACGGTTGGCTAATTCCGCAACAAATTCGGTTGGAATTATGGTTGTCCGATATGGATAGTCACAACATTAGCGCTTTGCATCTGGGTACCATTTTTCAATTGGATAAACATACGGCGCAGCTAATCGGGGGTGGTGATCAATCGCCATTGCACGGGCATTTAACGGTGCCGCACCATTCGGATCAATTGGAAAATATAAAATTAACCACTGAGATCCGCGTATTTGATGCGTTGGTGTTGCGCGAAAACCAATCACAATTAACCTTGCCACTGTTTGAGCGCGATGCGCGTCCGCAGGCGGGTAGTGTGTTGCGTTATGGCTATGAACAGGGAAACTACCCGCGCTTTGTATTTGCCTATGAACGCAGGCCGGGTATCGATGAAGTACAGCTGCCGGATTTCTATGAAAAAACAGCGCTTGGCGTATATCACCTGAAACGCTTTTGGCACAAGGCGCAATTGCAACGGCGCGTTAATCGCTCGGCTAAGGCGCGGGCGCAATTGCACGCAATTAAAACAGACGAATGGCAATTGGACCGCATACTATTGGATAAATTGGGGGTGGGGTTGGAACCCGCCATTGCGCAGGTTTACCACGCTAATACCTTGGTTGAATTTGAACGCTGGTTAGAGTTCGCGAATGGTGGTGCTATTGATCCACTGATTATTGAGCGAGTGAATACTGCGTTGTTGGCACGTCTGCGTGATGAAATATCGATATTGGCAGATACCCATCATTCACCCTTGAGTAGTGAGCAATTAGCACATTGGGAAGAGCACGGCTATTTAATTATTCCCGGTGTTTTATCTGCGGAAGAAACGGCGGCGGCGCGCAATGCGATCTGGGACTATCTGCATATTACGCCGGATGATCCTGAATCCTGGTATAAGCCAGCGGGTGAGATGAAAAAGATCATGGTGCAATTATTTGCGCATCCTGCATTGGAGGTTGCGCGACAATCGCCACGCATCCGCGCCATCTTCAATCAACTCTGGCAGCGCGATGATTTGGTTGTTTCCACCGATCGCACCGGATTTAATCCACCGGAGACCAGCCAATGGAAATTTCCCGGGCCGGGTATGCATTGGGATCTGGATTTGTGCCCTCCCATTGCTTTTGGTACCCAGGCATTAATTTATTTAACCGATGTTGCAGCGCACCAGGGGGCGTTTTGCTGCGTGCCGGGGTTCCACAAAAAAATTGATGATTGGCTGGTGCAACAACCAACCGGTATTGATGTGCAGCAACAGGATTGGTCGCAGTGGCCGGTAAAAGCGATTGCGGCTAACGCCGGTGATTTAATTATTTGGCATCAGGCGCTGCCCCATGGCAGCAGCCCGAACCGCGCGGATTTTCCACGCATGGTGCAATACATCAATATGTATGCTCATGCGTAGAAGATAACCATCAAAGCGAATAGGGATCAAACCAGAGCGATTTGTCGTCCACTGGCGTTTTGGGTGGAAGCGTGGGATTTTCCAGGTGAATCAAGGTGCGGGTTTTTAAATTAGATTTCTCGATCGCATCTTTCACGGTTGGATCGTTAAAAAAGTACTCGTCAAAGCTGCCATCGGCAATCGCTGTACGCAGCCCCTGCTCAATTTCATTGGCCAGTTTGGTGTTGGATTTACTTACAAAAAAATAAAACGGATTGGTGTAAGACAGCAGCAAGTTTTGCTCTACATCCAGTGCCAGTTTGGGGTAGCGTTGCATTTCCGACCAGGGTTCATGTACGCCGCGTGGGTAGCCATCAAAGCGATCGCCATCCAGCATATAAAACAGGCCTTCGTATTTAAGTACTTTAACTACATTAAGGTTATTGGCGGTCAGTACATTAGTATCTGCCCAAAAGCGGCCCTGGCCGAGGGAAACGCGCTTTAAATCCTCCAGCGTTTTAATACCATTAAATTTATTTTGGGTACCTTTCTTGATCATCAATACCCTGTAACCCAGAAGCCCGCGGTAAATACAAATCCGTATTGGCTGTAAGCGCTCTTCCAGATCATTGGTAGTCGCATACCAGACCACATCCAACTGGTTCTCCATCAGCATTGTCACCATGCGCTCTTCGCTGGTGTTAGGTACCGCTTCGTCTAATGCGTATTTGTTGGATGATTTGCTCAGGGCTAACATCAGTAGCCCCTTTGCATAGGTTTCTATCGAGTTATTGCCCTGCACCACGCGCAGTTTGGTCTGCGCTTGAGCAGGGTTAATGAACATAGAAAGTAATATCAAGGAACATATCAAGGTCAATGAAATTGACTGGGATTTTGCTTTTTTATAATTCATTGGAGCGGCTCGCCGACTAGTCTGCAGTCTCCTAACTCTAGTTGAAAGTACAGATTTTGCACGTCGCATAAATCATCTTTGATCTGCTTAACGGTGGCCAGGTGGGGAAAAAACCACCGCACCCGTTGAGGTTTCCTGTGTGTTATCACTAGAAAAGGTGCGGCGGTAAAAGTGGCTCAGTGCTGGCTCAGGTGTGGCTGAACGACCTGGCTACAATGAGTCATTGGAAGCAAGTGAGCGAGTTGAGCAGCAAAATCACTGCTGGGGAGAAGTGACTCACCAGTCAAAAAGCTCACTTAAACACGTCACAAACCACCGAGAAAGCTATTAGTGCCGCCGCCTTGCGGTTAGCGGCCTTGATGGCGAATTCAGTTGTTTGCGTGTTAATAGCCGTGTGGGCAGCCATTAACGGCACCGGTTGATGTGGGCGAACCGGTGCTTACAGCAACTACCTCTGCCTGATGTTCCTAGTCCTTGGCGGGGGTGGTCTTGCTGTTCAGGGTTACAGGCTTTTCGTAAGTGAAAGGCTGTAATAATTCATCGGGCTTGCCTTTACAGGCTTTGGCCAGTAACTCGCGGCGCTGCGCCAAAAGCAGGCCAATGGCTTCACTGTGCTGTTCATCGATGCCGGGAATATTGTCTTCAATCAATTGCGTGATATTGGCGGCCAGCTCCAGATACTTATCGTGTTCTTCTGCAACTTTTCTATCTTCAAACATACTGCCATCCCGATCACATAGCCAAACGGCGACTACTGCCATTGTGAATTCCTCAAAAGTGTTGTTACTGTTTTTATATACAGTATTTGTTGGCGGTGGGTATGTCAACAAAAAGTTAATTGTCCGGTATCAAAAACTAACGCCTGCGCCCAGTGTGTAACTGCTGTCTTGGGTGGTTCCTGTGTCCATGTGGGTTTCGTTAAAGTCGTATTTGAGCGATAGGTGAATATTGTGCGATAGGTAATAGCGAATACCGCTGCTGGTATTAGCCAAATAATCCACCCAATCAATATTAGGGATTGCCATTTCAACATCGACAAAGGTTTCCAAATGCTCATTGAACCAAAATTGCTGATAATCCAGATTCAGGGCGTAAGCCGAAAAATGCCAGTTTAGCGGGCCCGCCTTCAATCCAAAACGGTTGTAGGTAACGATGACATCAAGTTTGTCTTTGCGCTGGCCCCACAGACGATACCCCGGGCCTATGCCCGTGTTCCAATAGCTGGTTTCCAGCTCTACTCCTTCGATTCGATAGCTGGATGCACTGCGGACGAACCAATGAGAATTGAACAAATAGTCCACCCGGTAATTGGTCTCAAGGGTATCTTCGGTGACACGATTATGCGATTTGTCGCGCTTGGTTTCGGCCTTCAATTCATGGCGCCAGTCGTTGGATTCGAGGTCTAGTTCGGTATAGAAATGCTGTTTTTCTTTTCGCTCGGAGTCATTGTCTATGTCCATCGCCCCTTCGAGCCGGCCGGATTTTTTCCACGTGGAAGAGGGTTTTTCCAAAGCGAGCTTCGTCAGTGGATAAGTAGCGCCAGCGGTAGTTACATGGCCAGCCTTTTCGCTAAATTGGAGCCTCGTTGACTGGGTGTTCGAGTCAATTCTCCAGAATTGTGGTTGATCGGTTTCCAGGCTTTGGACGGCATTGAGGTTAATCGTCAATAAGCCTGCATAAGCCGTTTGAATGGTTAATGACCCTTCAGCCAATGCAGTGATGGATCCGCTTATTTGGTCACCGTTGGTGAGGCGTACCTGGTCTGCAAGCACCGGTGGTGAGAATCCGAAGGTGGTGCCGAGGATCGAAAGGTTGCAGCAAGCGAAAGCTATTGTTCTTTTGTGCACACCAGCTCCTGAGCGTTAAATCCCCAGACGACTCTGGCTTCACCATGATGCTCCCAAAAGCTTTCATTTTGACCGAGATATTGGGCGCCGCTGGCGGCTTGCGACAAATACATGAGCGATGATTTATCGCCGCGCTCGGCAATCAAGGTGGGTGGCTCGGTTTGATGGAAAGTGACGAATAATTCATCCGCGGGTGACGCTCCGCATTGATAGCGAAATGGGCCCAGATGGGGCACCAATTGATAGCGGGCTTGAAGCTCTGCAATGCGCAGTTGGTAGGCTTGGTTCACGCAATCTTTCGGCGTCTCGCTTTTCCAGCAGTCGTTGCGCCCTTTAATCCAGCCGCGTTGTTCGGCTTTAAGCAGGGGAGGGTGTTGGTTTTTCGCCTTTTGTTGTGCAGCGTGGTAAATGCCGTGTAGTTTGTTGTCCAGAATCGCCAGATCAGGCGATTCGCAGATCAGCGTTTCTATGGACGATTTTGCCTTGGTGCAATTAAAGCTTGGGGTAGATTTTGTGGTCGGGCGCGGCAAGGAGTAATTCTGCGTGTGGTCACAGGAGCCATCTTTTTCACAATCGTTGATGCCGTCTTTATCCAGATCCCAGCTTGGATGGATTGTCTTGGGTGGTGTAGCCCAACTGTTTATCGAAGCACTGGCGACGGCGATCCATAGTGAACGTCTCAACCAATAGGCGGCTAATATCATAGTGGCACCTCGGTATCATTCCTGGAGTGGGTTTGGGTGTTGTGCCTGAGTATATCAGCCATGGATAATGCCGTATCTTTTTGTCCCCACAGGATTTCCTAGTGTCCGAATCTCCCCGTCCTACAGATCCAACACCGTCCGCCCCTGAATCCAAGCCCCGCCCCAAAAGCCTGCTGCGTTCAAGTTTGCTGACTGGCTCCATGACCATGACCTCGCGGGTCTTGGGGTTGGTGCGCGATATAGTGCTGGCCAGTGTATTGGGTGCCGGTGGTGCCATGGACGCCTTTGCCGTTGCGCAAAAAATTCCCAACTTCTTTCGCCGTTTGTTTGCCGAAGGCGCTTTTTCACAGGCATTTATTCCGGTGCTGGCCGAGTACAAGGAAAAGGGCGGGCGTGAGGCGGTAAAAGAACTGGTGGATAAGGTTGCCGGCTGCCTGGGTTCGATTTTGCTGCTGTTTACTCTTTTGGGGGTTCTGGGTGCGGCGGGTTTTGCCTACGTCTTTGGCTGGGGTTATGCGGATGAGCCGGAAAAGTTCTCGCTGTTGGTGGAGCTGGTGCGCATTACCTTTCCCTATTTGATGCTGATCTCCCTCACCGGTTTTGCCGGGGCGATTTTAAATAGCTACGACCGCTTTGCGATTCCCGCCGTAACTCCGGTGTTCCTGAATATTTTTATGATCGCGGCGGCGTTGTTGCTGGCCGATTTTTTCCCCAATCCCGCCTATGCGCTGGCGTGGAGTATTTTGGCGGCAGGTGTTTTCTCTCTGCTGTTTCAGCTGCCGTTTTTAAAGCAGATTCATCTGCTGCCGTCGCCCAAATTGGATTGGTCTCACCCAGGGGTGAAGCGCATTTTAGTGTTAATGGCACCGGCGCTTTTTGGTGTCTCGGTAAGTCAGCTTAATCTGCTGCTGGATTCGGTCATCGCCACCATGTTGGGAGATGGTGCAGTGAGCTGGCTGTTCTATTCGGATCGTCTGGTGGAGTTGCCGCTGGGGGTGTTTGGTGTGGCCATAGCAACGGTAATTATGCCGGGGCTATCGCGCCTTAGTGCGGCCCAGTCTGGTGAGAAATTTAGCGATATGCTCGATTGGGCAATCCGCTTTGTGGTGCTGATTGCATTGCCGGCCACCCTGGCGCTGATTATTCTCGCCGAGCCAATTCTGTTCACACTGTTCTATCACGGCGAGATGAAGTTAGCAGACATTCTTATGTCCACCTACAGTCTCAAAGCCTATGCGCTGGGCTTGTTTGCCTTCATGCTGATCAAGGTGTTGGTGCCCGGATTCTTCGCCCGTCAGGACATGAAAACCCCGGTGCGTACCGGTATTGTGGCGATTATCGCCAACATTCTGATGAAGCCTCTGGTGGTAATTCCACTGGCAATGCTCTGGGGTTTGGGGCATGTTGGCCTTGCTTTCACGACGGCCATGGCGGCTTACGTTAATGCCTTCCTGCTTTATCGTGGCCTGCGCAAGGCCGGGGTCTACGCTCCGGCCAGCCAATGGGCGACTATCTGGTTGCGTTACGGCGCCGCGAATCTGGCCATGGTAGCGGTGCTTCTGGCGCTATTGCAGTTTTGGTCCGGGTGGGCCGAATGGCACCTGCTGGAACGAGTTATCCGTCTGACTGCGGTCTGTGTCGCTGGGTTGCTGGCCTACATACTGACACTGCTGGCGGTCGGTGTTCGACTGCGCGATTTCAAAGCGCACCACTAATGTCGCCCTTTTGTGATTCTGCACCGGGGATTTTGAGTCGGGGTAGGCTCAGGCGTTGTCGCTCCTGTATACTGCCCGCCTTCATTTTTTGGTCGATTTGATTGAGGGCTGTACCCAGCGTGAATCCGGCGGCACCAGCGTTTATTCGCGGTTTACACAACCTGCGCCCCTCGCACCGCGGCTGCGTTGCTACGATTGGCTCCTTTGATGGCGTTCACCTTGGCCACCAGGCGATCCTCCAGCAGCTGCAGCAAGTTGCCAACGCATGCAAATTGCCCTCAGTTGTGATTATTTTTGAGCCCCAGCCGCACGAGTTTTTTGCCGGCGATAAAGCGCCGGCGCGCTTGATGCGCCTGCGCGAGAAAGTCCAGGCGTTATTAGCGGCGGGCGTCAATCGTGTTCTCTGCCTGCAATTTAACGATGCCTTGCGCCGCCTCTCGGCAGAAGCCTTTGTGGAAAAGGTGCTGATTGATGGATTGGGTATTAAACACCTGGTGGTGGGGGACGATTTTCGTTTTGGCTGCGACAGGCGCGGCGATTTTGCGCTTCTGCGAACTATCGGCAGCCAACGCGGTTTTAGTGTGACTGATACGGTCACGCTGGAGGTGGGGGGCGAACGGGTTAGCAGTACCCGTATCCGCCAACTGCTGGAACAGGGCGATTTTGCCAGTGCCGAACAGTTGCTCGGCAAGCCCTACAGCATCAATGGTCGCATTGCCTACGGTCAGCAATTGGGGCGCAAACTGGGTGTGCCTACCGCTAATGTGCATTTGCGTCGGTATAGATCGCCTTTGCACGGTGTCTTCACTGTTACGGTTAAATTTGCTGATGGCAGTGTTTACAAGGGTGTTGCCAACGTTGGCGTGCGACCGACAGTGACCGGCGATAAAAAACCGCTGCTGGAAGTACATTTATTTGATTTTTCGCGCATGGCCTATGGCGCCATGATTGATGTGACTTTCCACACTAAATTGCGCGATGAAAAAAAATTCAATTCACTGGATGAATTGCAAACCCAATTGCAAATGGACATTGCCCAGGCCAAACAATTTTTTCTACTTTAAATTTGTTAACAAAGTTGACCGTGAATCATGACCGATTACAAAGCAACACTGAACCTGCCTAACACCGATTTCGCCATGAAGGCGAACCTCGCGCAACGCGAGCCGGAAATGCTGAAAAACTGGCAAGCGAATAATTTATACCAACAAATTCGCACAGCGCGCGCTGGTCGCGAGCAATTTATTTTGCACGACGGTCCACCCTATGCGAATGGCGATATTCACATTGGTCACGCGGTTAACAAAATTCTCAAAGACATCATTATCAAAAGCAAAACCCTGAGCGGTTTTGACGCACCCTATGTGCCCGGATGGGACTGTCATGGTCTGCCGATCGAACATAATGTGGAGAAAAAAATCGGCAAAGCTGGCGACAAGGTTGATGTGAAAACCTTTCGCCAAAAATGTCGCGAATATGCCGCCGGCCAGCTTGAAGGCCAGCGCAAAGATTTTATTCGCCTGGGTGTGTTGGGAGATTGGGAAAATCCCTATCTCACCATGGATTACAAATTTGAAGCTGACATCATTCGTTCACTGGGTAAGATCGCCGAGAACGGCCATTTGCTGCGTGGTTTTAAACCAGTTTACTGGAGCGTAGTGGGTGGCTCTGCACTTGCTGAAGCGGAAGTGGAATACCACGATAAAACATCCTTCTCGATCGACGTAAAGTTTGCCTTTGTTGATCAGCATGCGGTTGAGAATGTCATCGAGGGTCTAACCGGCTGCGGAAAAATTTCGCTGGTGATCTGGACCACCACTCCATGGACCTTGCCTGCTAACCAGGCGGTGTCTGCCAATGCCGAAATCGACTATGCCGTGGTGCAGGTGGGTGTGGAGCGTTTGCTGGTTGCAGAGACTTTGGTTAGCAGCGTTGTTGCGCGTGCACAAGTGGAAAATGCCGAAATCGTTGGTCGTGTAAAGGGCGCAGCGCTCGAGCATTTACTGGTGCAACATCCTTTCTATGCACGGCAGGTGCCGGTGATTCTTGGTGATCACGTGACTACCGATGCTGGTACGGGTTTTGTTCACACCGCACCTGATCATGGTGCAGAAGACTTTAATGTCGGTTTGAAATATGGAATCGGCACACTCAATTACATCGATGACCACGGAACCTATCGCCCCAATGTGGAAATTTTTGCGGGCGAGCACGTGTATAAAGTGGATGAAAAAGTTGTTGAATTACTAATTGAAAAACACGCACTGCTTGCGCAGGGCAAAATTACTCACAGCTTCCCGCATTGCTGGCGCACTAAAACCCCGCTGATTTTCCGCGCGACGCCGCAATGGTTTGTGAGCATGAGTAAAAATAATTTGCGCGATCAGGTTGCTGCCGCCGTTGATGGTGTCCAATGGGTACCTGATTGGGGTAAGGCGCGCATTGACTCAATGCTGGCAAGCTCGCCGGATTGGTGTATCTCTCGTCAGCGCACCTGGGGCGTACCTATTGCATTGTTTGTGCACAAGGAAACTCAGGATTTGCATCCGGATACACCGCGTTTGATTGAAGCCGTTGCACAAAAAGTTGAACAGGGCGGAATGGATGCCTGGTTTGAACTGGATGCAAAAGCATTGCTCGGCGCCGATGCAGAGGCTTACCAAAAAGTTACCGATACCCTGGATGTGTGGTTCGACTCTGGTGTCACTCACTACGCTGTTCTGGCGCAACGCGCGGGCCTGCGTTTCCCGGCAGATTTGTACCTGGAAGGTTCGGATCAGCATCGCGGCTGGTTCCAGTCATCGCTGAAAACCTCTATGGCAATGCACGCCGTACCGCCATACAAAACTGTGTTGACCCATGGTTTCACTGTGGATGCTAACGGCAACAAAATGTCCAAATCCCTGGGCAATGTAGTGCCGCCGCAAAAAGTCATGAATGAATACGGCGCGGACGTGTTGCGCTTGTGGATTGCCGCTACTGATTTCAGCAACGACATGCGTGTGTCAGATGAAATTTTAAAACGCACGGCCGATTCCTATCGTCGTATTCGTAATACTGCGCGCTTTATTTTGTCGAATCTGGTGGGATTTAATCCCGAGACGGATCTGGTTCCTATGGAACAAATGGTGCAACTGGATCGCTGGATCGTTGGTCAGACTGCCAAGCTGCAGCAGGAAATTATCGGTTACTACAATAGCTACGAACTGCATATGATTTATCAGAAGCTGCATAACTTCTGCGTGGTGGAGCTGGGTGGTTTTTATCTGGATATTATTAAAGATCGCCAGTACACCGTTAAGGCCGATGCGCACGCGCGTCGCTCTGCACAAACTGCTTTGTATTATGTGATTGAAGCCCTGGTGCGTTGGATCGCACCAATTTTAAGTTTCACGGCGGATGAAATCTGGCAAGTATTGCCGGGCAAACGCGATGCAAATGTGTTTGTCGCTGAGTGGTTTAGTGTTCCAGCATTACCGGCTGATTCTTTTGCCGATGATTACTGGGCATTGATTGCAGATGTGAAAACGGCGGTGAATAAAGTTATAGAAGCCAAGCGCGCCGCTGGTGAAGTGGGAGGGGCGCTCGGTACGGAAGTAACCTTGTTTGTAGATGATAAATTGCAAACCGAGCTGCAGAAATTGGGCGATGAATTGCGCTTTGTGCTGATCACCTCAACGGCGAACGTGCAGGCGCTGAGCGTTGCGCAAAATGCTGAAGTAACGGAAGTGGCCGGTCTGCAAGTGGCGGTGAAAAAATCGGAATACATCAAGTGCGAGCGCTGCTGGCATCATCGTGCTGACGTAGGTGCAAACGCGGTGCATCCAACCATTTGTTTACGTTGCGTCACCAATGTGGACGGAGCTGGCGAAAGTCGCGCGTTTGCGTAATTAAATCCCTCCCCGACCCTCCCTTTTCCAAAGGGAGGGAGTACCAGTCTGACCATCAAAGATGGGAGTTGGCTCCTCCTCTTTGTCAAAGGGGAAGTTGGGAGGGGATTCAAAGGTAAGAATTTAATGACCGAAAAAATCTATCAAAAATCCTGGTTTTGGTATGCCGTCGCTTTTGTGGTGTTGGTGTTGGATCAGGCAAGCAAGCACGCCATCGAAGCTGTGTTTGAGTTTGGTGAAACCAAAGTATTCACCTCGTTCTTTAATTTCACTCTGGCTTATAACACTGGCGCTGCATTTAGCTTTCTGGCAGATGCAGGTGGTTGGCAGCGTTGGTTTTTCGGTGTCGTTGCGATGGTGGCGAGCGTATTGTTGATCGTGTGGATTGGTCGAGTTGCTGCCACCAAAGTACGTGAGGCGTTTGCGCTGGCTTTTATTCTGGGTGGCGCATTGGGTAACTTGTATGACCGGATTGTGCTGGGTCATGTGGTCGACTTTATCGTGGTTCACTATCAGGATAATTATTGGCCCGCGTTTAATCTCGCCGACTCGGCCATTACCCTGGGGGCTGCGGTGTTAATTATTGATATGTTGTTTAGTAAAGAGAAAAAAGCCCATGCGTAACTTGGCAGTTGGCCCCGGTACCAAAGTGACTTTGCATTTTGCGTTACAGTTGGATAACGGCGACGTAGTCGATTCCAATTTTGAACGCAACCCCGCCACTTTTACGGTGGGTGATGGCAATTTGTTGCCCGGTTTTGAAAAAGCGTTATTTGGGATGTTTGAAGGCGAGCACAAAACCCTGGTGATTAAACCCGAGGATGGCTTCGGACAGCGTAACCCAAACAATATTCAGGAAATTGCACGTAGCCAATTTAGCCCGGACCTCGAATTGAGCGAAGGCTTAATGTTGTCGTTTGCCGATGCACAAAAAACCGAGTTGCCAGGTGTGGTGCAGCGGTTTGATGATGAGGTGGTTGTGGTAGATTTTAATCACCCGCTTTCTGGTCGCGATATCTTGTTTGAAGTATCTATCCTCAAAATTGAACCCGTGCAGGTGCACTGATCATGACTCAAATCAAACTTGCTAATCCCCGCGGCTTTTGTGCAGGCGTTGATCGTGCCATCGATATTGTTAATCGTGCGCTCGACGTCTTTGGTGCTCCCATTTATGTACGTCATGAAGTGGTGCACAACAAATTCGTGGTGGATTCATTGCGTGAGCGCGGTGCGATATTTGTTGATGAGGTAGAGCAGGTTCCCGACGATGTTATTTTAATTTTTAGTGCCCATGGTGTTTCGCAAGCGGTGCGCAAAGAGGCTGAAGATCGTGGCTTGCAAGTATTTGACGCAACCTGTCCGTTGGTTACCAAGGTGCATATCGAAGTGACTCGCTACAGTCGCGAAGGTCGTGAGTGTATTTTAATTGGTCATGAAGGGCACCCTGAAGTGGAAGGAACCATGGGGCAATATAGCACGTCCAACGGTGGCTCTATTTATCTGGTTGAAGATGAATCTGATGTGGATGCATTAGTCGTTCGCGATGCAGAACACCTAGCGTATGTAACCCAGACGACTTTATCGATGGACGACACAGCCAAGGTGATTGAAGCCTTGCGCAATAAATTCCCTAAAATCCAGGGGCCGCGTAAAGATGATATTTGTTACGCAACCACCAACCGCCAGGATGCAGTGCGCCAGCTCGCTCTGGAGTGCGATTTGGTATTAGTGGTAGGCTCCCCAAATTCGTCAAATTCCAATCGCTTGCGAGAGCTTGCGGAGCGTTGCGGTACGGAAAGTTATTTAATTGACGGCCCTGATGATATTAATCCTGTGTGGATTAAAAATAGAAATTGCATCGGTATAACTGCTGGTGCGTCTGCACCGGAAATTTTAGTAAAACAAGTGATCGATAAATTGAAAGCTTGTGGAGCTGAAGTGCCCATCGAAATGGATGGGACACCGGAAAATATCAGTTTTTCGTTACCAAAAGCATTACGCGGTTGAAACCTGATTTTGAATCAGGTTTTTTTGCATTCGCCTGCCGCTGTTTTTTCTGATCGCAGGCGCCCGGCTCGATTTAGTACCAGTTTGATTCCTTCGTCGGCCGTTGCTGCGCAAACTGTCATTGCACCCATCACAATTGCGCCTCCGTCTCTTCTTCCAGGTGTTCTGCCTTCTCCGGTGCCGATAAACGATATTTCGTTAGGAACCGGAAAGCTGTCATGAATTATTGTATTTTTTAGTCCGGCGTGCTCCTGTAATAACCGCTCATTCTCGTCTTGTACGCCGTTATTGTTTAAATCGATAAATAATACCCAGCCTAGATGCCATTTTTTCTTTGCTCGCAGCACCGTCCGTTGGTTGGCAAAAACGGCCTTACTACGAGCTGTCTCAATCGCATCCACTAGAGTTTGGGTTGCTGTTTCTGTTTGGGCTTTTTGAATTTGACGGGAAAAATCAGGCAATGCCAAGGCAGTTAACAGGGCAATTACTGAGATGGTAATGAGAAGTTCAACAAGGGTAAATCCGTAATATTTCATTCATTCCTTTCCTTGGATGACGCGCAAAAAAAGTCGCGTTTAATCTGACGCCAAAGCGGCCATTCAACAACCTGCCTTGACCATATGTCGCCCCTCTAGCATTCCGCGTGGATGCCTATGATAGGCTGATTCAATATAAACAATGTGGCTGGTGCTGTCTATGCGGCAGAGACTAAACAGAAATGACAGTTCAGGCTCAAAAGAGAGAACGCTAATGCGTAAATCGGTATTTGGCTTTACCTTGATTGAATTGTTAGTCACGCTGGTAGTGGTTGCGATTGTTTTGTCTGCGGCCATTCCATCCTTCCAATCCCAAATACTTAATAACCGATCGATCTCATTGGGTGAGGATTTGGCTTCCGCAATCAATTTGGCACGGTCTGAAGCGGTAAAGCGCTCTACCCGAGTAGCAATATGTGCTAGTAAGTCTGGTACTGATTGTGACGGTGCGTGGACCGATGGTTTCATCGTGTTTATCGACACCGCAGCCAAAGATACTGATCCCGCTCCAGTGGTCGGCACCATATTGAAAGTCTGGGGCGCGCTCGATTTGAGAGCTGTTATTACTGCAAAAAGTGACAGGGATGATGTCACGTTTATCCGCTACACCGGGTTGGGCACGCTTGCTCGCGTAACAGAAAAGCAAATTGTTGTTACTGCCGAAATGAAAAAATGCACTATGAGTGCTGCGCGGAAAATTACTGTGGGTTTATCTGGCATGGTTTCAGTATCGAATGTCACATGCTCAGCCAGTTAAATTAGTCGAATCTATTCAGGTGGATTGATCTATGCGGTATCCATTTTTTTTGCGCCGTTGCCAACACGGTGTTGGGCTGATAGAGGTTCTTGTAACGTTGTTGATTCTCTCTACGGCGCTGCTCACATTGGGCACAATGCAAAATAGATCTTTGCAGTTTAACCAAAGCGCTTATATGCGTTCGCAAGCCAATGTTTTTGCGTATGATATTTTAGATCGAATGCGGGTCAATTTGAGAAATATCGCGTCCTATCATTCAGCGTTAGCTGGACCTGCAGCATCGGCAGTTACATCACCCCTCGCAGCAGTGGATCTTAATGCGTGGCGCACAAATATTTATCGTGCTTTACCTGATGGTAAAGGCGGTGTTTCGTGTGTGGCGGCTACCAGTATTTGTACAGTGACCATTACCTGGAAGGAACTCAGTAGTAATGATGAAGATACTGAAAATGTTTCAGAGTTTACCTATAGCGCCCGGTTGTGAGGATCGTGTTTATGCATAAACGAGAGGCAGGCTTATCGCTGGTTGAACTGATGATTTCAATCACTCTGGGCATTGTGTTGATGACTGGTGTTGTACAGATTTTTTTGTCGAGCAAATCAGTCTTTTCTTCGCAACAAGGGCTATCGCGAATTCAAGAAACTGGCCGTTTGGGTATTGAATTTTTAGGAAGAGACATACGTATGGCTGCGTATTATGGATGCTACAGACCTAATCCAAGTATGCCGGGCGGAGAGTTGCAAAACGGCGCTATGGTGATTTCCGGATTGCATGGCAATTTTGCTGAAGGGCTTCGCGGATATGACTCTGCCACCAGTGTGCCCGGTGGTGCTGCAGCGTTGGGCGGTAGCATTACTCCTCTGACAAAGGGAACGGCAAATGTTGTTGTTGTGCGTTCCGTGAAAATTGCAGGATTACCTGTATCTAAGTCCAACGATTCGAATGGTGTTTACGCTTATACGCCTAGTCCCGCCGATAAAAATAAATGTGTTGAAGGTATGTGCAAAGATACTGCGGTAATCGTGAGTGATTGTTTTAAGGCTCGCGTTTATCGAATAGCAGTTGACCCTTCTGTAACGGGTAACGAGGTATATTTTCGCCACAATGAGGGGTGGGGTGGTGGAGTTATTGCGACTGAGAATTTTATAAATGGTGAGATTGCAGCAATCAATACCACTGCGTATTTCCTGGCGAAAGGTGTTAGTGGTCAACCTAGCTTATGGCAAAAAACTAACACGGAGGCGCCGGTGGAGTTGTTGGAGGGCGTTGAGCAAATGCGCATCACTTACGCAACAAGTGAAAATGAAAATTACCGCTTGGCGAGTCTGCTTTCGGCAACAGATTGGAGCAAAGTAAATTCTGTTCGAATCGAATTGGTGGTTCGGAGCGCGGACAACAACCTGGTTGATTCCCCGCAGCCTTACACGCTTGGTGGGGTAACCGTAACTCCGGCACCTGAAAGTGGGGTTGCTGATAAATATTTGCGCCAGGTATTTACGTCAACTATTGGTATCCGTAGTCGTGCAACCAATATTCAGTAGGTCTAACTATGAGTTATCTCAATCAAAACTACCGATCTATTAGTTCCAAGACTTCCCAGCAAGGTGTTGTACTTCTTGTTGGTTTGGTAATGGTGCTGCTAATTACTATTGTGGGCTTGTCTGCAATTCGCGGTACCGGATTGCAAGAAAGTATGGCGGGAAATATGCGGGATCTTAATCTGGCATTTCAATCGGCTGAGTCCGGTTTACGATTTGCCGAATCGATTGTCTCTATTTCGGTAAAAACGGTCCCTCCTTTTGATTGCACGGCGGGCCTATGCGTAGATCAGGAGCGGGGTACCCCCGCGAATTCTGTTCGCTGGTGGAATGAAGAAAGTTGGGCAAAAATTGCGGTCGAGGCTGATTTGGGGCTAAAAAATGTCGAGCATCAACCCCGAATAATTTTGGAATTGCTGGATTCGGATGCGGGGTCTTGTGCTGCTGGGGAAGGGAGCGGAATAGGTACGGGAAGTTTAACGATGGTTGGTGATTGCATTCCCTATAGAATCACTGCATTGGGCTACGGTGCGGACGAAAATACCCAGGTAATGGTGCAGTCGGCGTATAAGCGCCATCAGTAGTGGAGATGAAACTATGTTGCTGAATATATGTGTGAATAAATTGCGCTTTCTCTTGCAGCACATTCCTATGCATAAGCTGAATGTGTCACTGGTGGTTGCATCACTAAGCATGTCAATCGCTCACGTCGCAAGTGCAGCTCCTTCTCAGGCGCCGCTGTTTTTATCAAATCCAGTTGTGCCAATTATGATGTTGAATATGTCAAAGGATCATCAACTGTATTTTAAAGTTTATGATGACTATTCAGATTTGGATGGAGATGGAACCCCGGATAATACCTACAAAAACAGCTACGATTATTACGGCTATTTCGATAGCAAAAAATGCTACACCTATAGCACCGCAAACAATCGATTTGAACCATCTCGGAGAGTAGATAGCAGCACCAATTATTGTAACTACGGTGGAACTACAAATGAGTGGAGCGGAAATTTTTTAAACTGGACCAGCATGACCCGTATGGACTCCATTCGTAAAATTTTGTACGGCGGTTTGCGCTCAACGGATACCTCAAGCGTAACTGTGCTTGAGCGAGCTTTTTTGCCTCATGATGCTCACTCATTTGCAAAGTATTACAACGGTAGTGATTTATCGAGCTTGACGCCATTCAATGACACAGCGGCTGTACCAAGAAATCTATCGGCGACTTCTGCTACAGGTATTACAATTTGTAATACCACTCCAGGTGGTACCGCGTTATCACAAAATGTTACCAACGCGCCTTTGTTACGTGTCGCCAAGGGGAATTACACCTTTTGGGCTAGTAATGAGCGTTGGCAATGTAGGTGGAACAGTGAAGTTAGCGCAGCAAATGGTAACGACTCAGCTGCAACAGGGGTTTACGCTTACGGCAATACACCGGTCAATGCAAACAAGTTGGGGAGTGGTTCTGCCAGCGGTGAGTATTACGCGAGGGTTCAAGTTTGTGTCAGTGGGTTGGAGGAGGAAAATTGCCACCAATACCCAAGTGGAAATAAAAAGCCCCAAGGATTATTGCAAGAGTATGGTGAGGTGCGCGGCGGAGCCAGCGTCGCAAAAGTTAATTTCGGATTAATGACAGGTTCTTATACCAAAAATAAATCTGGTGGTGTGCTACGCAAAAATGTTGGCAACATGTCGACTGAAATTAACTCCAGCACTGACGGTACATTCACCAATACCGCAGGCGTAATTAAAACGCTAAATTTGCTGAGAATATACGGTTACCGCTATGAAGACGGAACCTATTTCAACGTCTCAGGAAGCGATAATTGTTCGTGGGGCTTAAACTCTTTCTCGGATAACAACTGCACCAATTGGGGTAACCCGCAAGCAGAAATCTATTTGGAGTCACTACGTTATCTGGCTGGCAAATCGGTAAATGACGCATTTAAAGCAGATGACTCATCCAAAATTTCCGGGTTGGCCACTGCTACTTGGTCTGCGCCAGTGACCTCCGCTAACGCGTGTGCTCCGCTAAGCGTGCTCCAGTTTAACGCTTCTACTACTTCATACGATGGAGACGGTTTGGGGCTCGCTACTGACGTTATTGCGAGTCCGAGTACATTAAATGCATGGACAAATATTATTGCTGATTCAAAGCGCGAAGCGCTTTCGGGAAATTATTTTGTTGGAAAAAATGCTTCCTTAGCAGATGGCTTATGTACAGCAAAATCTCTCGGCGTATTATCGGATATTCAAGGAACTTGCCCGGATGCTCCCAGGTTGGAAGGAAGCTATCATTTAGCAGGATTGGCTTACTATGCGCGGACGAATGATTTTATTTCTGGCGTAAGCGGGACCCAGACTGTCAGAACCTATGGAGTAGCACTTGCTCCAGCACTGCCCAAAGTTGAAATCCCAGTGCCCGGTAGCAGCACGCAAAAAATCACGATTTTGCCTGCATGTCGCGAAAAGGGGGTGGGAACCGCTCCTAATAACGGTGCCTGTGCGATTGTGGATTTTAAAATTTTATCGCAAACAAGTACTTCAACTGTTAACTCTGGCCGGCTTTATGTGAACTGGGAAGATAGTGAGCAGGGTGGTGACTATGACCAGGACTTATGGGGAATTATCGATTATTCCGTAACTGCTTCAACTGCTACCATTGGAACGGATGTGCTTATTTCCTCGGTGGGCTCCAATAAAATTGGATTTGGTTATGTAATCAGTGGGACTAATGAAAAAGATGGGCCGCACTTCCATAGTGGTATCAACAACTACAATGAGTATGAGTGTTCTTCAGGTTGCTCCGTTGGAAATAGTATGGTCTATAAGAGTTGGCCCGTAGGAACATCAACAGATAAGTTTCTGGCGACACCGCTATACTACGCGGCCAAATGGGGTGGGTTCAGCGAGTCTTTGGTAAAAGGTGTTATCGGGTCCAGTAGTTATAATTCCAATAATCGTTTGAATTACTACACTCAAGACAATGTGCTCGCAAAAATTAATAGTCTTGCAAAGCCCGAGTCTTATTATTTTGCGACTGACCCTAGAACCCTGGAGGCCTCTCTGGCTGCGGCGTTGAATGATATCGCTGCAAGTATCGGGTCCTCTTCTGCGGTTGCAACGAATTCGACTCGTCTCTCAGAAGGCTCCTATGTTTATCAGGCGCAGTTTAATAGTGAGAGTTGGAGTGGAACTCTGAATGCGTTTGAGTTTGATAAAGACGGCAAGCTACCTACTTTACCTACGTTCTCAACTAATAATTCGGCCTCAATGCCTCGTAGTGGCTCAGGAAGAAATGTTTATACATTTGACGGCACAAATCGCAAAAACTTCGCATGGGATCAGTTAACTTCAGGCCTTGGAAGTCAGCAAGCAGCACTCCAGTTAAGCTCAGAATCAACAGATGTAAATGCAAAAAAACGTGTGGATTGGTTATTGGGTAATAGTACCTACGAAAGTAATGCGTCTGGATTGCGTGAGCGCGGTACAGGAGATGCCCGAGTTATATTGGGCGATATAGTTAACTCAAGCCCCGCTTTTGTCGGAGCGTGGGATTTCAGATATCAGCGCTTACCCGTAGGCGGGAGTAGCTATACAGCATTTGTTGAAAGCAAAAAGACACGAATCCCGCGCGTGTTTGTTGGTGCCAACGACGGCATGGTGCATGCGTTTCAGGCTCCTACTAAAGATGTTTCTGGCGGCGAGGTTTTCAAAGAGCTCTATGCATACATTCCCAACATTGCATTTTCAAAATTAGCCAAACTTACGCAACCAGACTACGGTACCAGTGCGAATCCGCATCAATTTATTGTCGATGGGCCGATTACCGTAGGCGATGTCTATATTGGTGGGAGTTGGCGCACAATTGTAGTAGGTACCTTGGGTGCTGGTGGTAAGGGGATTTACGCGCTAGATGTAACAGATGAATTAGATCCGAAGGTGTTATGGGAGTTAAGCACTGCTGATATTCCAGAGTTGGGCTATGTGATGGGTAAGCCGTTAATTGCGCCGATGAAGAATAATCGCTGGGCGGTAATTATGGGGAATGGAAGTGAAAGCAGTAGCTTCTCAAGCTTACTTGTTATCGATATCGAGCAACCCAAAAGCACTAGTTACACTCGCGTGTTGAATACGGGAGCTGGGATTGGTTTGTCTGCTCCAGAATTGCTTCCCAACGCTATTGGGCAAATCGAAGTAGCCTATGCGGGTGATTTGAGTGGTAATTTGTGGCGCTTTGATCTATCGAGCACAAGTGGTGGAAGTGCATGGAAAAAAGATTATTTGATATTTAAAGCAGTTGATTCCGGCGGTAATGCGCAACCTATCAGCGCGGCTCCGACTCTAGGCTTAAACCCTAAAATGAATAACAAAATTATGGTGTATTTTGGTACCGGGAAATATTTTGATATTGGGGATAATGCGACTCCAGTCTCTCCTCAATACAGTTTCTACGCTGTTGCGGATACAGGCTCGTTGATTACGCGATCAGATATGTTTGCGAAAACACTCACGACCAATTATTCATCAAGGACAAGAAGCGTTGTGCAAGATTCTTCTACACCGGTAAGCGCACCGGATTGGTCTGCTAAGAAAGGGTGGTATTTGGATTTTAATGACACCGCAGGTGAACGCGTAACAACAAAAGCGATTCTATTGCAGGATCGGTTAATTTTCCCAACCTTAATACCTTCGGGTGTCGCATGCGAATACGGTGGGAAAAGTTGGTTAATGCAGGTCACGGGCGTTGGTTGGAAAAATACGCCTCCTCCGCCTGCGGATCCGTTGCATCCAGATGATGGAACTGCGGTGCTGAACGATTATCTTGTCTTGGGCGATTTGGGTTTGGGTCGTTTGCCGGTCTCACCGTCATCCGCGTCTTCGTCCAGTGTTAGTGACGAGTGCACAAATGGATCAACAGGTCAGGCCGCTGTTATCGGAAGTGGCAGTAATGCCACCCTGATGAATGCTGCAACTACCTATAGCCTCTGTGGCGAAGGTAGGCAGTCCTGGCGGCAACTTCAATAAACAGTGGGTGCTTTAGATGAAAAAAGCCATGGGTTTTACGTTGATCGAAGCGATGATTACAGTGACAATTATCGGAATAATTGCTGCTATGGCCTATCCGTCGTATTTGGACTCTATCCGCAGGAGTAATCGCGCCGAAGCTAAAACTGAATTGATGGATCTTGCTCAGCGATTGCAGCGTTGTTATACCGGTTTAGCGCGATTCGATGATGAAGATAATTGCGCTGTCTACAAGGATCTTGCGGATGGCGGTGTTGTGACTCGTGGATCGGGCTTTTATGAAATCACTATTGGTGCACTTGAGACCGAACCAACTCGAACGGCCTATTTGTTGAAAGCGAAAGCTATTAAGTCTCCACAAACGGAAGGTGATTGCAAGGAACTAACGTTATCCAGCAAAGGTGTTCAATTGCCAGATGGATGCTGGTAGCCGTTTTATAAAAAGAAAAGCGGCCAGATTGGCCGCTCAGACCGCTGACAAACCCCTAGCCAAAAGCTGGGGGTTTGCGTTTAATGGCAGCACGCTTTCTTGTGATGACTGCCATGCTCAAAGAACCTGCGCCGCGCCAACACACACTGGAAATGGTGATCCTTGAGGATCTCGTTCCGGCTGACCATCTACTGCGCAAAATCGACAAGTACATCAACTTCGAATTTATCCGCGACCAAGTCCGCCATTTATATTGCGATAACAACGGCCGCCCTGCAGTTGATCCGGTGTTGTTATTTAAAATGCTGTTTATTGGTTATTTGTTCGGTGTGCGCAGCGAGCGGCAGTTAGTGCGCGAGGTGCAAGTGAATGTGGCATATCGTTGGTTTTTGGGGTTGAGTCTCACGGATAAAATCATTGATGCCTCCACCTTTAGCCAGCAACGTCGGCGCCGGTTTTTAGCGACTGATATTGAGCAACAAATTTTTGATGAGATTGTTCGCCAAGCAATTGGCCACGGCTTGGTGGGCGGCGATGTGCTTTACACCGACAGCACCCACATGAAAGCCAATGCCAATAAAAAGAAGTTTGAAATTCACACCGTCACGCAAACGCCGACGGATTATTTAACCGCGTTGGAAGTGGCGATTGATGAAGACCGAATTGCCAACGGCAAAGCCCCACTAAAAGAAAAAGCGGGCGATACCGAGCCAAAAACCCGCGACATTAAAGTCAGCACCACTGATCCCGATAGTGGTTATTTAACACGCGAAGGCAAGCCCAAGGATTTTATTATCTCGACCATCGCACCGTGGATGGTAAATACAACATCATCACGGACACCCACGTCACACCGGGCAACGTGCATGACAGCAAACCTTATTTGGCACGCCTGGATCGCCAATTAACGGCCTTCAATATTTATCCGTACACGGTGGGATTGGATGCAGGCTACAAAACTGCAGGCATCTGCAAAGGTTTGGAAGATCGCAATATTGAGGGCGTTATTGGCTATCGCCGCCCCAACAAAGCGGAAGGCTTATTTGCCAGACGCAAATTTGTGTTTGATGCCGATCAGAATCATTACACCTGTCCGGCGGGTCAGTTGATTTCATATAACACCACCAACCGATTGGGCTATCGCGAATACCGCTCCGATTCAGAGCAATGCAAACGCTGTCCATTTTTGGATCAATGCACGCGCAGTCGCAACCACACCAAAGTCATCACACGCCATGTGTGGCAAGACAGTGTAGAGCGCGCTGATGCGCGACGACTCACCGAGCAAGGCAAACGGATTTATCAACGCAGAAAGGAAACGGTGGAGCGCAGCTTTGCCGACGCGAAACAATTGCACGGTCATCGCTATGCGCGTTATCGCGGCTTGCGTCGCGTGAGTGGCCAGTGTTTGTTGGCGGCTGCGTGCCAGAATATGAAGAAGATAGCGCTGTTGCTGGCGCGTTTTTACAATCCATTGGTGGTGTTAGGCCTTGTTCAAGCGCTGTGGATACTTATATCGCGTTTTATCGAGAAAAATGAACGGATTGGAAATCAATCGCCAGAAATGCGGTTGATGCACAGCGCGAGCTAAAAAAATAAAACCCCACTTTTTTAGGGTGGGGTTTGTCAGCGATCTGAGCGGCCAGATTGGCCGCTTTTTTTATTCATCATCAAGTCCAAGTTTTTGCAGCCTGTATCTTAAAGATCTAAAGCTAATCCCCAAGTGTTTTGCTGCCAATGTTTTATTCCATCTGGCTTGTTCGAGCGCGTTGCATAAAATTTCTTTTTCTACATCTTGCAGGTAATCGTCGAGAGAAGGGTACTCCGCACAGCGGGCGGGATAATCGACGATACTGTTATTGCTGCGAACATTTGCTTTATTACTGGTGCTGACATAGGTTTTTTCATAGGATTCTGGAGCCGGCGTGTCGCGCAGCTGCAAATCGTCTGCATCAATTACGTTGGCTTCACAGAGTGTGAAGGCGCGCTCAAGAATATTTTCCAATTCGCGTACATTGCCAGGAAAATGATAGCTCGCCAATGATTGTTGCGCTCGTGGTGATAGTTTTGGTGCGGGTAAACCAATTTCCGTGGCGAGCTTATTTAACAAATGCTGAGTTAATAGAGTAATATCTTCCCGGCGTTCTCGTAATGGGGCAACAGCTAGTTGAATTACATTTAAACGATAAAAAAGATCTTGCCGGAAGCGCCCTTCTTTTACTTCAGTTTCCAAATGTTTGTGAGTTGCACATAAAATCCGCACATCAGTGGCAACTTCTTCGGCTGCGCCAATCGGGCGAACTGATTTTTCCTGAATTGCGCGCAATAATTTAACTTGCATATCGAGCGGTAAATCTGCGACTTCATCAAAAAACAAAGTGCCGCCCTCAGCAGCTTGAAATAGTCCCACTTTGTCCTGATGGGCACCGGTAAAGCTCCCTTTCTTATGGCCAAAAAATTCGCTTTCCATCAGCTCACGTGGAATTGCTCCACAGTTAACGGCAATAAAAGGTTTGTTTGCGCGCGGCCCCAGGTCGTGAATGGAATGGGCGACAAGTTCCTTGCCCGACCCTGATTCTCCGCTGATATAAACCGGGGCTTGTGAACGCGCCAATTTTTCAATACTTCGGATTAACTCTTGAATGGCCTTTGATTCGCCAATAATCGGCGTTAGTTTGGGAACGGGTTGCGGTGTTAATTGACTTGACTCTATGGCGGTGTTCACTAGTTTGCGCAATGTGGCCAAATCTACCGGTTTGGAGATAAAGTCAAATGCTCCTGCTTTCATCGATTCGATCGCTGTGTCGATACTTCCATGGGCAGTGATTACCGCAACGGGAAGTTGCGGTTGCCGTTGTTGGATATATTCGACGATTTCCAGTCCATTGCCATCGGGCAGCCGCATGTCAGTCAGACATAAGTCATAAGTATTTTCGGATAGTAGTTGTTTTGCGTGCTGGATTCCTGCAGCACTTTGGGTATCGATTTGCATTCGCCCCAAGGTAATTTCCAAGAGTTCACGAATGTCTGGTTCGTCATCGATAATCAGCGCGCGTTTTGCACTCATGGTTAATTCCACTGTTAGGTCGCTTTTTCCGGGTGGGCGAGCTGTAGATGAAAACTGCTTTCGCCGGCTTCTGTGCGTTTATAAGAAATAATTGCCTGATTCGCTTCGCAAAGCTCTTTGCAAATATAAAGACCTAAGCCGGAGCCGGTATTTTCCGTAGTAAAGAATGGCTCGAATAGATGACGGATATTGTCGTCACTAATCCCCGGTCCAAAATCCACTATGCGAATATAGGGTTGCAGGTGGCTTATGTCCACGCCAATTTCAATGCGTAAAGATGGGGTTCCGTGACGTATCCCATTGTCAAACAAATTGGTCAATACCTGTTGCAGTTGACTAGTGTCAAACTTGGCTTTGAGGTTCAAGCCCACGCTTGAATCATCATATTCGTGTTGTATGGACGAATCGCCAATATTCTTTTCAACCACGGAGATGGCTAGTTGTTGACCATTACTTTTTCCGGCTTTGTAGTCTGCAACAAATGTGGGTAGCCACGTTTGTAAGTTGATTTGCTCCGGGTTTGCTGCTTTGCGGCGGGAGAGCTGCAAAATGTTTTCAATGATTTGGTTCACTCGTTTGCTGTGGTTGTTAATTATTTCAAGTAAGCGCAGATCGCTTTGGGGTAGCGTCTGGGATTCGCCTAATAGCTGGCTGGCGTGACTAATGGCACCCAGTGGATTGCGAATTTCATGCGCAATACTGGCGGTCAAGCGGCCAAGTGATGCGAGTTTTAATTGTTGGGCTTGTTGGTTGAGTGAGCGTACATCTTCCAAAAAAATAAGTGTCTCGGCTGGGTTCCCAGGTTCTAAGTGAGCGAAATTTACTTTAATCTCGATCGTTGCTTGACCCTCAACTTTCATTTGCGGCGCATGATTACCTGCATTATGTAGCCAAGATTGATATTTCTTATACAGTTCAGGAAATCGATCCAGCTTAGTAATTGAGTTGGTGTTTAAATGTGCTCCCAAAAGTTTGGTGGCAGATTGATTCCACAGTTCCAGTTCCATATTTTTATTTAACACCACTATGCCGGTGCGCATGCGTTCGACGATGAGCTGGGCGAGTTTTTGTAAGTGTGCTGCTTGTGCCGCCTGCGCCTCTGCCTCGGCATAAGAGAGGCGAATTTTTTTGGTTAAGTGTTGGAATAGGAGTGCCGTCAAAAATGCCAGAGCACCCAGTGTGCCCGAAGCAAAAATGGCTTTGTTTTCCTGGGTGAGGATCAGGAATCTATAGATACCTTCACTAAGAACGATTAGCGTGGTAATCGCGGCGAGGAAAAATGAGATGCGCTCACTCAGCATAATCCCGCCGGCCGCAATTGCCACTAGCAATAAATAACCCAGGCCACTGGCGGCGCCACCACTGGCGTGCATCAATAAGCTGATGGCTACAGCGTCCACAACTAATGAGCTGAACAGCTTCCTCTGGGAGGGGGAAAACTTGAGTTGCCACATGACTATTAAGGTCATGCAGTTGATTGTTGTGTAAATGGCAGAGGTGTAGAAAAAGAGAGCTGGATTGTCGTTGCCCAGCACTTTGGGTGCAAACTGCAACTCGAACATGATCAATAGCAGGCTACCCAGCAGCGTGCGGTAATAAGTGTAGATCTTCAGCAAATCATAGGGATTGTAATTGCGAATATCGTTAGGTGGCGGAGCGTTCATTGGGTGCGGTGATCCTGTCGTCGAATTGTTGTGCAAAATCCGCTTGGCTTTATCGGCGTGGATCGCGGACAATGCGCGCCTTTGGCGAGTGTAGAAGACCTGCAGGCAAGTTGCTGAGCTACAGGTCAAGAGTTACGCCTATCTCTCTTTTTCCCGGTTATTTTCAGGGCGCTTATGTTGCCATTAAAGTTGATTCTCTCCCAAGTAAATACGCTGGTTGGTGATATTCCCGGCAATACCGCCAAGGTTGTTGCGGAAGCGCGGAAGGCGTTGGCGGCGGGGCCGGCGGATGTGATCCTGTACCCCGAGTTAACGCTCACGGGCTATCCTCCAGAGGATTTGCTTCTACGGCCTAGTTTAGCGTTGCGGATTGAGCGCGCGTTGCAGGAACTTGAGGCGGCAAGCTTGGCGACGTGTTTAGTGATTGGCTATCCACGTTTTCGCGCTGGCAAACTCTACAATATGGCGGGTGTGATTCAGAACGGAAAGTTGATCGCTGAGTATGCCAAGCAGTGCTTGCCCAATTATCAGGTGTTTGATGAGAAGCGCTATTTTGCGGCAGGCGATCAGCCGTGCGTCTTTGATCTAAAGGGCGTGCCTACCGCTCTGAGCGTCTGTGAGGATATTTGGCATCCCGAGCCTATGGCTCAGGCGAAGCTGGCCGGCGCCAAATTGATGTTAAACCTCAATGCCTCCCCTTACCATCAAGGTAAGCAGATGGAGCGCGAGGCGGTAGTGGCGACGCGCGCGCGCGAAGGCCAAATGCCGGTGGTCTACACCAATCTGGTGGGGGGGCAGGACGAGCTTGTCTTTGATGGTGGTTCAGTGGTGGTCGACGCCAGCGGACAAACCTGTTTCCGTGCACCCGCATTTGATGAAGGGCAATTTTCAATTGCACTGCATTGGGATCAACAGCAAATTTCTGTTCCGGTGCAAGCGCTGGAGCCTATCCCAGACAATCTCGCCGCCGTGTACAAAGCCTTGGTAGTGGGAATGCGTGATTACGTCACCAAGAACCGCTTCAAAGGTGTGGTGCTTGGATTGTCTGGCGGTATTGACTCGGCGTTAACGCTCGCGATAGCGGTAGATGCTCTCGGGGCTGATCGAGTTGAAGCTGTAATGATGCCGTTCCGCTACACCTCTGACCTGAGTAAGGATGACGCGGCCGATGAAGCGGGCCGCCTAGGTGTGCGCTACAGCTCTATCTCTATTGAGCCTATGTACGAAGCTTTTATGGCCGCGTTGAGCGATGAGTTTGCTGGCACCAAGCGCGATACTACCGAAGAAAACCTGCAAGCTCGTTGTCGCGGTGTCTTGTTGATGGCGATTTCCAACAAGAAGGGTTACTTGGTGCTGACGACGGGTAACAAGAGCGAAATGGCAGTGGGTTATTCCACGCTATACGGCGATATGGCCGGCGGTTTTGATGCCCTGAAAGATGTACCCAAAACCCTGGTGTTTGCGTTGTCGCGGTACCGTAATACGATCAGCCTAGTGATTCCGGAGACCGTAATTACGCGCCCGCCATCAGCGGAGCTCGCACCGGATCAAAAAGACGAAGACAGTTTGCCACCTTACGAAATTCTCGACCAGATACTGGAGCTCTATGTGGAGCAGGATCTGAGTGCCGAGGCAATTATCGCGCTTGGCTTTAATCGCGAGCAGGTAGAACGCGCTGTGCGTCTGGTCGATGTCAATGAATACAAGCGTCGCCAAGCCCCGGTTGGTATACGCATCACCCAGCGTGGTTTTGGGCGCGATAGGCGCTATCCGATCACGTCTGGTTGGAAAATGGGTGATTAACCTAGCCTGATGGCTGTTTCATCTAATAAAAAAGGCCGCAAGAGCGGCCTTTCGTAGTGGCTGGCGTAACTTAGTCGGGACGCGATACTAACGTTGAGTCTTTGTATTGTGGATCGTAAATCTCACGGGTATCAAAACCAGTAATTTCGTCTTTGCTGAAAACCCCCAGGGTTAACCAGGCTAGCACGCGCGATCTGCCGTTGTTGTACATAAACTCCTGATTAAAACTGCCATCTTTATTCAGGGCTGGGTAATCGGGGTAATTGAGTTTCAGGATTTCCAATGTTTCATTGGCCTGGCTATTCATTTTCAACAGGTAATACGCCTGGGTCATTACTGCTAATGCATCGGGAGTCGCTGGTGCTTGCGGGAAGTTTTCCAATACATAGCGACCGCGGCCCAGTGCAGCAATGTAGGCGCCGCGTTTAAAATAGTAGTTGGCTACATGGATCTCGTAGCGAGCCAGATAATTGCGCAAATAGATCATGCGTTTCTTGGCATCGGCGGCGTAGGTGCTATCCGGGTAACGGTTGAGCAGTTGGGTAAAATTGGCGAGTGATTCGCGCGCTGCTCCCGGGTCGCGCTTGGTCGTATCCACGGGCATTACGCGCTCAAACATACCCTTGTCTTTGGTGAAGGAACTCATTCCCAGCATGTAGTAGGCGTAATCCACATTGCGGTGTTGCGGGTGCAAGCGGATAAAACGGTTGGCCGTGGCAATGGCTGCATCTGGTTCATCAGAGCTATATTGGGCGTAGATGAGCTCCAACTGGGCCTGATCGGCATAGGTGCCGAAAGGGAAGTTTTCTTCCAGCGAGTTCAGGTTTTTAATCGCGGATTCCCACTGGCTGTTTTCAAGTTGTGTGGTGGCGGCGTTGTACAAATCCGCTTCGGTAGTGTATTCAGGCTCCTTGGAAGAGCAGGCGGTCAGCAAAACGACGGAGCTGAGCAACAGACAGGGCAGGAATCGCATAGGGTTATAAACTCTTATCTCGACAAATGTAGACCCCGATTCGCGGGGCAGGGTATTTAAACACAGAGCTTGGCGGATACCAATCTGGCCGCAGCAAAAGCTCCTGATTTCCGCTGTGTTGGCGCTCGTTCGGCACAGCTTTACTTGAGGTTGTTAAATGAAAGATGTGTTTGACCTGAGTGCCCAGGTCCCGATCCAGATGAACGGCATGCGCTTCGACCAGATCGCCTCCGAGTTGTTCCCCGACTTCTCGCGCTCGCGTCTGCAAAGCTGGATCAAAGATGGCCAGCTGAAGGTGGATGGCCGTGTTGCCAAGCCGAAAGACAAGTTAATCGGCGGCGAAACCCTGGAGTTGAAAGCGGAGCTGGAGGCCCAAGGCGAGTGGGAGCCGGAAGAAATCCAGTTGGATATCATCCATGAAGATGATGATCTGATCATTATCAACAAGCAGGCAGGGCTGGTGGTGCACCCGGCAGCGGGTAATTACACCGGCACCCTGGTAAATGCCTTGATCAACCATATTCCGGGCCTGGTGAACTTGCCGCGAGCAGGTATCGTTCATCGTTTGGATAAAGAAACTACAGGCTTGATGGTGATCGCTAAAACCCTGGAGGCCCATACTGATCTGGTTGAACAGCTGGCAGATCGCACCGTAAGCCGTGAGTACGAAGCGGTGGCTGTGGGTGCTATGACCGGCGGTGGCACGGTAAATGCGCCCATGGGGCGCCACCCAGTTCAGCGAAAACTCATGGCTGTTCTCAGTGCGGGTGGCAAACGTGCGGTAACGCATTATCGCGTGGCCAAGCGCTACCCGAGCCACACCCATATTCGTGTCAAACTGGAAACTGGCCGCACCCATCAAATTCGTGTGCACATGGCGCACATTGGTCATCCGCTGGTGGGTGATCAAACCTATGGCAATCGTTTCAAAATTCCCAAGGGTGCCAACCAGCATTTAATCGATACCCTGAAAAACTTCCCGCGTCAGGCTTTGCATGCGTTCAAGCTGGGGTTGGAGCATCCTGGTACCGGCGAATACACCGAATGGACCGCGCCATTGCCGGAAGATTTTAAAAATCTGCTTGATGCGTTAAATACTGGTTACACCCTTGTCGATGACTGAAATGAATGGACTGCCACTCGATTGGCCCCAACCTGCTGGCGTGAAAGCGTTTATCAGCACCCGTGTGGGCGGTTGTAGTTTGCCGCCCTACACCAGTAATAATGTCGGTTTGCATGTTGGTGATGATCCGCTCGCCGTAGAGAAAAATCGTGCACAACTGTGCAGAAATCTGGGGCTATTAAAAACGCCGCAATGGCTGGAGCAAATTCACGGTGTAAAAGTTGTGAATGCCAAAGCCGATGGGGCAGTGCGCACTGCTGATGGCAGTTACAGCAATCAGCCAGGGCAGGCCTGTTTGGTAATGACGGCCGATTGTTTGCCGATTTTGCTGTGCGATAAAAAAGGATCCCAAGTAGCGGCGCTTCACTGTGGTTGGCGCAGCCTTGCCAAGGGTATTTGCGCGCGTGGGCTGCAAAAATTCAGCGGCAATCCTGGCGATCTAATCGCCTACCTCGGGCCGGCCATCGCGCAACCGAATTTTGAGGTGGGGGTGGATGTGCTGGAAGCTTTTTTTAAAGCCGCCCGCAGCCACGAGCATCGCGAACAAATGTCTGCGGCGTTTATCTCCGCCCATCGCCCGCTACATTTTTTTGCAGACATTTATGCACTGGCTCGCGCTGAACTCAACGCGCTGGGCGTTACCGCAATTTACGGTGGTGGCTATTGCACCTATGCGGAGGCGGAACGTTTTTATTCATTTCGGCGCGATAAAACCACTGGTCGCATGGCGAGCTTGATCTGGCTTGAAGAAGTTTGAATCCAAATACGCGAAGCGCGTGTCTTAGTATAGGTAGCTCTCTTTTCTACAACTCACACCAGGGAATCAACATGGATCTCGATCAAATTGAAAAGCTGAATGAACTGAAACAAAAAGGCCTAATTACGGAAGAGGAATACCAACAGGCTAAAGAGCGAATTCTGGGTGGGCAAGCGCAAGCGACTGCTCAGTCTCAAGCCCAGCCGCATACCATCATGCAGACCAATAATTATGACTACGCCATGGTATTGCACCTGACCCAGTTTTGCTCCTGGATTTTCCCTTTCCTGGGAATCATAGTGCCGTTAATTATGTGGCAATCTAAAAAGGATGACAGCTACGTGGATCAGCAAGGCAAGGTGGTGATGAATTGGGTTTTTAGTACGGTCATCTACTCGATTATTTGTATCCCCTTGTGCTTCATTCTGATTGGCTTTGCGATGTTCGCCATTCTCTTTGTCTGTTCCGTGGTATTTACCATTATGGGGGCCATGGATGCTAACAAGGGCATCGTTAAAAACTACCCTATGACCATCAAGTTTTTTGATGTGCAGGAAACGCTGCGCCCGGCAGTGCCAGCGTCTAATTGATCTAGCGCAAATTCTGCTATTTCTTTTTGGGCGGGCCGGCGGGCCCGCTTGAAAAAGCTCTCCGCGCCCCCAGTTTTACTTCAACCGATTAGTCACAGCGCGCTTGAGGTAATCCATGCGTATCGACCGTTTAACCAATCAATTACAAACCGCATTGTCCGATGCCCAGTCGTTGGCGTTGGGGCAAGATCACAGCCAATTAGACCCGGGCCATTTGCTGCTGGCGATGATCGATCAAAAAGGTGCTGGCAGTGTGCGCTTGCTATTAAGCCAGGCGGGTTTTGATGTCGCCGGTTTGCGCACGGCCCTGAATGAATACCTGGAAAATTTACCGCAAATTAAAAACCCCACCGGCGAAGTGACTATGTCGCCGGATATGGTACGCCTGCTAAACCTCGCTGATCGTCACGCGCAAAAAGTAGGAGATAAATTTGTCTCCAGCGATTCGGTGTTGTTGGTATTAATGACTGAGTCCCAAGGTGCAGTCGCGGAGCTATTAAAAAAACATGGTAACGCTCAGCGCTTGCAACAGGCGATTCAAAAAGTACGCGGCGGTGAAAATGTGGATGATGCCGATTCCGAAGGCAATCGTCAGGCGTTGGAAAAATATACGGTGGATTTAACCGCACGTGCTGAAGCGGGCAAGCTCGATCCAGTGATTGGGCGCGACGATGAAATTCGTCGCACCATCCAAGTATTACAGCGGCGCAGTAAAAATAATCCGGTGTTAATTGGTGAGCCGGGCGTGGGTAAAACAGCGATTGTGGAAGGCCTTGCGCAGCGCATTGTGAATGGTGAAGTGCCTGAAGGTTTAAAAGATAAACGTCTCTTGTCGCTCGATCTCGGCGGTTTGCTTGCCGGGGCAAAATTCCGCGGTGAATTTGAAGAGCGCTTGAAATCTGTTATCAATGAATTGAGCAAGCAAGAAGGCCGCATTATTTTATTTATCGACGAGCTGCACACCATGGTTGGCGCTGGTAAAGGTGAAGGTGCTATGGATGCAGGTAATATGCTGAAGCCTGCACTCTCGCGCGGTGAGTTGCATTGCGTGGGCGCGACCACGCTCGATGAATATCGCAAATACATTGAAAAAGATGCAGCACTGGAGCGCCGCTTCCAAAAAGTCTTGGTGGATGAGCCAAGCGAGGAGGATACCATTGCGATCCTGCGCGGTTTAAAAGAACGTTACGAAGTGCACCACGGTGTGGATATTACCGATGCGGCGATTATCGCTGCAGCAAAATTATCGCAGCGTTACATTACTGATCGGCAGCTACCGGATAAAGCTATTGATTTGATTGATGAGGCCGCCAGCCGAATCCGCATGGAAATTGATTCCAAGCCGGAAGAAATGGATCGCCTTGAACGCCGTTTGATTCAGTTGAAAATTGAACGCGAAGCGGTGAAAAAAGACGAGGATGAAGCGAGCAGAAAGCGCCTGGCGAAAATTGATTTCGATATTGACAAGATCGAGCGTGAATACGGAGATCTGGAAGAAATCTGGCGCGCGGAAAAAGCCGCGCTGCAAGGTTCGCACGAAATTAAAAGTCACCTCGAACAAGCGCGCTTTGAGCTGGAAGAAAAACGCCGCAAAGGCGACTTGGCGCGCATGAGTGAATTGCAATACGGCATTATTCCACAGTTGGAAAAGCAACTGGATATGGCGAGCCAGGCAGAAATGATGGAAATGAAACTGCTGCGCAATAAAGTCACTGACGAAGAAATTGCTGAAGTGGTTTCCAAATGGACAGGTATCCCGGTATCCAAAATGCTGGAAGGCGAGCGCGAAAAATTATTGCGCATGGAAGACGCCTTGCACAAACGTGTGATCGGCCAACACGAGGCCGTCGTGGCGGTAGCTAATGCGGTGCGCCGCTCGCGCGCTGGTTTGAGTGACGCTAATCGTCCCAATGGTTCGTTTTTATTTTTAGGCCCAACTGGTGTCGGTAAAACCGAACTGTGTAAATCGCTCGCGGAATTTTTATTCGATACCACCGATGCCATGGTGCGCATTGATATGTCGGAGTTTATGGAGAAGCACTCGGTCGCCCGTTTGATCGGCGCACCGCCCGGTTATGTTGGCTACGAAGAGGGCGGCTACCTCACTGAGTCGGTTCGCCGCAAACCATACTCGGTGGTACTGCTCGATGAAGTGGAAAAAGCGCATCCCGATGTGTTCAATATTTTGTTGCAAGTATTGGATGATGGCCGCCTTACTGATGGCCAGGGGCGCACGGTAGATTTTCGCAATACCGTTATTGTCATGACATCGAATTTAGGTTCGGATCGCATTCAGGAATTGGCGGAAGATAAATCCTTCGATACTGTTAGCTTCGATACTTTTGTCAGTGATGACTTAAATAATTCACTCAACAATGAGAACCGTTACAACGCCATGAAAGATGCGGTAATGGAAGTGGTCGGTGGGCATTTTCGCCCGGAATTCATCAACCGCATTGATGAGGTGGTAGTGTTCCATCCATTGGGGCGCGAACAGATTCGCGGTATCGCCGATATCCAACTGGAGTTGCTGCGCAAGCGTTTGGCGGAACGCGAACTGAGCCTGGAGCTGGATACTGATGTCATGGATAAACTCGCAAGTGTCGGTTTCGATCCTGTCTACGGCGCGCGGCCATTAAAGCGCGCGATACAACAGATGATTGAAAACCCACTTGCGCAGGATATTCTTGCCGGTAAATTTATGCCCGGTTCAATTATTTTCGGGAAGTTGCTGGGTGAAAAAATCGTGTTCGATCCCAAACGATTGAATTGATTAATTTCAAATGCGAAACAAAAAACGGCCAAAGATGGCCGTTTTTTTTGAAGGGAAATGCAAGCTGTTAACAAGCCTGATTTACGATCAACTGAAATATATTTCTTTGTTTATCTTTTTCTTCTTCGCTCATTATTACGCGTTCGCCTTTTTCATTGCTCGTCCTAACGGGCGCGCCTGAGTTGAGGATGTTCAGGTTTTCCTGGGCTTTGTTGCAGCGCTCAGCGTCTTTTAGTGACGCGGTATCGACAGCTGTGGTGACGCCTTGCTGGGGCGTCGCTTGTGCAGTAGTGCTCGGAGTAGGAGTCGGTTCGCTATAGCCGGTACGGGTTTTCACCAGCTTCGCCTGTACATCTTTCGGGGGATGCTCACCGTAATGCACAACGCCTTTGCTATCTGTCCATGTATAAACCTTTCCGCCTTTGGCGGCGCATGTCAGGCTGATACTGGCGAGCAAAATGCCCGAAATTAAAAAAACGCGTGAGAACTTCATGAAACTTGCCTTTGGATATAGCTGTAGGATCACCCAACTATAGACCTTATAACGCCTTGACGAAACTGCGGCGCGCAAATCTGTGAGCGAGTGCAAAGGCATTTTCCCCGATTTTTCCAGCTCATTGCCTCTCCATCCTCGGTTGCCCGTTAAAAAACGAACAAAAACTGGCTAATTTGTTGACTTTACGGTGAATCTTGGGAGAATTGCCGCTCCGCTAGATGGCTGGCAGTTGCCCCTAAGCTTGGGCGCTACACTGCTTACCGCCAAGTCACCCTCTTGGCGACCCATCTAATGGCGCGGTTCCTACCAGAACCTGCCTGAGAAAACCTGCGCATACCTGCCTGGTTTTCGCTGATCCGATCCTGACCTTGCCGGGTTTTGATCGTGGATCATTCACGGTGTTGGCCTGCCCTAAGTGCTGACACTTTCCTGTGTGATTCTTCGCTAGTTTACCAACGGCATAACTTTTGGCTGTCATAGCCATTGGTTTTAATTAGCTGGCACAAGACACACGCGCATAATGCGATTCACATCCTAAAAGGGGAATTATTGTGGAAATGCTCTCCGGCGGAGATATGCTCATCCGCGCCCTGAAAGACGAAGGTGTTGAGTACCTGTTCGGCTATCCAGGCGGCGCTGCCCTGCATATTTACGATGCCATTTTTCGTCAAAGCGACGTTAAACACATTCTCGTTCGTCACGAACAAGCCGCGACTCACGCTGCTGATGCCTATTCGCGTTCCACCGGTAAAGTCGGTTCCGTGTTGGTAACCTCCGGTCCCGGTGCGACCAATGCCATTACTGGTATCGCGACGGCATACATGGATTCAATTCCAATGGTGGTGATTTCCGGTCAGGTGATGAGTCACTTGATTGGTGAAGACGCCTTCCAGGAAACCGATATGGTGGGTATCTCCCGCCCCATCGTGAAGCACAGCTTCATGGTTAAGCACGCGTCCGAAATCCCGGAAATCGTGAAAAAAGCTTATTACATTGCCGCTACTGGCCGCCCAGGCCCGGTGGTTATTGATGTGCCTAAAGACGTGACCAGCCCGCTCTATACCTTCCCTTATGAATATCCCGAGAAGGTAAAAATGCGTTCGTACAACCCCGCAACTCGCGGTCACTCAGGTCAGATCAAAAAAGCGGTACAACTGCTGCTCGGCGCCAAGCGCCCGATGATCTATACCGGTGGCGGTGTGGTGCAGGGCAATGCTTCGCATCTGCTGCGCGAATTGGTGGATCTGCTCAATTACCCAGTGACCAATACCCTGATGGGTTTAGGTGCTTATCCCGGCACTGCGAAAAACTTCCTCGGTATGTTGGGTATGCACGGCACCTACGAAGCCAACACCGCTATGCACCATAGCGATGTGATTCTCGCCGTGGGCGCGCGCTTTGATGACCGCGTGACTAACGCCGTTAGCAAGTTTTGCCCGAACGCAAAAATTATCCATATCGATATAGACCCGGCCTCGATTTCCAAAACCGTGGTTGCGGATGTGCCTATCGTAGGCGCAGTGGATAGCGTGCTCACCGAAATGCTCGCGCTGATTAAAGAAGGCAGCGAAAAGCCGGATGCGCAAGCACTGGCGGCCTGGTGGGAGCAAATCAACGAATGGCGCGAGCGTCATGGCATTTACACGCAAAATCGTTTTGATACCACTGGCGATAAAATCAAACCGCAAGAAGTCATTCAGGCGATTTGGGAAGTAACCAAGGGCGATGCGTATGTAACGTCTGACGTTGGCCAGCATCAAATGTTTGCTGCGCAATACTATCGCTTTGACAAGCCGCGCCGTTGGATCAATTCCGGTGGCCTCGGCACTATGGGCTTTGGTTTGCCGGCGGCCATGGGCGTGCAGGTTGCGCATCGTGATGCGACTGTGGTCTGTGTTACCGGCGAAGGTTCGATTCAAATGTGTATTCAGGAATTGTCCTGCTGTACGCAATATCACCTGCCGGTAAAAATTATTTGCTTGAACAACCAGGCGCTCGGCATGGTTCGTCAATGGCAAGACATGCAGTACTCAGGTCGCTACGCGGAAAGTTTGTATGAAGATTCATTGCCGGACTTCATCAAGCTTGCTGAAGCTTATGGACATGTGGGTATGCGTGTAACCAAGCGCGAAGAACTGAAACAAAAATTGGAAGAATGTTTTGCAATGAAAGATCGCGTGGTGTTTATGGACATCATGGTGGATCAATCCGAGCACGTTTATCCAATGCAAATTGCGCAGCAATCCATGCGCGATATGTTCCTGAGCAAAACGGAGCGCACATAAGATGAGACGTATTATTTCTGTTCTCCTGGAAAACGCTCCCGGTGCACTCTCGCGCGTGGTGGGTTTATTCTCCCAGCGCGGCTACAACATTGAGTCGCTCACTGTTGCACCCACCGAAGATCCAACGCTCTCGCGTTTGACCCTGACCACCATTGGCGATGATCACAAAATCGAGCAAATCACCAAGCACCTCAATAAATTAATTGATGTAGTAAAGCTTGTTGATTTGACCGAAGGTTCGCACATTGAGCGCGAACTTATGCTGATCAAAGTCAAAGCCTCAGGTGCACAACGCGCGGAAGTAAAACGCTGTGTGGATATTTTTCGCGGTCAAATCGTGGATGTCACCAGCACCCTTTACACCATCCAAATCACCGGCGCGAGCGACAAGCTCGACGCGTTTTTACAAGCGGTCGGCGATGCGGCGATTATCGAAGTGGTGCGCACCGGCGTGTGCGGTATTTCGCGCGGTGAGAAGGTATTGAGTTTGTAAGTTTTTGGGTTGATACTCGGAAGGCCGATAGCTGTGAAGTTATCGGCCTTTTTTTATGTTTCCGTTTCTGTTGAGAAAGTGTCGCTTATTGCTTCTCTGGGTTTCGGTTGTTTCGAAATGACTGTGTAATAATGAAATCCCAATCTGTTCGTTTTACTTTTTGGATTTCTATGAAAAAAATAATTATGTTGCTGTTTGCTATGGCAATTTGCTTTTGGTTGGGGCAACTTTATGTCGAGCCTTCTGCGCCTTTGGATTTCAAATCTGCGTCTGTCATCAATAAGCCAAATGATGAATTACTTCAGTTGGAGCAACGTTATCAGCAGTTGCTATCAGAACGGGCTTCATTGGTTGGCTCCAGTAGTTCTCATTCATCTGCAAGCGCAAGACTTTATCCCAAGCGCGTGTTGCCGCCCATGCCAACCAAAGAACAGATTGATAAGATGGTGCAAGATCATAAGGATTTCTATACAAAAGTTGATGTAAGAGATCTCTATAATGTTTTTTCAAAAAAATTTGAAGAAGAGAGTAAGGATTCGGAGGTATCCGCTGAGCGAGAATCCTTAATCTATGGGCTACATTCAAAGTTGCCAGAGTTGCAAAAATATACATTAAAATCCGTTGAGTGCCGTGATGAGCATTGCCGAGTAGAGGTTTTTTATCAGCAGTTGAGCGATATGGATTCAGTTGTGACTGATTTTCAAGACGCTATCGGTCAATCAGAATTTGGTGGGTTGTTTTTGGGTAGTGCAGAAAATGTTGGAGCGCCAGAGCGGAATTTAATGGCGGTGTATATTGGGCTAAATGCCGAATCGTCTTTTTATGACTAAGGGGTCAAGGAAATTATGAATAAGTTTTTGTTTTCGGGTGCTGCGTTGATCCTGGTGGTGGCTGCTTGGTTTGTGGGGCGCTATTCAGTGAAAGATTCAGACGTGGTTGAGCCTGCCGTGGTAGCTGAGCAAGTAACCACAAATGACAGTGAGCAAGCCCGTGTACAGCTGAAAGAAAAAATTGATGCGTTGGAAAAAAGCATCTCAGCACTGAAAACGGAAAAAGCGGGAAGCAATGTGGCTCAGCAAGAGACGGTAGTTGAAGATGCCAGGTCAATGCCAGACCCGCCTGCTCCGGGTTCTATGGTTAGTAGTCCTGTAGTTTCATCCGAAGCAGCTGCAGGAACTCCAATCGATACAACTAAGGTCACCTCTTTGCCTGACCGTTTTGCTTCTGAACCTGTGGATACCAATTGGGCTCCCAGCCAAGCACAAGAATTGCAAAATCAATTATTAGTAGCGGAGGCGTTCCAAGAACAGAACTTGGGAGTGGTTGAGTGTAAGTCCACAATCTGTCGCATTGAATTTAACGCTGAAACTAAACAGCAACAGCTGAATGTGGGTTCAAAATTGGCCCAGTTTGTTATGCAAAAACAATCGGGGAAATTTGAGCCAAATGTAATGGTTCGTCCTTCGAAAAAAGCAGGCGTTACCAGCTTTTATATAGGGCGTGCGGAAGCTGCAAGTAATCCGTAATTGGTGTGTAATGTATTCACCCTGTGAGAAAGTGTTGCGTTCGTAAACACTTGGGGCAATGCTCAAAGGCCGGCGATTGTGAGGATGCCGGCCTTTATATAATTATTTGATGTAGATACTTGGATTGCGATAGATCGTTAATTGATGCGCCAAGTGCTAATATGCAGGCAGCCACCGCTAACTTACGGCGGTAACTAACGCTAACTAAACATGGATGCTTTTCTATGAAACTTCTCGTTATTCCTTTTCTTGCACTTTTGAGTTTGAATCTTTTTGCACAAGAGGCTCCTGCTGCTGAACAACCGAAAATCAGTGCTGAAGAATTTCTCCAATCCTTAAAGCCCCAGTCCGGCAACATCACTCTGCCCAATCAGGTAGCAACCATTAATTTGAAAGAAGGCTTTCAGTATCTATCGCCCGAAAGCACGGAAAAATTATTGGTGGATGCCTGGGGTAACCCGCCGGGCAATGAAACTCTGGGGATGATTATTCCCACCAGCGTCAGCCCTTTAGCTGCCGAAGGTTGGGGAGTGGTTATCACTTATGATGAAGACGGTTATGTGAGTGATGAAGATGCCGACAGTATCGATTATGCCGATTTGCTGAGCGATATGAAGGAAGAATCTGTAGCCGTTAACGAAGAACGCAAAAAGCAGGGCTATGGTTCCATGCTGTTGGTAGGCTGGGCCGAGCCGCCGCACTATGATCAAAATACGCATAAATATTATTGGGCGAAAGAGTTTTCTACCGACAATGCCGGTGAAAACTCGCTGAATTACAACATCCGTATTTTGGGGCGCAAGGGGGTGTTGGTGTTGAATGCTGTTGCTGGCATGAATCAAATATCCAACATCAAAATGCAAATGCCGGAGCTGTTGGCGGTCACTGAATTTACTCAGGGCAATCGCTATCAGGACTTCAACGCCGATACTGACCATGTTGCTGAATACGGTTTGGCTGCCTTGGTTGCGGGCGGCGTTGCGGCCAAAATGGGTTTCTTCGCCAAACTTGCCGCATTATTTTTGGCATTCAAAAAATTTATTATTATCGGCGCGGTAGCGCTCTTTGGTTTGATCGGTAAGTTGTTTAGTCGTAAATCAAATAACTAATTGATGAGTTCGTCGTATTGTGTAAAAAGCCGAATCTTGCAGGTTCGGCTTTTTACTTTCTGTAGAGGAAGTTGGGGCATTAATGAATAAACCCTTTATTGATTTCTCCGCACCATCCCATGAAGTCGCCCCGCAATTAATCGGGGCGCAATTTTTTGTAAATGGTGTGGGTGGTGTCATTGTGGAAGTCGAAGCTTACGATCAATCTGAACCTGCATCACACACTTTTTCTGGTCCGAGTTCGCGCAATGCATCCATGTTTGGCCCCCCGGGGCGAGCATATGTTTATCGCTCATATGGAATCCATTGGTGTTTGAATTTCGTTTGTTCGCCGGAAGGGCACGGAGCAGGAATTCTCATTCGCGCAATCCAGCCAACGCATGGATTGGAGTTAATGCGCGTGCGTCGTGGTGTGGAATCTGAAAAATTACTCTGCTCCGGACCGGGGCGTGTAGGACAGGCATTGGAAATCGTACACGCATTTAACGGGTATTCTCTTACACAAAAACCTTTTCAGTTATTGCCCGCACGTGCGCCGCTAAATGTTGTAAGCGGCCCGCGTATCGGAATTTCCAAGGCAATTGAATTGCACTGGCGTTTTGGTTTGGCGGGGTCACCGTTTTTGAGCAAGCCGTTTCGTTAGCCGCTTAGTGACTGGGTTCGCGCAATTGGCTCCAAAACGCATTCACTATCGGGCTTTTCAGGCGCTTTTCCATTACGCAAATACCAGTATCGTAAGGGCCTAAATCGGGTTGTGGGTCAAAGCGTTTTACTTTGTTGGCAAGCGGGCTGTTGTCGACAACGATTTGCGGTGCAACTCCAACACCAAAACCCAAGCTCACCATACTTACAATTGCTTCATTGCCTTTTACTTCCGCATAAATATTCGGTTTGATTCCCTGAGAGTTGAACCAGCGATCCAGCCGCTCGCGCGATAAACCTTCTTCAGGGATGATTACCGGAATTTCATCCCAGTTTTTTCCTTGCCAGTCCTCATTATTTGCAGTGATAAAAATCAGTGGCGAGCTGTTAATCGGTTTAAAGCTTATGCCGGCCGGTAACTTGTCCGGTTTGGCGGCAATCGCAATATCTTCTTCGCCAGCCAGGATTCGTTCGATCGACTGCGCCGGGTCGCCGGTGTGTAGTTTGATCGCAATGCCTGGATGTTTGACGCGGAACTCAGTCAGAATCTCATATAAGAAGCTGTAGCTCGCAGTCACCGAGCAGTAGATGCTGAGTTGACCCCGCAGTTGGTCAGCTTGCGCGATCAGGGATTCCTGGTAGGTCTCCCACTGCTGGATGACTTCTTTGGCAAAAATCAGAAATTGCTCGCCTTCATGGGTGAGCACTACCGAGCGGTTGTCGCGCACAAACAGCTCTATGCCCAAGTCATCTTCGAGCTGCTTGATATTGCGGCTGAGGGTAGAAGGACTGACATGACAACTGGCGGCCGCGCGGCCAAAGTGCAGGCTGTTGGCGAGGGTGCAGAACAGGCGGAGTTTAGTGATATCCATAGCAGAGGCGCCGACGAGTAATAACCATGTTGCATAAACTGAAATATTGAATTGCGAATATATCATTTTACGCGATGCAAGTGTTTATCTACACTGGCGACCTTTTATCCAAGCTGGCCGGGGAAATATGACTCTGCGGCGGCATCACCACCTCCTGAGGAGTTTGCTATGCACGTTTATTACGATAAAGACGCTGATCTTTCTATCATTCAAGGTAAAAAAGTAGCCATCATTGGTTACGGTTCACAAGGCCACGCTCACGCGTGCAACCTGAAAGACTCAGGTGTTGACGTAGTAGTTGGTCTGCGCACCGGCTCACCAACCGTAAGAAAAGCTGAAGCTCACGGCCTGAAAGTAACTGACGTTGCTTCTGCTGTTAAATCAGCTGACGTAGTGATGATCCTGACTCCGGACGAGTTCCAATCAAAACTCTACAAAGAAGAGATCGAGCCAAACATCAAGCAAGGCGCTACCCTGGCGTTTGCGCACGGTTTTGCGATTCACTACAACCAAGTGGTACCACGCAAAGACCTGGATGTAATCATGATCGCTCCAAAAGCACCAGGCCACACTGTACGGTCTGAATTCGTACGTGGCGGCGGTGTACCTGATCTGATTGCGGTATTCCAAAACGCATCAGGCAAGGCAAAAGACACTGCGCTGTCTTACGCATCAGGCGTAGGCGGCGGCCGTACCGGTATCATCGAAACTACCTTCAAAGACGAAACTGAAACTGACCTGTTCGGCGAGCAAGCGGTTCTGTGTGGCGGTGCGGTTGAGCTGGTTAAAATGGGCTTCGA